>CAZWIS010000036.1:0-25127 GCA_964634275.1 uncultured Candidatus Cloacimonadota bacterium | reverse complement strand
ATTGAACCATGGCAAATGAAAATCAGGCTGGTTTAAAAAATGGGGGAATGCCAGCAATATTGGTCATTGACACAATGCGCCAGTATAAAAATGCTATAGCATAGCTTCTGTAACCCTGTCAAATGGTATTTTTTACTTTGTGACTTTGCGGGCGATAGAGATAAACCTCTTTCGATGGAAGCTGGGAATAAATTGATATTTGGAGCTAATATGATCTCAAAATGTGGCGTGATCTGCCAAACTGATTGCAAAGCCTATCAAACTGAATGTGACGGATGCATTGAATTGGAGGGTAAAGTAAGCTGGGCTGAATATTATGGACAAAGCCACTGCCCGATTTACTCCTGTGTAATCAACAAAGGCTTTGAAACCTGTGCCGAATGTGGTTTAGCCCCCTGTAGTATTTGGATCAAAACCCGCAATCCAGATGCCTCCGATGTCGAATTTGAGGCGGATATCAATTCCAGACTGCGAAATCTGGCAAAGAAATAAAGAGCTTTGATTTATGGGGTATGGGACGCTGCCCCATACCCCTAATATGAATTTGCCTTCGTCAGGATATCGTCAATTACCTCAAAAATAGGATATGGTGTCGGGTATAATCAGCTCTGCATCGGTTGCTGATACTACATCCTCGATATGATATCCTTCGGCGATTTCTTTTAGTATCAAGCCCTCGCTGGATACTTCCAAAACAGCCATATCGGTAACTATCAGGCTTACTTTGCCTTTGGCAGTAAGCGGTAGGGTACAATCTTTGAGGACTTTTGAATTGCCGTTTTTATCGCAGTGTTCCATCGCAACAATGACCTTTTTGGCACCGGTAACCAGATCCATTGCTCCCCCCATTCCTGGAACAAGCTTACCGGGAATCATCCAATTTGCCAGATTACCATGTTCATCTACTTGCAGCGCACCCAGTACTGTAATATCGATATGTCCGCCCCGGATAATGGCAAAGCTGAGGGCAGAATCAAAATACGAGGCACTGCCAAGAGCAGTGATAAATCCACCACCAGCATTGATCAGATCGGGGTCTTCCATACCGGCTGCCGGACTGGCTCCCACTCCCAACATCCCATTTTCGGATTGGAATATTACGTGGATCCCTTCCGGAATGTGGTTTGCGACTTCGGTAGGTAAGCCTATACCGAGATTGACGTAGTCTCCGTCTTTTAGTTCCTGAGCGATACGACGTCCGATCATAGCTCTTTTATCCATTTTGCGCCTCCCCAGTCAGTACTATATAATCGACAAAGACTCCTGGTGTGACAATATGTTCTGGATCAAGCATACCGATTTCGACGATTTCATCTACTTCGACGATGGTCGTGATACCGGACATAGCCATGATAGGATTCGAGTTCCTTGCAGTTTTGCGATAGATCAGGTTTCCTGCTTTGTCTGCCTTCCAGGCTTTGATGATGGCAAAATCCCCCTCGATAGCCGGTTCAAGGATGTATTGCCTGCCGTTTTGTTCTACAATCTGTTTACCTTCTTCTACGATGGTACCCAATCCGGTAGGAGTCAAAATCCCTCCCAAACCAGCACCAGAGGCACGAACTCTCTCCATCAGGGTTCCCTGGGGAACCAGTTCGATCTTGATCTCGCCTTCGTTCATCTGTCTTTGGATTTCTTTGTTTGTACCCAGATGTGATACCTGAGCACTTTTTACCTGATGGTTGACGATTAGCTTTCCAATCCCACGAGTTTCATAGTCCGAGGCGATTACCACTATATGCAAGGATTTTGTATCCTGTCTTACCAGTTCGTCAATAATCGTCTCAGGTGCTCCGACTGCCAGAAATCCACCGATCAGTAATCTATCGTTTTCTTTGATGAGTTCGACAGCTTCTTTAACCGAAATGATCCTCTTCATGACTATTCCTTTTCCATCAGCTTGAGGAGGCTAATCAATAGCCTGACCCCACTTCCTGTAGCTCCATAGGCATAAATACCGGATTCTTTGTCCTTAAGGGTCGTCCCGGCAATATCGATATGAAGCCATGGCTTGGAATCTACAAATTCCCGGATAAAAAGACCGGCAGTAATAGCTCCGGCATAAGCAGCTCCAGTATTTTTCAGATCAGCTATATCGGATTTGAGCAATTCACAATACTCATCATGAGCGGGAAGCTGCCACACCAGTTCTCCAGAAAAATCTGCCGCATGCTTTAGCTGTTCCATCCACGGTTGATCGTTTGTCAATACAGCCGAGAAGGATGTTCCCAATGCTGCTACTGCAGCTCCGGTAAGGGTGGCAATATCCAGAATCCTGGTAACGTGTTCGCGCTCTATGGCGTAATGGATGGCATCTACCAGGGTGAGCCTACCTTCGGCATCAGTATTTATAACCTCGATAGTTTTACCATTCATGCTACGAATGATGTCACCCGGACGATAAGCGTCACCAGAGATCATGTTTTCACAAGTGGCGATGACTCCTATCACATTGACCTTTAGCTTTAATGTGGAGATTGCCGCAAATGCACCAATCACAGCCGCTGCACCTCCCATGTCACTCTTCATGTTGAACATGCCCTGAGCAGTTTTGATGCTGTATCCGCCGGAATCATAAGTAAGCCCCTTGCCTATCAGACCAATTGTTTCGGTTTTATTATCGGGATTACCATTGTATCGCATAACGATCAAGCGGGGTTCGTGTTTAGACCCTCGTCCAACGGCAAGGAAGGCATCCATCTTGATTCTCTTGAGCTTGTCGACTGTGAAGATATCGATGTTAAAGCCATATTCAAGGGCAGTCTTTTTGGCAAACTCAGAAAGGGATTCCGGAGATAGCACGTTTGCCGGTTCATTGACCAGATTTCTGGCAAGGATAGTAGCTTCGGCATAGATTCTACCTTCGACTATTCCACGATTCAGATGCCTTGTATTTTTGGTGTCAAGGATCAGATGCACTGCATCGATATGGTGTAATTGACTGTCACTAAGGTATTTGTTAAACTTGTACTGAACCAGAAGGCTAGCCTCTGCCAGGACATGGCCAAAAGCTACATCACTGATCGGAATCGGGAAGCCCATAAACAAATACAAAATCTTCGATTTGAGGTTTTTGGCTGTGCGGGTAAAGGAGGCGACAAGGTTGCGGACTTTATCCGTATTCAGCGTTTCCGGATCGCCTGCTCCACAGAGGATAATCTTTGATTTGACGTTGCCACGGACATAGTGAAAACTGGCAGTCTTCTTGTACTTAAATTCGAATCCCTCGTTTGCGACATATTCTTCGATGGACTCTCTGATTTCTGCCGGTAAATATTCCAACTGTGCCACGGGTATGGATTCGGATTGCATGACGACAATCGTATCCATCACCTCTGGTAGTTTGCGTATGACGTCGATCTTCATACTGACTCCTTATGATTTATATTCATATTTAAAAATCTTCTGTAAGGCTGAGGTAATATGCAGGCTTTGAAATTTTGCTGAGGTCTGTCTGCCAGGCAACATCAAAGCGCAGGACAATGATCCCCAGATTGATTCTGGGACCAAACCCATAGCCCATATATATGTCTTCCAGTTTCCCCTGTCTCAAACCACGAAATTTCCGGTTATTATCCCAGACACTTCCCGCATCTACAAATGCGGATCCACGGATGTTTCCCAATGCCAGAGGCAGGGGAAATGCCATTGCGATGTAATCAAAGAAGGGATAGCGCAGTTCGAGGCTACCCATCAGCTTCTTTTCACCACTCAGATCTCCGTCATAGGCGCGGACACCATAATATCCACCTAAATTGAACCGCTGGGGATTCTTGCCGGTGCTAACGCCTCCGATCAAACGGGTAGCAAAGCTATAACGTTTGCTAAAGAGGGAGTAGGTACGGAAGTCTATGTAGTTCGTCAGAAAATCGGTATCTTCACCACTTGTAAAGCTTTTGCGAATCATGTATAGGCTACGCATCCCTAATAGCGGACCAGTGGGGCCATACAAAGCAGTATCATAGACCAGAGACAGACCTGGAGCATAAACCATCTCGGTACTGGGTTTGACGGCTTCCACCCAATTACCCGATTGTCCATCGCTTCCCCAAAGCCATGAATCCTTATAAAACTCCCATCGATAAATCCGATGATCAAAATCGATCCTGAAGAACTTACTAAGAGGATAGCGATACAAAAGGTACAAGCCCCTTTCTCTTTCCCTTTGCCGGTAATAATCGTCCAAGCCGGGTTTTGCATAGCGATATATTACTTCGTCGTAAAGGTTATATATCCCGATGCCATAATCGGCTCTTTGTTTTAGATACAGATAGGACAGGAATAAGTTCGAATCCTTGAGCTTGCCAAATGTCCTGAGATCGATGCCAATGGCATGATTTCCCATCAGATCACTAAAACCAAGCTCTACTTGAGCAATGGTACCATAAGCAGAAGAATATGCCGCTCCGCCCCACAAACGATCGAGCGTAAACCTGGTCTTGTAATCTCTGGGATAAGGGATTACTCCAATACTATCAGGTTTGTTGTCCCATGTATAATCACGGAAAAGCTGCAGGGAATCTTCTGGGGCATACTCAAATGTCTTCAGATACGGGTGTTTGCCATCACTTATCCGACGTGGATTTTGTCTATGAATCCTGGGAGCTTTTCTCCTGCCATAGAAATCCAGCTTGGTTAGATCGATATCATCAAATAGATCTCGATCTGCATAGTAATAGCTGGATGGAGTGTATGCAGTGGTATCCAGATCCGATAGAGGATTATTGCCAAAATATACGTTCCAGCCACCATCAAAAAATCCTGCCAATAGGAGATATGCATCATCGGATGATATATCCGCATTAGTAATTCCCGAGAGGGAGTTTGTAACTGTGAATCTGGTATTGGTATCTAAATCGATCCCCTCCAGATTACTGATCTTTTCCTTTTCGGACAAAAACAGGAGCTTTGTACCATCCGAATTCCAGATTGGATTCGTACAATGAAACTCATCAAAAGTATGCTGGATGATATCCCCGCTATCAATATCTATACTGAAGATAGCAGATATCAAGCCGGAAAACATCCCTTTGCGGACTGGCGAATCGATCTTTAGCCTTTCACTGCCAAAGGCGATGGACTTGCCATCAGGAGAAAATCGGGGCATGGCATCGTGATATTTGTCATTGGTCAGTGCCTTTAGCTCCCCACTTTTGATCCCGTAAAGATAGATGTCGGTTTGCATGTTTGCCTGTGCGGCAATGGCGATATATTCCCCATCCGGTGAAACATCGATTTCGTATATTGAGGCAAGCTCCGGCAAGGTAATGCTTCGGATTATTTTGCAGGTGTCAACGTCATAAAAGTATATCGTGTCGTCTCTTGATGTCTTGGATACAAATGCAATGGTCTTGTTATCGGGAAACCAGGATAAGGTACTGCGAAAATAGTAAAACTCCTCGTGCTTGGACGAGGTCTCTCCCCTCAGTATTTGAACCGCCGGGCTGAGTCCATGCAGCCCCGATAACCAGATTCCAAGCCGTGCACCCCTATTTGAAAAATATACATAGCGTTGGCCATCAGGAGAAAACCTGGGCATAAGATTGAGGTACGATCCATCATCCTTGTGAAAAGTTCTCTGCTCGTAAGCCTCCTTGTGGATATCGTGAGAACTGACCAGCGGGAAGTATTGACGCTTCAGATAATAGCGCCAGCGGGATTCCAGATCTTTGAACTTCATCCCAAACACTTTGTCGGTTGCTTCATCCAGACCGTTCAGGGCACGAATTGCATAAAACAGGTCTATGACCTTTTCTCTGCCATACACATCCGCAATGTATGTCAGGAAGGATTCTCCCAAGCGATAGGCATAATAACCATCGATGTAATTCAGCCTTCCCAAGTTGTCATTCACCACCATATCAAGGACGAACATATTGTTATAGTTGTCCTCTCCACCAATAGCCAGATATTCTGGTAATCCCTCGGAAAACCAAAAGGGTAACTGGGATTGCCTCAGATACATAAAGGCAGTGGGTAATCCCTTGTCCAAAGCGTTCACATAGGCATGAACCATTTCGTGGGTAAGCACTTGTTCCAGCTTTGTATAGCTGCCTTCGAATGGTACTGCTACCCGATTTTTGAGACTCTCAGTAAAGCCGCCCACTCCTTCTGATAAGACAGGATATATGATATTGGTAGCCTGAAACTCCGCCCTGGATCCGTAAAAAATCAAGGGGACACGTGAACCGATCGGAAATTGAAGCTCGTCCTTCAGATAATAATAGGTTTCTTCCGCCATCAGAGCTACCACTCTGCCAAACTCATCATTACCCTTGGGATAATGAATATCAAAATGCATGGTTTCGATCACAGACCATTCAACGGGACGGTGGTTGACTTTGTTTTGACCAAAGTTATAGCCACAGAGGATAGTAGAGACACTCAGGATAATGGCTATTAGCAGATGTATCTTTTTCATAATATCTAAAATACTCTTATGTTTATGTATTTTTTGGGATTAGCTTTGATGTCCTGAATCAGTAGATCCAGATTTTCGATAGAATTGATCAGCTTGAGATATAGCTCCGGATCATTGATCATTTTTGATGCGCTGCCCTCACCGCTATTGATCTCCCTAAGGGTCTTGTTCATCGCAATGGAAGCGGCACGAAGACTATCTATCGTAGCACTGGCATTTTCCATCAGCTTTGGAGCTATGGCTACACTCTTGCCAATGTCTTCCTTGCTCTCGGTCAGCAAGCTATTGATCTGGCTGATGCTACTATTAGCCAGCCTGATCGTTTGCCGGATTTCTGTTTCCAGATCGTCAATCTTTCGATCCATCTTTTGAAGGCTGCTGTTTGCGCCACTAACGAACAGCTCGGATTTGTCGATCAGCCCATCCTGCTTTTGGATATTCTGCAGGAGAAGCTTGAACTCATCAATCACTTCGGTACCTTTGGCAATTACTGCCATTATCCCCAGCTTTGAAGAACCGGTTTGAACTACGCTGGTATCCAATGGCATAGCACCGTCACCTTGTACTATTACAAGGTTTTTCCCTCCCATCAAGCTACTGTCCGAGACATAGTAAGTAGCACCCTGCATCAGTTTCAGATTGCCATTTACCCTCGCCCTGGTCAATATCCCATCATCAGAGATCGTAGTGCTTTTTATCCTGCCTACTTCCATCCCCCGAAAGATAACCTTGTCACCAATTTCCAAGCCACCCACATCATCAAACATGATACTGATCTCCTGTTGAGATCCTGTTTGCAAGCGGTTTGTAAGCCAGGCAAAGGACAGAATAAACAACAACAGGATCAGAACACTGAAGATGCCCACTTTGAAGTAAACACGGTTTATACCTTTGTAAAATGCCGTCATATCAATCCCATCAGGTTTTTAATTCTTTCTTTTCCGCTGCGGGGAATAGTACGTTGTTCAAAATCAACCGGTATCCCGGAGAAGTTTTGTGCAGATCCAAGATCGTCTCCGGATCCCCTACCTTGTGTTGATAATCCTCCGGATCGTGTCCTCCATAAAAAGTAAATGTCCCTTTGCCAAGGTTTCCATGCAGATACTTCACTTCATTTTGATTTGGAACTTCGGCAAGTATGATCACGCTCTTCTTTATCTTGTCCTTGAAAAACGAGGTAGTCTGCCCCAGGAAACCATTGATCATGTTGGTGTGATTCTGAGTAAGCATGGTTGGAACAGGATCGTACTTTGCAGAAAAATCAAAGAGCTGGAAATAATCAGCCTCTGCTCCGCGAAGCCGGGAGTAATCGCTGGCATCAATATCGGAGAACTCATATTCAAATGGATTGGTGCGCAAAGTAAAGTTTTCGAAGGCAAAGGTATTGCTGAAATCCAGCTTGTTTCTGTAGTTTGGATCCACTCCATCACCATCAATCGGAGCATCCACAATATCCACTCCCAAAGCTGCAAGAGCGATGTCGATCGTATCCGTTGCCGCACACATAGCAAACAGAAAACCACCATTTTCGACGAATTGTTTGATCTTTGCTGCTACCGCATGCTTGAGTTGCCATACCTTCGAGAACCCAAGTTCTGCAGCCATTGCTTCGTTTACCCTGACGTCATTTTGATACCACTGAGTATGACGGAAAGAGCCATAAAACTTACCATACTGGCCTGTAAAATCCTCGTGATGCAGATGAAGCCAGTCATAATCATTAAGCTTGCCGGAGAGGACTTCTTTGTCCCACAGCCTGTCATATTCGATCTCTGCATATTCCAGTGCCAGGCTGACAGCATCGTCCCACGGTAATGTACTGGGTGGGATATAAACAGCTATTTTGGGCTCTTTTTCCAGAACCACCACTTCCATGTTGGCTTCCTGAATTTCACTGTAAATTGTCGCTACCTGGCCTCCGGATATTCTTTCATAGCGTACGCCGCGGATATTACAATTGTTTATCACATCTGCCGCATCCGGAAAGAGAAACGAACCGCCACGATAGTTCAGCAGCCACTTCACTACATGCTGATCTTTCAAGGCTTGAAAAGCTATTCCATAAGCCTTGAGATGATTCGATTGCGAAAGATCCATCGGAACCAGTATTTCCGCTCCCAGGAGGCAAATCATCGACAGCATAATTATCAGTACAATGCATTTCATATATCATTAATCCTTGTCTTCAAATAGTCTTTCAGCTCTTCAGGCGTTAGCTGTGGATTCTCGAGCCATTTATCCCTGGCTAATATCAGCAACTTACCCACCCAAGGACCAGGTTGGATGCAAAAATCGTCAATCAGGTCTTTGCCTGTCAAGACAAATCTAAGATTTTGGGCAATTTCCCGGTATTTTAGTACTTTCATCCTCAAATCATGCGTCTGATTCCTGTGTTTATCAGCGGATGAATTGGTGGATAGGACCGCATGCATCAGTTCCAATAGTAGATCTACCCGGGATGGATCTTCCCATGCCAGCTTGCGAATAGCTTTGTCTGAGTCCTGCAGGGTACCTTTACTGCTTTGCTTCAATACATTTTGGTTGGCAATAGCCCAGATTATGCACTTGATCTTTGCATTGGGCAGCATCATTCGCTTCAAAACCACTTCCGCAATTTTAGCGCTGTTTTTCTCATTTTTATCCTGATGAATCCCGATTCTATGATCCGAAATCGTGACATCCTTCCCTACCTCATGCAATAGTGCTGTCCAACGGAGCGTCAGGTCACATTTTGTATTGGTCACTACTTCCAAAGTATGATCCCAGCCATTCAGACGTTTCCCAACATCCATCGATTCCATGCAAAGGCTGCTAAGCTCCGGTAACACGACCCCAAGAACTCCTGTCCTTTTGAGTAGCTTCAGCCCTGATTCAAAGTTATTACAGAGGAGGATTTGGTTGATCTCAGCGCTGATTCTTTGCCAGGATATATGCTCGAGAAAACAGGCTTTGGTACATAGCGTCGCATACGTCTCTTCTTCGATCCGAAAACCGAAGCGTGTAGCAAAACGGATAGCTCTCAGAATTCTGAGCGGGTCTTCTTCAAAGACAATGCCAGGATTCCCGGCACAGCGGATGACACCATTCCTCAGATCCTGTATCCCTCTGCCACACAGATCCAGGATTTCAGCGCTTTTGATATCCATGATCAGCGCATTGATGGTAAAGTCCCTGCGCATTACATCATGCTCCAGATCGGCAAAAACCACCTGAGGTTTTCTATCTTTATGCCGGTAAGACTCAGCACGGGTCATCACGAATTCCAGCTTATGCCTTTTGTAGTTCAAAAGAGCCGTGCCAAATTGTTTATAGACTACCGGCTTGCCCAGTTTCCATTTGGATGCGATATACTCCGCCAGCAGGATTCCGCCATTTTCCATCTCCACCGTTATATCTATATCAAGGCTGTTTTTTTGTAGCAAAAAATCGCGCACGGCACCACCGGCAAAGTATATTCTGCCTTCAAATGCTGTCCCTGTTACTGCTTTTTGCAGCTTGCTGCGTAGCTGTTCCAATGTCATATCAATTCTGCTATTATGCTATTAGACACAAAGAACCCTGCCTCGCACAGCCATACTCTTTCTTCGTCGTAATCGAGCATTCCGATTCCTTTGAGCTGATCCAAAACAGCTTTCTTTTCTTCTATAATATCCTGTCCAAAGCGAATCTTGTAGTCCTTTCGTGCGAGACCAGAGATCAATCGTAGCCCCATCATAATATACTCGGATTTCAGCTCTTCACTCTCCTGTATTTTACCCCCGGGAAATGTTTCGGCTGCATCGACAGATTGATAGTACTTGTGAATATCGCTGGGGTTTTGATAACGGCAGGGATGCACAAACCCAGCAGCAGATGCCCCAAGAGCTATATAATTGTCCGATTTCCAATAGGCAAGGTTGTGGACAGATTCATATCCCTTGCGGGCAAAGTTTGAGATCTCGTATTGTTCAAAGCCATTGGAATTAAGTGTGCTACAGATCAATTGATACATCTCAGAAGCAAGCTCGTCATCCGCCAGTACCGGAGCTTCCTTTGCCATCGCACAATCCTCGTCAAGACTTAGCAAATAGCACGAGATATGTTCCGGAGCGAGGTTCAGATAGCCTTCCAGATTGGCATAAAGCATTTCAAGGCTACTATCGGGTAATCCATACATCAGGTCCAGTGAGATGTTGTCATAGCCATATTCCCGGCAGAGCCGGATTTTATCCGCAATTTGCGATCCTTTGTGCCTTCTCCCCAAGAATCCCAGTTCTCTGTCATGCAGAGATTGGATACCCAGGCTGAGACGATTTACCGGAGTAGTCCGCAGGTTTATCAGAAACTGCTCGGTAATCTGGATCGGGTTTATCTCCAGGCTGATCTCAATATCAGGATCACAAGCATTGGTATCTGTCCCCTTACCACAAAGGGAATCTAAGATTGTCAGGATTTGCGCAGGGCTCAAAAGAGCGGGGCTTCCACCTCCGAAATATATGCTCCGTATTCCGCCAGACAGGCTTGAAACCGGCAGGTAATCTCGATAGAGCTCTATCTCCCTTTGCAGATATTTGGTATAGACATGTAATTCTTCGCGGTTATAGCCTATTGAGTAGAAACTGCAATAAGAGCATTTGGACAGGCAGAATGGTATGTGTAGATATATAGAGCGGCTTATTTTGCCAGCCTGAATATCCGTTCCCATCTGATGTGTGGTGTGTCGTAAAGTTTGTTGTATTCTATTCCTTTTGACCAGAAGATCAACCAAGGTGTTCCAGTGATATCTTTACGATTCAGGAAACCCCAATAACGGCTGTCTTCACTTACGTCCCGATTATCTCCCATCACGAAGTATTTGCCCTCGGGAACAACTATCGGTCCGAACCAATCCCTATTGTAGTGTGTCCTGTCACCGATCCGGTAATCTTTGTACCAGTCTGAAAGAGTAACATAATCAATGGTTGATGGTAGCATGAAGTGGTCTTCGACTGTGTATGGTGAAGCCGGTGGTGATGGAATAGCCACCCCATAGCATTCGTATCCACGGCGGAATAGCTCACCATTGATATATACTTCCTTGTTCCGCACTTCTATGGTGTCGCCGGGAACTCCTATAACGCGTTTTACCACGTTCTTACGAGAGTAATAGGAGAGATGCAAAAAGGTAAGGGGGAACTTCTTGAAAGAGTCTTTTTTGTTGATGTATAATGGATGAAAGATCTTGATGTAGTCGTCTTTGGAGTTTACGTGCTCTGGAGTACCTTCTTCGATTTTTGGATAGTAAAAGGTAACTATGTCCTCCCTTTTGGGTTCCGAAAAAAAGTATTTCATCTTGTTTGCAACCAGATAATCGCCTACCATCAGCGTCTTTTCCATCGAGGGAGTGGGGATCATAAAATTTTGAAACGTGTAGTTGCGGATTATCATCGCGACTACAAAGGCAAATAGAATCGCTTCCACCCAATCCTGAACAAAGGGCTTTTTCTTTCGAAACTTGCTCCCTTCAGGGATGGGGCTCACACCTGGAAAAGATTCCAGATTCTTCTTCTGTTTATCTTGGGTTGTCCGTGCTCTTGAGTTCATATCCAATTACTTTCCTATCGTTTATCCAAATACATGGCACAGCTTAAAAAAAGCTCTATTGTGTCAAGACTTTTACTGATTGGAAGTAAAAGCAATGGTAACTCCCTTATATCAAACTCATAATTAGCCTATATCAAGTGTATTCGTGAATACGCTTGATATAGGCTTGATATAGGCTTGATATACGCTTGACTACTTGGTTGACACCTTGATAGTAGTGTAGGATTCCGATCCTACAAAGGTTAATACTTACATTTTTAAGACCGTTGAACCTGTCCTCCAGCATAACAAATTGGTGGGTTTTCAGCCAGTATGAGCGCATAAAAAACAACCATCTATACCTACCCTCCACCCTTTTTGTATGGGGAGCGGTACCATACCCCGATTATTCAACGGACTTTGTTGATATGAACAAAGGGCGGATTTCCCGTCCGCCCTTTAATAACTGCCAGGTAAGATAGGGTTTATTTCATCAGGATCAGCTTTCGGCTTGAACTCTGTTTTGCTGTGGTCATCCGGCAGAAATAGATTCCGCTACTTACCGCTTTATGCGCATTATCGGTACCATTCCATACCACCGAATGGTTTCCGGCGGCTTGGGTTTCGTTGACCATAGTTTTGATCAATTGGCCTTTGAGGTTATAAATACTGATGTTGACCGCTTCCGAAGAGCCAAGGCCGTAGCTGATTGTCGTTTCCGGATTGAACGGATTGGGATGGACGTTATAGAGCCCGTTGACAATTGACGGACTATGAGCATCTTCATTACCGACAGAACCTCCAATGCTATTGACCGTAAAATCGTCCACATAAAGCACAAAGGCATTATCCGAAACCGAACGGACACCGATCCAAACAGATTGATTGTTATAGGAAGAGAGGTCGTAGGTATATTCCGTCCATACAACCGGCACCTGGACATAGGTAGTTCCTGTCAGATATTGGAAAGTGGCGGGAAGGGGATTTGAATTTGTCGATACCCCTACGCGAATCCTCTCCAATCCATTGGATGTGGCATGGCTCCTTGCCCAGAATGTGACGGAGGATTGCGTTCCCAGAGTGATTCTGGGAGAGATCATCCAGTCGTTATTGGCTGATTCCACCGCAGCAAAGGAAGCTGCAGTTTTGGCTCCGCTATGTGGACTCAAGGTAGTTATCGGAGGTGTCGTGGCACTGGGATTGAGGATGATAAAGGACATCGGACTGCCGGAATTTGGGAAATGAATGCCTTCATAACCATAGGTAGTGGATTGATCTATGTCCAAAAGGGTCCAGGGTGGAAAGCTAAGGGCAAAATTGGGGTAACTTTCGAATCCATCACTCCAGAGCACGGGGGCATCAACGACAGAGACAACAGCCTGAACGTTTACCTGGCTGGACTCACCTCCTGTATAAACAGCACTTACGCCATAGGTATAGGTGCCATTGGATAGGTTTTGATCCGTGAAGGTCGTGGTAGCGGGATTGTTTATCGTATTGATCAGAGTTCCATTTCGATAGATCTTGAATCCGGTCAGCGATCTGTCTCTGGCTTGAGCCAGCGACATTGGGTTGAGCCGTAAATCACTGGGGTTTGATATAATACTCTGATGCGAATCCCCAGGGAGATCGTAACTGCTGATCCGATTTTGCGATAGTTCGACCATCCCACGTGTACCTTGGGCATAAGCACCCAGAAGCCAGTTGTAATTCAGCGTTGGAGCCAGAGCCAACAGGGTTGTCCAGGCATTGTTAAAGTACATTACATTTCCGTAGGTAGTGATAGCGGGACCGGTGTCACTACCGGCAGGATAGCCACCTTGGGTATTGACGTTGTAGCCAAACCACAGCTCCCCTGTCAGAGGAATTGCCACAGGTGAGCTCAATGTAACAGTATTCCATTCATTCAGTACTACGTTGTTTGCTACCTGCGTCCGAACCAGTGTACCCGGATTTGTTGCCGAAGTGCCTCCTGTCCATACTTTGATTGTGTAGATGCAGTCCTGGTATGAAGGGAAAAACTTGATTTGGGTGATTGATGATCCCGCATACTCTGCCAGAGTTTGTTGTGTAAATCGATGAGCCACATCAAAATTGGCAGCGGAATTTGTCCCTACCGAATTGCCAGTGGTTCCATTATCCCAGGATAGCCACCCCTCCAGAGATCCGGAACCTGGTGCAGACCAGTTCAATGTCACATTTCTGCCGGAAACTGAAGCGGTCACATTTGTTGGAGGGTCCAAAGCCGCCGAACCGATAAGGTTGAAGCTCATGCTATTGCCGGCACTGGAGCCTATGTTTGATATAGACAGACCTCCCTGAGTACCATTGGTGAGAAATGGGCTGGGATTTGTCGTCTGATTGATGGCAGTTCTACCAGTTTCGGAGCTATAATGCGCTTGGTTTATGTTGCCATTGACTGTATTTGTGCCATTGGGGCGGTATATATATACTTCATCAGGAGGACCGGATGCATTGCCGGTAACGCTTGGATTGATCCTGTAGATCAGCATTCCGGAGGCTGGAATGGAGTTCTCAAAAGTTCCTGTTTTCTTGCGGAACTCCACGACGAAATACTCGCTGGAAACAGGAGAATTGATCTTGTAAACACTCCCGGTAGCGGACGTCAATGGGTTCAGACTATATGTCTGGGAAGCGGAGATGGTAGTAAGATTGGATATCCAGCCGCCATACTTCCATTTCATATAAGCACCCATGTGTTGGGGAGGATTCATATTCGTTTCCATCAAATCCCATGATCCTACCGGAGATACTCCGTTTGACACATAATGATACAAATCCGGTGCACCCAGAGTATGGAAAAACTCGTGACACAATACTCCTACGTTGTCCGAATACAAAAAGTCCTGGAGCTGAAAATTGTAGTCATAGACTCTTTTGCCATTGATGTATACAAACCTGTCGTTGATCGACCAGCGATGGGGCCAAAGCACATCAGACCACGTATCTGCCCCACCCCGAACTATATAAACCACGTTGTCCACCCTGCCATCGTTGTCGGCATCGATATTGAGACTGGAGGGGATATGAGAAGCTATTCCATTGGTGGCGTTTTCGAGCATACCCAAAAGGCGCGTATAGCCTTGATTCAGGTTTGTATAACCGATCGTATTGGTAGATGCATTATAGGGAGAATAGTATCCTCTGGGTTGGGAATCCTGCCATGATACTACCAGATTGTTCTGGGCTGGGGGATACATTGTAGTATTGACCGTCAATTGGTTGTAGGAAGCTTCCAGAAAATAGTTTTTGAGGGAACTGGTCCCGGTATTAAACCAGCCATTGTAGGTAGAGATACTTTGCCCAAACTCGGTTTGATTGCTAAACCGGATGAAGACTACAATGTTATTGATCGTCCCGGTTGTGGGAGTCCGGCTGGGTTCCGGAGTTTGAAACAATGTCTCCCGACGGGTTCTATACTCGTCTTCACTGATCTTCGTAAATGGTAAAAGCCCCGCAGCCATAGGATCATCCCTGCCCGGGATCAAATCTGTAGAGCGAATAACGTCGCCTTCTCGTGCTGCATAGCTATAAAACCCGGTACTGGGTGATTGGATAATGGTGAAGTTATCCTTGTCGTGCAGATAATTGTAATACTCGTCTCCACTGGCGAAGCATTCGAGTATGGAGCCATCGGGTTGCTGTAGCGTCATTGGCATATCTTTCAATAAAGCAGACCAAAGGGGAAGTACCAAAAGCGTCGCAAGGAAGCAAAAAGCCAATACAAGTCTCATTCTTGTGTTCATACAAATACTCCTGAATCCTGAATTTTATAGCCAAATCGTCAGCTTCAAGGATATTGTCCTCGCAGCCTACAAAGCATATATTCATAGCATAGAGCTTTGATGCCACTGTCAAGCAATATCTCCGCTCCGAAGGTATAGATTGGTATGGTAAGACAGCAAACTTTTAGGTTTTCAATACCTTACTAAGCTCTCGATAGAAAACATCCCTCTTCACAGGCTTGGAAATAACCGCATCGAAACTTACATTGGATAACAGTGCGTCCTTCTGGTCCAGAATGTAGGCAGTGACAGCTATTACCAAAACATTCGGGAACAGCTCACGGATTTGCTGGGTAGCAGAATATCCATCCACGACCGGCATCTGGATATCCATTAGAACGAGATCAAACGTAGGATCTGAAGCTAATAATCCTATTGCAATTTCCCCATTTTCGGCTTCTGCCATTATTGCACCGGTGCTCTTCAGATAGCTTTTCAGAATATAACGGCTGCTTTTATCATCGTCTACGATTAGTATCTTCTTCCCCGTCAAATTGGGAATGCCGACATCGGAAGTAGCTGCATCGGATTCCCTGATTTCACGGAAATCTATTTCCACAGGAACTTCGAGAGTGAAGGTGCTGCCTGATCCTTCGGTGGATTCCAGCTTCAGGGTGCCTCCCATTATCTCTGTCATCCTTTTGGAAATTGCCAGTCCGATTCCCACTCCCCCATACATACGGGTGTTTGAATCGTCCGCCTGGCAAAAATAGTCGAAGATCATATCTTGTTTACCGGCAGGAATTCCTATCCCCGTATCCTTGACGTAATATCTTACCAGATCTTTCGAAATGCATTCAAAGCCAAATTCGATAGTGCCTGAATGGGTGAATTTGATGGCATTTTTGAAGAGATTGTTCAAGACCTGATTGATCTTGGTCATATCTGCTGTTATGATCGCCTGCAAGATGGAGATGTCCGGACTGAATTTCAGTTTGACAGCGTTTTGTTTCCCGGAAGCTATCAGGCATTCTTGAAGGATCTGCCTGTTTTCCAGAAAGTGTGCCATGGAATCAAACTTATGCGGGCGGGGTACGATTTGTGATTGTTCTGCCAGAGCGAGATCGAAAATATCCTGAATCATCAGGAGCAGATCGTTTCCACTCTTTGTAATCTGTTGGGTATAATACTTCAGCTCTTGTGGGTTGGGATCAAACTCCAGCAACTGGGCAAAACCCAAAATGTGATTGAGAGGTGTTCTCAATTCGTGATTCATCGTAGCCAGAAAGGCGGATTTGATCCGGTTACTCTCTTCCGCTTTCTCTTTTGAAATGATCAATTCCTGTTCGAATTTCAGCCGTTTAATCGCTCCGGCTATCAAATCCCCGACCATTCTTAGAATAACAGCATCGACCTGGTCCCATTTACGAGGTTCCTGGGTACAATCGATACCAATAAAGCCTAACAACTCCTTTTTGTACTCTATGGGTATGGCGAGTAGAGACTGAATACCCAGCTGGAGCAAGAACTCTTTTTCCTGCTTCCATTGGTCGGGCATATCTGCTACCGAAGGGATTACGACGTTGTTTCCCCGGTTCATCTCCAACATCCAGTGCGGTGATAATGCTAATGAAACTCCCTGTAGAATTGAGATTTGAGGTTCGATACCCTCATTGCACCATTCGTGGGTATTGAAGGCAAGCTGTTTTTCGAGGTCATATCTAAAGACATAAATCCTGTCCACTTCCATAAACTTGCCGAATCTTCCCAAGCCTTTTTCAATCACAGAATCAAAATCTTCACACTTGGTTTCCACCAGTTCATGCGAAAAGTCCAAAACAAAGTGCTCCAGATCACGTTGATACTGTAGGATAGCTTCATTTCTCTGCTTTTCTGTGATGTCTGTCGAGATTCCACACATGGCTATGGGATTGCCCTCGTTGTCGACAATTAGATTTGTCCGAACTTCGAGGATGATTTCTTTACCATCTTTGGTATAGTTTATAACCTCACCTTTCCAAGTTCCCTGTTCTTTGGTAAGTCTGATGATTTCTTCCTGGGTAGCTCCTTTGGCGGGATTTTCACCATAATCATAAACAGACATGGTTTTCATATCAGATTCCGAATAGCCCAAAGCTTCAGCTTCCGCTTTGTTTACGTTTTTTATATTCCCATCCAAGTCAGTTATCGTTACTCTATCCGATATCTGATCTATCACCCAGGCTTGGAGTTTGAGGTCTGCCTCTGCCTTTTTCTTATCTGTAATATCAATGATATATGCCAGTATACTTTTATCTTCCAACATGGATGGATGTACCAGCAGGTTTCGGAGCTCAGCACTTTTTGTTTTAATGGTTACTTCAATCGGAGTAGCATCTGTGTGAAGGCTTTCTAAGTGCTTGATCAGGTTTGGATGTTCTTCCTGGATCACAAGATCAAAGATGCTTTTGGTCTTCAGTTCTTCCGGGTTATATCCAGTAATAGATACAATAACGGGATTAGCATAGAGAAAGGTACCGGATTCTTCGCTTACGCTTATACCCACAGGTGATTCATCAAGATAGTTCTTAAACTTCAGTTCAGATGACTGCAGGGAGTTGATCAATTCTGCGTGTTTGATGATAGAATCTTTTAGCAAGGAATTGTTATGACCCAAATCCGAGATCATGGTAGCAAGCTTGGAATAGAAAGAGATCAGGTGTCCCATAAAACTTCTGCTGATACGAGGAACCTTTTCCAGGGCAGCTAAATAGTCATCAAGAACATATCCGTATTTAAGAGCCTGGGCTCTAAATATCTCCTGATCCACTGTTTCGTCATCAAAGAAAAACTGTCCTACGAACAATTTTCCGACGTGAATGCCATTCACTATGATGGGTGTGACCATATCCAACATGTTGTTTTTGCAGCGGTAGAGCTTGTATTCACCCAGGGGAATATCACTGGAAAGCACAATGTCGCTTTCCATGCAATATTGGTAGCTCAACGGATTTACGATATGAAAATTGAGACAAATATCCTGCCAACCAATGAGGACAAGCGCTTCACCTTTGAGGTCGATGATGGCACATCCTATACCAATTACTTTGTATAAATCCTCCAGTATAGCTTGGAGTGTATCAATATCTACAATATCCTTTAGAACTGGAATGTAGGACTCATCTTTGGGCTTGTCTGCTTTTTGCTGTTTCGGATTCTTTTTCATATCGCATTTCCTCAAGTTTACCTTGGTGTTCCATCAATTATATGTTTCAAAGCTTCACGCCATGGGCATGATAATCTTTACAATCTGTCAAGCAAATTCATCCTATTCCCTGATTACACAGGTAAAACTCTTGCTATAGATCCTGGATCCCGAGCTCCGAGATTCCCATAGGAGAATGTACAATCCCCGGGGAGCTAGCTTTGAGTTCGTCATTTTTCCATCCCATTCAATGCATCCCTCATCATTGATCGATACATTGTCCGCAAGAGTCCTGATCTTCCTCCCCCGGAGATCAAATATTGTGAGGCTCAGCTTTGTCACAGGATCGAAATCCTGATAGTACAGCCTTAGCTTTTCTCCACTTTTGGGACTGAAAGGTGTGTTTTCGATATAGAAACTCCCGCCAAAGATGGGCGGATCTGTGTTGTTTGCGCTA
The DNA here is from genome assembly GCA_964634275.1 of uncultured Candidatus Cloacimonadota bacterium. Taxonomy (GTDB): domain Bacteria; phylum Cloacimonadota; class Cloacimonadia; order Cloacimonadales; family Cloacimonadaceae; genus CAZZCS01. The sequence continues at coordinate 5,778 of CAZWIS010000036.1, read as the reverse complement.
TTTACCCTTCCCGGAGTTGCTCCAGAGGGATCTGTGCTATGCCTCCAAAGCTGTCCGGAATAGCTTACTCGCTCCAGTGAAATCCCTTTGAAACTTGAATTGCCCACGTAGTGAACAGAATCTATCACGACATCATTCTGGAGCAAATATAGCCTTTCGACGTCGTTGTTCAGGATTGCCCATCCACTTACTTCCACTACAGAAGAACCGAGACACTGAGGATACTGCAAAAGAAGTGCGTCGGCTGAATTGCACAATACCAAAAACCCATTGGCTGATGGAGCAAGCTCAAAGAAGAACCGGTTTCCGGCAAGATCTCTGATCTCATATTGATTTCTGCCGCTATAGCCAGTCTCCAGATACAATTCTATCCACTCTTGTTTACCGGTTTCTGGATTGTACATTATTTCACTAAGTAGTGGTTTTGGAGCATGAACTGGATCGAGATTAATGTAGAAGCTATTGTTATCTTGGATCGGGTCGTGGGAATAAGACAGGTTTATCAAAATTGAACTGCTCGCCACTTCACCACGGAAAATACTGATGAATATCTCTGAAGTATCGCCTGCTGGTACCGGATCAATTTCCAACTGCTTCAGCAATGTGCCATCAGCCAGTACTTGAAGCTCCAATCCACTTAACGGAGTAATGATCCCATAGTTTTTGATGGTCACGCTTAGAAGGATAGAATCTTCATCGACGGTCAGTTCCACATCTTCGATCCCAAAATCACAATAGGCATTATTTGCATTACCGGGAGTGGGATTGGCTTCTGCGACAAAGTCCTGAGCGCAGATGTTTGTATCGAAACCATCCATGATCCTGGCAAGGGATGATCCCGGTGAAGCCAATTTTGCAAAGCTACTGCCGATATCCCCGTTATCGTCCATAAGCTGGTTTATGTTTGGAGAATCGTATAGCATGGTATCTGTATAGAGCAGATCAGGACTGACATATCTGATCCCATCAGTAGCTCCGCCCCCGTTTTGAAAAGCCAGACTGGTGATAAACATCGCCTGTGGAACGTTTTGTTCTCCTACGACGACATACCTTCCCGGACGTAAAATGAAGTATGGGAAAGTAAACACAGTGCTAAAGCTCGAACCGGCTTTTTGGATTTGGGCTCCTTCGAGATTTATACTCTGGGTGCCATTGTTATAGAGTTCGATCCACTCATATCCCGTATCGACACCGACAGCATCGTAGAGAACTTCGTTTATAACTACGTTGGCAAACAAATATATCGAGATTGTCAGCAGTGGAATCAGTAAGAATAGTCTGCGCAATCCCTGAACCATACAATTACCAGATCATCAAAAATCCAGATGAACCCGATCGATTTTCCAAATATCCCTGGCATAATCATTGATCGTACGATCAGAGGAAAACTTGCCTATCCTGGCGATGTTCAAAATAGCTTTCTTGACCCATTCATCCTTGTTTCTAAACAATTCATCCACGGCATCCTGAGCCTGCATGTATGATCTGAAATCTGCCAGTATGCAATAGGTATCCCCGCCATCCAGCATGGATTTGACGATTGGTTCAAAGATTCCCGGTTCGTTTTTACAGAATAGATCAGATCCAATGGCATCGATTACTCGTTTGAGCTCCGGATCAGCATGGTAATAGTCCCAGGGATTGTATCCGCGTTGTTTGAGACTGATAACCTCATCCGCTAAAAGGCCAAAGATAAACATGTTTTCGGCTCCGATCTCTTCTGCCATTTCCACGTTTGCCCCATCCATGGTACCGATTGTAAGAGCTCCATTGAGAGCAAACTTCATGTTTCCGGTACCTGATGCTTCATATCCGGCAGTCGAAATCTGTTCGGACAAATCCGCGGCAGGGATGATCTTTTCGGCAAGAGAAACACTATAATTTGGCAAAAACACTACTTTGAGGCGATCTGATACTTCTGGATCCTTGTTTACGATTTCTCCGATGCTATTGATCAATTTGATTGTTCTTTTGGCGATGAAATATCCCGGGGCAGCCTTTGCTGCAAAGATCACGGTTCGGGGAACAAAATCAGCTTTTGGGTTTGCTTTGATTCTAAAATAACGAGCCACTACTTCGAGAACGTTCAACAACTGCCGTTTGTATTCGTGAAGCCTCTTTACCTGCACATCAAAGAGAGAATCCGGATTGGTGCGGATACCGGTCTCTTTGTATATATAGCGGCTCAGGGCTTTTTTGTTGATCCATTTTATTTCCCGCAGGCTATCGCGGAATTCTATGTCGTCTATATAGCTTTCGATTCCCCTGATCTGGTCAAGGTCAAAGACCCAGTTATCTCCAATGTGTTCTGAGATCAAGCTTGCTAAGAATGGATTGCTCTCTCGTAGCCAGAGCCTGGGAGTAATCCCATTGGTTTTGTTTTGAAACTTGATGGGACTCATCTCGTAAAAATCCGGAAAGATGCTGTCTTTGATAATTTTGGTGTGCAGTTCAGCAACTCCATTGACAGTATGGCTGCCATGTATGGAAAGCTGTGCCATGCGGATTGATTTTTCTTCTTCTTCCTGGATGATGGACATGTTTCGCATCTTGATCAGGTTTCCGGGATAGAGTCTGCTCACTTCTGTCAATACGTAGCTATTGATCTGGTAGATCAGCATCAAGTGCCGTGGGAGTAACTCCTCAAAGAGACTCACAGACCACTTTTCAAGTGCTTCCGGTAGAACTGTATGATTGGTATAGGAGAATGTCTTTTGTGTAATTCCCCAAGCCACTTCCCAGCTTAACCCCTCCCGATCGATCAGAATCCTCAGCATTTCAGGAATTGCTATTGCAGGATGGGTATCATTGAGCTGGATGGAAATCTTTTCCGGGATGTCATTGAAGCTATCATGATCCTGTTTCCACTGGGTAAAGATATCCTGCAAGGTAGCAGAAACAAAGAAATACTCTTGCTTTAGCCTTAGAATTCTACCCAGGTGCATATTATCGTTCGGATACAACACCTTGGAGATGTTCTCGGAGATGTTTTTCTTTTCTACAGCCTTTACGTAGTCCCCACTATTGAAATAGTCAAAATCAAATTCATCGGTTGCAGTAGCTTGCCAGAGCCGGAGATTGTTGACATTTGCGACTCTGTATCCAGGAACCGGAATATCCCATGCCACAGCCATCACATCCTCTGTATCGACCCATTTGTGATTCACCCGACCATCCGGTTGTTCTTCCGAAATCACTCTCCCACCGAAACGCACTCGATAGGTCACATCCGGTCTTTTTATTTCCCAGGGGCAACCATTCTTGAGCCAATGATCCGGTTCTTCTACCTGATAACCTTGACGGATCAGCTGTTTGAAGATCCCAAATTCATATCTGATCCCATATCCATAAGCTGGATATTGCTGAGTAGCCAAGGAATCCATAAAACAAGCTGCCAGCCGTCCCAGACCTCCATTTCCCAGCCCCATATCTGGTTCCATATCCGAGATATCTTCCAGCGAATAACCCATCTCCTTTAGCATGTCATAACACTCATCATAGACATCGAGATTGATCAGGGTGTTTCCAAGTAGTCTTCCGATCAAAAACTCCATCGAGAGATAGTGCACCTTCTTCACGTCTCTTTTACGGTATTCATATTGTGTGCGCAGCCATCTTTCTATCAGCCGGTCTCTCAAACTGAGCGACAAAGCATAATATACGTCCCAAGGACGGACTGTGGTGGTGTCTTTGATCAGGGAGTATTCCAGGTGGTTCAAAAATAGTGACTTTATTTCATTGGAGCATTCTACAGCACGATCTGTAAAAAAGATCGATTTGAAGTCGTTCTTTGGTATAAATCCTTCTTTCATGGGTCCTCTATATCATAAACAGCGTTATTTCTGGTTAGCTCACAAAGCTATCTCCAGTGTTCTTTACAAGAGCTTTCATAGAAACGAAATACCGTTCTGCTGTCAAGAAATATAGATGAGCGTCGTGGTAGAACCTGAGCATCAGACCATGCTCCTGTATTGGAACCACAATCTATGATAGGGAGGGAGTTCGGAGCTGATATCAAAAGTAAGATCGTTGAATAATCGGGGCAAGGGGCAACGCACCATACAAAAAGGGTGGTGGGTGGGTATAGATGGCTGTTTTTGTGCCCAAATTGGCTGAAAACCCACCGTTTTGTTATACCGGAAGACACGTTCAACGGTCTTTAGCATTGTATCATACTACATCAATTTCAGTTTTCATCACTCGTGCGACACTCTCTGCTTATCAAGATATGCTACTGCCCTCAGTAAAACAAAAAAAGCCCGAATCAATGACTCGGGCTGTAATAGACTATGTCCTGAATCTTATTTGGTTGGGAAGAAGATCTGGAATCCAACATTCAAACCAAGCTGGCTTTCTTCGTTGTCTCCACTACCGTCAGAACCATATTCACCTATTCCCATTTTGTATTTCAGACCAAGGTCTACAAATACGTTTTCTACCAATGGGAGCAGATAACCGGCTTTGAGCTCAAGATGATTAGCGGATTCTGAGTAGTTGTCGTCTCCCCAGGATTCCATCATAAATCCAAGACCGCCATAAAATCTGTTGTAAAAATATCTGGCTCCGATACCAAGAGCAAAACTTGTCGATGTGTCGTCGCCTTGTTTTTCATTCCAATAACTAAGAAGTAAATCTGCAGAAAGGTTATCAATAAAGAAATAACCAACCTGAGGGGAAAAATAAAGAGTAGTCGTTGCATCATCATCGGAATTGGACTTATAGCTTGCAAAGCCAAGTGAACCTCCGGCATTGATGGTTCCTGCTTCAAAAGCACATAAGCTCGAAACTACGAGTAGAGACATGAGTACCAATAGTAATATTCTCATGCTATACCTCCTATAAATTATACTGAATCGTAACCAAACAGGAGTAAATGTCAAGAAAAATTAACATACAAGTCTGTATAGATTTGTAATGCATTGTTATAATTACATTTAAGATACATGGTGAGTGACGTAACTCCACTTTATCTCAGGTTCAATTCCATTATTTATCCACCCAAAACAGAAGAGTATTCAATTCAACAGCAGTATTTACATGTATGAGAGCTACTTAGATGCCTATCGTAATAAACCGTAAATTTAAGAGTAGTTTCCGAGTTTGAAGCCTGGCAGTTAGTAAGCAAACGATAGGACTTGTTGATGATCCCATGGATATGAAGAACCAATCTCTAACTGGGGTATGGGGAAGCGCTCATACAATATGGGTGGTGGGTGGGTATAGATGACTTTTTTTGTCCACTCAGATAGACTGAAAACACACCGGTTTGCTTCACGGGGAGTCACTTACAACGATCATACCCTGTTTGGAGAAACCCATTGTCAACATATTTTAGTACACTTGTTTACAATTGTAGGATCGGAATCCTACACTACAGTCAAGCGTATATCAAGCCTATATCTCACCTATATCAAGCGTATTCACGAATACACTTGATATAGGTGAGATATCCACCAAATATGAGCCTGAGTAGTGGAGGATTCCGATCCTCCGAAATTTTCATCGATCCATTTAAGCTTCGTGGTATTATGTGATACGTAGCTTCGGAAAGCTACGCTACATAGTAGCGGAGGATTCCGATCCTCCGTAATTTTTATCGATCCATTTAAGCTTTGCGGTATTATGTGATACGTAGCTTCGGAAAGCTACGCTACTTAGTAGCGGAGGATTCCGATCCTCCGATCTTTTGTCTATCCATTTGAGCTTCGTGGTAATTCTTGGTTCGTAGCTTCGGAAAGCTACGCTACTTAGTAGCGGAGGATTCCGATCCTCCGATCT
>CAZWIS010000035.1:0-25969 GCA_964634275.1 uncultured Candidatus Cloacimonadota bacterium | reverse complement strand
TGCTCTCGTAAACCCCTGTGAAAGCGGGGGTTTATCTATTTGGGGCGGAGGAAAAAGTTATTCGATGCTATCTTCAAATAGCAGATATTGGTCTGGATTTTCTTTATGAGAGCGGCGTTTGTTGTTTTCGTAGATCACGATATTGCCAAATTGCTTATCGGTAAAGCATAGGATATTCACCTTACCTTTGTCCGGTACCTGCGCTTCGATGTTTCGATATATTCTCTCCATCTTTTCGCGGGGACCACAGTATTTGGCATATACCGAGAACTGGCACATTCCAAAGCCCTCTTTTTCCAGAAAATTCCGAAACTTGTTTGCTATTCTTCGATCATCGGCTTCCACTACCGGAAGATCAAACATTACCATTAGCCACATAAGACGATACCCGTTTAGAACAGGGTTCATAAGACCTCCCCGGGGGTTGTGATTCCCCGTAGAAGTAGTTTGATAGTTTCATATTGCCCTTCAAGCAAGGCAGGATATCTGATGGTAGCCTTTTTGTTCGCGAGGGATTTGACAAAAGACTGAATGCTTTGGTTAATGCAGTTTTTCAGATGAGTTGTCTCGCCTCCCATGGTGAGTTCCAAGTCCAGTAACGATACCAGGATTTGCTTGTGGATCGGAGTCAATTCGGAATTGTCACCAATGTCCATTGATGCCACCAGCATATCGACAAAAGGTCGATATGGTTCCATCAGGTCATCAGCCAGGCAGTAGGGATTCATCTGATTGTGATGGTGCAAGCCCAGTTCCGGGATCAATCCTGATCCTACGAGATAGCGGCACACCGATGCTCGTAGGATGGCATAGGCATAATTCAAAAAGGAATTGATCCCCAATAGCTCCGGGTCCCGTTTGAAACTGTTTCCAAACAATCTGCTCCAGTAGATCCGGGCTGCGTGAGCTTCTGTATTATCCGGATCGCCAGAGCGTACTTTGTCGCTCAGAAGCATTATATCGTTGTGCTTTTTACCCAGCAGAGCCAGGAGCATTGTCTGATTGCTTATTTTTGCTTTGATTATCTGTTGCCAGAGGTTTTTCTTCAGGGGTAGGGAGGCAGATATCTGGAGCTGGATGCGTTCTTTGCGATAGACGTTTATTCCATAGGGCAGGCAAAGACTGCATGGTATGGCATTTGTCCCACAGATGACGACGGGAATATTGTATTGGAAAAACCTTTGAAAGGTCGCTGTGCTAATGGTCGCAGCATGGGAGGACAGAACAAGAGCATCCACATCACTCAGGGGGATCTTGTCCTGTTTCTCTGCCTGAGAGATCAGCAGGAATCCCTTTGATACGGATACATACAGTCCGGAGGCACTAAGCTCGATTATCATCTTCGTTTACAATGGGATCAAAAGCTCTGCCGATAATATCTACCCCCGCCTTTCGGGCACGCTTGAGAAGCAATTGATTTGGAGAAAACTGCTCTCCAACGTCATCGACAGAACGCTCTCTTGTAGAAATATTGAGTAACCTCAGGTAGAGAATTCCTTTTGACATCTTTTTCACTCTTCGGAGTTCTCTATGGCCATCCTCTGTATCGATAGCTACAATGTCATTTTTATACAGGCGCATCACTTTCTTTGCTTTGGGGTAGTCTTTTTTCCATTGGGGGACAAAGTCCTGCCGGTGGAAGTTGTAACTGTTTACGATTTCTATATCCCATTTTATCTGTGGATTTGCAGGGTCTTTGATATAGATATCGGCAAACAGATTCTCTCCGGAGCTGTAATACTTGTAGATCCTGCCATCTTTGTCCTTCACAGGAATCATGGTTTCCGGCTTTGCTTTCATGAGCATTTTCAGCTTTTTGACGTTTTGCTGTTTTGCCCAGGCATGGAGTTTGCTTTTGAATTCTTTTTCGTCGGCACTGCAGTCAGCCAGGGCTTGGATAGCAATCCTGAGATCCGGGGAGACGATATCGTCGATCTTTTTCAGGTTTAGGTCCATGACGCTTTTTCGTACGCAGTACAGGCTGTACTTTTTATCTTCCGGATCAATGGCAACAAACGAATATGCTGTATCCTCGGTAAGAGCTCCGGCTGTTTGATTTTTTTTATGTAGTTTGCCAATGTTTACATGATCCGGCTTGATAGAGACCTTGATTTTATCGACGCTGGCTTTGAAAACATCATGGTCAAAATCCGGATATGGCAGGGGCAGTCTTTCAATAAACCGTTCGCGGCTGTTTCGGATGTTTGTGGCAAGGTTTTTGACAAAGGATCGAGTCGTCAGAGCAATCACAAAGGCATCAATGGCATGGTGCCTGTGATCGGATCTATTCTTGTTTTGTGTGTCTCCCAGAGCAGAATTCAGACCCCATTTGCCTCTTAGCATGGCAGTGTGCCTTCCGGTAATGGTCCAGACTCTGTCATTTCCACAGACGTACATCATATACTTCATAGCCACGCGGGACATATATTTGGTGTCATTGAGCATTCGTGCCAGAACTTCATTGTCGTCTTGGAATTTGTCCATGGCACTTTGTTCAAAACGCCATTTTTTGTTATGGGGCATTTTGTTTGAGCGGGTAACGATATCCTGCCAATTGTAGCCATCCCTGCTATCTCCAAATGCTTCAAAGGGGCTCCTTTCTCCCTTGTAGCGGTTTGCTTCGTAGTAGGATATAGTTTTGTTTGCTGTTCCATCATCGTAGGTACGGGATTTTGGGAGGATATGCTCAATCTCAAATCTGGGAGTAAAGAGGTCAGCAAAGCTGATCTGTTTGCCGGAGTATATGCACCTGCGGTCTATTTCATCTCTGGCAAGCTCTTCCCATAGCTTTACCCTGAGGATATTTTCGTGATTAACCGTAATGCCATTCTCACGGAGTTTTTGGGAGATATCCTCGTTGATTTTGGTGTTTTTGGCTATCAGTTTGTTTGTTTCATCCAGTTTATCGCTGCTCAGTTTGAGCTCCTTGCCGAGTTCCAAAACTATTTCGTAGGGAGCCCCATAGCATTTTGACAGGGTATTGACCAGCTTACGAAGCTGGTTTAGGGCAATATGCACGGAAGGATTGTTTATTTTGCCATGTTCATCAGCATCGGGATCACCAATCTTTCTATTGAGTTCCAGAGTTTCCCGGCGTAGAATCTCTCCATAATATGGCAGATTACCATCCTGATACACCACTCCATTGTACTCCAGACTATGGTGTAGCCCGGCAAGTGAGCATGCTTCGGAAAACACTTTGCCGTCTCTGAGGAATGGGAGTATTTTTGACAATGCCTCCACACTCAGATGAGAGTATGATTCGGGTAGTTTTGTGTTGATCATTGCTTCTGCCATCCTGGCAGGAATATCGAGATCTACCAGCTTAGCGATCACACTCTCGTCGTTTAATTCGGAGATCAGAAGCTCCACTACTTTTGCTTGTGTATCCACAGAAAGTGTATCCCACAACTCACCCAGTTCCGGATTGTCTTTTTTGTGGAAAGCATGGTACAAAAGATCACCCTTCAAGTCTTTTTTGGATTCGCTCTCAATGCTGAACCTGTAATCGTCAAACTGCTTGGCAAATAGCTTTTTTCTCATTGAAGCAAGGCTACATTTGTCTTTGGTGGAGAGCAATTTGTAAAGCGTCTCTCTCTGGTCATGGGTCAGATCAAGAGATCTGTTTGAGAAAACGTCCACCAGGCGTAAATTGTTCAAATCCTGTCTGATGCGAAACTCTTGGAACATGGGATGTGCTTTTGGTGCCCTTTCGTATTGCGGTAATAACTGGCACTTTCCTTTTTGAGTAGGTTTTAAGGGTCTTTGGTGAAAGATTATGTCTTTGATCTTAGTTTTGTGTTCTTCCGTAAAAATAGGGTTTAGAATAGCTTGTTTTTCCCAGATTTTATCAAACTCATGCTCTACAATATCACGGGTTGGGAAGATAGGTTCCAGGTTATCATCCGATTTTTCGTAGCGGAATTTGATGGATTTGCGAAGGTGTTCTTGGTTTGAAGGCACATTCTGGTACTTTTTCCAGAGGTATTCTCCAAGAGTACGGGCATTACTTTGCTGTAGCTGGTTTTGGAGGTTTTGGATTGCCTCTGTATAGGCGGTTTTGGCATCACTATCGGTTTTGCGGTTGCTCTTGAAACCCCTCTTTTTGGCAAGATGGATAATAGCCCTGGCAAACTCGGCCGGTTCAAGTTTTTCATCAAGACCTTTGGTGCGAAGTTTGTATGGATTGATGCTAAAGATTTCGCTTCTACGTTGCTCATCTTTGGGGAGAAAATCGTGTGTCATCAAGTATTCTATCAGGTTTCGGATTCGGAGCAAGTAGCGATCCAGGTTCTTCCTTGCAGAACGATACACACGTCTCTGAACACTTAGAGGTTCCTTACTTTTGGGTTTTCTGCCATCCGGAAAAATCCGCACACCCATTCCAAGAATAGCGATTGGATTCTTGTCCGGGTCGATCTCTACCATGCACCATCCAAGAGAAGTAGAACCCAAATCGATACCAAGCCTATAATCTTTTAACATTTTTCTTGACCTCCTGTAGGGTTTTTATTATATTGTAACCGAGACCTTATTTAATAAGTTATGAATTGGTGTCAAGCTGTTAATAAGGATTTCCAACAACTGCGTAGCCGAACTTGATTTGGCTACGCTTTTTTTGTACTTTTAAAGTCCTTTGCATCATTGGGGTATGGGCATCCTTCTGTACATAAAGGGCAGTGGGCGGGTATTAATGACTGTTTGTTGTCCGCTCAGATTAGCTGAAAACACACCAGTTTGCTTTACGGGAAGGCACTTGCAACTGTATTTTATAGCAGAGGATAGAGCCAAATAGTTGCTTATACATACTTCCACAGCAAGGAAACGAGTTTGTATACTCTTGTGCCTATTTGTGAGAAGTCTTTGTTCTGGATTCAAGTCGAGCTTCTGAGCGTTTTCAATTGCTTTATTGGTTTGGTTAAAGTAATCTTTTTGATTGGAACCAGAAACATTGTTCTTGTGAATAGCTATATTGATCGCACTCTTGGAACATAAAACTGATTCACTTTCTTTGACATAATCTGCATCTTGATAATGTAGCAAGAGCCAAATCTCAAAGCAAGGATTTGATATGGCGACATCGAAATTTCTCTGATAAGCATCATCGACAGCCTTGGCAAGATTGGCACCCCAACGGTCTGTATCAATAACAAGCCAGTATACATAGTGTGCCGAAATATCTGACTCGTTTTTACTGATTGTTTTTTGGAAATCTATCACATAACCAATGACTGAATCTGGGCTTGAATGGGTTGATTCCCTATCGATTACTCTAACTCTCGCCTGGGGGATCTTGTAGAATGCGATGAATTCCTGGAAGTATCTCTGTTCAGTAACGCTGCCTTCAGTAAAAATGAAAACTTTACGAGGAATCAGGTTTTGTGGTTTACGGTAGTATTTCATGTGATATCCTCATCTGAATCTTTGATAACAGGAACAGCGCCATATAAACCAGCTAAATATGCTTTCTGAAGGGCTTTGTCATTTCTTACTTTGACATAATCATAAAGAGAATATATTTCTGAAGCTTTCTTATAATTCTTCCTAACGAACCAGATTGAATCTCGTCTGAGTAACTCGACATCCAGTAGTGTTGCATCATGAGTTGTAACGATCATTTGAGATTGATGGTTTTTGTTCGCCTTAAATAAGGTCTTGATAAACATCTTTGAAACATTTGAATGCAAGCTTCTATCAAGTTCATCAACAAGCACAATAGCATCTTGAATAACAAGAGTTAATATCGGAATCAAATCAAACAACCGATTTGTTCCATCTGATTCTTCAGATATTTTAAAACTAATGGAATCTCCAGTGGATGGCACCCTATGGGAAATCTGGATTTTATAAGCGTCTCGGTTACCTTCTTGTAAGCTGATGGAGTATCTATCCTCATGCTTTAATGTAATGTTTTTCAACAAGTCCAGTCTGAGTCTATCCCGGAGATCAGTCGGAACTTTATTAAGCACTTCTTCTGCTTCAATCTGCTCCACGCTGATATCATCGATGCCAAGATCGCATAAGCTCATTAATCGTCTGTATTCCTGTAAGAGGTATTCGTTGTTTAGAAGTACATTATATGATTGAAGCTCAGTATCAGGATAAATGACGATTATTTTCTTAAACCAATCATAAACATCGCGAAAAATCTCCACATTTCTGTCTATCAACTCTGATAAGAACAGCTTGTTTTCTGGTGTTCCCTTCAAAATAAAACTTATAAACACATCATCTCTATATTTCTCGTATTTATCACCATATCTTATCTGATTCTTTGCAGCTTGATCGTAGGATCTTTCATAGATCACATGTTCACCAGTAGAGTTGTTTTGCCAAAGCCACTCACGAGTAATTGTGCTGGCTTTTATCTCGAAACCAAATCGGTAGATTTTTCGATCGATTAACATCTCAAATTCAAAAAAACTAGGTTGTTTCGGACATTCGGGACAGAGCTTATAATACGTAGTTCTGTTTCTCAGTGGATTTGGTTCCTGTAAAACAATAGATTTGGCATAATGGATTGCTTTGATCAGATTTGATTTTCCAGCAGCATTAGGACCAAATACAAAAGCTGACTTCAGTATATTGGGAATGTACCTGCTATTCGAAATCCATAACTGCTCCTTGAGATTTCCTGCTTTCGAAGCAAACAAATCCAACGAAGTTTTATTATAGAATGAAAGGCAATTAGCCACAGTAAACCTGATGATCATCTGAATTCTCCATTATGCACTTGGTGCGATTATTTCTCAATATCTGCATGTAATATCAGCAAGGATATTAGGTCAAGTTATTTTTTCTATTGCAAAGACCGAGCACTGTAAAAGACCGTTGAATAATCGGGGCATGGGGCAGCGCCCCATACAAAAAGGGCGGTGGGTGGGTATAGATAAATGTTTTTGTGCGCTCAAAATGGTTGAAAACATACCGGTTTGATTTACAGGAAGACACGTTCAACGGTCTTTATAATAGTAACATTACATGATTGGGAAATGGGCATCCTTCTGTTTTAGCTACATATCCCTCCAAAAAGAATAAAAATTGCATGCGTATCAAACAAACTGATATACAGCAGTATAATCCTGATAGGAGACAAGATGAGGTATTTTACGCAAGCCTTGATGGCTGTCATGATGATTTGTGGTTTTGGTATTTTACGGGCTATTCCGGAGCAGATGCGTCCTTCCCAAAGGCACAAATATATCGATTTATCTGCAATGCAAGGGATTGGGGCTTATGAAGCCAAGGCTGATTCTGCGACGGGTTTTGACATCCAAAAGTATGAAATAAACCTCCAAATAAATGATGTTTCCCGCTATATATCCGGATATGTGATCGCCGATGTTCATGCCGAGGAAGCTCTGTCATCGATCCAATACAACCTGTGGAATCTCACGGTTTCGGAGGTATTGGTAGATGATGTTCCGGTCACATTCACCCATCAAAATGGCATTATCAACATCCCTTTGAATGTGGTAGCGGGGCAGGATTTTACTACCAAAGTTACGTATAGTGGCTATCCTGTGTTGTCACCCAATGTATATCAGATCGGAATGTTCTTTTCTACAAATACGGTATTTACGATATCCGATCCCGATGCCGGAAGGTATTGGTGGCCTTGTTATGATCATCCCTGGGACAAAGCTGTGGTGGATCTGCATATCAGAATGCGCTCGGACTGGAAAGTAGCCTCCAATGGTTTGCGACAGGGAATAGTGAATCATGGGGATGGGACGTCCACGACCAGTTGGATCGGGCACAATCCCATGACGACCTACCTGGTATGTATTACTGCCGGTCCATATCTGGAATTTGAGCAATATGCCGGAGACCTCCTGATCCAGAATTTCGTAATGCCCAATCAATACAACAATGCTCAGGTGGATTTTGCCAATCTGCCTGCCATGATAGATTACTTTGGCGAGATATTTGGTGAATATCCCTTTGAAAAATACGGACAGGCTGTGGTTTCGATGTCCACATTTGGTGCGATGGAACACCAGACGATGACGACCCTCGGCAATTTTATCCTGACGGGTAATGGTGCTTACGAATTGATCGTAGCGCACGAGCTGGCGCATCAATGGTTTGGCAATAGCGTGTCTTTCCTTACTTTTGCCGATGTATGGCTTTCGGAAGGCTTTGCCACCTATTCCGAACATCTGTGGGTTGACAAACAGCTTGGCTGGGATGCAGCCACCCAATACATCCAGAGCAGTTATCACAACTATTATATCAGCTACGAGAATACAAATGGAGCAAAGACGGTTTACGATCCGTCTTTCAATTCGTACTTCTCTCCTCCTTCCTATGAGAAGGGAGCATCGGTATTGCACATGCTGCGGCTGAAGATGGGCGATGCGCAATTCTTTGAACTGATCCAGACATGGTATGCCACATACCGCAACCACAATGCCATTACTTCCGAGTTTCAAGCGATGGCAGAACAGATCAGCGGACTTGATCTGCAGCAGTTTTTCCAGCAATGGATATATTCCCCCGGGATTCCATCGATCGAAATCGCCTTTTATACAAAGCAAAACCCACCCAGCCTAAAGGTAATAGCCACTTCTACATCACCTACAGCGACAGACTTTTATCTGGATTTTCCCATCCGCATCAATCATAGTACCGGCAGCGATTCACTATTGGTAATGGCAAGCCCCGGAGCCTATGTAAACCTGGTCGATTATGCCAATGCCGGAATGATCAGCTCCATCGATCTCGATCCCAATAATTGGGTGATCCTGAGGGGCAAATCCCAGGTTTTGCCACATATCTCGAATTGCATGTCCAGCAATGGAATCGTACTGGTGGAATGGGATGGCTTCCCCGGTGCCACAGGCTATAATGTATACCGCAGGACGGATCCAAGCTCTGCCTGGCAGATTGTGAATTCCCAGATTGTATCCGGGACAGTCTATTACGACGAGGAAGTGCAAAACGGAACCTCATATCAATATGCGATCAAAGCCCTCGACGACGAAGGTTATGAATCCATGCCATCAAACATTGCCGATGCTTCTCCGGTGGAGTTTTCCTTTGCATACAATCTTCTGGTTGTGGACGAAACGAGGGATGGAACCGGTACGGGGATCAGTCCGACTGATGAGATGGTTGATCTCTTTTATGCCGACATGCTTGCTCCGATAATCTATGATAGCTGGGATTATGAAAGTATGGGCGCACCGGATTTGAGCACCCTGGGGCAATATGCCATGGTTCTGTGGCATGATGATGATTTTAGTACAAATAATCTGATGTCCAGCTTATCGACCTTGGGTGGATACCTCCTCGGGGGTGGAAAACTGGTGATTTCCGGATGGAAGAGTGCATCTGCGCTTTCGGAATCCTGGATGGATCGTTTTGCGGGAGGATTGGAACTCTTTTATGACAATTCCGCTTCTTTGATCTCCGCAGAGTCGGATGATTATCCCCAGCTTTTACCGGATCCACAAAAGCTAAACGCTGTCTGGAACGGGATGCTGCCGATGGTTTATACCTTTGAAAATGCAACCAATCCACTATACACTGCCACTATGACGGAATCCGCTGTTGGCAATGGCAGAACGCTTGCCTTCAGGCACGACAATCATGGAAGCCTGGTATTCTTTGGCATTCCGCTGTATTTTATGCAAGCCAATGGAGTGCGAAATCTATTACAACAGCTCCTGCCGGAACTTCATCCTGAAGTATCGATCGAGCAGAATACGATAGTACCGGCAGCTTTGAATCTGTCTGTATATCCCAATCCCTTTGGCAATAGCATCAATATCAAGATAGATGGCGATCGGAGCTCTGATGCCAGGCTGGCGATCTACAATCTGAAAGGGCAAAAGATCTACAGCCAGCAGCTTTCCACAGCAAAAGGACTGATCTCCTGGGATGGTAGAGACATGGCAAAGAGGCAGGTAGC
Organism: uncultured Candidatus Cloacimonadota bacterium; assembly: GCA_964634275.1. Classification (GTDB taxonomy): domain Bacteria; phylum Cloacimonadota; class Cloacimonadia; order Cloacimonadales; family Cloacimonadaceae; genus CAZZCS01. Next base: position 16,053 of record CAZWIS010000035.1, on the reverse strand, counting down.
CAACGGCATCTATCTGATCCGTCTGGAGGATTCAAAATCCAGCGTTACTCGTAAAATTCTGAAGTATTAATAAAAGCAATCTTGACAGCTTCCAGAAGATATATATCCTTGCACAAAAAGGAAAGGAAGCGCAAAGATCATGTTAGAAGCCATTGGCGGCAAGATACTGGCAGGAATAATGTCACTTTCGATGTTTCTGTTTTCGTCTTATACCGGAAACGATCCATCGTTACGCCCTTTGAGCGGATTTGTCAACAATAGCTATCTCCAGATCAACAGCTTTTTGGACAATGCCTTTGATAATGACTTTGGTGATGTCTTCAAATCCGGTACTCAGATCACAGTATTTTACAAGGTAGAGCTTCGCACGACTACGGGAGTAGTCTATAAACGCACCTATCAAAACAGCGTCGTTTATGATGCTATGAGAAACAACTATCGGGTGGCTCAGTCTGGTACAGGGCAAAGCTTTACGACCACATCATTTTCCGAGGTAGTGGAGTATATGTCCAGCATAGCCTTTTCAGTCCCGGTAGAAAAAAGGTGGGTAAATGTGTCCACTACCGTCGAAGCCTGGCTCCCTACGGTCAATTTTCCTCAGATCAATCGCAATGTAGATCTGATGGTGCTTTGGAAGTTTCGGAAGCCAAATATCAAGGGTGATTTCAACGTACGCCATTCATCATAGGGATTGGAGGTTTTGATGAAGTTCAGACCCGGCTTCAGAAGCTGTATCCTGGTACTCTATATCCTGATCACTATCAGCGGATTGCTACTGCTGAACAGCTTTTCTCAGATGAAACAGAAACAGATCAAAGAGGTATTCCAAAACTTTTCTTCGATCGAAAGCCTGACCGATATGGACAGTCTTTCTCTGGAAGACAGCCTCAAAGTAGCAAAAGCAATCCAGACCTATAGCCAGTCAAAGAGCATCATCAGTGTCTTGCTGGGTGAATCGAGCATGTACTCCGCAATGATCCTGTTGGGTATTATCATTACCTCTTCGTTGGTCTTTATATTTGTCCTCTCCTACATCAGCAGACCCCTGAGAGAACTAAAGGAAGCCACAGATCAGATACGCCGCGGGAACTTTTCGGTGCACCTCAAGGAAACAGGCCTCTACGAGATGAAGATGCTCAAAAGATCGTTCAACCTGATGTCCCACGAACTGGAAGCCATCCAAAAGAAGCTCCTGGTGGCAGAGAAAGAAATGATCTGGAAAGACCTTTCCCGGATCCTGGCACACGAGATCAAAAACCCGCTGACCCCGATCCAATTGACGATGCAAAGGATAGAAGAACGCCTGGCAGATGAGGATGCCGATGTCAGGAGCCTCCTTCCAGATTCGATCAGTATAATCAATCAAGAGATCGAAAACCTGCGGTTGTTGGCACAGGACTTTTCCAGCTTTGCCAAGATTACCCAGCCCCAAAAGCAAGTCTTCAATCCCTCCGATCAGATCGTGGAAATCTGCAAATCATACCAGCAAAACTATGATATCAAGCTCGATCTGGAGACCTTTCATCAGATAAACTTCGATCGGACGCACTTTTATCAGATCATTACAAACATCGTCCAAAATGCTATTGATGCTTCTGATGTCGATAATGGCATCGAAATCAACCTCAAGCACGAAAAACGCTATGTGGTGATCACAATCAAGGATCATGGCAGTGGCATCGATCCGGAAGACATGAACCGGATATTCGAACCCTATTTTTCCAAAAAAAGCAAGGGCACAGGCCTTGGACTGGCACTGTGCAAAAGGCTCAGCGAAGCTAATGGAGCAGTCATCCGGGCAAAGAGTAAACCCGGGCAAGGCAGTGAATTTATCCTCCTGATCGAAGGACACACGATATGAATATTCTAATAGTTGACGACGAGAAAAACATCTGTATCTCCCTGAAAGGCATCCTCGAGGATGAAAACTATACGGTAAGCTACCGAAACAGTGGCAAAGAGGGATTACTGGCATTTGAGGACAGTGAACCGGATGCCGTCCTGCTTGATGTGAAGCTTCCCGATGCAAATGGGATCGATATTCTGGCAAAGATCAAGAAGAGCAATCCTTCCATTCCGGTGATCATGATCTCCGGAAACAGCAATATCAGCGATGCCGTCAAAGCTATCAAACTGGGAGCGTTTGACTTTCTGGAAAAGCCGCTCAGCCTTCCCAAGGTCAAGATCACCGTCAAAAAAGCGCTGGAGTTTTACCAATTGACAGAGCAGATCAAGCAGATCCGCGAACAATATGACAAAGACTGGGAAATGATAGGTGAGAGCAGCGTGATGGCAGATCTGAGAGCTTTGATCATGAAGGTCGCACCCAGCAATGCCAAAATCCTCATCCGTGGAGAAAGCGGGACCGGAAAGGAACTGGTAGCACGCTCCATTCATGCACATAGTAATCGTGTAAAACACCCTTTTGTCAAATTCAATTCCGCAGCGATTCCCAAAGAACTGGTCGAAAGCGAACTCTTTGGCCACGAAAGGGGAGCTTTTACCGGTGCTGTCAAGAGTAAGAAAGGAAAGCTGGAACAAGCCCACGAGGGAACTCTGTTCCTGGACGAAATTGGTGATATGGATCTGGCAGCGCAAGCCAAAATTCTCCGTGTAATTCAGGAAGGGGAGTTTGAACGTGTAGGTTCGAACCATACCCATCGGATAGATGTCCGCATTATTGCTGCCACGAATAAGAACCTGGAAGAAATGGTGGATTCCGGAAGCTTTAGAGAGGATCTCTTTTACAGGCTGAACGTGGTTCCCGTCTACTCTCCACCCCTCAGACAGAGAAAAGATGATATCCCCTTGATCCTGGAACACTTTTCTCAGATGATGGCAATCGAGATGAATCAAAGGCAAAAGAAATTCAGCCCGGCAACCATCGAATACCTCAAAAAGCCGGATTATCCGGGAAACGTACGCGAACTTCGCAATCTGGTCGAACGCATATACCTCCTGTGCGATACTTTTGTCCTCGAGCCTATGGATGTAGAGCCTATTCTCCATTCATCGCTCAAACCAATGAATGGAGCTGATGATTCATTCTGGCAGGAGACCACCAACTTTGCAGACAAAAAGAGAGATTTTGAGATCCGCTATTTGGGGGCTCAGCTTCGTCTTCACTCCTCCAATATCTCAAAGACCGCAGAAGCACTTGGCATGCAGCAGAGTAACCTGAGCCGTAAGCTACATGATCTGGGCGTATTGTAGGTAAGTATTTGAAAATCCTTCTGTTGGCTGTCAACTCAGCTTGGACGCATTCCAATCTGGCACTGCTATATCTACGTGAATTGATTCCCAAAGACCGGTATCAGACAGAGCTATTGGAAGTTACGATCAAACACCAGATCCTGGAAGTGTTGCAGCTTGTTCACAAATCCGCACCGGAGATAGTATGCATCTCCGTCTATATCTGGAACAGGTTGTATGTGCAAAGACTGGTTCCGGAACTGAGTAAGCTACTACCAGAGCTCAAGCTGGTTTTGGGAGGACCGGAAGCCTTGCACCCGGAGCTTCAAAAGATTCTGCGTCCCATTGATATCACAGTCAAAGGATACGGCGAAGCTGCATTCAAGGCTTGCCTCGAAAGCGGATTTTGTGAGAGTGGGATTATCCAAAGCGAGGATCATCTATGCCTCGATCAGATACCATTTGTTTACCAAATAGACGATCATCAGCGCTTCAAGGGGCGTTTGCTCTATTACGAAACCAGCCGGGGATGTCCGTATAGCTGTATCTATTGTCTTTCAGCTACAGATAAAAGAAACGAAATCCGCTTTGATCCAGGGTTAAAGAGTGATTTGGAACGGCTGTATCGGGAAATAGACATCCTTGTGGCGATGGAGCCAAAAACCGTCAAATTTGTGGATCGCAGCTTCAACCTCTATCCCGAGCTGGCTCATGCCATCTGGAGCTACGTCTTTACGCTGGACTGTAAGTGTGACTTTCACTTTGAGATATATCCCGAGCTGTTACAGGAAAAGGATTTGCTACTATTGGAAAAAGCTCCGGAGAATAGAATCCGTTTCGAAATCGGGATTCAATCCACAAACGACTCAGTAATGGCAAATGTGCACCGCCGCTCAGACTGGCAAAAGACAAAGCCGGTATTGTCCGAACTACGCTCCCGAACGAAGATCCGAATCCATAGCGATTTGATCTGTGGTTTACCCTCTGAGACCAGAGAGTCTATAATCCGCTCCATCAACGAATTGGCATCCACCAATCCACATGAGATACAGCTGGGTATGCTAAAGATCCTGCCAGATACACCAATGCAGGAAATAGCTGATAAGCTGGGTTATAAATATCTCTCTCATCCACCATACCAGGTATTGGCATCCGATACGCTTGATTTTGATGATATCTGCCACTTTGACGATTTGGGACACATCATCGGGCTGTATTGGAACAAAAACGAATTCTGCAATGTATTCGAGCTATGGCAAAAAGTTATCAGCTCCTATGATATCTTCTGTGCGATCCTGGAGATGCATCACAGCAGAGATTATCCGCTACACAGCATAGAGCAGCGGAAACGATTCCTGCTGATAAGGGATCTGATCGGCATACACTCGATGCCGGATGAATACTATGGGGCATTGATGCGAGATTGGGAAAATCTGGGAAGCAGAACTCCCCCGGATTTTTTGGATAAGGCGGTAGAACGTGTTTAAATGTAGCGTAGCTTTCCAAAGCTACGTAAAAAAATACACCAAGCTACATTTTCGGAGGATCGGAATCCACCGCTACCTGGTAGCGTAGCTTTCCGAAGCTACGAATCACAAAACACATCAAAGCTGATATGGATCAGTAAAAGATCGGAGGATTGGAATTCTCCGCTACCAGGTAGCGTAGCTTTCCGAAGCTACGAATCACAAAAACACATCAAAGCTGATATGGATATGTAAAAGATCGGAGGATTGGAATTCTCCGCTACCAGGTAGCGTAGCTTTCCGAAGCTACGTAAAAAATACACCAAGCTACATTTTCGGAGGATCAGAATCCTCCGCTACTATAACCCATATCTGGTGGATATCTCACCTATATCAAGTGTATTCGTGAATACACTTGATATAGGCTTGATATACGCTTGACTACTAAGTTTACACCTACAAGATAAGTAAACATGATTAGACCCGATCCTACATGATAAGCAGGATTCTGAGCCTCAAATATCGTGCCATTTCTCTGTAGTTTCAGAGAAACCGTTGTTCATCATCAAATGAATTACAATTTTATCAATTGTCATAATATTCTACAAAACCTATAGTTTAGCGCTGAGAAACAAAAAGGGAAACACCATCTGCTTCAAACTGGGAATGCTTATTGCATAAGAGTTCGCAGTTTATTGTATGGAGTTTTTATATGTTACAAAGCAGTATTTATAGAATCTTGCTTCTTATGGGCTTGTTTCTGGTTATTTTTGTTGGGCTGGTCGCCGTCGACCGCTCGGTCAATTTTACTTCTCAATCAAATCAAATTTTACTACTTAATAACAACCCTGGTGGATTCGAAGTCGAATTTCAATTGGGTGAATACAAGCTGATCGAAGCTCAAACCAAGGGCGGTATCTTTGACGTCTTACACGTTGATGGATATGCTTATACAAACAAGATTGGCGAGCCCAATCTACCTCTGGCACGCAAGATAATTGCCGTACCAGTTGGTGCAGATGTCCGGTTTACTTTTTCGATGCGCAACCAAATGGAAATATCGGCTTCTGACAATCGGCTGAAGAACAAAATCATGCCCGCTCAGGAACCGGTCTCCAAATCAGCCGATCCTGCCATGATACCTTTTGAATACAAGGCAGGCAGCTACAGCAGGGATACATTTACCGATGATGAAGTTTTTAGCGTCAAGGAAATCGGCTATATGCGTGGAGTTCGTCTCTTTGCAGTAGATTTTGTACCATTTTCCTACAATCCGGTCAGCGGTTCGCTAAAGGTCACACACCAGCTTGTAGCCAGAGTTGATTTCATCAATCCGGATTACCGCGCTACAGAGGATCTCCTTGCCAAAACAGCTTCCTGGGAATATGAAAACCTGTATTCGAGAACAATTTTCAATTGGAGAAACGACAATCGTGCATCTCTGGTAAGATACCCGACAAAAATGATAATCCTGACCCCTTCTGCTTACGTAAGCACATTGGAACCTTTTGTGCAGTGGAAAAGGGAACAGGGCTTTCATGTTACAGTTACCACAGTTGGTAGCGGAGCTACAGTAGCCAATACGACTACGGCAATCAAATCCTATATGCAGAATCTGTGGGACAATGCCACCGCCCAGGATCCAGCACCTTCGTATCTGCTGATTGTGGGTGACCACAGCACTTCGGGTAATAATATCACTGCCAATACAGGTGCTGCTGGATCACACGTCACAGACCTGACTTATGTGCGTCTAAATGGAACAGATTATCTGCCGGAAATGTATTATGGCAGGTTTTCCGTATCATCGGCTACCGAACTGACGAATATCATAAACAAGACCCTGATGTTCCAAAAGACCACAATGCCGGATCTCAGCTATCTGGGAAAGACTGTATTGATCGCCGGCGCAGATGCTTCATGGGCGCCCACCCATGGAAACGGAGCGATAAACTATGCCACGACCCAGTACTTCAACGCTGCAAACGGAATCACTTCAAACAATTATCTCTATCCTGCCTCTGAAAGTAGCTCGGCACAGATCATTGCCAATGCAAACGAGGGAAGGGGATATTTGAACTACACCGCTCACGGTAGCGAAACATCATGGTCCAGTCCCAGCTTTACCGTTACTAATGTAAACAACATGACCAATACAGATAAATACTTCGTTGCCGTAGGAAACTGCTGTATTACGAACAAATTCGATTATGCCAGCGGACCCTGCTTTGGAGAAGCAATCATTCGAGCTCCAAACAAAGGTGGAGTCATCTATATCGGGGGTACAAACAACACCTATTGGGATGAAGACTACTGGTGGGCAGTGGGGTACACAACATCAACCATCTCAGCAACCCCTCCTGCCTATGATCCAAATAACCTCGGTGCCTATGATGCGATGTTTCATACACATGGCGAAGCTGTGGAGAATTGGGCTCAAACTGCCGGTGAAACCGTATTCATGGGTAACATGGCAGTTCAAGCCAGCAATAGCAGCCGCAAGAACTACTACTGGGAAATCTATGCCATCATGGGTGATCCATCGCTGATGCCATATTATGGCGTCCCCACGGTGAATAATGCAACGTATCCTTCTACGATCCTGATTGGCGCAACCTCGATAAATGTGACGGCAGAACCTTATTCCAGAGTGGCACTATCCATGAATGGAGTACTCTATGGAACAGGCATAGTGGGTGCTGGCGGATCGTTGACAATGCCAGTAGCAAATATCAATACTACAGGAACCGCAAAGCTTGTCATCACCAGGTCAAACAAACAAAGCCTGATTGCAGACGTCACCATAGCCCCAAATGCCGGAGCCTGGCTGAATGTAAACGATGTGGTCTATACCGATGCAAATAACAATACACCAGAATACAACGAGACCGGTAGATTCAATGTCACAATCCAGAATGTCGGAAACGCTACGGCTTCCAATATAACAGCTACTCTTACCTGTTCCACTACCGGCATCACTATCACAGATAATACGGAAAGCATCACATCCCTTGCTGCCGGAGCATCTGTTACCAGAACCAATGCCTATACCTTCAATATTGCAAACAACATTGCCAATGGCACAGTAGCTGCCTTTACAATTACGATGGTAAGTGGATCCGATAGCTGGACGCATAATTTTACCCTGTCAGTAAACGCACCCGCGCTTGCCATGGGCAATATGATTATTCAGGATACCAGCGGAAACAACAACGGAAGGCTTGATCCGGGTGAAACAGCTACTATCATCATGCCTCTCACCAATAATGGAAATGCTGCTGCTCTATCTGGCAGTGCCACTCTTACATCTCCTACCAATGGCATCACAGTAAATAGCGGCTCTGCAAACTTTAGCTCCATCGCAGCAGGATTGAGCACAAACCTTAGTTTTAGCGTTACGGCTTCTTCCGCTATGAGTATCGGTACCATCGCCAGTTTCAATTTCGCTGCGACATCCGGTGCATATACTGCCAATAAAACCGAAACAACACCAATTGGACTGATCATAGAGGACTTTGAGGGTGGAAACTTCAATAGCTATCCATGGGAGTTCAGTGGAAATCTGCCTTGGACAGTGGTAAGCGGTGATGCCTACTCTGGTAACTACTCTGCCAAAAGCGGTGTAATAACGCATAGTCAAAGCTCCGCAATGCAGACTACCAGGGTTTTGACAAGCCCTGGCCAGCTAACCTTCTGGTACAAAGTATCATCCGAAAGCGACTATGATTTTCTAAGGTTTTATATCGATGGTGAACAGCAAAATCGATGGTCAGGAACGATAGGATGGACTCAAGCCACCTATACGCTTGCTGCCGGAACCAGAGTCTTGAAATGGGAGTATACCAAGGATGGTTCTTTATCAGGCGGTAGTGATTGCGCATGGATAGATGATATCGTCTTCCCAGCTTCTACCAGTGGAAACTATTACTATCCTCCCCAAAACCTTAGTGCCAGCGTAAGCCATCAGGTGGTAAACCTCAGCTGGCAAGCTCCGGCTTCTGGAACACCAACTTCATACAAGATATTCCGAAATTCATCCTTGCTGACGACCCTTACAGCGTTGTCCTATTCCGACACAGCCGTTACCAATGGTACTACATATTCGTATTATCTAAAGGCAGTTTACAGCGGAGGAGAAAGCGATGCAACCTCGAGTGTTAATGCCACTCCAAATGCTATAGCTCCCACAAATCTTGTGGCTGTCGCAGGAAATGGCATAGTCAATCTAAGCTGGACCCAAGCCAGCGGTAGAAACGAAGTGTCCCGCAGTTCGATAGATGATAGTACAGACAGAGCTATCTCCGGGTACAGAGTTTATCGCAATGGATCTGCAATTCAGACTTTGACCGGTACCAGCTATCAAGATGCGAATGTGATCAATGAAACTACATACAGCTATTATGTAACCACAGTTTACAGCAATCCAGCCGGTGAAAGCGGACCCTCGAACACTGTACAGGCTACACCCACAGCTCAAACCGCTTTGGAAGTGGTACTCGGTGATGGTGGTCAGACTACCGGTAATCAGGTATCTTCACCCGTTAATGCTTACTACAGATACCGTCATGGCCAGATGGTTTATACTGCCGCAGAGCTAAACGCAGCAGGTATCATGGGTCCATTATACATTAACAGCCTTGGCTTTTACGTGGTTGGCGTTCCGCTATACAGTTTACCATATTACATCATCAGGATGAAACATACTACCAGTACGGATGTCAGCTCAGCTCAAAGTGCCAGTGGGATGGCGACGGTCTATTCCAATGCCAGCTTTTTGCCGGTTGCGGATTCCTTCAATATGCTAAACTTCAGCATCCCATTTTTATGGAATGGAGTGGACAACATCGTAGTCGATTTTGCCTTTGGTCAGGTTCAACCCACTTATAGTTCTACCGGTACAATAAAGGTCGATGCCATGACTAATGGCTATAGGCACTGGCAAAGTGATACGATATCACAAACTAATGTATTCACGGATGGAACCATTATAGATACCAGACCACAGATAAAAATGACCTTTAGTCCTGTGGCTGTAGAACCTCAGTTTTCCATCAATCCGGAATCGCATGATTTTGGCACCGTTTATCTGGGCTCATCTTCCACCCGTCAATTTACCGTGACCAATACAGGAGGAGGAACCCTCAACATCAGTAGCGTATCGATCCAGGGATCAGGAAACTATAGCATCATTGGCTTGCAGACGCTTCCTATATCCTTGGGATCAGGGATATCTACCAGCTTTGATGTCAGATTCAGCCCTACTTCGGAAGGAGAGATAACGGCAAATTTGGTACTGGTAGATAACCTCAGCCAAAGAGAAAACAGAATCGTACCATTATCCGGTATTGGTTTTGATACGGAGATTACCACTTTCCCATGGACGGAGCCTTTTGATAGCTTCCCGCCTTTGGGTTGGGACACAACTGGTGGCAGCAGATCCTGGGCGGCGTATCAGGCTGATGGTGTGAATAGCGCTTATGCAAATCTTTGGGGTTGGAATGTGCCAAACAATGCACTTCTAACCACACCTCCTCTCAGGCCTGTCAACATCTCGAAGCTCAGCTTCAAGTGGTCTCACTTCTACAACTCCACCTATCCAAACGATTCTCTGAGGGTATCATATTCCACAGACTTGGACGATTGGGCAGAATTGTGGATTATCGGAGGCGAGACTTTCAATTCAAATGATGGAGCAGGTAACCAGCTCCCAGGTAGCTTCGTAACCAAGGAGCTCGATCTTCCGGAAGGACACGATCGTCAGGCGTTTTATATTCGCTTTGAAGCCATCTCCGGTTATGGTCCGAATCTCTATTTGGACGATGTCAGCATTATACCCCTGACGGCAGATCCGCTCATCACTGTCAATCCTCTGGATATCAGCTTCGGAGAGGTAGAAGCAGGTAGCAGCGAACAACGTACACTATCGATTACAAATAGCGGTGGATCGGTTTTGAGAGGGACAATCTCCTCTCTTGATGGTTTCGAGGTTAGTTCCATCTATCGTAGGGGAACCAGGAATTCAATGGAGTTTTCGATCGAGCCCGGACAATCGAATCCATACACAATCAGCTTTAACCCTCAGGAAGCTATCGCATATTCGGGCAATCTCCAGATCAATAGCAATGCTTCCAATACCCCCGAGCTGGAAATCCCCGTGAGTGGTGAAGGCTTTATAGCCCCTACCATTAGCTTGAATACGGATTATTTATCTGCCAGCCTTGTCGCAGGACAGGAAACACAGCAAGGGTTCACGATCACGAATAGTGGGACAAAACCCCTGCTCTACAACATCAGCATGGATGATGCTGCTCCCACCCGAATTTCCACAGGAAGAACCATCCAGGCTGCAAAAACGACCCGCAGCATTGAAGGTTCCACTTTGGAACTGGATAATGAGGAATATCAGCCAGGTACTACTTTGGACTGGTCTTTTACGGTCTATAATGCCAGTGGGGATACAGAGTGGCTCACCGATGTTATCATTGCTTTCCCGGAAGGAGTGACGGTTAATTCTGCCACAAACTTCATCGGGGGAACAGGGATCTTGACTCCGGATCTCACATCCGGTGCAGGTATCACAATTCAATGGCATGGCGAGCAATATGGAAATGGCGTCATCTATGGTGATGAAAGTGCCACAGCTATCGTAAACGTAAGTATTGCTCCCGGGTTTAGCGGAGATCTGGAACTGGGATTTGAGATTATAGGCGATGAATACGGAGAACCTCCGCACCAGATATTGGGATCGATTATCCTGACACAGGCTGAGCCTCCTGTCGAATGGCTGTCCTGTTTCCCGCTGAGTGGCGTGGTCGAACCTGGACAAAGCACACCGATTGAAGTGTACTTTAGCGCTGTAAATATGGCGGCGGGTATTCATCGGGCGCAGATCGTGGTCAATTCCAACGATCCGCAAAACCCTCAGCAGTCGATTGATGCCTCAATGGAAGTAAGCCCGGCAAACCAGACACCTGTAATCAACCTGCCAGCGAACTTCAGCTTCAATAGAAACGGCAGCCTGATGGTGGATTTCTCCGGTTTTGTATATGATGCGGATGGCGATGATCTTAGCCTCGGAGTAAGTGCCAATGCAAACATCTCAGTCGATATCGATGGGATGAATGTAACCTTTGGTGCTGCTCAGGATTGGATCGGATCGGAGCATATCGTCTTTTCAGTAAGTGACGGCAATTCCTTCTCTACCGACACGGTGGAGGTCTTTGTAAATCCTTTGAACCTGCCGAACTGGGAACCTGTAGTATATCCCAATAATCCGGCTACGATATATGGACAGATCAGTATCGAAGGCATTCCAGCCCGGAACAATGACATCGTGGCAGCTTTTGTGGGATCCGAATGCCGGGGAACGGCAAATGTAGTGGTAATTGATCGTGCCACAGCCTATGCCACACTTCTGGTCCAGCTGAATGATCCGAATGAGCATGTGGAATTGAAGGTATATTCATACGCGCTGGATAGTGTTTATGACGTTCAGCAGATATATCAGCTTGGTTTTGGAGAAGTTGTCGGTCTGGATACTCCCGAACCGATTGATGGAATCGTAGAAATCACACTCCAAAAGCCGGTGGCGATGATTAGTGCTTCTACCCATGGAATCCGTATTGAATGGCAGGCGATTGCCAGGGCTGATCTCTACAGGATTTTTGTTTATGCCGAGCCTGATGGAGAATTGATCTCGAGCCATACCACCACAGATACATTCTGGATAGATTCAGAGCCATCCAGCAAGAGGTTCTTCCGCATCACAGCAGAAAAATCCGTCCCTGCCAAAGGGGTTAGAAAATGAAAAAGCTGATTCTTCTCTCTCTGATCCTGTTATCTGTTGCTATCAGTTTATCTGCCAACCAAGCTTGGACACAATACTATTTTCGCTTTGAACTATTGAACAAAGCCGAGCTGCAAAGAATCTCGGATACGGTTTCCATCGATAACATTCGTGGGAACTGGGTCTATGCCTATGCCAACGATTGGGAATGGGCACAGTTTCAAAAGCTGGGATACAAAGCCCAGATACTACCAAATCCCGGAGATATGTACGAACATACCATGACAAGCTCTACCTCCAGGCTGCGTGATTGGGATAGCTATCCTACCTATGAGGCTTATGTAACCATGATGTACCAATTTGCCAGCAGCTATCCAAACCTGTGCCAAATAATCGATGCCGGAACTACAGTAAACGGCAGGAAGCTTCTCTTTGCTAGAATCTCGGATAACGTCAACCAGGATGAAATAGAACCCAAAGTGATGTATACCGCTACCATGCATGGAGATGAAACTGCGGGATATGTATTGATGCTACGTCTGATCGATACACTGCTCAGCCAGTATGGAAGCGATACCCGGATCACAAATCTGGTGAACAATCTGGAAATCTGGATCAATCCTCTTGCCAACCCGGATGGAACATATTATGGAGGCAATTCCTCCGTAACAGGTTCACGCCGGGCAAATGCCGGTGGATTCGATCTGAACCGGAATTTTCCCAGCCCTACCGGACAGCAATACACCGTAGGAGGTGTAGTCCAGACACGTCAGATCGAAACTACCCACATGATGAATCTGGCAGATACCTATGGTTTTGCGTTGGCTGCCAATTTCCACGGGGGAGAGCAAGTGGTAAACTATCCATGGGATACGTGGACAGCCCTGCATCCTGATAATACATGGTATATCGGTATTTCGAGGGCTTATGCCACCAGTGCGCAAAATAACAGCCCTTCGGGATATATGACCAGCTACAACAATGGAATTACGAATGGAGCTGCCTGGTATGTCATCACTGGCGGACGACAGGATTGGATGAACTATAGCGGTAACAGCAGGGAAGTAACGATCGAACTTTCGACGGTAAAGACCCTTCCAGCCAACCAACTGAATAGCTATTGGAATTACAATTATGATGCTCTACTGGGATATCTGGAAAGCGCATATTACGGAATTCATGGCTTGGTTACGGATCCTTTTGGCAATCCCTTGAACGCCGAAATCACAGTTGTGAGCCACGATTCCGATTATACAAAGATCAGGAGCAATCAATCTGATGGCAGTTTCTACCGCTTTCTCAGCCCTGGAACCTACAGCTTGCAGATTAGCGCCAATGGCTTTCCTACCCGCACTATCGATAATGTAACAGTCGCAGCAAATCAAAAAACAGAGCTCAATGTCATGCTTGGAGACCCGGTTCATTACCAGAATCTGGCTCTGTCCGCAGGCTGGAATCTGATCAGCTTTAATGTCGAACTCAGCACTGCAGACGTTCAATCCGTCTTTGGCTCAGTAATGGATGATCTGATCCAGGTCAAATCCGTTTCAAACAGCTATTCACCCCTCGTTTCGAATTGGTTCAACACTCTGGATACTATCGAGTCGACCTCTGCTTATTGGGTCAATATGAGCACAGCGAGAACACTTAACATTCAGGGAAACCTGATGGATCCGGCACAAAACCAGATCCACCTGAATCGGGGTTGGAACCTCGTTTCCTATTTGCCAGATACAAGCCTGAGCATACAAAATGCATTATCCTCAATCAACCAAAACCTATTGGAAGTACGTAGCATAAACGATTATTGGCTGCCCAATGGCAGCAGAAACAGCCTCGACCAAATGACACCCGGCAAAGGCTATTGGATAAGGGTAGATCAGGATTGTATCCTGACCTATCCATCAAGGTAGAAAACACCGCTCTGCGGTAAACCGCCATTACTCAAAGATCATAACCTGCGGCTTCGCACCCCGCAGGTTTTTTTTGGGAAACAGAAGGCAGTCTAATAGACAGTTGAATAATCGGGGTATGAGGCAGTCCTCCATACAAAAATAGTGGTGTGTGGGTATAGATGAGTGTTTTTTGTATGCTCAGGAGTTGCTGAAAACCCACTGATTTGTTATCCAGATAGGCAGGTTCAACGGTCTTTGATTTGTTATACATCAAGAAGGATCAAAGGTCTCGAGTATATCTTGATAGCTCATATAGCTCGTTTTTATGATTATAATCCACAATAAGGCCTTTTTTTTGGGATTATAATCCATGAATAGCAGGTTTTGCTTGACAGTTATACTTGCCCTGCCAACCTCGTCACAGAGGTTTTGCATATGATCAAACGCACTATTGAAAACAAGATCAGACTATGCTTTGGCAAAAACAAAGCCATCGTCATCATCGGTCCTAGGCAAAGCGGAAAAACGACTTTACTTAGAAAGCTACACAGGGACTTCGAACAAAATGCGGCATTCTACAATTGCGATGAAACCGAAATCCGCAGCCTTTTTTCAAATCATAACGTGGCTTTTTTACGAAGCGTGGTCGGAGAAAGCAAAATAATCTTTCTGGATGAGGCTCAAAGAGTAGAAAATATTGGCCTTACTCTCAAAATCATTGTGGATACCATGCCAGACGTTCAAGTCCTGGCAAGTGGTTCATCAGCATTTGAGCTTAGCGATCGCTTGAACGAACCACTAACCGGTAGAAAGTGGGAGTATCAGCTTTATCCTCTTAGCTTTGAAGAGATGGCTCTTGAAACCAATCTGGCTACCGAGATCTCAAATCTGAAACTAAGGCTGATCTATGGTTCATATCCTGAAGTGGTAACCAATCCAGGTTGGGAAACTCAGTGCCTCACAAACTTGGGATCATCCTATCTGTATAAGGACATCTTCACCCTGCACGATATCCGCAAACCTGAACTGGTAGAACGTCTGCTCCAGGCTCTGGCTTTGCAGATATGTTCCGAGGTTTCATACAACGAGCTCGCACATCTACTGGATTCTGATCCTGTCACCATAGCCCGATACATCGATATCCTGGAAAAAGCCTTTATCATCTTCCGATTGCCAAACTATAGCACCAATAAGCGTAATGAAATCAAACGCTCCCGAAAAATCTATTTCTGGGACAACGGTATCCGCAATAGCCTGATCTCAGATTATCGTGATGTGGACTTACGTGAGGATATTGGCAAACTCTGGGAAAACTATGTAGTCTCCGAGTTGGCCAAGTTACGCTCCAATCATCAGATCCTCAGTAAAGCCTATTTTTGGCGTTCTAAAACTGCCGCCGAAATAGACTATCTGGAAATCCATAACGCCCAGATCTCTGCCCTGGAAATCAAATGGAACCCGAATAAAAGACCGGTCGTTCGAGCCTTTAAAAACTCATATCCGGACGCCAATATCGATCTGATCCATCCAAAAAACTATTTTCAAAGACTGATGCTGCGCTAAACTGATGGCTTTCTTTGGGTAAACAGGAAAAGACCATTACATAAATGGAACAAGGGACAGTGCCCCATACTCAAGATCGTTGAACATGTCCTTCTGTAACTAATCTTTCCAAGTTGTATAATCGATTGTAGGTCATATAGATAGAGGGAAA
>CAZWIS010000034.1:11959-26300 GCA_964634275.1 uncultured Candidatus Cloacimonadota bacterium | reverse complement strand
GGATGTCAATTTCCATTGCTGTTTTGCAAGCAGTTGCGTCTTGGAAAGATTAGTCCGGTAATAGTGAACAATACTTCTTTTACTACCTGTTTATACTGATTAGTGGATTAGTGATATTGTTTTATTGTCTTGAAGCAATGCCCACAAAGCAAAAAGCATTCTTCAACAAGAAATGGCTAAGTCTATATTCAGCATTGATGTTATTGTTTATGATAGCATTTTCTGGAATGTGGGTCAAACAAATCATTGAAGTTCAAAATACTGGTTATACCAAAGGATATGACATTGCTCCTATGGCATTCTGGTTAGTCAGAACAATTGATCTTGGTTTTTGTATACCATTGGGATTGATCTCTATCTACTTATTGTGGACTCGTACTGACAAGGCTTACTCTATTCAATTTCTGTTTTATGGCTTTTTTGTTACTCAAATACTAGCAGTAAATGCAATGGGTATAATCATGTATATCAATCAGGATCCAACCATTTCAATAAGGGAATTGTTCTTCTTCAATTGTATGGCATTGTTTCTGATTGCTGGATTTATATATGTGCTGGGAGGATATCATAGAAAAGGAACCAGACAATAATCTGCTATCTGTGATTATTCTTTATAAAAAAGAGTTATTGTAGATTCTGAGCAATTGAGAATCTTCGTAACTTAATATGAGTTGTATATAAAAAAGGTTGGACTCGATGATAGATAGTATCGGAACATTGAGATCATTGGATACCTATCGAAAATAATCGTATATTGTCTGAGCAGTAACCAATCCGATGTTTTTAACAGAAATCAATTCTTCTATAGAGGCAGATTTTATCGCTTCGACAGATCCAAAAGCTTTTAACAAAATGAACTTTGTATTTGAGCCTATGCCAGGAATATCCTCAAGCTCGCTTACGAGAGTCCTTTTCTTTCTTCTTTTTTGGTGAAAGCCGATCGCAAAACGGTGAGCTTCATCTCTGATGTTGACTAACAACCGCAGAGCAGATGAGGAACGTGGGAGAATAATTGAATCCTCCATATTTGGTATGAACACTTCTTCAATTCTTTTGGCAAGAGAGATAATTGGAACATCAGATTGTGAGGAATCCTCAAGTGTTTTCAGCGCTGAGTGAAGCTGTCCTTTACCTCCATCAACAATATAAAGATCGGGTTTCATCTCCGGATCCTTATTTGTTTCATTGATAAAACGAGAAAGAGTTTCTTGCATTGATGCGAAATCGTTTTGTGTATCAATTGATCGAATAATGAAATGTCGATAGTTCTTTTTTTTCGGTTTTCCATTCTCAAAGAATACCGCTGATGATACAGTATCTGTCCCTTGAATAGTTGATATGTCCATGCATACCATTTTCCTTGGAAGCCTCGGAAGATTGAGCCTGTCTTTTAACTCTTGTATCGGCACTATTGTACGAGAGGACTTTCTCATATGTGAAAGTTTCTTTTCCTCTACCAAGTGGAAGGCATTGCGTTTGGCCATTGTTATCAGCCTAGTCTTTTCTCCTTTTTGGGGAAATAGTAGTTTATTTTTTAACCATTGGTTGAGTTCATGATAATCTATAGGAATCGATGGCAATAATATCTCGTCTGGTAGTTCTTCTCTATTAGCATAATAGAGTTTGATGAATGCGGAGAGTATGGTTTCAATTGAAGACTTACCAGTATTAGCCAGGGGGTAGTTTTCCTGATTTACAATTTTACCATTCTTCATTTTCAATACTACAGCAATGGCAGTTTCATCTTCACTGTAGAGTCCGATGATATCTACGTCTCGTTGATCAGTATAGCTAACAGATTGCTTCTGTTGTATCTTTTCAATTGCAACGATCCTGTCTCTATACTTGGCAGCCTGCTCAAAGTCCATATTTTCTGAACACAGAAGCATAGCTTGCCTTAGATAATCCAGGGTATCCTGATGTTTTCCCGAGAGTACTCTCATATAATTATCAACGATTTTACGATACTCAGCCTGTGAGATGAACCCGACGCATGGAGCAGTACACTTTCCGAGCTGATAGTTCATACATGCTTTTTTGTATTTAATCGTGTTTAATGGAATGTTTCTATTACAGGATCTGATCGGAAATATCCATTCGAAAGTACGAATTACTCTTCTTAGGGTTCTAATATCAGTATAGGGACCAAAGTATTTCGAACCATCTTTTTGTGGATTCCTGCTGATCATAATACGTGGAAATGGCTCATAAAGGGTAATCATTACAAATGGATAGCTTTTATCATCCTTTAGCATGATGTTATATTTGGGTCTGTGTTCCTTGATAAGGTCACTTTCAAGGATAAAAGCCTCATTTTCACTATTTACAATAATGTATTCCAAATCAGCTATGTGCTTTACCAGCTGCTCGGTTTTGGGATCTTTGGGTACATTATTCAGATACGATTTAATCCGTAATGAGAGATCAACGGCTTTCCCTACATAAATGATAGTATCGGACTTATCTTTCCATATATATACTCCCGGCTGAGTGGGGAGATGTTTAGTTTTTTCCTCTATTTCCGGAGTAGTTTTAACCATAATGTACTTCTTATCTTGGATATATAGTCAATCCTGGCAATGGAGCCAAGAATGAAGAACAACAATAAAAAGACTGTACTCATAACTGCCGTTTTTGCCAATAACCATATCTTTCCCTCAAGATGTATAGCATTGTTTGTAAAGTAGAAAACCAGATATAGCATGAATGAAATGATTATTGCTTTAACAATATTAGGGAGGATTCCGACTAATGTTACACTTGGCATTCGTTTACGGATCAAGTATATAAGAGTGAAATAATTGACAATTGCAGTAATCGATGTAGACAAAGCTAACCCACGATGTTGAATAAACTGCATAAGTACAAAGTTCAAAGTTATATTAAGACAAACCATATATGCAGCTATAAGAACCGGAGTTTTAGTGTCTTTGTTTGCATAGAAAAGAGGAGTAATTGTTTGATTTAAACTATAGAAAAGCAATCCAATGGAGTAGAAAACCAAAGCCTGATATGTCATAGTAGTAGCAAAGCCATTAAAAGCCCCATGTTGGAAGAGAATTATTACAAAATCTTTCCCGAATAGCCAAATCAACATAGTTAATGGGATAATGATACATGCCAGAGATACAGACGTAAAGCGAAGACTTTCAGACAATTCGTCATACTTTTTGGATGTGACACATCGCGAATATAGTGGTAAGATAGCTGTACCAGCAGAAATAGCAAAAATACCAAGTGGTAATTGCATTAGTCTGTTTCCAAACCCCAAAGCTGTAATGCTACCTATAGGGAGAAAGGATGCCATCAGGCTATCTGCGATCAAATTAATCTCACGAATACCTATTCCAATCATAGATGGGACAAATCTTTTCCAAAGAGTAGTTAATGCATCACCTCCAATGGTAAAGATCAATTTGAACCTATAACCAATCTTCCTTAGATATGGATAGTTTATAATTGTTTGAAGGAATCCCCCGAAAAAAACTCCCCAACCAGCCCAAACTATTAGTGTTTCATCCTTGTATCCTGCTATCAGATGAGGAATCACAATTGTAGCTATCATTCCAATATTTAAAAGAGCAGATGACAGCCCAGTCATGAAGAAATAATCATGGGAGTTCAGCACAGCAATCAAGGTTGACGACAAGCCGATGAAAAAAAGATATGGGAATATTATTCGTGACAGTTTGATTGCCTCGATTGTCGTATTAAGAGCCAAACCTGGATACAAGCCTTTTACAATATATTCAGCAAAAATAACACCCAAAATAGTTAGTGCTGTTAGTATTAAAGTCAGAATACTTATTACATTCAAAGCAAAATCAAACTGGCTTTTTTTGCCTTGTGTTGAGCCTATCTCATTATACATAGGTACAAATGATGCTGATAGAGCTCCTTCGCCAAACAATCGGCGCAATAAATTGGGAATATTGTAAGCGACATTAAAAGCGTCATTCAGGTAGGTAGTACCAAAGAAATATGCCATTACCTGGTCTCTTACTAGACCTAAAACTCTGCTTACAAAGACAGCAAATGACATAATGCTAATGTTTTTGGCTAATTTTCTATTTGTCATCTGGATCTATTTGAAAAGGTATTTACGAAGAGCAAAAAAGAGATTTATCAAGACTAGATTGACGTTTACATGCCCCTCTAATTTTCGTTTAAAATCTTCCAATTGTATCAAAATCTGATATGCTGATTCGTCTATGTCTTTCAGATTGTGCGCTATGGTAGATAGAAAATCTATCTGGTCTATGTTAACCACTAATTCCTGGTTGTTTTGAAGCAGTACCAGATCATTTATCAATGAAGCATGATAGCTCAGTAATTCTCCGACAACTGCTATACTAAACGCATCCTTTGACTTTGTGATTAAGTTGTAAAAATCCAGTTCCTTATTCATACATGCTAGTTCAAATATCTGTATGGCTAATGTTCTGATTTGCGAATAATCTTCTTCAGCAATTCTAATGGCAGTCTTGAAATTTCCATTGGCAATCATTGCAGCATATCTTGCTTTGGATATGTCAACATTGAAACGCTTAGTAAGAATTGCTTCGAGGTCTAATCGTGAAAGTGGGTTAAAGTACACTGACTGACAGCGGGAAAGAATCGTTGGTAGAATCATTGAAATCCTATCTGTCAATAGGAATATAATCGTTTTTTGTGGTGGTTCTTCTAGTGTTTTGAGAAAAGCATTGGCTGTACTAATGTTCATTTGGTCTGCGTTTTCGATTATGCAGATTCTATAATTGGCTTCGTGTATTGAAAGATCGAGGTTTTGCTGAAGCATCAAGATACTTTCTTTTCTGATTTCTGAAGACGAACTGAACAAGTAGTTTTTCCAGGGACTATTCTTTTTGTTATCAATGAAATTATGATATTCTTTGTATCCCTGAGTATCTTTGATCTCTCCTGAAGCACTGATCTTTAAGTTTGGTGTAGGAAACAGGTAGATAAAATCCTGATGATCAAAATTGAGAAACTTCCGGCACGATGTACAAACGCCGCAAGGTCTATAGACTCCTGCCGAATAGCAATTCAAAGCCATCCCAAAATAAAGCGCTGCCATAAACTTACCTGATCCATCATTACCATGAAATAGGTAAGCTTGAGCAACCCTGTCGTTAGAAATCGCAGATTCAAACAGCTTGATCGCGTGATCTTGTCCGATAATCTGTCGAAACATCTATACGATTGTTATCCTGTTGTTCTCGGCATCATCAGTAGTACTACGATTGAATACCTTCTTAACATACGGGCTTTCAAATTCGCTTGCCAAGATATCGTAAATAAGTACATCATGGTAGTCTCCTGCCATAAAAACATACTTTCTACGAGTGCCAACATATTTGAACCCAACTTTTTCATAGCAATTTGTAGCTCTATGATTGTAAGCAACTACTTCAAGTGTGATGTTGTTCAGGTTTACTATATTGAACCCATAATCCAGAACCAGTTTTGTTGCTTCGGAGCCGATTCCCTGATTCCAATATGTTTTGTCTCCGATAAAAATACCAAAGGTAGCGCGCCGATGAACTTCATTGACCATATTCAAACCACAGTTCCCAATCATTTTATTAGTCTGGTTTTCAATGATGGCAAAAATCATCGAGTCTTTTGTCAGGTTCTTGAGTAAATCTCTCTCCTTATCTATATCATATATTCCATGGGAAAAAAGCACAAACTGACCTATCTCAAGGTCATTAACCCATTCTGTATATTTTTCCACGTCATCCACCGATATGGGTGAGAGATAACATTTCTCACCAACAAGCTTTCTAAAGTATTTCATATCATACTCCTTTGTTTAATCCACCAATTTCACTCAAATGCATTTAACATCTTTGATTCACCACAAAATGTCAAGCACAAAATCATCCTTGATAGCATCAAAATCGATGGATGTAACACTCCAAGATATAATAACCCAGTTTCGGAGAATAGCATCCACACATGCTCAAATACTTTGCTACCTATACATTCGGTGTTATACAAATCTAAAGTGCACAGTTCTATTACTAAGAATACAGCAATTTTATAGCATAACTTGCTGATTACAAATATTCATTGACGGATACAGCGTCTCGGAGAATTTGGGGACAGAAAAGTGAATTATCAGTATGAGGAGTTCAAGATGGCAAAGAATCATCGCGGAAAAGGTATCGTTAATCTTCCAAGCCATGGAAGAGGTACGTGCCCTGTTTGCAGTCGTACTGGCGTTAAATTGACTCATGAAGTCAAAGTCAACGACAAAAACGTAAACGTTTGCAAATCATGCAAAGAATGTGCTGCAACAAAATTGTCAGCATAATAGTAAATAGAATCAATTCGTAGAACACCTGTCTCAACAGGTGTTCTATTTGTTTTATGGACTATGAAAGCTATTAAAGAATTCGGCCAACATTTTTTGACAGACGATTCCATCGCTCAAAGTATCGTCGATGCTGCTCATCTTAGTAAAACAGACACTGTGTGGGAAATAGGACCAGGGCTTGGAATTCTTACTGGAAAGATAATTGATACTGGAGCGAAACTCAAGGCTTTTGAAATTGACCGAAGAATGAAAGCAATCCTTCAGGAAAGATATGCTGATGCTTTTGAATTGGTGATGCGGGATATCTTAAAGATTGATTGGGGTAACGAACTACCTGATAATGTCAAAATAAAGCTTGTTGCCAATATACCATACCAAATCACTTCCCCATTGCTATACAAACTATCGGACTATGCCGATCATTTTGAATGTATCGTTATCATGATTCAAAAAGAAGTCGCAGAGCGGTTAGTTGCATTTCCTTCTACTCGACAATATGGGCAGCTTACAATCAAGGTTAGATTACTTTTTGATATCAAATATTTATTCAATGTTTCTTTCGATATGTTTGATCCTCCTCCAAAAGTGGACTCATCAGTAGTTATGATCAAGCCTCGTATAAATAAACCAGAAATAAGGAATCTTGACATTTTTTATCGTTTGGTTCAGTGTGCATTCGCGCATAGACGTAAAACTTTACGTAATAATCTTGTTCCATTGGTGCCAAAAGTAAGGATGGATGAGCTTGAAACGAGAAGCAAGATCAGTTTATCTCGGCGAGGAGAAACTCTAAGTGAGGACGAGTATATTTTGCTTAGTGATATTATTGCTGAGCTGTAGTTTACTGTGGTCTCAAAATCAAGCAATTGAGTTTTACTACTACAATAGCGATCTGGTCCGACTCAATGAACAAAACTTCCAATACTCATTAAAGCCATACTACAATACTACCCTGAGTATTCAAGGATTAAATTCAATCGAAAACCGACTAAACTTCAATAGAGAGAGCAAACGCAGCAGATTTCAAGTAAAGTTAGACAAACATTATCGTTGGCTTTCTCATAGCGTTGAATCTGGATATTTATCCTTGTTCGATAAAAGCGATCTCGATCCCAGCCAAACTCCGTATACAAACAAAACTGGTTTTTATGGTTATGGGATAGGTGTATACCCAATTGATAGCCTAACAATATATTCTGATGCCAAATACTACTTTCGAAAAGAACAGGACAGAATAAATCTCGAGCAGACTAATACAAACGATGGTTATTCTTACCAAGTAGGAGGATATTTTTCATCAAAAGTCAACAGCTTCGATATCAGTGCAAATGCGATGTATGAAGAGAAGTCGTTGGATCGGGATCAGTATGATTTGGGTCGCGTTGGGTTCAATGTAGTTCACTATTCGAATTCGTATGATATGCTATTAAACCTAAACGCACAAAGTAAATCTGACAATCTCTATATCCTAAGGCCAGATACAACTGCCAGCAGATCGTATATAAACAATGACACCATCAATCAGAATCAAGTTAATACTACTCTCGATATACGGTTTTATCCTACCCAGAATCTATATGTGAATCTTAGTGAACGCTATAGTCAACAGAAAAATCGAAGAAGAAAAGAGGTGGTAAACGACAATGCAGACTTTAATAATGACATATCTCTTTCCCTGCGTTACTCAATAAGAAGCAATCTGTGGTGGGATTCCCAGATTAGAAATGTCTTTGCTATCAAAGATTATAGCTATACAAAAAATTCTAATACTACGGATTCGAAGTCAATTGATAATAGATTAAGCTGGGAGTATAGTTTTGGTGACAGTCTGATAACCGGTTTTAACATTGATATGACTCGGAGTAAATTTCCTGACGCCCAAAACCGTAGAGACAGAGACCTTAGAAAACAGATTAGCCGGATAGGCTGGACACATTATTATCACGAACGGTTAAGATTTAACACTTGGTTTGTTTGGAATCTTGAAGATGATATCAGTATTAATGCACTAAACTCATCTAATAACAAAAGGATTAACATTATCAGCCTTGTCCCTGAATGTAGTATTTTATTCGGGGATAGAATCCTTTTTCGTCAAAACTATGTCATCAGAGCGGATTATACTGATTATGTCTACGAATCCAGCGGTTACCTTGATAATCTGTATCGGCAAATTAGTTTAAAATATAGTTTGTTGTTCGACGATTATCCCTTCATTGCCCGCTCAAATGATCCAGTCTGGCTCCAGCTTCCATATCGGAACCATACTGGAAATGCCTTTAGTACAGAGTTCTCATTTCAATTCGAACAACACGAGTTTGGATATAGAAAGTCAGGCAATGATTATTACTCAATTCAAACTCCTAAGAACATCAAGTACATTGCTCAATGGATTGTCAAATACGACATTCAGGATATCTATCTTTATTTACAACCGAAATATAGCTGGGGAACCTGGAAGGAATATTCTGCTATTTTAGGATTAGCAGGCCAATTCAATCAGAACTCATTTTTCGAAGTATCCCTCAATCCAATAGGAGAAGATTACTCCAGTATCGACTGGCGGTTTTCTATGAATTTAAGTTTGCAGTTTTAGTATAAATCATGAGTTATCCTCTTTACATTGTGTTTACTCAATCGAATACCTCAGCAAATGTTCAACTTATCATATAGGTGTCAAACTAAGTAGTCAAGCCTATATCAAGCGTATATCAAGCGTATATCAAGCGTATTCACGGATACACTTGATATAGAGGTAATACAGGCCAAACATTAGCTTGCATAGGTGTGGGTTTTGTTCCTAATATTTGATCTCGAACTGAGTCTCAATAAATGATCCGATAGTCTCGTATCAAATCTTTAGAGAAACAGCGCAAAAAAAAGGCACCGAGCAAACGGTGCCATTAAGAAATAGAGGTTTTATATTAGCTCGAATACTTTTAGAAGAACCGCAACAAGCACTATAAAGTTTGCCACCAAATAGATATGAATCCTGATGGTAAGCTTTTGAATTTCATCTCGATTGGTTTGTATTTTCTTTTCCAATCGAACCAGCATATGCTCTACTGTCGATAGTTTTTCCTGCGTCTTATCAAGCTTTTTGATGTTTTGATCGTGAGCTTTGTTTCTGTTAAAGTGCTGGATCAGTTCAAAAACCAAAGGAATAAATGAGGGGATAAAACGTTTCAAACCTTTATCAGCCATTACTCCCTCCCTTTAAAACTATATCCTAAATTTAGATAATGAGTCCCATCAAGAACACTGTGATGAGTATAGGCATAATCAAGTGCAATCCCACTTATATAAAAACTGGCTCCAGCACTCCAGGTTGCTGGATTCTGATGGACTCCTGCTCGTATACTAAAGGAATCAAAAAGACGACTTTCGACACCAGCCATAAACTCTGTTTCTTTGGCAAAGTCTTTCTTCATTTCTATTGATGTCGTCACTCTATCATAAGGCAGATAAGATATGCCCATCGCCATTTTTCTTGGAAGTTCGTTTTGGTTTGTATCTCCCATTTTTGGATTGTTCAGATTAGTAATAGAAAATCCAAAACTGGTTCTTTGGTGCAAAACTGCAAGCCCTGAGACGTCAATACCTACTGCATTATCTTTATCGTCATCCTCAAAGCTAAGCTCGAATAGATTTGCTGAAATCCCAAAACTGATTGTTGAATGTATGTCTTTTACGATATTTACACCGTATCCCATGCTCCAAACTCTTTCTGACATCAGACTTACGTCCTCGTAATCTACATCAAGCATTCTTGCGCCTATTCCTAACGCTCCAAGTGCTTTGGGAAGAGTAATAGCGCCAGAGATAGTCTTGTACTCACTGAACTTTTGATTATACAGATTCGAGAAACCCAGGATTATCTCATTGTTTGTTCCCGCAAGTCCTGCAGGATTATAGAATAGAGCAGAAGCATCATTTGCTACGCTAGTAAAAGCATTTCCCATACCTCTTGCTCTGGCCGAGGGTTGATAATCATCAAAAACACCCATCAGGAAAACAGCGGGAATGAATAAAACTGCGAGAATTATAAACTTTTTCATGATTCAAACACCTCACTTTAAAATAGAACGGATTACAATAGGCTGAACGGTTGACTCTCTATGACCTGTATTTCTTTCCAAAATCTCCAAATGACAATAATAGAGGCCAATAGGTAATAGATTCAGGCTGCTGTCTCTACCATCCCATTCAACCGTCTCTATGCCTGTGGATGTACTTATATTCTTATTTACAGGAGTACTAACCAAGCGTCCTTGTGCATCATAAATTCTTATTACTGCTTTAGCGTTTACGCCCGAAGATGTAACCCGATAACCATATTTCAATGTGATTTTTTCGTTTAACTGTGGATTGAAAATGTTCCTTGAATTCGTCTTGTTACTTATATCCAGAAATGCTCGTCTTTCCATAACCTTAACAGTAATAGTACCGTTTTGGATGTTTGGGATTTGAACGTCATTGTACATAAAGTCATCAATCCGAATCAAAATACTTCCGTATGTTTTGGGTCTGAATAAGAGCTTTATTATTGGTATGTCTTCTTGACTGGTTACAATAGGCCCCTGATAATCTCCATTTTCGTAGGCGTCATAAGAGATTGTCAAGGTAGATTGATCATTGGATATCGCATATTCTGGTACGCTGAGTGTTAATGTGGTTGAATCAATTACAACACCTTCAAACTGCACTGACCTTGGATCAAATTTAACAACCATTTCATAAGAATACACGCCAAAGCTTGATCTAAGGATTGACGTCTGAACTTCCATTGTCTCAAGACGGTCAATTACAGCATTAGGAATACTGTTAAGTTTGATATTGGAGTTTACAAGACTATACTCTCGGATCAAATCATTGTTGTTTCTTGGATTAATTCCGTACAAATCAAAGGAGTAATCAACAACACCTCGAATCTCTGCCCAAGTTTGACCAAAAACAATCCCACTCCAAGAATGACCGATTGGAAAGCACTGGTTGTCGATCTGAGCTTGGCCGGTACCGTCATTCACATAGAACTCCTGGTAATTATTCGGTACTTGAGATACTGTAACGTTTTGCACCATGACAAAGACGCTTTCCCATTGTTCAGCGGTAGCTGAAGTTGCCATATCACTTGTAGTGATTAACGTAGGTTGTGGTACGGGATTTCCTTGGCTGATCACCTGAAAAGAATTCACTGGAGACATTTTTGTAAATCCATAATACTCAATTATTTTACCGGTTACCTGAACCAAATCACCAAGCTGAGGATGATGTTGGTTGGTAAAAATGAAAAGCCCACTCCATGGACCACCCTGTGGATCTGATATCATGAAGCCGTAGTTCGTTGCAGTGCTTCTCGTATAGTACTTTTCAGCTGTGACTATCCCCTGAACAGTAACCGTTTGGTTTAGGTATGGTGAAGGGTAAGTATTGCCTGTACCAGATTCAGTTGTGTATTGAATATCATAACAAGTAAGTACAGTCTGAGCAAATATAGCTCCAACTGCAAAAACGAGTATGGCGATAATTATTAATCTATTCATCAAAAAATCTCCTTATCCCTTTTCCGGGGAGTTTTCATTAATATTTAGTATCTGATTGCTTTCCTTGTATTCGGGAAGCGTATCTTTTATAAAAACAACATCAATAACGATTAATATCATAGCGATTACAATTGCAGAATCAGCTATATTGAATACAGGCCATCTGTGCATAATGAAATCTGGAAAATCTGCGTCAATAAAATCGGTTACATGACCAAACATAATTCTATCTATCAGATTTCCAATAGCACCACCCATTACTAATCCAAAAGCGATAACCTGAATCCTGTGTGTAGCCTTAATCAGCATATAGATAATGAATCCCAAAGCCAGCACAGAAGTACCGATAAAGAATATCCTGTTGTATGTGGGATTTGGCAACGATATACTGAAAGCTGCTCCATCATTGACAACATGTGACAGTCGCAAAGTCTTTCCCAATACATCTATGCTTGAATAAAGCTCCATATTTACTCGAATGAGGGTTTTCGTTACTTGGTCTAATACCAGCACTATGAGCATAAATAATATGGCTGGTGTCTTTTTTATCTCGTTCATCATCAATAGAATCCTAACGCCTCTTCTTTTTACCTTTTACTTCGTCTTTTTCTTTGCATTCAATGCAGTATTTTGCGTAGGGAATAATCTCAAGACGAGCATCTTGTATATTACATCCGCAGATTTCACATATACCATAAGTACCATCTGTAATGCTTCGCATAGCATCGTTCAGAAGCTTGATCTTCTCTCTTTCTTGTTCCAGAAGCATTACTGTTTGCTCCATTAAATTGGTATCTGATCCCTGGTCTGCTTGATGGAATGCATAAGAGGAGAGATCGCCAGAACTTTCCTTTGCACCAATACTTTGGTCTTTGTTTATGTTTTCAATATATGCGAGACTTTCTTTCAGTTCCTTTTTTATTATCTCTTCATAGTGCTTCAGCTTCTCCGGGGACAATGGTTTTCCAGCCATAATTTCTCCTGTTTCTCAATCAAATATTCCTAAGCTACAAACATAATCTATTGCTCAGGTGTGTCAATAAAAAACTCACTTTGATACTCAAGTGCTTGTTGACGTGATAAACTCTGTGATTATGTGATTCAGATTCTTTCCGGAAACTGATGCATGATGCCTGATTTCTTCCTGGCTGTGTGCCAAATCATGAAACAGATTGCTGTAATTGGTTACAATCGACAATGCTAAGACCTTTAGACCACAGTGTCGGGCTGCTATTACCTCTGGTACGGTTGACATACCGACTATATCAGCACCGATGTGAGACATGAATGCACATTCTGCTTTGGTCTCCAGACTGGGACCACTCACTGCGATATAAATACCTTGGGATATGGGAATACTATGCTTCGAAGCTATATCACGAACCAATGATATATATTTCGGGTCATACAAATGATTCATCGATGGAAATCTTTCTCCCAGATCTTCATCATTCTCTCCAATCAAAGGATTTGTTCCCATGAAGTTTATATGGTCGTATATGTTTACTATCGATCCTGGTTTGAGATGCTCTCTCAGACTTCCAGATGCATTTGTCACTATCAATGTTTCGATCCCAAGCCTTGCAAGAACCCTTACCGGAAATACTACTTGCTCCATCTTGTATCCTTCATAGTAATGAAAGCGACCTTGCATAAATAAGACAGGAACTCCATTGAGCTTTGTATATACAATATTCCCACGATGAGAAGGTGCAGTACTTTTCACAAAACCCGGGATTTCTGAATACGGAATTACAATGCTGTTTTGGGCTTCTGCCATATCACTTAGTCCAGTTCCCAGTATAATAGCTATCTTTGGTACTTCAGGCAGTCTTTCTTTCAACCAAGCGGCAGAATTACTATATCCCATTATTTTTCCCCTGTGTTTGATCTGGGTTTTGTTCAAGTTTTGGAGCTATCTCATCTTTTATCTGGTGAAACTCTCTATCCAATAAGTTCTCAGAGTCTTTTGCCAATAACGGGTCTTTCCCGATTTTATCCATAAAAGTCTGTAGTTCCACTTTGAATTGAAGAAGAAATTGCCGTTTCTGTTCCTTGAGATGGATGTATTGATGTTCGAGAACTCCAAGGTATTGTTTTGCTTCCTGTATCGCTCTTTTTGCTTTTATCTCAGAATCATGAATGATGTTTTCTGCTTCCTTTCTGGCGTTTGCAATAATATCCGCTTTTGTCTTTTCAGCAAAGACCAACGTCCTGCTAATGAGCTCTTCCCGCCGTTTTAAATCTTCTACTGCTTGCCCAGCAAATACTGCTTCCTGTTTGACTTCATATTGAATTAACTGCTGTTTTTGCATTTCTTTTTCGTTTTTCTTCAGGATCTCTTCCAACTCACCTGCCACTTGCTCTAAAAAGGCACGAACCTGTTTTTTATTATAGCCGAATGTCTGAGAAGAAAACTCCTGATGTCTGATATCAATTGGATGAAGTGGCACTAAAACCTCCTATCATTCTATCG
>CAZWIS010000034.1:0-11859 GCA_964634275.1 uncultured Candidatus Cloacimonadota bacterium | reverse complement strand
ACGTCAACTGGATTGTACATCAATCCAATACCTCATGACAGTTTCTGCAACGTGCTTCATAGGAATCGACTGATCCGACTAGTATCTGCTCTCCCCTATGAACCGTTCTTTGTGTTCGGTTTGCTGGATTTCCGCAACGAAGACATATTGCAAGATTCTTCGTCACATATTCTGCAATTGCCAGTAGCTGAGGCATCGATCCAAAAGGATTACCCTTATAATCCTGATCCAGACCTGCGACTATCACCCGCAGCCCTCTGTCTGCAAGATCATTGCATATACCAATAATGGACTCGTCAAAGAATTGGGCTTCATCTATTGCGATAATTTTTACATCATCAGTTAGGTAAGAATAGATCTCACTTGGTGTCTGAATCGGTACAGATGGAGCTTGCATCTGTGAATGTGATACTATGTTATTAACATCATAACGATCGTCGATCGAAGGTTTAAAAACCAGGACTTTTTGTTTTGCATATTCCGCTCTTCGTATCCTTCTGATCAGTTCCTCGGTTTTACCGCTGAACATACTACCACAAATTACTTCGATCCAACCCGTCTTTTGATTAATAATATTCACAGCATACTCCAACTCATTATTATAAAAACAAAGGCTTCGACACTATCAATTTTGTCAATCACTATCGAAACCGATGTTTAAATAACCATGAAAGCAGTATCCCAGTTGCTACTGAGGCATTAATCGATTCCATTTTCCCTGTCATTTCTATCCATATCTTTTTGTCGCTAAGTTGTAGTATCTTTGTAGATACTCCTTTTGATTCTGAACCGATAACCAAAATTAGCTTTCTCTTATAGTCTGGTGCAAAATCATACAAAGGTATTCCATCATTCACGTCTGTCGAAATGATTTCTGAATCCTGACATGATAGCCATGACTCATCTATGATCATATTAGGAAGCCAAAAGACGGATCCAAGAGACGAGCGAATAACTTTGGGAGTATATACATCGCAGCAATCTTCGGATAAGACGATCTGCTCCACACCAAAAGCCGCAGCAGAGCGAAATATTGTTCCGAGATTTCCCGGATCACTTATGCCATCCAAGTATAAACTATAGCAATATTCACTTTCGCTGAATTCCGGTATCTTAAAAAGTCCAGCAATGTCTTGAGGATTTCGAGTATCACAAATTCGCATCATGTCATTATGTGACAATTCACATTTGTCAACTATATTGTTTAGTGATAAGGGATTAGTACCGGTACGAAAGTAATACTCCAAAGGCTGTATTCCATTTTGTTTAAGCTGTTCAATAATATTGAACCCTTCGACGATCACTTCCCGTTGTTCATGCCTGTATTTCTTTTGACTGAGCTTACACAAGTACTTCAGCCTATCTTTGCTAATACTACTGATCACAACTAATCCTTTTTCCAATGGTCATTCGCAGCGATTTCTCAATACTTATCCACAGCAATTCAATGTTATGCACAATCCACAACTCACTATGTTGCTTACACATACAAAATCACCGTAATAATTCTCACAAGTTATACACATGTTATCCACACGCATCGATAAGTGCTTATCTGATAATGGTGAAGCGCTTTTGCATATTTCTGTTTCCATGTTTTATCCGCATGATATACACTCCAGAAGACAGTCGTTTATCTCCCAACAACCGAATAAGGGATATCTGGTTTTCACCATTTTGGGCATTGTAAAAGTCTCTCGAAACTACTTCTCTACCTCTTACATCATATATGCTTAGTTTTGTAACTGGGTTTGATATTTCTTCCAGATAGTATTTTATCACTGCAGAATTGAGTTCTGAGATTGGATTCGGGGCTATATACATCTCTACGCTTGGCGAATTATAATCAACGAACAGAGAATCTGCATCAGACATATTGCCAGATAGGTCAATTGCTCGAACACTGATATAGAGAGGTTTATCAATATGTGTATAATAAAAAATAGGATTAATGTGGGAATCAGGAACAAAGACTTCAGTTCTGACATCGTTACCGTTACTCAGTTCGAACATGTATGATAGAGGATCTGGATCAATAGGTTGATATAGCTTTATCCTCATAGTGTTTAAGAGAACTTCAGTTTTGTTGATTACTGGTGGATCAGGTTGGATGAAGTCTTTTCCATATGCTTTGTTTAACAGAGATAACCATTGACTATCAGCGAATTTGAGTTTATTATAATGTCTCCATAGGCTATCGAATTGATCTCGGTACTTGGGAAACCAGATTGTCGCAGTACCAATCTGATTGTAGTATTCAATGGCAGAATATGCTACGATACTCTGCAGCCAAAGGTCTTGAAGCTCAATAGAAGCTGATACCAGTGAAGCATCAAGGTTGGAATGTTGGATTTTGTCCAGGAACTCCATTACATCAATTTCAGCGTACATAGTGTTTAACTCATAACATTGGTTTCGGATAGCCAAGAGTTGTTTTGCATCATTACGATAATCAATTACAAATTGGCGTAATGCATTGTTAAAATATGTGATGAGGGAGGTTTGTACACTCGAACACGTAACAGGGAATCCCCAATAAGTAGGATTTTGACTGCCAAGTGCTTCATAGCTCGAAGTATAAATGCTGGGAATTGTTTGTACGATCTCTTCGACACTCCTGTCAAACAAAGGTAAAATGGAATCATAAGGGAATCCAGTCAAAGGCACTTCATCAGCAGAACCAACGATATAATCTGAATATGGTGATAGCTCTGTTAAAACTTCTATTGTTTGCATGCTGCAAGCATCCAAGAGAACGATATCAAGTTTTGGGCAACCTTTAAAGGCAATCTTCATGTCGCCATTGGCAATACTCATAAAGGATTCTGAGTCATCATCAGTACAAATCCATTTAGAATGACTATCCTTGTACCAACTATCCCCATGAGACCAAATGATAAGCATTTTTCGCTGTGATGGATAACGGGAAAATCCCCATTTCATGAAGTCATTCAAAGTAGTGGGATCACCACTGTCAATGCTACCAAGTTCTTGGATTATGGTGGACGTAATTGCAGCAGATGAATCTTCTTCAAGCTTGTATCTACGAGCTCCATGGTAAGATGATTCCTGGGCAAAATCAGCTTGGATCAGAACATTGACACCATTGGGCTGAACTGCAGACTGCATTTGAATCAGATCTCTTTCTGCATATTGATACAGCCCATTATCTGCTGCCATGTACACGAGGATCGTCCATGTTTCTGCAGCGATACTCGTAACAGCAAATAAGCAGATAAGGGCTGCCAAGGCAAGTTTTATCATCAAATACTTTTCTATTGATATGGATAGTCTTTTGCGGGTTCGATTCCTTTCAGAACTCTGATCCCACCTTGACAAAGGGCTTCCATTTCCTTTTCGCCAGGATATAGATATAGTTTTGCAATAAAGGATGTACGGGCTTCGATTGCCTCAACTATTACCTTGTTGTATACTAAACCACCGCTAAGAAAGATAGCATCTACATCACCATTCAAAACTGTAGCGCAGGCTCCGATTTCTTTAGCTACCTGATAGCACATTGCATCCTGAATTTTTGCTGCATAATCGTCACCTGCCTTGATTCTATCATTGACTTCGATTCCGCTATCGGTTCCAAGATAAGCTAAAAGTCCTCCACCTTTGCTCAGATAACTCTGGAGTTCTTTCAGGGTATATTTGCCCGAATATGCCATCTCCAGTAGATCTCCAATTGGTAAAGCTCCTGCTCTTTGTGGTGAAAATGGCCCCATTCCGAGTAATGCATTATTGACATCAACTACTCTACCACCTTTAATCGCAGCAACAGATATACCTCCGCCCATGTGCACACCTATCATATTGGCTGTGTTAAAATCTTTGTTCAAGTCTTTTGCGAGCAACCTGGAGATGTATCTGATATTCAGAGCATGGAACAGTGATTTCCTCTCGATCTCTGGTATTCCAGATATTCTAGCGATATCGTCGAATTCATCTACAACGACTGGATCCACGATAAAAGCTGGTATGTTGAGTTCTTCGGATATAGCATCAGATATAAACGCTCCCAGATTCGAAGCATGGATTCTCCCCCATAGACTCGAATCCTGCAGGTCGCGAAGCATTGCATCACATATCTTCCAGGTGCCACCGCTAACGGCTCGGACCAATCCCCCTCTTCCTACGACTGCATTGAGCGATTGAGGACTTACATCAAATTCTTTCAAAGATTCAAGTACAAGTGCTTTACGAAACTCGTACTGCTCAATAATCCCTCCAAACTTTTCCAGTTCTACAGGATCATGACGTAATGTCTTTTCAAATAGAGGATTATCATCCTCATAAACTGCTATCTTTGTCGATGTCGAACCAGGATTGATTGCGAGTACACGATATGCCATGTATACCTCCATGTTTACTTTTTTTCTTTTATCATCGTGTATGATGCTACGTATATTGTCAATCATATTCTATGGATGCACTTGACTACATAGATCTAGCAGAATCCCTACTCAAATTCTAACAGCCTACAGTTTTATGCCCTAAATGTGGCCGGATGAGATCTGAATAATCCCTGATACCCCACCAGATCACAACCATATGTATATGAGCAAATATTGAATAAAAAAGCGGATGAAGCCCTGAAACATAATGTTCAATAATTCAGTAATACGTTTGGAAACAACGGTATAGTTTACACTGTGAACATAAACGAAAAGGATATCCAGTGTTAGATTTTATCTATCAGCTCTGATGCAAAAATGATTTGCATAATGAGACAGTCCAATTCTGCTGATTTCATGAACATCTTGTAAGCAAAAAAATGTTATTGACAAAGAATAGCATCGTGATGTTGTAAGCATCAGGAGTGACTATGAAAGAAATCGGATTACATGATTTGTATTATCAAATAGTAGAAAGCGCAGTTGTTGCCATCGGTCTCACGGACAAATCTGGAAGATTCATTTTGGTCAATAAAGCTTGGTGTCGGTTTATGGGTTATAATCACGAAGAAGCACTGAAGATCACAATTCAAGATATAACACCAGCTACAGATATTGAAGAAAGTATAAGCAATTATAACAAGCTGATCAGTAAAGAAATAGAATCTTTTTCAAAGATCAAGCAATACAAACGTAAAGACGAAACATTTTTCTGGGCAGACTTGAGTGTTTCTGCTGTTATTGATGAGTCTGGACAAGTATATGGGGTATTGGGTGTATTTATAAACATCGATCACAAGGTCAAAGCCGAGCAATATCAAAATGACATGAAGTGTATGCTGGAAGCACTTAATGAAGAACTAATGCAAGCAAACACCGAAATATCGAGAAAAAATGTAGAACTTCAAAAAGCCTATGAAGATATGGAAAACTTGGCTCGTATTGATGTATTGACAAAGCTGTACAACAGAAGAGTCATGGAAGAGATACTGGCACGAGAAGTTAACCGTTCCCGTCGTTCTAGCAGAACATTCTTTATCGCTATTGCAGATATCGACAATTTCAAATCTGTAAATGATACCTACGGTCATGAGTTTGGAGATTATGTTTTGAGTACCGTGGCGAATATCTTCCGTACCGGAGGAATCCGGGCTACTGACTATGTTGGTCGATGGGGTGGAGAAGAGTTCTTGTTTGTCCTGACTGAAACGAATTTCAAGGGTGCATCAACAGTTTTGGAAAGAATTCGGGCTGATATAGCAAGTAAATCTTTTGAACATAAGGGAAAGTTGTTGAGTGTTTCGGTAACGATCGGTTTTACATACCAAAAAGAACACTATATTATTGACGAACTTATCTCAGAAGCAGACCAAGCGTTGTATAAGGGAAAGAAAACAGGAAAAAATAAAATCGTCTGCTACTACGATTGAGTTCTCATTCCAGGCTTTGGAGCAGGAATCGCTTAACAATCTCTGGATCGTTGTGCTTTCCAAAGAGCGCCATCAGTTTTAGTCTTACTTTATTTCCTTTGAGGTCCCCTGCCAGAATTGCTCCCATATCCTGCAAGTTTTTGCCACCGCCAAGGTAACCATATTCTGGTAATACTCTACCAGTATATGTACGGGATGCAATAACTACTAGCACACCCTTCTTAATCGCACTTTCGATGTCTGGCAGAACTTCCGTGGGAAGGTTTCCCCTACCGAAAGCTTCGATCACTATCGCACGTACACCATAGTTCAAAGAACATCGAATAAACCTTCCATCAAATCCCGCACTTGCTCTGATAAGATCTACATTTGTATCCAGTTTATCCGTCCAAACACTTTCTCTGTAAAGAGTCTGCCGATGGTATACTATACGGTCTGGATCTACCATTCCCAAAGGACCATACCCCATAGACACGAAAGAATCAACTTTTCCTGTATCGGTCTTTACTACATCACGGGCAGTATGTATCTCATCATTCATAACAACTAATACACCCTTGTCTACCGATTCTATATGCGACGCTACACGTACT
This sequence comes from uncultured Candidatus Cloacimonadota bacterium, assembly GCA_964634275.1. Lineage (GTDB taxonomy): Bacteria > Cloacimonadota > Cloacimonadia > Cloacimonadales > Cloacimonadaceae > CAZZCS01. The sequence continues at coordinate 5,436 of CAZWIS010000034.1, read as the reverse complement.
GCTCCAATAATGTTTCTGGGACCATCAAGCCCCAAATCACTACCGCTTCTCATCGCTGCAGTAAAAACAACTGGCTTTCTTGTAGTAAGCACCAGATCACAAAGATATGCCGTCTCTTCCAAAGTATCTGTTCCGTGCGTCAAAACAACACCATCATAACCAATTATTTGGCTATCAATAAACTTCGCCAGTTCAAACATTTTTTGAGGAGTCATGTAGGGACTGGGAATGTTTGAATACTCAACTAGTTCTACATTTGCCACATTATTTAGCTGTGGAAAAGAGCGCAGAAAGTCTTTGAACTCTGATGTAGGAACAATCCCCAAGTTTGATGAATCCTTCATGGCTATGGTGCCACCTGTCATGATGATTAGTATCTTTCGGATGTTTTCGTTGGTATGTTGCATATCCCTTATCTCGTATGATATTTAATTGGATCTTTTTGGCCAGCGATTTCAAAAGCCTTGAGGCGTAGATGACAACTATCACACGTTCCACAGGCAATTGATAACTCCTTGTAACAGCTCCAGGAATACTCAAAAGGAACTCCGAGTTCAAAACCCAGTTTGACAATCTCTGCCTTCGTTTTATGTAATACTGGAGTAACAATGCGGATTGGAAATGTATTCTTTGTTCCAAATTTGATCACTTCATTCATCGCTCCAAAGAATACTTCGCGGCAATCCGGATATCCGCTGCTATCTTCTTCAACTGCTCCGATATAAATATTACTCGCTTCCAAAACTTCAGCCCACGACACAGCAGCACACAATAAATTTGCATTACGAAAAGGAACATACGTCGAAGGAATAGTGTTACTTGCAGAAAAGTCTGATACTTCCATCTTGGTGTCTGTTAATGCAGAACCACCGATCTGACTAAACCAACCCAGCGATATTACTTTGTTTGATTTGGGTTTGTAAAAATCGCATAATCTATCAAAACACTCTCTTTCTCGAATCATAGTTCTCTGTCCATATTCCGCGTGTAAGAAATGAATCTCGTCGTTTTCATTGATTGCGATAGCTGCGGTTACAAGGCTATCCATACCACCGCTCAAGAGTACAATCGCTCTATTCATATTAGTGTAGTCCCTTCTTAAAGTTAAACTGGCCAGTTCCATGTAATGGTTTTGCTTGATTGAAATGTGTCAACAAATCTTCAATCAGAGTTTTATCAGGTTTTGATTTCGATAGATCGAAAAGAAAACTGTTATAACCTAGCTTCTGTAGTCTTTGAGAAAAACCGGTTATGCATACTGGTTTTTGTGGGGTTATTACATACATAGATTCTGATGTTCTTGTATTAAAGATTTGCTTCTCAAAACTGAATTGTTCTTCAACGAATGGCTTCAACTTTGAAACATATAGGTTTGGGTAAAAGTACATCGGGATGATTGTATTTCTATAAATCGAACCAAGGATATTTGGAAAATCGTTTTCCCAAGGAGAAATCCATTGTCTGATTCCAAGCTCAGTCAAACACTTGCACGCGGCATCGTTCATTGAATATACATACTCATTGGCTATAAGATCTATGCTGGAGCGACTGGAGAAAAACTCTGTATGCGACAATCTGGACAAACTGAATTCCTTAACTCCTGCTAATATCAAAGCTTTGATCTGGTTCCTAATCCGACCGATATCTCTTTCGTCGATGTATAGTGGCGTCTCGGGTATCAATCTATTCTCTACGATCATGTCTACCGAAGACATACCAACAGGACAGATGATGCCATTAGAGTTCCTTGGGAGGTATTGTAGCCACTCAAGATCAGATATTCGGTAATACAGCATGCCTTGTTTATGTTGTATTCTGGACGACATGCTCACCGCTTTACTGATGTATTCGATTTTTTTGGGATCAGCTTTGAGTTGACGGATTACTTTAGGGGAAAACTTGAAATCACAAGCAAGAAGTTTTGGCTGACGAAAAACATGATCCCCGCATTGTGTTTCAAAATCCGGCTTGTCCAAAGATGCAATTCCATCCCGGGTCGATCTTATCTTTGCGGTAAAGGTATTACAGCTCTCATCTTTGTTTTGATATACATACAAGATGTTTCCTGCTACAATATCTGACGATAACTGAATCTTTAGGCATTTGTCATTTATCTCTATTACTGAACCCACATATATGCCTGTATGGTTGATTTGAGTAATAACTGACTGATTACCGCTATCAAATCTCCATGCAGTCTTTTCTCTTCCACAATCTTCTTTCAGTATTACTTTTGCTTCTGGAATCCTGGTGAAATCATCAAGAGCCATACGATAAGCTTTTGCAACCCGCCAGACATATTCAGCAGATCGCATCCTTCCCTCGATTTTGAGAGTCTTGACACCAGCTTTACAAATCTGAGGTAAGTAGTCAATCAATTGCAAGTCTTTCATACAGAATAGTTTCGTTTCTCTATCAGGAGTACCATACAATTGCCGACAAGGTTGTCTGCACAATCCTCTGTTTGCACTATTACCTCCCAAATAGCTACTCATCAAACAATAGCCGGAGTAACTATAACACAGAGCTCCGTGTATGAATATTTCCAGTGCTGCTCGAGTATGGTTTGTAACAATCTCCAGATCGGATAAGGACAATTCCCTTGCCAAAACAACTCTGTCAAAACCAAGCTTGGCAGAGAAATTACAATCAAGCGAATTATGATTTCCCATCTGAGTACTGCAGTGTAATCGAATCTTTGGGAAGTATTTTTTGATGATCCAATAAACGCCCCAGTCTTGGATGATTATTGCATCAATTGGTATAGTCTCTAGTATGGTCAACAATCGTATAAACTGTTTCAGTTCCGTATTCTTGATTAGAGTGTTCAGAGTAAGATACAATTTTGCATAGTATTTTTTGGCTGTTTGAATCAAATGAGGTAGTTCTTCGATACGAAAGTTTTTTGCTCTTGATCTGGCATTGAATTGGCTCACTCCCAGATAAACAGCATCAGCCCCACCCTCCAAAGCAGCAAGAAACGCTTCTGGATTTCCCGCAGGAACCAATAACTCAGGCTTTTCTATGCCCTTCTTCATATCTGTTTTGGAGGTATAGACTTGTCGTTTAATCACATCACATCTATTTGTGGAGATGATTTATTACAGATTTCACTATTGAATTGGCATCCATTCCCATCCATTGGAATAGATCTGAGGAGTTTCCGGATACCGGATAATCTTTAGCTCCAATTTTGTGAAGCTGACACATATATCCACACTCAATCAACTTTTCGGCTATTGAAGTGCCCAAACCGCCATTTATGCTGTGATCTTCCACACTGAAAATGTACTGCGTCTTTGATGATAAAGACAGATTGGCAGCATCAATAGATAGTGGAGAGGATACATAGATCAACCTGGCATATACACCTTCCTGCCTTAAAATGTCGACTGCCTTTACTGCGCTACCTACAAGTGTTCCACAAACGTAAATCGTACAGTCTTTCCCATCCCGAATAATATCTTCTTTACCATAATCATAGTTATAATCGATACCATAAAAGGGCTTTGCCATTTCGTCTTTGATGATTGGAAGCTTGGATCTCCCCATTGCAACGATGTAATTCCCAGGTTTATTGATTAGCCAACGAATAATACGATCCGTTTGGTTTGGATCAGCAGGACAGATTATCCTAAAGCCAAAAAGGTTACGAACGAGATTAATATAATCAATGCTTTGGTGAGTTTTACCATCTTCACCAACATCGCATCCTACATGGGTAAGAATCACTTTAAGATTGGCATGATTGATGTCATTCAGTCTTTGCATGTTATATACCTCAGCCAATCCGAATACTCCGAAATCTGCCCAGAACGTTTGAATGTTACAGGTTGATAATGCACCTGCCACCACCGATGTATTGTGTTCCATAATTCCTGATTGGATAAAGTACTTCGGCGATATTTTCTCAAATTCACCAGTCTTAACACTCGCCTGTAGATCACAATCCAATACAGCGATTGGAGTAGAAGCTTTGGCATTTAGTTCTGCCAGATCCGCAATTGCTGTTCCCCAAGCTGAGCGATTGTCTGTTTCTGTTTCGTACAATTTTGGTTTGCCAGGTACAAGATCTGTTACGAATGTAAACTGTTCCAGGCTATGTTCACTGGGATTTGGCGTAAAGGTCTTTCTCAGATATTTATATTCATCCATTTTGTTCGGCTGATTCAGTTCTTTCAATGCTTCCTGAAGCTGATCATCTGATAGAGTGGAACCATGATATTTCTCTTTGTTTTCCATAAATGATACTCCTTTACCCATCACGGTATGTGCCAGTATCAAAGTTGGGATTGAATCATTCGAAGCAGAAGATATTGCCTCTTCAATTTGCTTAATATCATGTCCGTTTATTTCCATAACTTGCCAGCCATCCGATTCGTAATTGTGACGAATGTTTTGGGGCATGACTTTGTCTATGCACCCGCTGATTTGGAGTCTATTGTAATCTACGATTGCTATAAGATTTCCTAATTTGTATTTCGTGGCAAATCTTCTCGCTTCGGAGATTTGTCCCTTTTGCTGTTCCCCATCTCCCATCAGCACAAAAACCCGGTAAGGAATTTCTTTAAGCTTTGATGCAAGAGCCATACCGGCACCAGCAGATAATCCCTGACCCAAATTACCCGTTGACCACTCGACTCCCGGGACAGTTCTTTCAATATGTCCTTCAAAGATACTTCCAATTTTTCTAAACTGAGAAATAGCGTCTTCTATATTGAAATAGCCATTTAGTGCCAATGCGCTGTAAACCGCTGGCGAGATGTGACCATTACTAACGACAACTCGATCTCGGTCTGACATGTTTGGCTTTTTGGGATCATGCTTTATGCCATGGTAAATTGAAAGTAATATATCTATGCAAGACATCGATCCACCCGGATGCCCGCTTCCAGCCAGACTTGTCATGGAGAGGATTGCAGCTCTGGCTATACATGATTTTGCCTGAATATCTGATCTGATACTTTCATCAAAATGTTTCATTGTAACCTCTTTTCGTGATCTTTGTGGTTATCTGTATCTACTATGTGAACAATTTAAATCGCAAAAATCACTTTAAATAATTAACCCTCCACACAGTATCCTACCGCGTGGAGGGGTATAATTGGTGGAGCATAGCAGGATCGAACTGCTGACCTCATGACTGCCAGTCATGCGCTCTCCCAGCTGAGCTAATGCCCCATAAATTTTCATGATAACTTTTGTGACAAAGCCGCAAACCCAAGATTTCTGTCAAGAACAAAATAGCCCAATATCGTTAACGTCTGGCGTATTTCAATATAGATCATTCAATACGAGGAAAGCTGGTCAGCAATCCGTAATCAAAAATCCAAAACTTGGACAAACAGAATCTAATCTAATAATTAGTTCTATTTTACGAGTTGTTTAACCCAAATAATGCAGTAGCTCCCAGCCATTAAAGAAAAGTGTTGCATA
>CAZWIS010000033.1:22251-27223 GCA_964634275.1 uncultured Candidatus Cloacimonadota bacterium | reverse complement strand
CATATTTCACATATCCGACAACCTCGGATGGTTCGGATTCTACTGCTGCGAGCATGCTTACAAGTATAATCAGCAGTAGTGGAAGTAATAATTTTTTCATAACATTCCTCCATGAGAATGATAGAATAAATCTTCGTTAATAGGGTTAATAAGTGTCTCTGCGCAGCCGGTGGGCAAATCGCAAAGGCCTGTTTGTGAAGAGAAAAAACAGCTCATCCCGGCATTCCGGCAGGGACGAATTTGATCTTGAAAGCTTTGAATCATTTTCATCGCACATTACTCTTTTTATAAATACTTTTATTAGCTGAATCCACGATCGCAGACGACAAGAAGCTGTCAAGAATATTTTTCTTTATTCTTTGCCTTGTGTCAAAACTCGAACTGATCATGGTTCAATCTCCATAATTTATCCTGCGCAGAGCCGAGGCTCCACGCAGGATATTATTTAAACCTATAAGCCCTTTGGGACTCTTTGGTTTTTGTTGATAGTAGTTTTTGGAACGATATGTTCCTTTACTGTGACTGTGTCTGTGTCTTGTGAAATCAACGACACGCCACGGTTAGACGATTTTTTGGACACGACTACTGCATTCCTGCTGGCATAAGTGACCAATGGATCAGTAGAAGCAGTTACATAGTAGAAGCGATGGCTATCTACACCGGTCAGGTCATATGTAATCTCGTCTGTGGAGCCCAGCGGAGTAAATGTTCCGTAAGGATCTGAACCGACGTAAACATTGTATGAGTTTGCGCCTGTCACAGCATCCCAGGAGAGCTGAGGTACACCTTCAACCATAGCGATAGCGAGGTTGGCAGGGGTATCGACAGCTTCTGGAGCCAATAGAGGGCCGACCACATGGTCTATACAGAGAATGGTACGGTAAGTGCCATCTGTAGAACCACTGGTAACGAACGCAAGGTAGTATTGCCCGGCTGGTATGGCAGATAGATCCACGGTATACAGTTGCATTGTAGCAGCAGGTGCAAATGCGGGAAGTATATTCGTCCAGGTCTCACCATCTGCGGAATAGTCAATAGCGATACTGGCAGCACCGGTAGTCTGATTTCCAAAGCTGGCATAGAAATTCAATTCTTCTGTGCCGGTCAGTACGACCTTTGGAGTAATCAAATATGAACCGGTATAGTTTGCAGCATCGTGGTTATACAGAGCGCGAATACCTTCATAAGGAGGTAACCAATCGATATTGGTGACATACCATCTGGCATCTGCTGCCCAACCTTCAACAGCGCCTTCGAAACCTTCTTGCAAGTTTCCGGGTACTGCTACTACGGCTTGAGTAGTGGCTACGTTGTTGGCGTTGTTGTCATCAGCAGGAACAGAAGCGGTAATGGTATGACGTCCACCTACAGCGGTGTAGTTTACCGTAACAGTTTCTGTCTCACCATAGTTCAAGGTTCCGATATTGGTAGTAAGAACAGTACGTCCATCGTTAACCGTGAAGGTTACCTGGGTTCCTGTCTTAGGATTGATCCCGGAATTCTTGATCTGAGCTGAGAGAACTGCAACGCCGCCGGCATTGATGATTTGCTTGGGATAGCTTACGCTAAGCACTTCCAAATCGTCAAAAGTAGCACTTGCCAGAACTGGTCCCACAACGTTGTCTATGCCAACCCATGAGAGGTATGTACCGTAGTCAAACGTTGATGAAACTGCAAAGGCAAACTTGTAGTTTCCATTTGGAATTGCTGTCAGGTCTAAGACTACATATTGCAGATCTTCGCCATCTGCCAAGTCAATCGGAGCACCAAGATTCGTCCAGGTCCTCGTTCCAACAGGCTGATACTTTACTTGAACGGTTGAACTGCCGAGATCATAGACGTTGTTTCCACCGGCAAGCCAGTAGGCAAATTCTGTAATACTGCCATCCAGAATTACTTCCGGAGTTATCAGCATTTCTTCGGCATCTCCAGCGACTTGACCGATCAGGGCAAAATCACCAAACATTTCAAAGAAGAATCCCGCACCAGATTCCCATGAAGTATCAATAAAGGTCTGTGTCCATTCACCAGGGACTGGATTGCCCAGATTGAAGTCTTCCGCCAAAGCACCGGCTGGTAAGCTAAAGAAAGCCTGTGCTTCGTAGTCTGCATCAATAGTCAATGGAGCAATGCGATCTGTTGAATACAGAGCGCCATCCACTTCCCATTTGTCAAAGAAACCAAGGGCTGGACGGGCAGTCAGGTTGACAACCGAGTTTTCTGCTACGGCATGAACGCCTACTCCGGGAATGGTTGAGCCACTTCCGACAGGAGCGAGCATGGTCAGATCCCAGTAAACTGGAGTTTCAAATACCTGAACATCATCGATATACCAATTGTCAATATTAAACGAATATCCGCTTCCTACCCAGGCAAGGTAGAATGGAGCGTTCTTCACACCCAAATCAACCAAAACCGTCGCTGGTCCTACGTTTGCAGTAGGATCTACGATCGACCATACGTCTGTCCAAGCTATACCATCATCAGAAATCTGCAATTTGATAGTATATGGTACTGCATACCAATCCAGGAAGTGTTTGAAGGATACTGTCCATGGTCTGCCGGTTTCACGAATGTTCAATTGAGGTGTGATAAGTTTCATGTCGGCAGTTGCGGAAGGTGAGTAATACAAACGCATTTCGGGACCTGTTCCACCGGCATTAGCGGAAGCATTGGCACCCCAGTTTGTATGTGTTCTTGTCCAGTCAGTTGCCAATCCACCGGTAGCGACTCCAGTGAAGTCCTCTGACCATGGCAGATAAATGGTAGGATCTGGCATGATCTTGAATCTCCAGATCATGAAGTCTTCTACCAGTTCATCAAACTCATCAAACAATTCGGGAGTTTCTTCGCCACGATATGGCACTACTGCCCAATACCAAACGCTGTCGTAGTCAAGATCAAAGTCTTCGGCAGACAGGTTCAGAGACATGGCAGGAGCATTTACGACGTAAGGTTGCATGTATTCAAAGATTGTTTCTCTTTCATCTGAAACATACACTTCATAACGATCCGGGATTCCACCGGCACCGTTGAGCCAGCTCAATACCACGTTGTTTGGATTCAGGGTATTCAGAATCGTATCGGGTGGTGACTGGAGCACAACGTGTTCGATTGGATCGTCCGGTTCAAGAAGGACTTCCAGGGTATAATCTTCTGTTTCTCCATAGGAATAGGTTCCTGTGGGCAGAGTATTGGCGGTAGTTCCACTTTCTCTCTGTACAACTCTCAGGCGGGTTGTGCCAAGCTGGGCTGTAATCGGTATTGTCAGATTACCCGTCAATGGATTAGCCGTAGAAGTAATAGGACCCTCAAAGAGGATTTCATCCGGTAAGTCAAAAGTGCCATTCTGGTTCAGATCGGCAAAGATTTTGACATAGCTGGGATAGAAGGTTCCTCCACTTGTAATCTGAGTAATAGAAACAGGAGTGGTAACGCCTCTCTGAACCTGAATTGGTCCCAGAGCGGTGAAATCGGTATAGAGACCCGTAGCTGTACTATTGTTAAGGATAGGTGTGGGAGCAGTTTCCGGATTGGCAAAAGCACCGATCACAACCTGTCCGATATCAGTATCGGCTGGATTTGTCGCAGTGGAAGCTGCGTAAATAACATTTGTGCCGGTTGTGAAGCTGAGTACACCAGGCACTTCTGCATCACCATTGGCATTAAATGGAACGATCTTCCAGAAATGCTCCGTATTTGCTGCGTATAAAGCGGCTGGAGCATAGGTAAGAACCATACCAAGGTTTGTGCCATTGACTATGTTTGTAGGCGGATTATCGGTACCAAGGTATAGTTTGTATCCAGAAGGACTACCAGTAGCTGCAGTCCAGATGAGTGGCTTATTTCTGGCTACATTTGTAGCATCATCGACAGGATCGAATCCAGTAGTCGCAGCAGTAGGAGGAAGAGCAGTACCGGTCAGATCGACTGTCAGTGCCTCTCTCGATCTGCCTGGGGTAGCATCACTATGATTGATGGTGAAGCTGCCGCTATCCAGGGTAGATTGTGCTGTAGGCATGTACTGGACGGTGAAGTTTGTGGATTCGTTTGTGGCAAGCTGTGTTTCGGTAGGCTGTACGCTAATACTGTACATGTCTCCAGTGGTTGTAATTGAATCGATTTGCAGGATACCAAGACCGGTATTTGTAATTGTGAATTGCTTGGTGGCTCCTGTTCCGATCAGTGCATTACCAAAATCCCAGGAAGTTACATTGGGAGTCAGGAAAAGAATTGGTGCAGTGGGCACTAATTCAATCACTACATCGTCGATCGCAACACTGTTTGCAGGTGTAAAATGAGCTCTAAGCGCGAAGTGTTTGACACCTGTGACTTCACCCAGTGCAACTTCGAATTGCTGATGGGTCAGTGTGGTAGTCTTGGAATCAAGCAGAACGAAAGTAGCAGGATCTGTTCTGTCAGTCAGATATCCTACTTGAACGATACCGCCAGTAGTGTAGTTACTTCTCGCCATAAATCTCATTCTGATATCTTCACCAGAGAGAATTACAGGAGGCAAAGCTACGGTAGCAATTGACGATTCACCAGATGAATACATATACAAGCTGTTTGGTGCAGAATTAGCCTGTGCTGCTTGTGTTGTAACTGAACCAGCAGTTCCCACTTTATCCCAAGCGAATGGTAAAGCCGGAGTAGTTACAGAATCGAAATTCTGGACATAGGGCAGGTCATCATTGTAGATATTGGGATCTGGTATAGTAGTGAAATTCCATACCTGATTTTCCTCTGCCGGATCACCTATTCCATTGTATGGCACAACCATCCAGTAATAGGTGGTAAGATAGTCCAAAGTGGGCAAAACATAGCTGTTCAATGGAGAAGTAACGCCTTCGGCAAGCAGGTAAGCTGCTTCCATATCGGTCACGCCTGCTTCATTTATACCAAAATACAGATCAAATGAAGCTACTGATCCATTGTTGATCCAGCTGAGATTCTGATCAATTGGACGCAT
>CAZWIS010000033.1:19344-22151 GCA_964634275.1 uncultured Candidatus Cloacimonadota bacterium | reverse complement strand
AACCGTCAATGGATATGAGGGAGGATCTACTATTGTGTATTGGCTGATGTCATCTCCGCTGAGATCGAAGGAATCGATGACCAGGTTTGCACCACCGGTATTGTTGATAGTATAAACCTGTGAATCTGTGGTGCCAATCTGCAGAGCTCCGAAATTCTTGTCCGCAGTGGGAGCAATCACAAAGCCAGGGTCTAATGAGACAGTAGAAGCCCAGGCAAAGTACTCGCCATTTGTGGCTAAGGGGCCAATGGGACCAGGAGCGGCAGTAGCAGTAGTTCTGGTATATGCCGTGTTATTGGCGATAGCACCGGAACCGGAGGTTGCTGTCCTCTCTGACCATGTACCACTCAGGGCTGGAGCCTGTGCGATTCTAAGTTCTGCCTGGCTACCCATCAATTGGTTGCTATTGCCATAGGTATAATTCATAGCGGTAAGCGCTAAGGTAGCAGTAGCAGGAAAATCAGGACCGCCATCGAGATTGACCCTATAGGCAATTGGAGTAAATAAAGTCGTCAATGGTGCATTGACAGATCCTGAAGCAGGATTTACTATGCTTACGATCGGAGACTGGCTGGCAGAGCCACTCGTCCCTGTAGCCAGAGTTGCGAGCTTTAAGACGTTTGCATTTGGTACATCGCCATTAAACTCTGTTCCAATACCCAGAGGGAAAGTCCTGGATATGGTTCCAGTTTCTGGGTATGTACGCTTAAGCGGACCAGCAATATAAGAGCCATGAGTCGTAGGCGGAGTAGCAGTGCTGGGTGCTACACCTGAAGCTGTACTTGTATTTCCAGCTGTCAAATGCAAGAGATTCGTATCATCAGTAATGATGATACCTCTGCTGAGCACCATCCCAAGTCCAACATTCAGAGGGGATTGAAGGAGGAGGTTATTATGTGTGTTCATGGTAAGAGTACCTGTCACGGTACGCATGGAGGACACATTCTCGAAAAATACTGAATTTGATGGAATATTCTGTTGCCTCAAAGGCGTCCAGTTTGGAGAATAGAAGTAATAGCTACGTGATGTAACATTCGTATTGTCCCATACTGGTTCCATAACCGTTCCACCAAAGCTTCCATGGTGTATTTCTATAGTCTGTATACCAGAGGTAGCTCTGTTACCAAGAGTAAGCCTGCCTTCATGGGTGATACTACCTGAGTACATCCCAAACGTAAAAGGAACCGTAAGGTTTGATGCAATTACGAGTTCAGCATGCTTTATCACAGCAACGTTGTTTATCCTGTCATTAGTGAGAGTACCGTAGTTTTCAAAGTCAGCATTGTAAGCTCCCATAAATACAAGCTGTGAAGCACCAACTGTCATTGCAATAGATCCAGTAGCCTGAGCAGTAGTACCGACACTGAAATTAGCCGTTCCGCCTGCCTGGATAAGGAAGTTTCCACCAACATAGACGGTTCTTCCGGATGTGCCATTAAACGCATTTAAGACACCGCCAGCGGCGACCCTGATATAACCATAGGCATGCAACAGGTTCGAAGTGCCAGTCCCATGGGCAAGGGTACCGTTGATAAGCAAGTTTTGGCAACGGGCTATGATGCCTGTTACATTTCCTAATGTAACTGTATGCCCAGATGCGATTTCAACATGATTGTCCGTGGTAGGAACTACGCCACCAACCCAGGTAGCCGGATTGTTCCAGTCTCCTGTAGCGGCTGAAGTAATCCAGGTCGGAGTAAATTCTTCGACTGTTACATTGTCGATAAAGGGGTTACTGGTACCCCACCGGTTTGTGATTTCAAAACCGATCTTGGTCTGGCTGGTAGCCCAAAATGAAGGGATCTCCACACTGATCTGATTCCAGGTATTGGCAGTGCCGGTAAATCCATTCACGATCGGAGTCAGCACGTCCCATGTGTCTCCACCGTTACGTGAAATCATGACTCTAAGATTCAAAGTAATACCAATAGCCTGATTATTAAAATACCAGAATCTCAGGTAAGGACTGGTGGCTGTGGACAAATTGATAACCGGGGACTCCATCCGGCGGGAGTTTTGGGGAGTAGAGGAGGAGTTGAAATTGTAGTCATCTATCCACAAAACACCGGTACCTGATTGAGCACCAGTTGGATTTGTTCCACTTGATGCAGTTGACCAGGCTGTTCCATTCCAGGTATTGCGTAGCCAGTCTTTTTCCGCAGTAGCGTGTCCTACAGCACGAATGATAGACTGGGTCCAACCTGCAGGAGCACCTGGAGTACCGACAAAATCGGACTCAAAATCTTCCGTCAGATAAGTTTGAGCGGAAATACCTGCTATCATCACGATCAATGTGATGAGTAATAATAATTTCTTCATACTAATTTCTCCTTACAATTTCTGTAGATGAAATGAAGAATTGGTTTTGGGTTTGCGCAGAACGCTCGGGAAGATCATGTCAACCGTTGACATATTTCCACAACGCATTTGTCCTGCGGATTGATTTTGAAAGATTGAGGATAAATTGGAAACAGAGCTGAGAGGGCGAAAAAGGCTCTGTTTGGAATGATTTAAGATGTTGTAATAAGATGGAATTAAAAACGTTTTGATGGTTCTCAGGCACAATCCCCCTCTGTACGATCCAGAGCTAAGAGTGGCTTCGGACTTAAAACAAAAAACCATAAGCGATCTCCATCGAAAAACGTTTCTTCCGGGACTCGACATTATCATGAAAATGTACCGCAATACTGCGATAGCGCTCTTCAAAACAAAACAAATAAAACGAGTAAAACCAACTATACGATGGGGTTTTTCCATCGTGGACATATAATATTCATCTCGTGGTATTGTGTCAAGTAGAATGTTTT
>CAZWIS010000033.1:0-19244 GCA_964634275.1 uncultured Candidatus Cloacimonadota bacterium | reverse complement strand
CGCTACAGATTTCGTAGCTTCGGAAAGCTACGCTACTGTCTATATGCCTTGATGTAATAGAAGCATCTGCTTTCCGATGGGATAGCATAGCCCAGGGAGTTCGTCGTCGCTACAGGGACATCACTCCACTGCTGCGGATCTTCCGAGCCATAGATATGGTAGCCCGTGGCACCAGGAACGGGATCCCATTCGAGCATTACAATGCCATCAATAATAGATATCCGGAGTAGTGGCTGCGATAGTTCCCAAGGGCAAAATGCGCCTTCGTCTGCTCCCAGATCCGGTCTATCCAGAGCTCTGGGTTCGTTATCGATATCAAAGGTAATCCCGTGAATTGGCAATCCTGCACCTTCCACACGGGTAGGATTTGCCGGATTGATATGAAGATCGTATGGGCTTTGGATACTCATATAGGGTACCATCTCGGAAAAAGAGTGCTGTTCGCGGTTTCCGGCGAAGCCTTGGTAGCCCTCAATCGTCTGAAAGGAATTTGTGCCATCGTGGTAGATTAGATTTTTGGGTCCTGGTGTGCCACTATAATAGACATTTCGGTCTGTAATAGTACTGATGTTTGCCTGGTTTGCATTGTTCTTCCAGAATGCCACACTTCTTCCGGAAGAGCCGCTGCCGGGAGTGCTGAGATTGATCATGATATTGTTGCGCAGATCGTTCATGCTGCCGCCTCCGATATAAAGACACGCGGTGGCAAAGTTCGAATTACTGCCCGAAGCGTTCAGCAGGATGGAATTGTAGTAGATATTGGTGGTAGCTCCAGGATTGATACTGATGCCGGTTACCTGGGGAGCAATGCTGGAGGATGGAGCGCGCAGATCGTAGATCATATTGTTGTACAGATGGCTCTGGATCCCGGAGCCTAATATATTGATCCCCTTCACCACACCGGTAGAACCTGCTGATAGATTGTAAATTTTGTTGTTGAAAACATGATCTGCTCCAGTTCCATCGATGCATATTCCACTAAGAAAACCACTACCACTGGTGGACAAGCCACGGATGGTATTATCATTTATCTGGTAGTTACCTCCACTGATGTAGATTGCTTCGACGTTCATGTTTGCGGGTGCCGTTCCATTTTGAATGATATTGTTTGAGATTTGCATGTTGCTATTCTGCCCGGACACATAGATTCCAGATCTGGCAGAACCGAGTTCGATGCGGTTCGAAGAGATCAAGACATCAATAGCGGATTTGACGGATATTGCCCGAATAGTGGAGTTTTGGATGAGATTTTGGGTAATGAGGATACTACTGCCTTCACTGCCAGGAGTATTGGAGTTTTCCACATTGATTCCGTTGGCGGCGCTGATGACGTTTTCCCTAAAGGTGCTGTTGTTATTTGCTGCGCTACTGCTTCCCAGGCTGTTTATCCCCTTTGATTGAGCAGCCGGAAGCGATATAGTACAACTGGTGATCATGACGTGGTTGACTCCGTCATCTCCCACGGCTTCCAGCCAGAAACCATTGAGCGTCTGGCTGCTGCTGATCACGATTCCATCAAATGTAACATAGTCCGAACCAAGCAGTTTGAACGCAACTGAATTTGCTCCACCACCGGGTGTGATCGTGGGTTTGGAATCGAAGTCCTGTGCCCTGAAAATGATGGGAGCATCGGAGTAACCTGTGATTGCCAGAGCAGGAGGATTTTCCAAATAGGTACCAGGCAAAATGAGAAAGGTAACTCCGGGGCTTTGCACACCGCGCGTGTTCAGATCTGTAATAGCTGTACTAATGCTGGAGTAGTCCGCATTGATTCCAATTGTTTTGATTCCACTCAAAGCTTCGTTCCTCTTAGGAGCGACAGTAGTACCCCAAGAAAAGCTTACCGATGACAACAACAGAACTAAAACGAGTGTAACAGAATAAAAGCGCCTCATACAGATCAATCTCCTTAGGAATATTCATGGTAAAGGGCTGTTGAACCCTTCTATTAGTAAAGCAAATCGGTGTGGTTTCAGCCAGTCTGGGGGCATATAAAAACTCGTCCATACCCAATACATTATATATGGTACGCTACCCCATACCCCGATTTATCAACGGTCTTAATTTATTGAGTGGTCTTTTCCTTTTGTGCAGACAATTACAGAGTCAATAATCACGTCAAGAATTATCGTGGAACAAGCAAAGAAATTTTGTGCAATTTCAAGGTTATCGATCGGTATCACTCTGCGGAGCCTTAATGCCATGATTTGCAAATAGTTATTGTACCAATCTTCTGCCATTTTCCGCGCTGCATAGAACACTATATAATTCTCTATCCCATTGTATTACAAGTAGATAACGGGATGTCTACAACTTTGTTTTTTTGTCCACCATAGTAATATATGCGGGAGATGAATCCCGCAACTAACAAATCGGAGGGCTTTTATTATGAAAGTCAAATTTAAGTATGGAATCCGCACCTACAGCGGAACCCTCGATGAGATGACCTATGGGTCTTATCGTAAGCACAGCCTCTGCATTGGCAGAAAGCACGTCAAACCGGCACTCACTGTACAAAACGATATCATGGGTGCCATCACCAAAAACCTTCATGCCATTTACCTGGATGCTTCCACCGGTTACAAAGCCGATCTGAAAGCCTACGCCAAACAGAATGGCAAGGAAAACGTGAAAAACACCCAAATGCCACCCAATTCCTATGCCCTGTTTATCAAGATGATGTACGCCTGGCAGGAGGATAGTGGCGGAACGGTCGACCTCAGTAGCATCACTCTGGAAGACATTCAGTCTACAAACGCAGCGGTAGGGACTGTCGCCGATGCAATCGATGCCGGATACCTCAAGCCTGTAACAAACTACGATATCTTCTTCGCAGATATCTAAAGCTCGATTCTGACGGGTAAGACCCTCGCAGATAGCGACCGGAACCGGGAACAATACTCATCCACCCAATAGGGAACGATATCTGCGGGGTCTGCCCGGCAGCATAATTTGTATGGGAAGCAGCCCCATACCCAGAATATTCAACGATCTTTAGGAGGTCTTATGAACGAACATCTAATCCATACACTTGCCAGAGAATTGGCAGAAAAGATGAATCAGATGATTGATATCCCGTTTTTGAATGAGGAAGACGAGGAAAAGTTCTTTTACTTCGTCATTCTGAATGTGTTTTCTATCCTGATCGGTAAGGCAATGAAGGAGCTGGGTAAGCTCTGAAAGCAGAAAGACAGGCAGTAGCACGTGTCTTACCACAGAGCAAACTGGTGTGTATCCAGTCTGTCTGAGCATACAAAAACAGCTATCTATACCCACCCGCCGCCCTTTTTGTATGGGGCGCTGCCCCATGCCACGATTATTCAACGGTCTTAACAATGTTGCACGAGCGAAAATGACGGTGAATTGATGAACAAGAAGTCGTTTACTTTGTGTGGGGAGCTACTCGATTTCCATATTAAGCAATGGTCTTTACCAAGTATATAGAGTGTTGGTTTAATCGAAGGGTTGATTCTGGGTCCCTGCCTGCGCGGGGAAAACGATGAAACTATGGCTGGGCATGACAGAACAAATTCTGGCTCACCCTTGGCGGAGAAATGGACACTATGCTATGTATATATTGCAGCTTTCCGGTTCACTCAATCGGAGGATCGGAATCCTCCGCTACATTTCGTCATACCCGCGGAGGCGGGTATCCAGACATGTCTAAATAGCAATAAAATGAACATCACAATTCTTTGTGCTCTTGAATTGTATTGATCCCTCCCTGCTCCGGAACACATCAGGAACAGGGAGGGAACATATCATTAATCCAAGAGCGTAGTTATATGCCCTTTGCCGACACCTTTTACCTTACAGCCCAGCTGAAGGTATCTTTTGATGGTCTCATCGGAGAGGAAATTGGAACAATCTATTATCAGAGGTTTACAGCCACACATCTCGACCAGTTCTTCGGGCTTGATTTCCCGGTATTGATCGTGTCCGACGGCAAAGACGACGACCTCGGCACCCATAAGGGCTTCCTTGATGTTACTCAGCACTTTCGTCTCTTCGAGTTCCGCCCAGTATTCAACATAAGGATCGTGTACTTTGACGAGGGCAAAATCCTTGCGTAAAAACTCGACCAATGTTTTGGTAGGTGAATGACGCGTATCTCCCAAATTTTCCAAATATGACACACCCAGAATGGAGATATTGAGGTTACGGACGCTTTCATACCCATTTTCGATCAGGTCTATTGTATGCAGTGGCATTGTATCGTTTATATTCACCGAGCGAATAGCCACATCCAGCTTGCCTTCGATACCAAACAGGGCTCCCATCGACCAATTAGCCAAAACCGGATCTTTGGTCAGGCAATAGCCGCCGACTCCGAGGCTTGGTCGCAGCAAGTTGTCATGCGTACCCTTACGCTTACGAATGGCATCCCGCACCTTGAAGATATCGACTCCGATCTGCTCAGCAAAACGAGCCCACTCAAGTGTAAGGGCGATGTTTGTAGCCCGGTACGAATTTTCCATGACCTTGGAAAGTTCGGAGGCATTTGTATGATCAAGCTGGGTCAATGGATAATTCTCCACATCCAGAATGTCTGTCAAAAACTCGCGGCACAGATCTATGCTCTTTTGATTCACTCCGGAAAATACTCGCCAGAAATCACGGATGGAGGCCACGTAATGGGCTCCCGGCATGACGCGTTCATAGGAATGAGCGATTAATGGAGGATTTTGGACGATGTCTATCCCACGCTTGGTAAATTCTTCTTCGATGATGGGCTTGACCACTTTTTCACAAGTTCCGGGTGGAACGGTGGTTTCTACCAGTACCAGGCAATCGGGGCGGATATGTTTCCCCAGGGTGCGCATCCCCTCACGGAAGGCAGAGATATCGCAATATCCCTTTTCTGCTTCACCAAAAGCAGGCTTGGTGGCATCCAACTGAATATCGACAACCACTATATCGACCAGTTCATAGACGTAGTCCTCCGAGGTAGCGCGGAAATTCTTTTTTTCCACGACACAGCGATGGAATATCTCCGGCACTTCCGGATCGGAAGAACTGACTGGAGCTTCGCCGGTATTGATCATCGGGACCTTCCAATACGAACGAACCGATGCTCTTTGATGACCATGAACATAATAAATCGGATTCCCTTGGTTATCTTCCGCATCCGCCACTACTGTAGCCATCACGCAACCCACGAAGCCGAGACCTTGAACAGCTACTATCTTGCGACCAAGCTTACGTTGCTCGTCTGTAATCTGTTTCAGAAGAGCGCGTTCTTTTTCACTTTCTTCCGGTGTAGGCAGAGGATACTCTTTCCCATCGGGAGCAATCGAGACTTTTAACATATAGATCTCCTTACAAAGGACCTCGCAGGGGCTCCAATGCCTGTTATGCAAGGACCTCTTCTTTTATATGGTTTCTCTTTTATCTTTATTATAGTGATTCCTGCCCGGGAGCGTCAATCTGTATTGCTTTCTTTGCCGCACCGATATAACCATGGGCAAATCCAGCCCCCAAACAGATGAGGGTAAGCAACAAGCCAATCGCACTCAGGCGAACGCTCCTGGAATATGATTCCGGTTTAAACTCCAGGACAAGCTTGTGATTGCCGGGAGGGATGACTATTCCACGGAGAATGTAGTTTACCGGGTAAATCTCGACTTCCTGATCGTCCAGATAAGCCTTCCACCCAGCGGGATAATATACTTCACCCAGAACGAGCAGATTATTGGCTTGGGATGACACATCGTATTCGAGCCGGTGCATTTCACTCTTTAGCTGCCGAACCTTGGCGTTCTGCGCAGATCCTATCCCTGGTATGGGAGATTCCACATAGGCAAGCCTGGCAGGATCAAATTCGATATCGTTCATCAGAACAAGGATGGAATCCGGTGGCGTAACCACCCTCAGGCTATCGACAAACCAGGCTCTTGGCAAAGCGCTTGTGTTTTCGTAGATATTAATCCGTGAATAGGGACTTTTGTAGACCAGTTTCTTGTCCCTGAGGATACCGCCATCCATCAGTGTGTCACGCATTACGATATACTTTGCAGAGAGCATGTCATGTACTGGAGTCGGGACTTCGACTCCGTACCTTTGGAGAATTTCCTTGTAGCGGTTAAACTGTGGATGCAGACACTGCCGCAGAAAGTCGTCGTACCTTTTGAGCTTTGCTGCCGAATAGCCATCTACCGTTTGGTGATGATATGCCCAATCACCGGAAGGTCCGGCTTCGAATGGATAAATCCTGTAATTTGACGTGTCCTGTTTCAAGAACTGATCATATTCCTTTGGAGTGAAGTAGTCCCGGTGTTGCTGTACAGGCTTCAGATCCTGAAAGTACTTGCCGGTATATAGATAAAGGTCAATAAAAGTGATCAGCAGGAGAATAAAGACAAAGAGGGCTTTCTTCAGCCGCTTTGCCGAGAACATATATGCCGCACCAAAGGAGAGAGTCAAGAACAGCAAACTGATGATCCCGCTCTTGACCAATTTGTCCAGCCTGTAGGATTGAAGCTGTTGCAAGAGGTTTTGATATCCTGCATCTGTAAAAATCTGGATTTCGCGCTGGGTTGCCAATGGCAGTCCATTGAAGATAGTTTTGGCCAGAAGTAACCAAAGAACGAAGATGGCACCACAGATCCAAAATACACGAAATAGCAGCTCGGAAAAACGTTTGTTCCCCTCTTCCTGCTTTTGGATGATGGTATCGATTCCCAGGGCAGCCAGGATGACTGCGTTGATCTGAACCATTGTCAGGATCATTGCCGGAACCCTGAATTTGTTAAAGTATGGCAAATAGTTCAATAGCAGATCAGACATCCTGGGGGCAAACTTTCCGAATGACATCAAGGTAAAGAGCACAGAACTGATCCAAAGAAATTCAGCCAGTCTTTTGTGCTTTCCCAAAAGTGCAAACAGACCAAAAAAGAGAACCACTATCCCGAAATAATTGTATATCTGGGTGAATTCCATCCAGCCCCAGTAAGGGCCTACTCCCTGAGGCATCCCGGGAACCGCTTCCGTAGTGATCCCCCCAAAGAAATCCGGGATGATCAGGCTGATAATTTCCCACGGATGAAAGCTCCATCCCTGGGCATAGCTGGTTTCCAATCCTCCGCTGCCTCCCCGCATCGTATAGTGGCTATACTCCATCGTGCTCAGATATGGGTTCATCACAGCCAGAGCAGTAAGCCCAAACGCGAATATCAGGAGGATTGTGAAAACTCCAAACTCTTTGTACTGCTTTGCACGGAGGGATTGAATCAAAGTATAGACCCAGTACATTCCAATAAACAAATATAGATAGTAGGTAATCTGAGGATGGTTTTCCCTTAGCTGTGTAATCAAAAAGGTCGCCATCAACCCCAATCCCAATAATCCGGGTTTTTCTTTTAAGTTCAAAAGTGCCCACATTACCCAAGGGACATACATGATGGCTCGAAACTTTGTATTGTGGCCTATTTCCACCAAGCCCAGCCAGTGGCAGGAAAAGACAAAAGCAATGGCACCAAACAATGAAACCCATGGATCCAACTTTAGAAAACGCAATAGTACGAAGACCCCCAATCCACCCACAAACAATAGAAAAATGCGCCAGTTTATTATCTTGTCCGTCAGCTTTGTAATGCTTTCCAGATATGGAAATCGGTTTGGAAACGAGATCATATATGCGGGCATACCGGAAAACATATTCTGGGTCCACAAAGCCCGGTCTGAGTTTTCCTGATTATACTCGATTATCTTACGGGCACCACCCTCCCATTGGGTGATATCATGCGCGATGGGATAACGGCTCTGATATGCCACTGGAAAATAAATCAGGCTGAGGGTGACGAATAATAGAAGCACCATGATTGAAGAGACATATCGCTGGGGGATGATACTAACTCCCAAGGAACTGCTCGATTTGGTGTCAACAGACTTTTCAGGTCTTTTATACTGTGTTTTCGGGTTGTACCCGGTTTTTTTGGGGTTGACAGTTTTTTGAGTCATCATTTCCTCTATCCATTAGAGTTTTTTGCACTTGATCTGCGGTGGCAGTATCGGTCAAGCAAAATATGAGATTCAAAATGCCTTAGCATATACCATCTAATCACTTAGATATATGCTGAGCTATGGACTGCAAATATGGAGAACAAGACATTATGGTATTTGAATATAAAAAGAAGATCTACGGCTATGAGTGTGACATTTACGGACATCTGAATAACGCCAGTTATCTGCAAATCCTGGAAGCAGCGCGTAGTGAAGCTTTGATCGATATGGAATTACCAATCGCAAGGCTTTTGGAACTGGGTTTGCAGATCTTCGTCATTAGATATGAACTGGACTATCAAAAAGCTATCGAACTGGAAGAATGGATCGTGGTCAAAAGCCATTTCCAGGGTATGAACCGGCTCAAATCGGAATGGATCCAGGAAATATACGACAGCTCCGGGACATTATGCTTCAAATCCCGTTTGATTGCCGTTTTTGCCAGCAACGGCAAGGCTACACGAATCTCGAATGAGATGTATAGTCACTTTTGCAAATATGTATGATAAGACAGTTGAATAATCGGAGTATGGGGTAGTGCCCCATACAAAAAGAGTGGTGGACGGGTATAGATGACTGTGTTTGTGCGCTGAGTACCGTGATTTAGTTATTGCCCCGTAGCTCGTCTATCAACGCAGAAAACGACTGGGACTTTTTTTTGTTGCCTGAAATTGGGTAGCTAAAAGATTGTCCTTTGAGAGATAACATAATTGAACTGAAGTGGAGGTCGGCATGATTGAGTTATTCAAAAATGCGGGACAGCGTTTTGTCCCTGCTCTTTCCATTGAGGAAGCTTTTTGGATTCACATGGAAAATCCCACTGCAGAAGAGACAAAATCGATCCTGGATAGGTTTGATATCCCGGATGATTTTATCACAGATCTGCAGGATGCCGATGAAAACGCCAGACTTGAGCATGAAGGTGGGGCGATTTTGTTTATTATTCGCGTACCGTTGCTATACAGACACCGCTCGGCTACAGTGCCTTTCTCTACTGCTCCCTTGGGGATAATAGTGATAGAGGACAAGATTATCACGGTTTCCTTTTATGAAAATGAAGTACTGACCCAGTATCTGGAAGGAAAACACCGCCCCTTCAAAATCACTCAACAGAGCTTTATCCTGCATATAAATTTGCGTACTGCGATCTACTTTTTGAAGTTTTTGAAGGAGATCAACCGCAGAACTACCAATATAGAGAACGAACTACATGTGTCGATGCGAAACAAAGAGCTCATCCGGCTGCTTCGCATGGAGAAGTCTCTGGTCTTTTTCACCACATCGTTGAAATCAAACGAGATCATTCTGGAGCGTATGCAGCGGTCCCGCTGGCTTCAAAATGAACCCGAAGCCGAAGATTTGATCGACGATGTAATTATTGAGAACAAGCAGGCTATCGAGATGGCAAACATCTATAGCAGTATTCTCAGTGGGATGATGGACGCTTTTGCCTCCATTATATCGAACAATTTGAACGTAGTGATGAAGTTTCTTACTTCAGTCACGATCATTCTGGCTTTGCCGACCCTTATCGCCAGCATTTATGGGATGAACGTCGATCTGCCGTTTCAGAACAATCCCTATGCCTTTGCGATTGTAATGGGGATCAGCTTTGTGCTCTCGATCACGATCGTCTTTATCTTCATCCGAAAAAAGTACTTTTAAGCAAAAGAGGTAATAACATGTATAAACTAAACGTTACCGATTCATTTTCCGCTGCCCACAAGCTCTGTGGTTACGAGGGAGCTTGCAGTAATCTGCACGGGCACAACTGGAAAGTCCGGGTGGGACTTTCTTGTACAGTATTGGACCAAATCGGTATGGCGGTGGATTTTGGTATCATCAAACAAGCCTTGAAAAGCGTATTGGACAAGTACGACCACAAGTTCTTGAATGATTTACCAGAATATCAAAACCAAAATCCCACATCTGAACATCTGGCAAGAGACATCCACGCCAATCTAAGTGCCAGGCTCGATAGTGATACCTGCAAAGTGATCGAAATCGAAATCTGGGAATCGGACAAATCATCTGTGGTATATTCGGTATGAGAATCGTCGAAGCTTTCTTTGTTAAAAGTGCGATAGAACCAAAGGACTATCCCGCTTCCGCATATCCCGAATTTGCCTTTGCCGGCAGATCAAACGTTGGAAAATCGACCATGATCAATTTATTGACCCAAAGACAGCACCTTGCAAAATCCAGCAATACTCCCGGTAAAACCAGACTGCTGAATTTTTTCCTTATCCGCTGGAAGAAGGATGAAACAGATGAACAGGGTTTCATGCAATTCACCGATTTCCCTGGCTATGGGTTTGCTCAGGTAAGTCTGGCTGAAAAAGAAAGCTGGAAACGGATGATTGGTAGATATCTGGAGCAAAGGCCACAGCTAAGGGGCATCGTTGTCTTAGTCGATATCCGCCACCCCGCAGACCTAAAAGATATCCAAATGCTGGAAATGTTAAGAGCCCGAAAGATTGAGCACTGTATCGTCGCTACCAAATCCGATAAAATCCCAAAGAACAAAATCACCAAAACCATAAATCTTCTCAGTAAGGGACTTGGCATCGGGGATATCCCGATCTTTCCGGTATCAGCCCTGGATAATGTAGGTATGGATCAGCTTTTGAATTGGATACATTCCAAGATCACGATCTAAAGCGATGTCTTCTTTCAATTTTGATGTAATCGTCATTGGAGCTGGCCATGCAGGAGTTGAAGCTGCTTTTTCCGCTGCTCGCATGGGGGCAAAAACAGCAATCTTTGTAATCAAGATCGAATCTATCGGAAGGATGAGTTGCAATCCCAGCATAGGTGGACCCGCCAAAGGACACCTTGCCCGTGAAATAGATGCCCTGGGCGGTGAAATAGGCTATGTGGCTGATCTGACAGGGATTCATTATAGGATGCTGAACCTCAAAAAAGGTCCCGCAGTATGGGCTCCCCGAGCGCAAAACGACCGCCAGGCTTACTCCCGAACGATGCTTTCGCATCTTGAACAGCAGAGCGGAATTAGCATTGTCGAGGCTACTGTCAGCGAGATTATGGTCAGAGACGATACCGTCGTAGGAATCAAGACACAGATCGGAAAAGAGTTTTATGCCCCCAAAGTTATCATTGCCAGTGGAACCTTTTTACGGGGCAAGATTCATGTGGGAAACATCACTGTAAGCGGAGGACGCAGTGGTGAACCGGCTGCTGATCAGTTGTCCGAATCCATGCTCAAACTGGGGCTCTCATTGCTCAGGTTCAAAACAGGCACTCCTCCCCGGGTCGATATGCGCAGCCTGAATTATCACAAACTCGAGGAACAACCCGGAGATGCCGACCCAAGCGGATTCTCCTTTTACCGAGACGTCTCGTTGAAGAATCAAGTAAACTGCTATATCACACATACCACTGCTGAAACTCATTCCATTATCAGCCAAAACATCCATCTATCCGCTCTCTACAGCGGCATCATCGAAGGTATCGGTCCTCGATACTGCCCCTCGATAGAAGACAAAATCGTTAAATTCCCCGCCCGGGAGAGTCACCACATATTTATCGAACCCGAAGGTCTGGATACCCACGAAGGATATATAAACGGCATCTCAACAAGCCTCCCACCACTGATCCAGGAGCGGATAGTACACAGCATTCCAGGCTTGGAACATGCCAAACTGATGAGATATGCCTATGCTATCGAGTATGACTATGTATCGCCCGATGAAATCCAGCTATCTATGGAAACGAAGAAGGTAAAGGGGCTTTATCTGGCGGGACAGATCAATGGCACTTCAGGATATGAGGAAGCCGCAGCCCAAGGTTTGATGGCAGGAATCAATGCAACGCTCTCGCTTGATGGTAGAGACCCACTTATTTTTTCACGCAGCAATAGCTATATCGGGGTTCTGATAGACGATCTTGTTACATGTGGCACAAACGAACCTTACCGCATGTTCACCTCCCGTGCTGAATACCGTCTGAAACTGAGGCAGGATAACGCTGACGAGAGGCTGATGGAAACTGGATATAAGCTGGGACTGGTCTCTGACACAAGATGGCAGAAATTCAGAGCTATGATGCAGATCAAAGAGCGTGAATTACTCAAGATAGCCAATGAGAACTGTGCCAAACATCCCGACCTGAAGGAACCGATAAAGTTTCAGAGCCTCCTCAAACGCCCTGAAATCTGTTTTGCCGATCTGCCCTCCCACGGCTATGACGTTCCAGAGGATGTGACACCGGATATCGGCCGGCGGATCGAACTGGAAATCAAATACGAAGGCTATCTAAAGAGGATGGAGGAAGAACTCAACCGTTTTCAATCCTCCGAGTCCATCAGTATTCCTGTTGACATCGATTATCTCAAGATTGATGCTCTTGCATGGGAAGCAAGGGAGAAACTACAGAAAATCCGCCCCCAAAACATCGGGCAGGCTATGCGTATCCCAGGAGTCAATTATACCGATACTTCCGCACTTATGATCTGGCTCCGTAAACATGGCCATCATTGATGGTATGGTGAAATCATGAAAAGACAATGCATCCTGACTCTGACGATAGTACTCCTCTTCTGTTCCTGTGCCAAAAACATAGCAAAAGCACCAGTCTTTGGGCATGAACACAGGCAATACCCGGGTTTCTTAGCCCCAGAATGGTTTTGGAACCCACCGACAGGACCATTTGCCATCGGAATCGCATGGGATGACGGAATGTTTGGAGATGGGGCAATTGATGTTGCCCGTGAGTTTGCTTCCGTATCGCTATCGCGTAACCAGGCTTCCTTTGTGGTGGACAAATCCATAATCATTTCCCTCAGCTCGCAAAACCAAATCAATTGGGATGAAATCGGCTTCAATATGGTCGTTAGTGCCGATCTCCCATATATGTACAACGCTTTCCAAAACATGAAACTGATCGATTCATACTCCACAAACTCATATCTGATCGCCTTGTTTGGCTTGGAGGATGCGCTTGTATCAAAAACCACTGCTGTCATGAGCAGGGCTGGATTGCCGGATTGGTGTAATGATGCCGATATCAGCGCCGATCATGAATTTGTATATTCAGTGGCCAATTCGCATCATGTTACACTGATGGACGCATACTACGAAGCTCAGGAACTTGCCCTAAAGCAGATCGGAAAATACCGTCTGCAAAACGTGATGGGCAGAGTCCTTGCCACGGATAACATGCTCGAAAAGAGCATCGCAATCGAAACCGTAACGCAAAGCAAAAACAGCTATATAGACAAAGTCTTTGTAGTCTTCATGCGAAACAATCAAAGCCCCAGCTACAAAGTTTACATAAGATTAAAGGCGGATATATGATTCATTTTACTGCTGTGATTCCTGCCCGGATTGCCTCTACCCGGTTCCCTGCGAAAGCGCTGGCATTACTGTGTGGAAAGCCGCTGATCCAATGTGTTTGGGAAGCTGTAGTAAACACGGAGCTTTTTACTGATGTCCTCATTGCTACAGATTCCAGACAGATATATGATTGCGCGATCGGATTTGGAGCTAAATGCGTCATGACCTCTGCCGAGCACCAAAGTGGCAGCGATCGAATCGCTGAGGCAATAAACGGTTTCCAGACTGACGTAGTACTGAATGTTCAAGGTGATGAACCCCTGATAGACCGCACATCCCTATCAAAGCTCATGGATGTCTTTGCCGATCCGGATATTCATATCGCTTCACTAATGACAAAGATAAAGGATCATATCCAGATCCTGGACCCAAACATCGTCAAAGTGATCACAAACAATCTGGGTAATGCCATATATTTTTCCCGATCCCCCATTCCTTATGACAGGGATGGCTCCAATACAGCACATTATTTCCGCCATATCGGCGTCTATGCCTATCGCAAAGGTGCCCTTCTCGAGTTTGTTCAGCTTCCACCCTCCCATCTGGAATCGATAGAGAAACTCGAGCAACTAAGACTTATTGAAAACAATATCCCTATTCGTATGGTAGAATCCGACTATCAGGGAATCGGTATTGACACCCCGGAAGATCTGATCATGGTCGAAAACCTGTTACAGGAGGCAAAATGATGAAAAGGCTACTGCTGATAGCATCTATTGTCCTATCTCTTTCGATCCTCTTATCAATCCCCCTGAGAGTGTTCTATACAAACGACACACACGGCACCTACCTCCCCCGGACATATACCATCAACGGAGAAAGGATCAAACTGGGTGGATACATGGAGCTGGAACATGTACTAAATGCTCAGAGAGCAGAAGTAACCCGCAGTATATACCTTGATGCAGGAGACCAACAAACTGGCTCTGCATTTGCATCTTTGGACTACAACGGAGCTATCGGGGGAGCTGTAATCGAAGTCTTTAACAGGCTGAAGCTCGATGCAGCCTGCCTTGGAAATCATGAGTTTGACATCTCCATAGACAATACCCGCAAACTGATGCAATTGGCAAAGTATCCCTTTCTTACGACTAATATCTTCAGCAAAAGCGATACCACCAATTTTTCTCTGCCATACACGGTAATTGAAGCGGATTCACTTCGGATCGGGATCATGGGATTGACCCTGACAGAACTACCCGAAAAGGTAAAAGCAGCAAACGTAAAAGATATCAATGTGTTACCATACAAAGCTGCCATTGATCTATACCTTGATGAGCTTGATTCCAGGAGCGATTTCATCATCCTGCTCACTCATAATGGATTCGAGGCTGATAGTTTGCTTGCGACGCTGCTTGATGAAAGGATTCAGCTAATAATAGGCGGACACAGCCATACTACTATAACAGATCCGGTGATTGTAAATGGAATCATCATTCTTCAAAGTGGCTCTTACCTCAACTATTTGGGGCAAATTGATCTTGAGATCGAGAATAGACGCATTGTATCTTATCATAATAAGCTCCTTCCTGTCCAGGTACCTTCAAGACCTGCGTCGACAGATCTTAGCCGCATGGTGGATAGATTACGCGCAGAAATCGATCACAATCTGAATCGAGTCATTGGCATCATTCCTACCGATTGGATCCCGGACAAGTTCAGTGAAACAGCTGTGTCCCAGTGGCAGATAGAAGCGCTGATGCTGGAATACAAAGATCTGTACCATCCTGATGTAGCGATGATCAATTGCGGGGGAATCCGCAAGGCAGTCGCCAAGGGCGAAATCACATTGAAAGATATGAATGAAATGCTGCCCTTTGGTAATACTGTTACTACTTTCACTTGTCTCGGTAAAGATCTGGAAAGCTTTTTTATTCGAAATGCTACGATCAACCCCTATGATTCCAATGGCATAGTACACAGTACCCTGGTACACCGGACAGATTCTGAGGACAACACTGATACAGGCTTTCCACAAGCCTACATAGACATCATTGTAAACGGGGATACCCTCGATCCTGAGAGGACTTACAGAGTCATCACCCACGATTACCTTGCCGGACAGTGGCAAAAGTACCTTGGCTTTGAACCACAGGAAGTATATGATACCGGAGACTTGCTACTCGACGTCATGGTAAGGCAGGTCATCCACCAGTACGGAAAATAGCTGCTGGCATTTTGGAAGAGTTCTTGCATCTTATCTTTATGGATGCAGAGTATCGCCTGATCATTTGACCATTCATCTCTTCATCCCAATAAGCATGATTTTGTGCTAAAACGGCACATTTCAAGAGAAGGAATCATGAAGAAGATTTTCTTTGTTTTGTTTTTATTAGCCCCGTTGTTTGCCTTTTCCAACGTTTTGGATATAGTCGTGGATATGCCACTGCCAGATTATGATCTCACCTCCAATACTTTTGTCCAAGCCAAAGATACCTACGGTAGAATAAGCGCTCCGGGAAAGTGGCAACTACCCGTCAAAACCATCAACGTCCTCCTTCCTCCAGGTTCGGAAGTACAGGATTGGGACGTCCGTCTATCCTCCGTCCAAGCGATATCTGCGCCAGAACCAATCCTAAATCCTGCTTTTAGCAGTAGCGAAAACACTTTGTCGTCCAACCCCTCCCGGGCTACAAACTCACAGGTACGATACCGTGGCATTCAAAGATGGGGAGATATTCATTTCGTCAGCTTCGATATCCTGCCTGCAGTTTATGAAGCAAACCAGAGGGCATACCTTTGGTCCGAGCTTGCTTCGATCCAGATCAAATATGCGATTAAAGCTTCAGATATCCGCCGCTACATTCCCAAAACCATGACCAATACTTCTTTTTTTGCCAATTCACGTGATCTTGCCAAGTGGTATTATCAGGCTCCGACGAGAAATTATGATTACCTGATTGTGAGCACACCCGATCTGTATGCTGCAGCAGCGGAACTGGTTAGCTATCGAAACAGTCAGGGCCTGGTAGTGGAATTTGCCGATATCAGCGATATTCTGGCTACCAGTCCCGGCATGAATAATGCAGAAAAACTGAGGAACTATCTTGTCCAGGAATACGATACACATCCATTTACATATCTATTGCTGATTGGCGATATCGGAACAATCCCAATCGCAATGCTGACCCCTGAGCCAGATGGCTCTGATACTGTTCCTTCGGACTTCTATTACAGCGACTTAAGCTCCAATTTTGATACAGACAACGATGGCCGCTTGGGAGAGTATTCAATGGGCATCGGAGATCAGGATTGGGGAATGGATTTTACTCCGGAAGTCTTTGTAGGCAGAATCGCCTGGGACACTGCCAGTGCAGTTAGCTCTATTTCACAGCGTATAGTTGCTTTCGAACAGAGCAACGCCCCATGGAAAAACAAAGCTCTGCTCCCTGCTGCATTCCTGAATTATGCTCAGGAAGAATGGAACATGGATTTTGCCCAAACCGATGGAGCAGGATTTATGGAACTGATCAAAAGCACAGTAATCCGCAATATGCAGAGCACTACTCTATACGAGCAACTGGGAGTAGTTCCATCATTTCCCAGCGACTATGCTCTGGATTACAACACTTTGATAAGTTTATTGAATACAGAGAGTTTTGGGCTTTTGAACTGGAGCGCACACGGAAGTGCCACATCCTCCTCCCGCAAGGTTTGGATGGATGATTCAAACAACAACGCTATCCCAGATGCCTGGGAAATGCAATGGCTGAGCATGATCAACCGTGATAGCTTTAACAACCTCGGAAACAGCGATGGAATGGTGGTCTTCTGTGCTTCTTGTTACAATGGAAAGATAGATCATACATCAGCATCGCTGGCGGAACAAGTTTTACTCAAAAAGGGAGTGGCTGTAATCGGTGCCACGCGTACCGGCTGGTACAAGATTGGCTGGGAGAATCCAGGCTGGGGTGGACTAAGCTCCTACAACTACCATCTCCTGGAGAACTACATAGCAAATGGCATGAGCATTGGAGCCGCACATTCCTATGCAAACCTGCTTCATACCCAATACTATCTCTTTGGAGATCCGATCGACAGCGATGGCATCATCTGGCCTGAATTACAAAACGTCTATACCTACCTGATGTTTGGTGATCCTGCTGTGGGATACACTCCCACCGCTACCGAACCATTGGGTGAAATCCTCGTATGGGAGCCACATCATAGCAATGGCATTGCCGTAGTAAATGCTATCAACGATCTGGGTGGTTTCAATGTAATCTATACCGACAAACTGATTCCGGATTACGAATACATAGACAATTTTGACGCTGTCTTCTGTCTGCTGGGTTTTGGTGATACCGCTTTTATTCTCAGTCCCGGCAGCCTGGAATACAATCTGCTCAATTCATATCTGGACAATGGTGGCCGCATGTATCTGGAGGGAGCTATATCTTGGGATGAGACCGATTCATTGATCGGGAAGTTTGGCACAATAGCCCCTTATGACCATCTTGCTTTTATCGAACGCGTCCGCTTCCAACGTGATGATACGATCATGCTTTGGGATTATGATAGTCCAATGAATGTAACTCAGGCACTATGTCCCTATGGTAATAGCGCCATCCCGTTATTTTCTTCCCAGAACGAAGATATCCAAAACGATGTCATTGCTGTTTATAACTCCAATGGCAATTATCGTACCATTGGTTCTTCCTTCAATTTGTTTGGCGTATGTGAACCGGATTTTAGTTTGATGGACATGATCACAGTCATCTTTGATACCTTGAATGTCGGTTTCACAAATCCTGTTTCAAACCACGACAGCCATATCACCCCAGCTCAAATTGGATTAAATTCATATCCAAATCCTTTCTCTAAATCTCTCAAGCTGGAAGTAAAGGGGACTGGTAGAATGGAGCTGGAGATTTTTAATCTGAGAGGACAGATTGTTCATGCTCAAAAGCTGGATCACACCGGTACCAAAGCCGAATACCATTGGGAAGCAAGAGATTCCAAGGGAAGAAAGGTCCCCTCTGGAGTGTACTTTATCCGCCTCAAACAAGGTCAATCGACCATTGTCAAAAAGGCTATGTTGATCCGTTAAGCTGCTGATTGCCGATATCACAGTTCAGATTGAGCTTGACATGTTTATTGTCGACACAAGAAATGTTTCTGTTTGGAAATTTGAATACTGGATAGCCAGAGAGGTGTTTCATGGGATTGAAACAGATACTTATGGTTTCACTAAGTGTTATCATAGTGGGAATAGCCATCATGGTAGGCATTGGCATTTTCAGCCGACAGGCAATGCTGGCACATCGTAGAGATATGCTTGCTCAAATGAACCAATTTGTGGTCGAGTCCATAGCCTACAGTAAAATGCCAAAATCAATGGGCGGAGGTGGTGGTTATGTCTGGGGATATATGCCATCAGGAGCAGAAACTTATACCGCCCATATCGGAGCAATAGCAAATAGCGGAGTACGGATTCAAACAAATGAGGTCAATTACTTCATCGAATGGTGGGCTGAAGGCGCTTATCCCCAAAGATTGAAGATAATAGCATCATCAAAGCTATATGGCGAGGGAAACTATTGGGTAAATACCTACAATGCCCGTATTATCGCCTCTTATGATGCTTGGGGGAACTTGCTCTTTGGCTCTACGAATCCAAACCAGAATGGCATCCAGATAACCGGTGACTGGAAACGGAGGTGATCTTTTGCATTTATCCCGATAGGATGGCACGGGAATATTAATCCAATTAGATAGCTTATATACATCGGGCATTATGGCATTACATATAGCCGTCGTACCTGTCTTTCTCTGAAGCATTTCGGTGTGTTTTCCGTCAATCTGAGTATACTGATACTTTGTAGGATTGGAGTCCCATTGTCAACATATTTTAGCCCTGTCAACTTAGTAGTCAAGCGTATATCAAGC
>CAZWIS010000032.1:0-28828 GCA_964634275.1 uncultured Candidatus Cloacimonadota bacterium | reverse complement strand
CGAATATATGCAACACTTTTCTTTAATGGCTGGGAGCTACTGCATTATTTGGGATTAATTGAAGCTCCACAGAGTAACATGGAATTAGTGGGAAAGATCGTTAGTTAATAGTGGCGAGGGGCTGTGCCTAATGCTGAAAGGGTGGTGGGATGGAAAAGATAGCTGTTTTTGTTCGTTCGCTGTAACCGAAAACACTACGATTTGCGTAGAGGGAAGCCACCTTCAAAGGTTTTAGAATATCATAGATTAGGCTTATTGGTGCTGATTCTGCTGATAACTTGGCGAAAATTTGGTGAAAAGATACTATTGGGGTTTTGTTTCAAAAATTCTCGAGCCAGCCGTTGCTCTCGTTCCCCATCATTCAAAAGCCGCAGTTTAATCAAGGTAGCATATTCAGCAGCAATATCATCCGTCCACTCATAATCCAAAATTCGAAGAGCTTCTGCCGGGTCAGAAAGCTGTATTGCCCATTCTACGGCAAGGATCCTGAGCTCTTCATCTTTGTTATGTTCAAAGATCGTGAGCAGGGAATCGATCGCATCTTTTTGATAAAGCTGCTTTTTACGGTATGCCGTCATAAATAACTCTATATCTGCATCATCCATTGCTAAGATCAACATCATCAGGTATATGGAGTCGTTCGTATAGCTGGATCCAGGATACTTGATGACATATTCATTCATCAAGGAATCTGCGTGATCAATCTCGTTTTGCATCAGCGAAATCAAGAGCCTGTAGTATTCCTTTGTTTCCACTACTTTCGGTTCGATAACAGAGTTTAACTTCTGCAAAGCAGTGTTGTATGCTTCACTCATGATAAGCAGTTTGATGATCTCCATTTCTATTTCTGTACGTTCCAGAGTAGTTCTGGCGAACTCCTTTGCTGAATCATACCAGGCCATGGCACTATCAATTTGAGCTGTAGTGTTCAATATCAGCTCTGCCATCATTTTGCGTGAATTCAGGTTTACCGAAGATCTGTTTCGAACCCTGCGGTCGTGTAACCTTTTGTCGCTAATAATCTCATTCAGAATGTCATGAGCTTCACTGAATCTGGCATTTCTGGTTTTGATCTGTGCCATTCTATATCTGTATTCAGCTCTTTGAACATCATCTGCGGTGATATCCACTAAGTGGGAATATGCCAGTAGAGCGATTTCATCGTTCAGAGCAGAATATTGGTCTTCAGCAAAGCTTTGCAGCTTTTGTGGTGATAGATTACGATATATTTCCAGAGCTTGCTGATATTGCTTTAAACTGACTAACGCAGTGGCATAAAGCTCCAGTATGATCGGATTGGTGGCATTATTGGCATACGCACTGATTATCCGGATCATAGATGGATCTTCTTGTAGAATGGTCTTGCATTGGTTGTTCACAAAAAAGAAATTGCCCGGATTTTGATCCAAAAAGCGCAGATATTCATTCAGTGCCGTATCCAAACGCCTGTAATTGAGAGCAGTATTTGCATATTCGAGGATAAACAAATCGTCATTTTTGAAATGTCGGCGGGCATTATTGTATAGCTCCAATACCTGTTCGTAAAAGCCTCTCCGTTCGAAATAGGATGCTATCAGCCTGTATCTGTTTTGGTCATGGTTGTTTTGTTGTAAGTAGCTTTGTGCCATTGTCCAGGCTTGATTCTGTTTCCCCTGCATTACGTACAATAATATCATCTGCTCACTATATTGTGCAGGAGAGAGAGCCCTGCGATGTTCCTCCAAAACAGCTTCTGCCTTGTCCAATTGTGAAGTCAGGTAACAGATCTGGATGATCTGCAAGACACTATTCGCATCGCTCGGAAACTTTTGCAGTATCTGGCGAAAGAGTTGTTCAGCTTCAGCATACTGTCGTCTTGCCATTAGTTGCTGTGCCTGTTGGGTCATGATAGCTTTTTCATCAAACTGCGCCGCCAGGCACAAAACGATACTTAACAAGATGATGATAGATACAAATGTTTTCATAATGCTACTCATTGAGGTTCTTCAGATACTTTAGGATAACTTCCTGATACTCTTTGGGAAAGCTTCTATAACTTTCATCAAGAGAGGCATTTCTCCTGAGAGCATCATAATCTATTGCTCCTGCTCTGCGATCAAAAATCCTCTGCTCGGCAGTTTCGCCCTTTCTTTTTTGGGTTTGATCTCTTTTATTCAATGATCTTTGGGCATCGAGCAGACGGGAGAGAATTCGCTCCTGTCGATTGACCATATCCTGGTTGAGTTGGTTTGATCGTAGTTGACGGGATAGGGCTTCTGCTTCGTCAATAATCTGCTTGATAGCATTTCCCTGTTTCTGGGCTTCAGGATTGTTCTGCAAAGCTCGCTTGAGGTTTTCCACCATTCTATCAGTATCATTAGCAAGCTTTTGAATCTGTTGCTGCATAGCAGGATTTGATCTTCCACCTTGTTCTTGCAACTGCTGCAATAATTGCTGAGTCAGCATATTCATGGCCATCTGTTCTTGACCCATCTGCTCCAGCATCTGCATCAGAGACTGCATGCCTCCACCGCCACCACCACCAGATGATTGATTGTTTAGGGCTTGCATCAGATCATATATCATCAAGTTCAATCCACTCTGAATATTTGATAGGATCTGTGGAACTCTGTGATGCTGCATTTCACCAATATTAACAAAGAAATCCCGGTAGTTTTGGAATGTGGCAGTCAGATCGATAAAGAACTTGGGAGGGATAAACATCGTTACCTGTGGAGCAGAATATAGCTTGTTCAGGGAAATTTGTATCCCTTCGTATTGGGCTATCAAGTCTGCCACTATGGCATAAGGATCCCGGTTGTATCGTGCTGTAGTTTCTTCGTGTTTCTTGGAAAAGATTAGAAGCTCACGGATGGCAGTTTGAATCGCTTGCATCATTCCTTGCTGTGATCCGGCTGACATGGAACTTTTCATCTCAGCCAGACGCAGCGTGAATTTCCGCATTTTTTCCATCGCTTCCTGTTGAGCTTGCATAGAAGCGGAGCGGTTGTTCATTTCCATTTGCCGGCTGCTTTTTTGCATATCCTGGTCTGCTTTGCTTTGTTCCATGTCTTTTTGCAGTTCGGACAGTTGTTGTTTTGCGTTTTTATCTTTATCTTTGTCGAGCATGTCGTCGATCTTTTTCAGCTCTTGTTTCAAGTTCTCATATTTGTCGCTGATGCTCTTTTGCTCGTCTGAAAGTCTCTTATTGTCCTGGTTCAGGTCACCGCTCTTTTCGTGGAGAGCTTTCTGCATTTTTTCCATCTCTTCGGATATCTGTAATGCTTTCTGAACTGCTTGTTCCTTCTTGATACTTTCCAGCAGATCAAGGGTTTGCTCTATCTTTTTACTAAAATCTTCCATGGAAAACTTGAAATTTTCCATCGCTTTTTTGATCGCATCAGGAGAGACATCTTTGAGGGCATTCTCAAATTGTTGCATAGCCTTTAGAAGGTCATCATTGGCTATCTCTTGCATCAATTCCTGAATTCTCATCATCTTTTCCATGGTTTCTGCAGACAGTGCCTGGTTCGCCTGCATTTTATCAATCAAGTCCTGGTAATTTTCGGCAATTCTTTCAACTTGTTCAGCAAGCTTTTCCTGATTGCTCAGAATGTCTTCCAGTTGCTTTTTGTCTTCCCATTTTAGATCCTGTTCCTTGAGCAGTTCACGTCTTTTTTGCTCGAAATCCTTTTGGATTTGCTGTGACTTTTCCAAAGCAGATTGAAGCTCTGTTTTCTTTTGGTTCTCTCCTTGTTCGAGAGCTTGATAGATCTCCTCGATCGATGGGAAACGGGCTCTGAAGCTTTTGCTGACAGCTTTTTGATTATCCGGGGAGTTGTCGTAGACCTCTGCCCAGTAAGTTACTACATCACCTGGGAATAGGTTCAGGTCTCTAAGGCTCAGGACATAGTCCTTTTGATAAAGCTTTGTGGGTATGACAGATTGCAGGATCATCCTGTTTTCCGGATTCTCATTTACTTTGAAGATCAGAGATAGGTTTTTGAGCCCAAAATCATCATCCACATAGATTATCAAGGGAAGCAGCAAGTTTTGGTTCAACATGATATCTTCACCTGGGTATAGGATACGAACCTCAGGGGGATTATCGGGAATGATGCTGATCCTTTTTTCTTCGGGAGAGGACTTTCGTCCCAGTTCATCCATCAACTCCAGATACCATGTTGAAGCTGTATTAATTGAAAGCTGTGTCACATAGTTTGATGAATCGATTCTCTGCATTTCAATTGTTTTGCCATCGGCAAAGTTCATAGTAGCTGTATTGATAGGGATGTTAGTGTTTACAAAGAGTTTTACAGAGGAATACTTATAGGCATTGATGTTTCCATAACTGAGTGTGTCCGCATCGGGTTTGATCCGAGTGTGTGGTGGATAAGTATATTCCACCCTCCACCTGCGGACAAATGGTTCGTCCAGTACATCAACTCTGAAAATTGGGGATTTAGCAACCGAATTTGAAACATAGTATTCGATCGAATTGTCCAACCGTTCAAAGATATATGCATTATCGGTCATTGCCAGTTCACGCCAGGTTTTTTCGTAGCGATAAAAAAGCTGGTGCTGTAACCTCGGGTCTGGATTTATCACTCGGATTCGCACCTGCTCGCCTCTACCCACTCTAATGCTTCCAGGACTCAGTTCAATGAAATCTTTATAAACGATTTCTTCAGCCTTGTTTGTGTAAAACTGCCTTGCACTCCTGTAAAAGTCCTGATGATTGAAACCCCAGATTGTAACGATTCCCAGCAATAAGAAGGCTATGCCAAATGCTTGCCAATCCTTTAATATCGACGGCAGCTTATAGCTATTACCAAGTAAGCGGATTCTGCCTTGTTCAGCCAATTGATCGACAATTATGCGATCTATCTTTTGATGGTCTAATTCTATTATGTTTTGAAACAAATCGTCATTGTAATCAATCTGCCGATCCAAATACCTTGCCAGCTTGAGATGTGACAACAAAGATTTGTATCCGCTAAGTAGCACATATATCAGGATCAATGCCATACTTATCTTTAGGCTGATGCCATATAACATGATCAAATCTGAATATGGATTGGATGATATCCAAACAACAAAATATAGATGGAATATTCCCATTACCAGCGCTACGCTTAATAGCAAGGTTCGCAATGACAATCTGGAATTCGCTTTTTTTAATAAGCCATTTAACAGCTTCAAGTATTCTGTCATCTATATACGTCCAATCTTTTTATTCCCATCACTCCAAGTTCCAGAGCTGCCTATATGTGTCAAATGCTTTTGCAACGATAGGCACAACCCAAAATCGTGCTGAATATTAAGTATAATAACCGTATTATTGAATTTTTAAAATAAATGTCTTGACACGAATTAAGAAAATTAATACGTGTCTTAATATATTTAAGGAGCTTGTTATGAATCTGAAATCGTGCCCTATATGTAAACATTCACTAATCATAAAGGAATACCATTGTGAAGAGTGCAATGTTAGTTTTCATGGTGAATTTAGCTCTCCATGGGTAGAGAATCTCAGTAATGAGCAAATGGATTTTGTCCGCCTCTTTTTAATGTCCCAAGGTAACATCAAAGTGATGGAAAAACGTTTGGGGATATCATATCCAACAGTCAAAAACCGCTTGGCAGAGATCAATCGGATCATCTCCAGACAAGACGTTCAAACAGACGACTTTACAGATATATTCAACGATCTGGAAGAAGGCTTTATAAACGTCGACGACGCTATAACAATGATAGAAACAAGGAGAAAAAAATGAAAGAAATCGGATTTACAAAAGTACTGGATTATGAACTTATCCGTACAGTCAAAATTACAAACGACATGGCACCACTTTCTATTAAGGCTTCTTCAAGCTCAAAGGTAGAATTGGAATTTTCGGCAAAAGTCTCTGGCAATATTGAAGAGTTCCAGTTTGAAGATTATGTAAAGACTACTTATGATGGCTCGACCGTCTCAATTGAGCTCAATGAACTCGATATAGACGATAGCATGGCAATCGGTAAGTTATCTTTGGCAATCTTCATCCCAAACGGGGTTGCACTGACTCTTAGCACAGAGAACCATCCACTTAGTATTTCAGGGTTGGAGTGTTCTATCGACCTCACCTCAGAAAACGCACCCATAGCGATCAGAGATTGCATGGGAGATAACGTAATCGAATCGGAGAATGGTCCGATTGCTCTGGATAATTGTAATGGTAACCTGAAGATAAGCATAGAAAATGGACCGCTCTCTGCTGATATGGTTAGAGGGGATAGCCTGAGTATCAAATCAGAAAATGGACCGATCAAAATCCGCGAAGCTCAGTATCCCTATGTGAGCATTACAAACGAAAACGGCGTGATCTACTATGAAACCCTTCCCATTGAAGACGGACGGTTTACTCTGGAGAACGAGAATGGCATAATCCACCTTTCACTACCGGTGAACTTTGATTTTGAGATGGAAGTCGAAACCGAATACGGCTCTGTAAAGTGCAAACTTGATGCCGAAGTCATCCATACCGATGAAAAGTACATCATCAAAAACGGTGAAGGTAAGAACAAAATCAGTATCAAAACCGAGAATGGCTCGATCAAACTAAGCTCAGACGGACACATAAACGTAGATTATATAAAACAAAAGCTTGAGCAGCTCAAAACGGCTATCAATAACTCCAAGAGCTTTGATGACAAAGAACGGGTTCAGAAACTGGTAACAAATATAGTCGATTATATAAACAAAAACCTATCATTGATCGACGAAGAAAAGGTCAAGGATACTATCCAAAAGGCAATGAACTCACTCAAGAAGATAATCGATGACTTTGATGTCGATACAGCAAAGAAGACGATCATAGATAACTATGAAGAAATCAGTTCCGTTATCAATAAAGAACTTGGCGAAGCCTTCAACGAGATAAAGATAAAGATCGAGCGCGACTTCCCCCACGAAAAGATCAAAATGCACATTCATGATCAGATGGGTAATATCTTCGATAAGGATCAATTCAAGAAAATGTTTGAACCACTGAAAAAATTCAAGCATTTCCGCTTTGACTTGAATGATACGGAAAAGCAAGAGATCAAAGAAGGCAGTCGCATGAAGATTTTGGACATGCTGGAGGCAGGGAAAATTACATCTGAAGATGCAGAGAAACTCCTCAAAGCCATTGGCAAAGAATAGCCTTGACAGATAGCAAAGCCTGAAAAGATTGTCCGAAACCAGGTCGGGATGTAGCGCAGTCCGGTTAGCGCGCTCGGTTCGGGACCGAGAAGTCGGAGGTTCAAATCCTCTCATCCCGACCATTAGACAATTCAGGTAAAAAAATGGCAAAAAAGAAACAAGAGTGGATTCATTACTTCAGTCTTCTCGTTCCTTATGTAAAGAAGGACAGATGGCTGTTTTTGTTTGGTCTTTTTGCCATGCTTTTTACTTCCTTCCTCCGTCTTTTGGATCCTCTTATACTGGCTCATATAATCGACAAGAGCATTCCCAATGGCGACATGAACGACATGCTT
This sequence comes from uncultured Candidatus Cloacimonadota bacterium, assembly GCA_964634275.1. Classification (GTDB taxonomy): domain Bacteria; phylum Cloacimonadota; class Cloacimonadia; order Cloacimonadales; family Cloacimonadaceae; genus CAZZCS01. The sequence goes on along the minus strand of CAZWIS010000032.1, from coordinate 21,328 downwards.
CGCTATGGGATATACTTTGTATTGGTTGTAATCGTCTCTGGTCTATTGGGATATATTCAGATCATTCTCCTATCAAGGCTTGGAATCAAGATTATTACTCAGTTCAAAGCCCGTGTGTTCAGCCACTTGCTGACCCTTCCCGTAGAATGGTTCAATAAGCAGCCTGTTGGTGAGTTGATTGCCAGGGTCGAAAGTGATAGCGAGAGAGTCAAAGTTCTGTTTTCAGAGATATCAATCACGATTATTGGAAACTTCCTTTTTTTCTTTGGAGTCTTTGTAATCCTATTCATTCGCGAAAGCATGGTAACGCTATTTATCCTTCCTGCAGTAGTCGTCACAATTGTAGTGTATTCCTATTTGATCAAGTATATATCCAAGTTTTACAAACAAATCCGTGAACGATATGCTGAGATAACAGCCAAGATTACGAACTACGTTCAGGGTATGCTCGTTATCCAAGTCTTGAACCAGCAGAATCGGATAATCAACGAGCTTGACAAAGCATCGCGAGCCAAAAAGAATCTGGAGACCCGTACCTCATTCATCGAATACGGTAGCCAGGGAGTGTTCCTCTTTGTTTTCAACGTTCTCTTTGTTATCATCATTATCCTGATCTCTGCTCCAAAGATAATTGCCGGGATTATCACACTGGGTACCTTAATAGTCTTTATCCAGTATATGTTTCGCATGATCTGGCCATTGATGCATATCTCCGAGAATGTTATGCAGATTCAGCGCTCCTTCGTATCATTGCGTAGGATTTTGGAGCTGACAGAGCTGGAGACAGAAGATGATATCTTCGTTGGTAAAGCCTTGCCGTATTTTGAAGACTGTATCAGGTTTGAAAATGTTTGGTTTGCGTACAAGGATGAGGACTGGATACTCAAAGGTGTATCTTTTAACATTCCAAAGGGCAAGCGGATTGCTCTGGTAGGGGCATCAGGAAGCGGAAAGACGACTACGGTAAGCCTCCTTTGCGGCTTTTATCCTATCCAGAAGGGTTGCATCAGAATTGATGATACTCCCCTCAGTGACATAAACTTCCGCCTCTGGCGCGATAAAATTGGGCTGATTCTACAGGATATATTCCTGTTCCCAGGCAACATCCTGGAAAACATTCGAGTATATAACGATGAGATTGGTGTGTCTACTACCGAGAAAGCAATAAATATAGTGCAGTTGGATGATTTTATCAAAGCCCAGCCAGATGGAGTTTATGCGGAAATTGCAGAGCGTGGCCAAAACATTTCGCAGGGAGAAAAGCAATTGATCAGCTTTGCCAGAGCTCTTGCTTTTGAGCCTGAACTGATTATCATGGATGAAGCCACAGCCTCAATCGACCCCCAAACTGAAGCCAAGATCCAAAGAACCATGCACAATGTGTTGAAGAACAAGACTGCTGTGATTGTCGCCCATCGCCTAACCTCAGTACTCGATGCAGACCAGATCCTCTTTTTCAAAGACGGTGAGATTATCGATCGGGGCACTCATCATGAACTGATGCAGAGCTCTGATGATTACCGTAAACTGGTAGAATTACAGCTGGTAAATCCTGGTAGCAATCATGAGTAAGAATCTCCGCTGGGTAATACGTCAATGGATGGCGCAAAAGTGGTTTGTGCTGATCATGGTTATCTTTACCCTGATCAGTTCTGCGGTTGCCATTGCATATCCGTTTATCTTTAAAAAACTCATAGACTTGCTCCATGATATCCTTAGCAATCCATTGAAGTACCCCGCACCAATGCAGGAAGTCAATAGGATAATCTATCTCTTTTTGGCGATAGGTTTTGCCCAGTTGATCACCGGTTTTTATCCCTCGTTTAGAGCTGTCGTCAATCTACGCTTTGAGCATAGCCTCCGCATGCTATATTTTAAGTTTATCGTGAACAAGGACTATCGCTTTTTCCAAAAATACCGTACTGGAGACGTGGTCACCAGGCTGACGGATGATCTGAGCGATTTCCCCAAAATCTCCTGGTTTTTGTGCTCCGGGATATTCCGCGCCTTCAATTCTCTCAGTACTATTGTGTTTAGTCTGAGTGTGATGTTTTTTCTGAACTGGAAGCTGACTCTGCTCTCGATAGCATCACTTCCCTTTATGATTGTTGTGTTTTACATCACGTCCGATCGTCTATACAAAAACTTTGAAAAAAACCAGCAGGCTATCAGTGCCATAAACAGCCAGCTTGAAATGAGCTTCTCGGGCATAAGAATCGTCAAAGCATTCGTAAGCGAGAAAAAGTACAACCGCTTCTTTGATATGGCATTAGCCCGCAGGTTTGAAACAGAGATGAGTGTTGTAAAACTCAATGCCATACTCCATCTGATCTATGAGTACATCGACTATTTTGCCCAGATTGGCCTCATCCTTTTTGGTGGATATATGGCAGTAAAGGGACAGATTACCATCGGTACCTTCTATCTCTTTTATACGTATCTCAGCATGATGATTTACCCTCTGCTGGATTTACCCCAGCTTTTTGTTTCGGGCAAACAGGCTTTTGTCAATATCGACCGGCTGGAGGAAATGAAAGATTATCAAAGCTTTAACATCAAAGAACGAACCCAAATCCCGCTGGATGAGTTTAACTCTCTGGTCTTCGACAATGTAAGCTTCTACTATGATGGTAAAAGCGAATCCGTCATCAAACAGTGCAGTTTTGTCCTGAACAAAAAAGAACGCCTCCTGATACTTGGATCAACCGGTGCGGGAAAATCGACTGTTGCCAACCTCATTTGCGGGCTCCTGCAACCTACCACAGGCAACCTTTTGGTAAACGGATTTCCAATTACGGAAATCGATATTACTGCCTGGCGTGAGATTATCGGTTTCGTCGCCCAGGATCCCGTTCTCTTCAGTGGATCCGTCAAAGACAATATAGAATTCGCTATAGGATCTGCTAACGAAGATGAATACCAGAGGGCTATCAAAACTTCGCAATTAGAAAGCGAGATCAGCTCTTTTACCGATGGAGATGCCACAATCGTAGGTCAACGTGGTTTGGGGGTTTCCGGTGGACAAAAACAGCGGATAACAATCGCCCGAGCACTGATCAAAAGACCGCAACTCCTGATTCTGGACGATATCACAGCCAGTCTGGATGCAGAAAATGAAGAGAAACTTTGGCAAGACATAGACAAATACTATCATGGAATTGCTGCGATTGTAATCTCGCACAGGCTTTCCACACTGCGCTATGTAGATAGCATTCTTTTCATCGACAAATCAGGCAGATGCCACAAAGGTACTCACGACCAGCTCGTTTATGCAAATGAAGAATACCACGACTTCCTGCATGAGCATCTAAAGGATTCCTGATCAACGAATATCAATCTGATCATATAAGCCATATCATCATGCCTCAAAGCGCTTACATCCTGCCATATAGCATGATACGAGGATGCGTAAAAGATATCAATTTAGATAATACCATCTCACAGCCACATGTATTGACTGTGGGATGGGATAAACACCATAGATAGTGCCATCCAGGAGATTTTTGAAGCTAACAGTCAGTTCGAACCTATCCGTTATCGTAAATCCAGTCCATAGATCAACGATAGCGGAGTTATCAATTATCGTATTTGAGGAGTTCAATACAGCGTAGCTCGAATGTCCGATAACACCCAATCCTGCAAATAGAGTATTGTTATGAGGGAGATACCTTGTGATTCTGGCATAGGTGTCATAGCTGAATTGAGGAAGCTCCCGAAGGTCTTCATCAAATGCATGCCACAGCATACTCTGCCTCAGATCAAACCCGTAATCTCCAATCGACCTGTGATATTGAGCATCGATACCAGAAAAGGCAATATCTCTTTCAATCCTGAAATTCTTCCATTCCTGTTCACTCAAATATGGTATATGGTTCTCTATTCTTTTTATGCCAGCACTAACGCGATATGAGAAGCCGTAGCGATCTTTATCCGCATAATAGATGCTATTACTTGCGGGCAGGATGTACTTTATAGTTCGGAGTGTATCAGAAGCACTATAGATCGAAGGTGTGACATCGAACGTCCTATCCTTGCATAAGAAGGTGTGAGAATTTATCCCAATCCTGCCAAACCCAAAAACCTGGCTTAGATTTACTATGGAATCAAGGTTTTCAAAGTCCGTCAAACTGCTGCTGATCTTCAGGTCCGTATTCATCAAACCCACGTCTATATCGACCTGTGCCCTATCCTGATAACCTTTCTCTACAGGCTTGAAATTATCATCAATAATGGATTTTTCCAGCTTTACAGAGATCAGGGATTTCCGATTTGGATCCAGTTTGATTTCAAAGTTTTTTTCCAAAAGGAATTGATCTGCCCTGCTCTCCAGTCCAGTCGCAAATCTTGTGGACTTTGCCTTTTCCGATCTTCTGCGATAAGCAAATAATATCCATGGGTTGTCCATAATTATGCAAAACTGATTCAAGCGATGATCTATCATATAGTTCACATTCTGCCAATAGACTGGATGTAACTGGGTCATTGCAATATTTTGCTCGTAGTTTTCGTAAAGTAGACGAAGATTGGTGTTCCCGATGGGAATCCGTATATGCTGTTGGTATGAAGTTTGATCTGACATCAGCTGGGTCCAATAACCGTTCTGAACCAATACATCAAAGCTATAGTACAGATCCTTGATATCAAACATATGGTTCTTTCTCATTGCTACACGGGCATATTTGAATTCATAATCTCCCAAAGAAGCCTGGACATCGGAGATGGGAACCGCTTGTTCATAAACCGGTGAAGCAAAATTTATCCTGCTGCCCATGATCACGGGATTTGAAAAGCTATCGTAATATCCATAATACAGTCCATTGCCAAACACTGTACTTGGTTGAGAAAAACCAGCTTTTTGGATTCTGGTTACGGGATCATAGCGCGCAATCAAGTGATACCCGTGTCTATAAATCCCAAGCTCCGAAGTGCTGCCCTGATCTATGTTGTCCACAAATGGCTTTGATACATCATACATGGCAAAATCGTTTTTGATCCATTGATCGAGATATTCCTTATCGATCGGATATACCATCTCAGTAGCTGGTCCGGAAGTAGCTCTGCTAATGCGAAACCGCAGATCCATCACACTTTCGACAGCCAAGCTATCCTGGATCATCGGGCGAAAACTCATTTGCAGGATCTGTCTGTGCAAAAGGTCAAATAGTTCTATCTTATCGTCTTTGATCGATTCCAGGAAACTTGTGCTGTCCGGTAAAACCCGTATTTCTGCCAGAACTTCCATCCTGTCATAGTTATATTCCCAGTTGAATGGTATCTCCAAAAAAGCTGGAGATTGTGGCATTGGAGGACTGTTCAGAGCCAGTACTCTTGATACAGCCACTATCAAAAGCAGGATTATAAATATGAGTTTTCTTTGTACCATCTCACCGTTTCTTCAATGTTTTGGATTAGCTTTGCCCGCGGATTCCAGCTCAATAGTTCTTTTGCTTTTGCGATCGAACAGATCCATCCCGGAGCTGTTATCTCTCTGTGCTTTTGAGTATTGATCAACTGAGCAGATCCTTTCATGAGACCGATAGCATCTCCAGCTTTGGCAATCGCTGTAAACAAAGCCATCGGCACTTTGAGTTTGTAGCACTTTTTGTCAAGCACTGTCATAATTGCATCACTGATATCGTTCTGACGGTAAACGTAACCATCTGCAGCATAGAATATCTGGTTTTCAGCAGCATTACAAGCGATACTCAAAGCTATGAATTCACACAGCTCTTTGATATAGATCAGGCTCAGATACTTGTCTTGATAGCCGATCTGGATATTTATCCCTTTTGTGATCAGTTTGAATAGCTCCAAAAAGTCCTTGTCTCCCCCTCCATATACAGAGGCAGGGCGTATGATAGTCCATGGAATCTTGCAGTTTGTCCTGATGTGTTGCTCGGCAAATAGCTTGCTCTTACCATACCAGGTCAGGGGTAGGCTTTTCTGTTCCTCTGTCACAGGGACAAGATTGTGAGAAGGGCGTCCAGCAGCTTGAGAACTGATATAAATGAATCTTTTCAGGTTTGGTAATTTTTCTACAGCATCCAGCACACTGACTGTGGTTTGAACGTTAGCCAGATACATCTGCTGCATGCTTGTTGCTTTGGTAAGCCCAGCGTTGTGAATCAGGATATCACATTCAGAAAATGCCCCGATCAAAGACGACCTGTCATTGTAATCTACATAGCGTAGTTCTGCAGAATCGTCAATCAGTGATAGATCTGCAGATTGCCGTACGATGCTACATACATCGTGCCCAATACTCTGCAAATACTCCGCCAAATTGCTACCGACAAATCCATTAGCTCCGGTAATTGCTATTCTCATTGCTTTCCTCGGATGCAGCTTATATAGATTAGAACCCATGGGATAGGTAAAAAAAAAGCCCCAATGGGCTTAAAAGGTGGTGGGTGCTAAGGGACTTGAACCCCCGACATCTTGCTTGTAAGGCAAGCGCTCTCCCAGCTGAGCTAAGCACCCACACTATAATATATACTGTAAACTGGTCGGGGTGAGAGGATTCGAACCTCCGACACCTGGTTCCCAAAACCAGTGCGCTAACCGGGCTGCGCTACACCCCGCAGTTTTTAGCAACAGATTTGAAGCGAGCTTTTCTGTCAAGCGAAATGTATATTAAGACCGTAGCACGTGTCTTCCCGTAAAGCAAACCGGTATGTTTTCAGGCAATTTGAGCGCAAAAAAAACAGCTAACTATACCCACCCGCCACCCTTTTATATGGGGCGCTGCCCCATGCCCTGATTATTCAACGGTCTTGTTGGTTTACTAATCCGGGGTATGGATTTTGTTTGAAAGCTAGTAAAGTAGTTGATGGGTATGGCAGTGCAAATAGATATGGCTTTGTTCGGAACAGTAAAGATAATGTAACAAAGCATGGCATGCCGTTTACCTTTGTGGAATGCGCAGCTTTCGTGTAACGCTCAGGCTGGCGTTAGTTTAGTATTTCCCCAGTTTTAGAAAAGGGACAAATCTTGGGGTTTTACGTATATAGTCCTGATATTCCTGATTGCCTTCGTACTTCTTTTCCAGCAAGGGAATACCGGAAACGCGCAGAAGCAAAATTGTAATGACGATCGGGCTGGCGATCGCTGCGAGTCCGTTGACGGTATTAAGCGTGAGTAAAAAGATCCCCCACCACATCGTTGATTCTCCAAAATAATTGGGATGCCGGGTATAGCGCCAAAGGCCGCGGTTCATGATCCTGCCCTTGTTTGCGGGATCCAGTTTAAAACGTCGCAATTGCTCGTCTCCAATGGTTTCAAAGCAGAAACCGATGAGCCATAGTGCCATGCCGAGCAAATCGCTCAAACCAAAGTCATCGGTCTTCTGAACGCGGTGTAAAAAGAGCGGATAAGCGATGGTAAGCAGGAAAAACGCTTGTAGGACAAAGACCTGGAGATAGCTGCGAATAATCCAGTGTTTACCCCAATCTCGCTTCCATTGGGCATAGCGAAAGTCCTCTTGCCGTCCTCTATTGCGGATGAAGATATAGATCGCCAGCCGCAAACCCCAAATCGTCACAAGTGTCGTAACAAAAAGCCGTCGCCAGTGATATTCCGGCACGAGCAGCAAAAAGAGCAATGCCACCAGGATAAATCCAGTGCCCCAGGCAACATCCACGATGTCATTCTTTTTGAGCAGCAAAGCCCACAAAAAGAGCAGGTTGAAATAGGCAAAAACAGCCACGACCACGAAGAGGATGCAATCAATCCAGTCCATATGATACTCCTATGCCGATAGCGCCAATGCCATTGTGCACTCCCACAACCGGTGACAGCGGCATTATATAGGCTGGATCTTTGCCGATGATCTCACTCAACACTCTGGAGTATTTTTCTGCCCGGGCAGGGTCGTCCGCATGAACGATGGCATATTCCCATACCCTTGTGCTTTGCATTTCCTTCCTGATAATTGCGGATATTTTTCGCATATTTCCGGAGCGGGAAAGGCTCTTGTCCAAGGCAAGGGCTTTGCCATCGGAATCCAAGGACACGATTGGTTTCAGGTTCAGCAGAGCTGCGACAATACCTGTAAGGGGCTTGACCCTTCCACCACGAACCATGTATTTTAGTGTGTTGATGTCTGTATATATCTTGGTATTCGCTATCCAGCGTTCGGATTCCCGCATGATCTCGTCAAAGCCCATACCCGCCTCGATTGCTCTGGCGATCCGCAGTGTAACAAGACCCTCGGAGACTGAAAGATGACGGGAATTGATCACCCCTATCCTGCCGTCCTTTCGCTCTGCGGCAATTGCTGCACTGCTCTGAAAAGCACCACTGAGCCGCTCTGAGATATGCACGGTAATCACACGTTCAAAATTGGCGGCGGTAAAATCCAGCACGGTTCTCACTGTGGCTGGAGCCGGCTGAGAACTGATAGGGTGGCATTTGTCGGTTCGCAACATGCTGTAAAAGCGATCCGCACCGATGGTGAGCTTATCCAGATAATAGCGCATGCCAAAACTGATACCAAAGGGGATGCGTGAGATCTGATATTTGTCCAGGATCTCCTGGGGAAGATCACAAGCGGTGTCCGTTACCAGGCCGATGGGATATTTACGATCATGGCTGGTCTGATATTGGCGTAGCATGTCGTCCACCTTTGCCCCGCTTACCTCACCGAGCTCAAATAGCCGGGCAAAAAAGGTGTCCGGATCGTTTGTGTGGATATGGATGTGCAGCTTTTGCAAGTCGCCGGCGAGGATCAAAGAATCTCCATGATCGGCAAGTGTTCCCTTGAGTAGGTTCAGGGAGCGTGAACAACCGCTCAGTATCGCTTCCGTGCACCAACGATACTTCCCCGGGGCATCATTGTGTGTCTCAGAGACTGGGGGTAGTTCAATCACAGCTGAGCTATCCTGCAATTGGCGTAGGGAACCTTTGTGGATAAATTCTACCAAGCCTTCCATGAAATAGACGAATCCGCTGGCTCCGGCATCCACCACTCCTGCATCTGCCAGCATCTTGAGCTTTTTTGGCGTCTCTTTCAGAGATTTTTGTGCCGTGGCGAGCGAACTCGTGAGTAGATGCCAAAAGTCCTGGGTGCTGTTGCTGTGTTCCATCAGGTGGTCTGACCACTCACGGATCACAGTCAGCATCGTGCCTTCCACAGGATTCAGTAGCGAATCATACAGATGCTTCACTGCGTTTTGGGAGCTTTGGGCAAAGCTTTTGACTGTGAGTTTCCCTTTTTCCGGAAGTTCCCGGCTGAGTCCGTGAAGATATTGTGCAAAGATGATCCCACTATTGCCCCTGGCTCCGGTGAGTGCGGAATCTGCCACGGAACGCAGTGTTTCATGGATTCCACGCGCAATGTGGCTACGCTCCAGGATCGCCTGTAGTGTCATCGCCAGGTTAATCCCGGTATCGGAATCAGCCACGGGAAAGACGTTGATCTTGTTCAGATATTCCTGTTTGCCGATTACAGCACGGGATCCTGCCAGCAAACCTCGATACAGCCGGATTCCATCAAGATACTGAATCTTCATGCCACCTCCCTACCAGATTTGGGGCATCTTTTTGATCTTATCGGTGTTATAATCCATTTTCTTCAGCCGCGCAATGATGCCTGAATAATCCTCAGCGGAGATATCCGGACTGCGGCTCATAATCCATACATATTTGCGGTTTGGCACTCCAATCACTGTATAACGATAGTCATCCGCCAGGTCCACAATCAGATAATCGTTCCAAAAAGGCTTGAACAATTGCATCTTCCATTGGGCATTGGTTTCGCGGTTCACGATCCGGCCCCGTGGATGCATCACCTTTTTCTTGCCATCAGGGCTGCCTTTGCGAAAGGTGTAGGTGACCGCGATGCTGCCATCTGGCTCCAGGGTATAGCTTTCAATTCCGTTAACGGCATTTTTTTCGATCAGATTGGGCAGGATGGCAATCACATACCAATCTCCCATAAACCTTTGCAGATCTACGCTTTCCACGGTGCTGAAATCACGCGTGCAAGCAAGAAGCAGGCTCATCAGGATCAGCAAAACTACTACCTTGATCATCTCAGAGCTGCCTCGACAGCCTTGATCAGGTCTTTATCCAATGGTGCCGTGTTGGAACCGAATCTTTCGATCACCTTACCCTGGCGGGAAACGAGGAATTTGTTGAAGTTCCAGGTAATCTTTCCAGAGAATTCTGGGTTACTTACCTTCTCTGTAAGATATTGATACAGGGGATCAATGTCTTTGCCTCGTACTGATATTTTTGCAAACATAGGAAAGCTGACCCCGTAGTTTAGCTGGCAAAATTCCAGAATCTCCTCATTGCTTCCCGGTTCCTGATTCATGAAGTTATTGGCAGGAAAACCCAGTATCACAAAGCCCTCGTCTGAGTATCTTTCATATAGTTCCTGCAGCTCTCCAAATTGCTTGGTAAAGCCACATTTGCTTGCTGTATTGACAATCAGGACGACCTTACAGCGATATTCCGATAGGCTTTGTGTATTGCCATCCATCTTCCTGACACTAATGTCGTAGATGCTTTTAGCTTCCATCATGCTATATCCTCCCGCCAACAATATCATAATTATCAATATACTTTTTATTCTCATCTTGATCACGCTCCACCTCCCATAAGATACTCTGTAGTAAGGTTCCTGTCAACCGTGTCTTTCCTGTTCGGTTATACTGGTGATGAAGGTAGGAAATACAGATGCGAATACATAAGGCTGTTGAACGTGTCTTCCAGTATAATAAATCGGTAGGTTTTCAGGCAATTTGAGCGCATAAAAAACAGCTGTCTTTACTCACCTACCACCCATATATATGGGGTGCTGCCCCATACCCCGATTATTCTACGGTCTTAAAGAAGTCATAAGCATACGCCTAAAAGCCTACTGGAATGGATGCTAAAAAAGGTATTTATTCAAATCCCATGGCAATACTAAATGTCGGAACCAGGCATTCGCCAATTTTATCCCGCGGGATTACTTCAAAACCCCCTTCGAGGATCAGATACAGCTTGCTTCCAAAGCGAACGTTACCCCTTGCACCACCGTGTATGACGTTGTATTGAACTTCGTCACTGGCATAATTGGCAAGATATTCCGTATAATTATGATAGTTTCCCCTGATGGCGAAAGTGGAAGCCAGCCCCTTTGAGTATCGAATCGTTCTCAATAGCTGAAGTTCCAACCCAAACGCTCTTGAACTGCTGATTGCAGTGCTCGATACATCAAATTCATCGCCATCGGAATAGCTGTAAGTTAAAGCGGGAATGAGCGCTACAGAGTTTGTGCCATCATTGCTCATTTGCATTTTTGCGTAAGCCTTTCCCCCCAAAGATGCTCCACTTACCCATACTCTGCCTCCAAGCTCGAGATCTGGTGAAACGCCAAATCCGAGGCTTACACCAGTCAATAATGCTGTAGATTTTTCCCTGGAAGCCGAGTCGTTGTCCACATTTTGGTATCCTGCATCTTCTCTTTTGATCATCGATTCCATGGCAATACCTGCGTTTGTAAAGCCCTTTATGGAAACTTGGTTTTGTTTAACGATTTCAGCAGTTTCAATACTTCCCAGATCCACCGCCGTACAAGCTCCAAGCAGGAGCAGAAGCACTACTGATAGCAGAGACAAAAGCCTGGCAACACATCTCTGGCATTTTATCATGATGAATTCCTCTTCCTTCAAAATATCAAATCTGATGATTCAAGTATTCATAGCCCGGGAGCTTTGGTAACAAACCGTCGTCCACAGCGCTTTGAACCGAGATACATGGCAGGTTTTGCTCCAATACCTGTGCTTTTGTGATGCTCTTCAAATCGACACTTTGAGGATACTTTGCCTGCATCGCCCATAGCATTTTGACTAAAAGACTATACCAGGAAGGATAATTGGCTTTGTCGTCATATTCACGTAGCGTCATCAGGAATACTTTGAAGTCGTTCCGGTATTCCGGCGATGGATCCAAAGCCTTGATCTTCTGAGCGATATTGCCATAATCTATGTTCTGGCTTTGAATTGGCATCTTTGGCAAGCGACGTACAAGGGTGCGCTTGATACGGGGATGATAGTAGTAAACTGAATCTTCAATCTTTCCGGAAAGGCCTTTTACTGCTTCTTTTAGTGTGACTTTCATAATATTTCCTCCAATTTTGTGCCATTATTTCTCCCCTGCTTGAAGCTGTCAATCACTTCTTTATCAAGCCTTAATTTAGCCTTAATAGTTAAGGCTTGATTAAGGGGGGATTAAGGCTTGATTAAGGCCGTGAAGCAGGGAAGACAAAAGAAATTGACAAAAAAATAGCAAATCCAGACTTTGGAACAGCCGAGTGTAGATGCCTAAGGTTATGATAAACTATGGATCTTCACCAATGGGTGATGGTGGAAACGCTCTCACCTCCCGTGTTTGGAAAGGCAAATGAGTATCTCTATTTTCCTTTCCAGCAGAACTCTGTATTTGGAGAGAATAGATGCTCAAGAGGTTCAGTTCGAAAGAACTTATTACAATTGCCTTGTTAGCGGCAATAGGAATCGCCATCAAACCACTTGTAAATCCCACAATCAAAATGATATCCGCTCCTTTGATGCTTCCCGGAGGATCACTGGCTGGAGGACTCTACATGATGTGGTTGGTACTGGCTATTGTAATGGTTCCAAAAACCGGTACTGGTTTGCTGTTTGGCATCATTCAAGCCCTGGTAACTTTTATTCTGGGGTGGTTTGGAAATCATGGAGTCCTTAGCTTGATCAGCTATACCGCACCCGGACTCGTAGCAGATATACTGAACCTTCCGATCAAGAATAGCAGTAGAGTGACGAGCATGATTGCATTATGTGCGGCAGCAAATCTAAGCGGTAGCCTGATAATGTCTTATGTCATATTCAGAATGCCATTTGTGCCATTAATAATATCAAGTATTGTTGCTGTCGTATCAGGCAGCATTGGTGGATTGTTGGCATATCTGATCCATAAACAAATCAAGGAATTGGGGATAATATAATGACCAGACAAATATTTATGATACTACTAATAATTATGGTGGGAAGGCTGATGGCAATTGAAATCATCGATGACAGAGGAGTCCGCAGGGATTATCCACTCTCGTATTTCGAGGGTCTTGAACGGCAAAGCGGGGAGATCACAGTAGAAAAAAAGGGAGTCCTTCACGATTATTCCTGGCAGGGATTCCGATTTGATAAATGGCTGGAACAAGAGGGATACAAGGACTTCCGGAATATCAGAGTCGAATCCTCCGACCGTTATAGCATCATGCTTTCGCGGTATGATTTTGACCGTAATGAAAGCTGGATGATTTTCGTAGAGAATGGAGAAAAACTTGATGAACATAGCTTTCGCATCATCTTCCCCACTTTGCGGCAAATGTATTGGGTCACGGGGATAAACCGTATCCTATTGGAGAAAACCGAGCCCCTAAAAATGCCAAAGCAGTTCATCCTGACAGAAAGAGCTTTGAAATCCCAAAAGCTGCTCAACGATCCCAAACCCTTTGTCCGAACATCTGGTTATAGCCTTGATGCGCTGATCAAAGATATTTTTAAGATTAAGAAGGCACAGGTGCTGATGTATAGCAAAGATGGGCTTCAGATGAGATTGGATTATCCGGCTCAGCTTCAAGGAGCAATTATAGAACTCACACCTGAAGGCTCTTACAACCTCAAAAGTCCCCAGATCCCAGGTGGAATGTGGCTAAGGGATATTGTTTATATCCAGATAAACGACAAAGCAATGATCCTGGAAGAGCAGATCGGCAAAATAATTGAGCTGAATAATTCCCTCCGCTGGAAGCTGGAACCTCCATTTGAAATCTTGCTAAGAAGCGGGAGAAAGAGCGTTCCAATCGAGCTGGAAGCGTTACTGACAAACCTGAAAGACTACCCCGCAGCTACGGGATTTGTCCTGATCTCCAAGTAATGCTCCAAATCGAAAACTTGAGGATATCATATCCCCAGGCAAATAGAAATACTACCAAATCAGCCTGGACGCTATTTATCCCTCTGCTTTCGATCTATCCTGGAAAAATCAGCTACCTGTATGGAGTTAATGGCTGTGGCAAGACCAGCCTGTTGAACGCTATCAGTGGCGTAATTCCAGCTCATATTCCTGGCGATAGGAACGGAAGTATCCATTGGGAGAAAACTAATCTGAGTGATATCCCGTTGAACGAAATGTATCACTTTATGGCATACCAAATGAGTGACTGTGCCAATCAGTTTCTGTTTCCAACCCTTGAACACGAAGTAGCTTTTTCCCTCGAAAACATGGGGCTTCCCGTTGCCGAAATCCATCTCCGGTTAAAAAAGTCCCTGCACAAATTTGAGCTTGATTCATATACTATGGCTCATCCGGATCAGCTATCCGTAGGGCAGCAAAAACTTGCTTTGTTCGCTATGATTGACGTCCTGGATGCTCCTCTGATCTTATTGGATGAACCTTGTTCCGGTTTGTCCGACAAAGCGTATGCGTTGCTTCTGAACTGGCTCTTGGAGCAAAAGGGGCATCAAAAGACGATCCTGATTGCAGAGCATGACTCCAGGATAAAGTCCATTATCGACAACATCATCCAAATGGAGCAGTATGTTCAGGGTTGAAAAGCTTTCTTTTGCTTACAAACCGGAAAGTCCGCTTTTTGAAGAGCTCAGCTTCGCGCTCGATCCATGCAAATCGATAGTTCTGATGGGTGAAAACGGATGCGGAAAGAGCACTCTGCTACGTATCCTGACGGGTATGCTAAAACCTCACTCCGGCAAAATCCTCATCGGCAATGAAGTCATTGGCAGTAGGCAATCCATAGCAAACGCCATCTACTACCATGCCCAATCTGCCACAGAGAACATTGTAGGGATAAATGCAGAAGCCGATCTCAAACTATGGCAGATAGCTTTGAAGAATGAAAAACACACCATTCCAAAGGATAGGATTTACGATCTTTGGAACTTCGGAGAGCTGAGAAATACACCGATATTTCAGCTTTCCACAGGAGAACAAAGGACTCTCTCCCTCCTGCCGATATCACTGTTGATGGATCGTTACTGGTTATTGGACGAACCCTTTGCCGGGCTTGATGAAAAACGGGCAGGCATTCTGGAAAACTTGCTGATCCAAAAGCATAGAAGTAATATTGGCATGCTCGTCATCAGTCACAATCTGGCTATATGCCGAAGCTTTGCGGACGAAATCTGGACGATGGACAGAGGCATGATCACGAGGACAGTATGTTGATCCATCCAATTACTCTGATCGGAGTTGTGATCTGGATCAGTTCACTGGCTCTGTTTAGCACATCGGTGGGAAGGCTTTTAATTCTATGTGTAATCAGCCTGTTTATCATCATCTTTATGCTGAGGAACCGAATCAAAGAGGGCTTTGGAAAACTCCGCAGAATTGCACCACTTATCGTGGTGGTTATTGCTATGCAAATCCTCTTTCGCAGAAGTGGAGACATCGTATATAGTGTGATGGGATATGGGATTTACAAAGATGGACTTGTGCAAGGGGCTTTGGTAAGCTTACGTTTTGTCATCATTATATGTGGAGCGATAACACTTAGTCGCCTTAGTTTTACCGATTTTCGTACAGCATTTGCGATGATACGTCTACCGGAAGAGATATCGTTTATGGTGTTTTATGTCTTCCGTTTTGTCAATACCCTCCAGTCACGCTATACTTCAGCGCTTAGCATGTTGAAACTGAGGGGAGTAACGATATCAAAACTCGGACTCATTCCAAGAATATATATCTATCAGAGTATTGCCTTGAGCGTTTTGGCGAATGCTTTGTATCATAGCAGGATTCAGGCTATCTCACTGGAATTGAGAGGATTCCGTTCGGCTGGAAACAGGACTATGATGCATCATCAAAAGCCGGGGTATTTGGATGCTGTGGTATTGGTAGTTATTGCGCTGTTTACGGTTGTTCTTTTGCGGGTATTTTGAAGCTGTCGATTAGCTTGTCTTCAAGATCATACACCTGGAAGAAGATAGCATCGGCATCCCGATCTGCAATGATGTAATGGTGAGTTTTGATAAACAGTTGTGAATGCCGGTTTGCACTTGATTGATCATATAGAGGGGCTCCACCTCCACCGGTAGTGATATAATACACTCCATTATAATACGATCTTTCATAACAATGATCATGTCCGGCAAAGACTGCTTTTACTCCATATCTGGTGAGCAGTTGTGGCATATATAGATTCAGACCCAGTTCATCACCATGCCTGCCGGAGCTGAAGATTGGATGGTGCTGGATGATAAAGATTGTCCTACCGGTGTATTCTTCCAACTGGTCAGTAAGCCATTGGTATTGTTCCGAACCAATACTGATCCTTTGGGTCGTATCAAGCACGATAAATACCAATGTATCGTACTCCACTGTAAAAAATGATCTGCCCATCATTTGGGGAAAATTGCTCAGGAAGATATCCAGACGCTTTTCGTGATTACCCTTGGCAGGAACCAGTATCGCCACTTCTGTCAAAGGTTTTGATATGTGATGAAACTTGTCGTATTCTGCCTGGTTCGTACCGCTATTAACGAGATCACCCGTATGAAAAGCGATGTTTGGTTTGTGAGCTGCTATTTTGTTGATTACTGCCTGGTGTATATCGTCCTGTGTCCTTGTATCGCCAT
Organism: uncultured Candidatus Cloacimonadota bacterium; assembly: GCA_964634275.1. GTDB lineage: Bacteria > Cloacimonadota > Cloacimonadia > Cloacimonadales > Cloacimonadaceae > CAZZCS01. The sequence goes on along the minus strand of CAZWIS010000032.1, from coordinate 4,706 downwards.
AAATGGCTATCCTTGCCTCGATCTGGCCACATAGAAGTATGCAAAATATAGCTATTGAAAATAGAATATGCTTTACCAACGCTCTTATCCGATGTTGGTATTGTAATAGGCTATGAATCGTTTCAGATCTTCCCAGGCTGGTCTTTTCCAGCTTTCGTTTCTTAGCAGTGCTGCCGGATGATAGGTTACAAAAGCTGGCCGATCCAATAGGGTATGATCCCCTTCTCTCAATACTGCCATGCTGCTGTTTGATCCCAGGAGTGTCTGGGCTGCTACAAGACCCATCAGCAAGAAGATTCTGGGCTGAACGACCTCTATTTGCTCCATTAAATATGGCAAACAAGCAAGACGTTCCTCCGGTTCCGGATTGCGATTTGCAGGAGGACGGCATTTGACGATATTGGCGATGTAAACATCTTCCCGATCGATCTGAATTGCCTTTAGCATATCGGTAAGAAGCTGTCCTGCGCGCCCTACAAATGGTTTCCCTTGTTGGTTTTCGTTATCTCCGGGTCCTTCGCCAATAACCATTATCTTTGCATCTGCAGAGCCATCACCATAGACAAATTTGATTCTTCCTGTGTGAAGCTTGCACTTGGTACAGTCACTGTAAAGGTCTTCCAGTTCCCGGAGCTTTGCTGCTTTGTTCAATACAGCTTTGTTTGCTTGATCCGAATTGTGATAAATCTCCTTGATACCACTATTTTGAAGTAGCTCAAGGTATTGCTTCAGAGCTTTGAGAGACATCAGGGGTTATAAATCGTCGTCGTCGTCATCTACCGAATCAAAGTAATCCTCGTCATCGGAATATTCAGGCTGGTTTTCCTGTCTGATCTCTTCTATGAAGTTCTTGCTATCGTCGATAGTTTCAAAATTGAGGATCAGATCGTTGTCTTCATCATCCTCTGGTGCAGATTCCTGCGCCATGGCAAGCTCGGCTTCAGCTATCTCTATGATGTAGTCCGGAACTTCGTTTTCTGCTACGTGTTCCATCGCCAGTTCTGTTATCTTCCGGTCAAACTTCTGTTTTACATAGGTTGGTAGAGAGTTTATGCGCTGTACTTCCAGATTTGAAAGCAGGCAAAACAGATAGTTCATATTGTTCTTTTCCAGAAAGGTTTCGACTTTCTTATTAATCATTGCTATTCTCCTTCATCTGTAGTGTAGCTTTCCGAAGCTACGACTCACTTACTTCGGAGGATCGGAATCCTCAGTATCTGTAGTGTAGCTTTCCGAAGCTACGGCTAACTTACTTCGGAGGATCGGAATCCTCCGCTACGACCAAAAAATCACGGATCGGATCACAGTATCTGTGAACCTTGTTTTCCTCTGCCCGGATGATTGCCAGGACATCATGAACGGCTCCGTCCAGATCGTCGTTTATAACCAGATAGTCATATTCGTAGATACGTTGAACTTCTACTCTGGCAATTCGTAGTCTCTTTTCTATTTCTTCCATCGTATCGGTATTGCGTTTAATCAATCGATCCCGCAGGATTTCCATCGATGGAGGGATGATAAACACTTTTATATAAGGAACGTCTGTGGAGCTTATGTGAGCAGCTCCCTGAACGTCGATATCCATGATGACATGTTTTCCACGCTTCAGCCGGTTTTTGATGAATGTGATAGACGTGCCATACCATTTGCCGAAGACTTCTGCATGTTCCAAAAAGTCGCCTTCAGCGATCCGCTTTTGAAATTGCTCATCATCAACAAAGTGATAGTGTATGCCATCTTCCTCTATCCCACGTGGCTTCCTGGTAGTGTATGAAACCGAATAATCAATGTTATCCGTTACCTTCAATACTTCATTCAGAATCGTGCTTTTTCCTCCACCGGAGGGTGCAGAAAGGATGATCAGAAAGCTCTTTTCATGTAATATCATCGACACCTGTGCTTTTTAGGACAGTTTATTTACTGATGTACTTTTGTTTCTGCTATGTGGGGTTTGCTTATGCTTCGATGATCTTTTGGTATTCAGCAGCGCTCAGCAGGTTTTCCAGTTCGTCCATATTGGACAGTTTGATTTTGTAGAGCCAGCCCTCTTCAAATGGGGATTTGTTGATAAGGTCTGGAGTGTCTTCCAGCTCGGAGTTTTTCTCTTCGACTTTTCCGCTGAGGGGACTGTTGATATCTTCGACAGCCTTGACAGCTTCAATAGATCCACAAGGTTCTCCAGCAGAGACTTTGGTGTTTACATCTGGAAGCTCTACATAAACGATATCACCAAGTTCATGTTGAGCAAAATCGGTAATCCCAATCGTGGCTGAATCGCCATCAACTCTCACCCATTCGTGTGATTCTGTGTAATATAATTCATCCGGTACGTGCATATCTTCCTCCCATTAGAATCGATATATTTTTTTTCCAAGTCTTTTTACAGTGTTTTTGTGTCAAGCAGAACTTCTGTCTTTATCTGCCCGTTTGCTAATAGGCTACTAAGCAGGTGAATCCCATCCTTTTGGTCGGATCAGATCGTAGCCTCCGAAAGCTAAGCTACACCAGCTCAAAGGCATCGATCGCAATCTGTAACTCCTCATTGGTAGGAATTACCAGAATTGCTACTGGTGAGTATGGTTTTGATACTATTCCAGGCTTGCTTCCCACTTCTCTATTCAGTTCGGTATCGAGATGAATCCCTATGTTTTCCAGACGGTTACATATCCTTTCCCGCATCTTTACTCCGTACTGGCCAATTCCTCCTGTGAAAACGATGATATCGATCTTAATCAGGTTTGCGGCATAGGCACCGATGTATTTACGAATCCGGTAGGCATAGGTTTCGATGGCTTCCTGGGCATTCAGATCTCCATTGTCTGCTGCTGATTCTACGTCTCGTAAATCGCTCGATATATTGGACAGACCCAAAAGACCGCTCTTTTTGTTTAATATGCTATGCAATTCATGAAAGTCGTATCCGCGTTCCTCGAGGTAAAAAATAATCGATGGATCGAGATCACCGCTACGAGTACCCATCATTAGTCCTTCCAAAGGAGTGAAACCCATGGATGTATCGACAGATTTTCCGGCTTGAATAGCCGTGATTGATGCGCCGTTTCCAAGGTGACAGGTAATTAGATTTGTGTTATCTGCTGCCCGTTTCATCATTTGAACAGCGATATTCGCCACATATCTATGGCTGGTACCATGAAAGCCATAGCGCCGGATCTTATATTCATCGTAGAAATATCGAGGTATCCCATAAAGGTATGCCATGGGAGGCAGGCTTTGATGGAAAGCTGTATCAAATACAGCCACCTGTGGAGTATCGCCAAAGAGCGCTCTTGCTTCGTTTATCCCTACGAGGTTTGCAGGATTATGCAGCGGAGCAAGCTCACAATTGTCCTCGATCGCTTTGATCACATTATCATCGATCAGGACGGAAGCAGAATACTGCTCGCCCCCATGAACCACCCGATGACCGATGGCTTTGATTCTGTCCGGACTGCTTATCAACCCGTTTTCACGATCGAGCATAGCTTTCATCATCAGTTCGAAAGCTACTTTATGGTTTGGGATATCTGCGCTCAATTCAAATATGCTATTGGCATTTTGTTGGATGATATGTCCGCCATCCAGTCCGATTCTCTCTATCAATCCCTTGCCCAGACTCTTTTGCTCTGGCATTAGATATATCTCGTATTTCAGGGACGAACTACCACAATTGATAACCAAGACCTTGCTATTGCTGCTGCTTGTCATTTGTCCTCGCTTCCTTTATGCAATTGGGAACTTGGTATCTGTCCGGCTATTTTTGTCAAGCAATACGGCACCGAACCTGGAACATAGTTCCTTTTAGGATCTAATATCCTGGCTATGTAATTCAATAGTAAAGACCGTTGAATAATCGTGGTATGGGGTAGCGCTCCATTCAAAAAGGGTGGTGGGTGGGTATAGATGACTGTTTTTGTCTGCTCAGATAAGCTGAAAAGACACCGGTTTGCTTTACGGGAAGACACGTGCAACGGTCTTTAATTATTGGTTGAGTCCAAACTAACCCAGAGAAATTGAAGTGTTGGGAATCATTTACATAGGCTAAACTCGATGTCACCCTTTATATCATGACCGGCTAAGTAGCTGTTTCCAGATTTAAAACCCATTAGGTCAATCTTTTCACGCTTCCTGTCTCGATATCATAGTGGATTAGTTCTACTCCAGCTTCTGTCAGAATTTGTTCTGCCAAAGTATCAGGATAGGGGTCTGCGATATAGACTGTTCTGATTTCTGCATTCACGATCATTTTAGCACATATGCTACAAGGTTGATTCGTGCAATACAATACTGTATCCCGGGTGGAAGCTCCATTCAGAGCTGCTTGGATAATCGCATTTTGCTCTGCATGAACTCCTCTGCAAAGCTCGTGTTTTTCCCCGGATGGTACGTTGTTTTCCGATCTCAAACACCCGATTTCCGCACAGTGCCGGATGTTTTTTGGCGCTCCATTATAACCGGATGAGAGTACCTGATTGTCCCGGACAAGTACAGCTCCTACCCTGCGTCTCACACAGGTAGATCTCTTCGATACCAAGATTGCCATTTCCATAAAATACTTCTGCCAAGAAGGTCTGTCTTTCATATCAACCTCTTATTTACACGATTTCTCCATGCTATCCAGAAGTACTTTTGTGTCAAGCCTCTTGCTAAAACTACAAGCATACCCCCAAAAAAGCGATAACAGATATCGGCAATTAGCTGTTATGCAA
>CAZWIS010000031.1:0-30414 GCA_964634275.1 uncultured Candidatus Cloacimonadota bacterium | reverse complement strand
GAAAACAGTTGATAAAAAAGGACTGGCAATATCCTACTGCATTATTTGGGTTAAAGCAGGAGATGCACTACAAGTACCGCTTTGAGTCTGCAGAAGCAGTTTCATTGAAAGGATTTGTTGCATCAGTGCATTGCAACAAGCTGATAGATAGACTTCCTGCACCTCCTCAAAGCTTCATGGCAGAATTGGTTGGCAGGGAAGCGGAAAAGAAGCTTATCAGCGAGGCTGTAGAAGAAGCAGGAAGTAGAATCGTATATGTATCAGGTGAACCGGGATTGGGTAAATCTCGTTTGATTTTGGAAGCACTGAAGCCCTATACCAAACGCTATTTCCTTTTCTGCGATCCTTCCGGCCACAGGCTTCTTGAGCCGATTAAGCAGTTCCTCCGGCAGTACTTTTCTTATGATCCGTTGCTCAGCAGAGAACAGAATCAAAAGCGCTTCCGTGCCGCATGGAGTGAACTGGCAGGGGAGGATAAAGAACTTAAGCGTATCGAGTCCATCGTGGGAAACCTCCTGGGCTTTGAATGGGATGGTTCAGTTTGGAGCATACTGCCTCCGGAAGAAAAGCCGGAACAGCAAAAAAGAGCTTTTGTCACACTACTGGCAAGAATTACTGAATCGGAACAGGTAATTATCCATCTGGACGACCCGCAGTGGCTAGATGAAAGCGTCGTAGCATACTTCAGGCAAATTGGAACAGCCAAACTGAAGGGGATTGTGGTAATTGCAGCTTGCAGGTATCTGGAAGACGGCACGACTGTTAATTTGGGAATACCTAATTGGGAAGCCAGGCATCTGGACTTGAACAGATTAAGCGAAGAAGCTGCTACCATGATGATCAATTATTTACTGAAGGTGATAGCTTTGCCCCAGGAAACGCTGGAGTGGATTCTGAAGAAATCAGATGGTAACCCACTTTTCATTGAGCAAGTGGTGGCTTACCTGAAAGAAAATGACTGCTTTGATGAAAGCAAGAACCTTAAGGGAAACTTGGATTACCTCAGTTCCTTTGGTATTACAGATATCATCGGCAGCCGAATTGATAGCCTTACTGAGATGGTGCGCAATACTCTGCAACATGCATGTGTGCTGGGGCTTGAGTTCAACACCAGCGTACTTAGTGAGATGCTATCCCGCAAACTTGATTATGACCTCGGAGAAGGCAAACAGGCACGAGTTTGGGCAGATATTGATGAACTGCGCTACATCTTTACCCATGTGCTGATTAAGGACACCACCTATAATCGCATGCTGAGTGATAAACTGAAGAATCTGCATCTAATTGCTGCAGAGGCGATGGTAAAAGTTGACACAAATGATGATGGGATTCATGCAGAGAGCATAGCCAACCACTTTGACAAAGCAGAGAGTTTTGATGATGCTGCACTATATTATGCAAGAGCTGGTGTTTACTACATCGAAATCTATGCCTTCAACCGGGCACAGCTATGCCTAGAAAGATCTTTAGTGATATTTACTGATAAATATGACGAGTACTCCGAGCAAGTAGGTGATGTTATTATGAGTTTGGGAAAACTATATGTCGAGATGAGCGATTTTGTATCAGCTAAGTTTTGGTATTGTAAAGCAGAGGAGATTTTCAAACAAGCAATAGGAACTGCAAATGAGAAATACATCACGGCTCTTTTAAAGCTTGCTAATGTTATGGAGGAGTTGGCTGAATTTGATCAAACTCTGGAGATCATGGAAAAGGCATTGGCTCAAAGTTATAGTACTTATGGAGATTGTCATGAAGTTACACTAATGGTTCTCAACAACCTTAGCAACCATTACTCAAGGACTGGAGAGTACGACCGAGCACTGGATTTGGGATTAAAGGTAGTGGAAACTGACGATGTGCTTAGAATCTCGTGTTCATTCAATGGTGCCAAACATTTGAATGATCTTGCGACATATTATGGATATTTGGGATTATTCAAGAGGGCTAAGGAGTTACTTGCTCAAGCCGTTGATATTATTTTTCAGATCAAGAAAGGAGATGATCCTCATACGGCTAAGATTCTCCGAAATTTAGGACAAATAGCATACCATGAAGGTGATCTTCAAACGGCAGCAGAAATACATTTCAAGTGTTTAAACATTTTTGAAACTATTCTAGGGATACTGCATTCCGATACTGCTGATGCTTATGATTCGTATGCTAACGTAGTTTCCGATATGGGAAAGCATGAGGAAGCAGTTATCCTTATGAAGAAAGCGATTTCTATTCAGAACAAACTTAACCGCCCTCAGTGTGTTGCATCGTACCTTCATAATTTAGGTAATATTTATGCAGAGATGAATGGTGTTGCAAGTCAGGAATTAGGTATTGAATGCTATAATGAATCAATCAACATCAAAAACAAAATCTGGAAACGCGATCACCCCAATATCGCATTATCCCATGAGTCGCTGGGAGATATTTATTACTCAATGAAAAATTTCGATTTAGCTCTCAACCAATATCAGGAAGCTAATGGTATGTTAAGAAGATTGTATGGCAATAAACATTATCTCATTGCAAAAAGCGAAAATAGATTAGGGGACGTCAATGGTGAAATGGGTAGATACAAAGAGGCCATTAGGCATTTTGAAACCTCCTTGAGGATGTATGAAGAAACAGTAGAAAGTGATTCTGTTGTTTTATTATCAGTTTTAATTAACTACGGCTCTACATTGTCATGTTGTGGAGATCAAACAAAGGCGATTAAATTGCTTAAACGTTGTTTAGATATCATCAATCAAACTGATTCCGGTATAATGCATGTATGGTATAAAACTGTAGTTGATGGGCTTGCAGTATGTTATAAATTAAACGGAGAACCAGAGAAAGCAGCAGAATACAGAGCTATGCTGCTTCCTTGAGTTGAAGCATAGTAAGTAAAACAGTGCAAACACAGCGATCTGATATTGAGTCCCCCCCCCCCCGATAGCACTAAGATCAAAGAAGGGATAGAAAGGAAGCGCTTATGAACAACCTGGAAACGGCAGTTATAATTGCGGCCCAAGCACATCAGGGGCAAATAGACAAGGCTGGTATGCCTTATCTACTGCATCCTCTGCGCTTGATGCTTAAGCAGAACAGCTTGGAAGCCATGATAACCGCAGTACTACATGACGTGGTTGAAGACACAGATATTAGCCTGGATCAGATAGCCGAGGCAGGCTTTTCTCCTGCGGTGATAGATGCAATCCGACTATTGACCTACGACAAAGAAAATCCCTATCTGGATTATATCAAAGAGATTGCTGGTAATAGCATAGCCAGACAGGTAAAGCTTGCAGATTTGATCGATAATATGGATTTAAGCCGCTTTCCCGCTCCCCAGATGAAGGATTTCTTGCGACTGGAGAAGTACAAGAGCGCATATCAATATTTGATGCAGGTAGAGATTTTTTGAATCACTCATTAGTTGTAGGCAGGATTTTCTCTAATTATGATATAAATAGAGAGTCAGAGAAAGCAATAGTATATATAGCTATGCAGCTTCCCCAAGGAAATTCAATTTTTGCTGCATATTCAAAGGATAAAAAATGAAATGGCAGTTAGTACTGGTTTTCAAATGCTGAATTTTATTGGGGAGAACTTGTCGTGAAATCGGATATGGAGAATAGCATGCATATGTTTACGATCAGTGGAGCAAAGTGTGTAAATGCTTCGCAATACGATGCTAATGCCCATATGAGTAATCAACGACATACAATAAAGAAACGGGAGATATTATGAAATGTTACATATTGTTAGTAGTTTTTGTTCTATGTTTGGGGAACCTATTCTCGGTTAAACCAACTTTTCCAAAGGATCCTGCTATCTCGCCTGATGGGACAAAAGTATGTTTTGCATGGAACAACGATCTTTTTATAGTTCCTTTCATAGGTGGGACAGCAGTCAGATTGACAAGCGGCAAGGGTGAAGAAAGCATGCCAGCATTCTCTCCTGATGGTAAATGGATCGCATATACAGGCAATAAAAACGGATATTCTTCGATCTATATCATACCTGCCGAGGGTGGTGAAGCGAGAGAATTAGCTGCTACTAACCTTACACTCTGGAGTTGGTTTCCCGATAGTAAGAGACTTTTAGTCTCAGACCCAGTCTATACTAAGGCATATCTAAGTTTTGATACTGAGAATGGGCGAATGGAACAGGTTGCTGGATTAGCTGCTGATTTTGCAGATGTATCAAGTAGCGGAATGAATATCATATATTGTACGAGTGGCGATCCATATCGAAAACGTTATCAAGGATCCCTAAATGGCGATCTGTGGGAAATAGACTTGAGCACACAAGAGTATCGACGACTGACTAATACTCCTTATACCGAGAGGTATCCTGTATATTCAAAGACAAAGGTCTCTACGATCTACTATTGTCGTCCTGTAGGGAATCAATTTCAGCTTTTTAAAGCGAGTACAGACAGTATGGAAGAGGCAATACAACTGACAAGCTTAAAAGATTTCTCTGCACGGGATCTGAGCATAGCGTGGTCAAGTGATCGGCTGGTATTTGAGTATCTAAACCATATCTATAGTTGGGATGAAGAAACGCATCAAGCCAAACAAATCGAAATCGACATCAAAGAGGATTTATTTTCGGATCTACCCTCAATAAAGCTATACAGTAACAACATTGGTTCATTTCAAGTATCACCCGATGGTAAATGGATGCTATTTTCTCAAGACTCAAATCTCTTCTATTCCTCAATTCCTTTTAGTGAAGTGAAGCAATTGACTTTCAATCATCCGATCCTGGCTGGTTTTCTTGTTCTGCCTGACAATGTGCATTATCTGATGGCAACACGAGGCAGGGAAGGTTGTTCACTGACTAAGTTTAACATAACGGATCTACATGATGAAGAAAAAATACCTTGGGATTCCGGACGCAATATCAAGGGTCTAAGTGTCTGTTCAGATAACCTTGTGGAAGTTAAATATTCCGAGAGAAACAAACCTGACAGAGTAGTGTATTTTGACAAGAATGTGCGGAAGATCGTTTTCACCATAGATAATGATTCTGTAACAGATGGATTGTTCAGCAGAGACGGGAAGCGGTTCTTCTATTTCAATGAAGGTTATGGTAGAAACTTAACTCTCAAGTATAGAGAACTTGGTAAATCAGAATCCAGCTTTCTTGCGTCCTACTCAAATACAAGTCAGAAAAGCTTGGCAAGCGATAATGATGGCAAAGTTCTCTTCGTGAACATGGATAACATAATCATCAGTTATGATATTGCAGAATTAATTAATAACAAAGATGAGTATCTTACAAACGGCAATGTGATTATTAAGAGCGATGGTTTTGTGTATCTTGTTGATATTATAGGAAATGATGTGTTTTACCTAAAAGAAAATAAAGGCATACTTGAGTTGCACAAAGCGGATTTCTTTGGTCAAAATGATATGCGGATTAGCGAGAATAGATTTGACAGCATGATCTATATGAAAGGGCTAAAGCGCATATATGTGAAGCAAGGAGCCAAGCTGTTCCTCGCAGATTTACGTGAAGATAAGCTGGAGCCGTATACAATCAGCTATAAATCGATAATTGACCAAACCACTATGCATAGCAGAATTTTTGAACAGATTTGGTCAATATTCAAACAAGAGTATTATGATCCCAGTATGAGAGGATTGGATTGGAATCAGCTCTACGATGTCTATTCTCCATTGTTGAATGATGTCAGAAGTGATGATGATCTATGCTACCTGGTCGATGAACTATTGGGAGACTTGAATTCATCTCATACCGGATTCTATCCAAAATCAACAACTAATAATAATAGGGATGTCGCACTGATTGGTTTGGAACTGAACTACTATACAAAACGTGATATTGGGATAGAGATTAAAGGCGTATTTAAACAGGGAGAATTGGCAAGAAAGTACCATGCAAAGCCCGGTGATGTATTGCTGTCTATGAACAACATTGAGCTAAAGCCAAACTCGAATCTTCATCCCTACCTAACGGATGCGATCGGTGAACAGATTAGATTCTCCATGCTACAAAACGGAAACATTATCAGAGGAGAAATAACAGGGTTGACTTACGCTGAGTTTTTAGATCTACAATATCGGGATAAAATCAATACACGTAAAATCATGGTAAACTCTCTGTCCCAGGGTAAGATTGGGTACATCCATATCAAGGGTATGAACGATGAGGGATTCGAGAACTTTCAGAAAGAATTAGCCGATGCAAAGAATATAAACCAAGCTCTTATCATAGATGTAAGAGACAATGGTGGGGGATGGACTCATTATAGGATACTTGATGAATTGTTGAGACAAACAGAGCTGTATCAAGTCTCGGCATCACTTGATTATGGCTATTGGGGTGAGCCCGTGAATGCATTTGCGATACCCAAAGTACTTCTGATTAATCAAAACTGCGCTTCTGCAACCGAAGCTTTTGCGCATATTTTTAGAAGGAGGCATCTAGGACAAATAATAGGTGTTTGTACTCAAGGGGCTGTTATTGGCACAGGGCAGACTTCTCTTATTGATGGATCAGTACTCCTAACACCGATGCAGGGAGTATTTACATCCCCCAGTATACTATCAGATATGGATGGAATGGGAGTGCAACCAGATATAGTCATAGAGCAAACACCCCCGCATGTCATCAACGGACTTGATGTACAATTGGAAAAAGCTGTATCCGAATTACTGAAAGATATGGAATGACATGGAGATGTTTGCGAATACCACGTTTTTTTTATGTATTAACACGTGCAGTGTCTACTAATTATTTTCCTTGACTCCATATTGGCAGCAAGTACAATACCACCAATCAGATGATAAGAGGTGTGTCATGAAAAAGTTCTTAACTTTGTTGTTGCTTGTCTTATTGGTCCTTGGGTTATCAGCCCAGTGGAGTATAGATTCCTCTCAGCCAAATCTAATAGCGGGTTTTACGGGAGAACAGGTATTGCCAAAAGTTGCTATCACCCCCAATGGAAATACCTATATATGCAGGTTTGATAACCAGAGTGGGGGATATGCAGTGTATCTTCAGTTGTTCAATGCAGCCGGAATTCCTCAATGGACAGATCCTTTGGGAGTGCTGGTAAGCTCTCAGCCTCAGATGACCTGGCTAACGGATTGGGATATGACTGTAGATCAAGCTGGTAATGCCTTGATCGTTTTTCAGGACATCAGAAATGCCGGAGTAAACAATGTATTTGTTTACAAAGTGAGTCCCCAGGGCATTCTACTCTGGCAGCCGGATGGGATTGCGCTTTCCTATGACACAAATCCCGATTTTGCCAATATGTCACCTACTGTCTTTAATTCAATCGACAACAGCGCCTATATAGCATGGCAAAAAATGGGAAACACCACAAGTATTGTTTTACACAGATTAAGCCATACCGGGCAAAAGCTCTGGGGGGAAGATGGTATTACACTTAGTTCGGCGAGTAGTAGCTATACCTGGCCACAGATAGTTCAGAGTGATGGAGACAACATTATTCTGAAATATTACAATGATAGCGGTCCTTTTTGGGCTCCGACCAGGCACCTGTATATGGCAAAGATCAATCCTGAAGGAACGATGCTATGGAACACCATAGTGAGTCAAGCAGGGGGCATCAGTGCCTGGCAGCAGGTATTAGCCTACGAGTCCGATGGTTATGGTGGAGCAGTCATAGCCTGGTATGACGACCGCAATTCGGATAACATAAACGAAGTGTATATCCAGCGTGTGGACATTGATGGCAATACAACCATGCCAGATAATGGAGCCATGATTTCTACCGATACCGCGAACCAGCAATACTATCCCAAAATTGCAGTAGATCCTTCGGGACACAGGGTTTTTGCTTTCTACAAAACTACCAATTCCGGTCAAACGAGTATGGGGATGAATCGGCAGTTGCTGGATTTTCAGGGTAACAGACAATGGGGTGATCAGGGACAGCCAATGTATGACCTCAGCCAGTATGGTGCATATCCAATCGCAGCGTATCTAACTTCCTATGGCGCAGTTTGTATTTTTGAACGAGGTACAATCCCAAACAGTGATATGAATACGAATGTACTGGCAAGCTGTTACCGGGCAAATGGTCAGACTGTTTGGGAGTCTGCAACGGTTGGAGTCGCTACAAATGGCACGAACAAGCTTCATTATGATTTGGATAAGAATCCGGATGAATGGATAGTTCTTGTATGGGAAGAGGGTACTTCCAATAATGATCTTTATGGTATGCGTTTGAATCATAACGGTAGCCTCGGAATGCTTTATCCCGCGCCTGTAAATGTTTCTGCCACTCTTCTTGATGGGGGAGGAATCCAGCTTAACTGGCAACAAGCATACCAATACTTGAATCCAATCTGTTATCACATTTACTTGAATGGATCCTTCGATCTGGTCGTCAGTGGGGCTACAACGGAATTTGTATATAGTCCATTACCAGCAGGAAACTATAGCTTTTATCTCCTGGCAATATATGATGGAGATCATTACTCTGCCCCCAGTGAAACGGCGGAAGTTACTCTGGTATCGGTATCGGACAATATCGCCCCCGAGTTGGTCTTCAATGCCACCATTCACCCCAATCCGGTGCTCGGCTCTGCAAGCTTGAGCTTTGATTATGATAAGCCAATCACTACAGCATCTTTGGAGATATACAACCTCAAAGGTCAGTTGTTGCACCGCGAACAGGTAAAGGCTATCAAGGGGACAAACACAATCCCAATCGAGGCAGCAAACCTCAAAAACTGCAAGAGTGGAGTCCATCTGGTTCGGCTCAGTATTGATGGTAAAAGTATCATCAAAAAAATGATAGTCCTCAAGTAGATGAATATTTAGTTAAGACCGTTGCACGTGTTTTCCTGTAAAGCAACTCGGTGTGTTTTCAGTCTATCTGAGCATACAAAAACAGCTATCTATACCCACATACCACCCTTTTTGAATGGGGCGCAAGCTCCATACCCCGATTATTCAAGGGTCTTAAACATAGTTATTGACAAAATGACTATCTCTGAGACCTTGCGTCTTCGAATGCTAACAAATGAAAATATTAGTGGAGGATAAATGACTGATCCAAAAAGAGTTTACCTGTTTGGCGATGGAAAAGCTGAAGGTAAAGCAGGTATGAAAAATCTTCTCGGTGGAAAGGGTGCAAATCTTGCCGAAATGAATCTTATAGGACTTCCGGTACCCCCTGGATTTACTATTACTACTGATGTCTGCACCGAATACAACAAACTGGGCGAAGCCAAAGTCCGTGAGCTTCTGACTTCTGAAGTTCGTACTGCTGTCACATCACTTGAACAAATCATGGGCATGCAGTTTGGCTCAAATGAAAATCCACTGCTTTTATCCGTACGTTCAGGAGCTCGTGCATCTATGCCTGGCATGATGGATACCATTCTGAATCTCGGAATGAATGATGACGCAGTCCTTGGAATAATCAAAAAAACCGGCAATGAACGCTTTGCCTGGGATTCCTATAGACGCTTTGTGCAGATGTATGGCGATGTGGTTTTGGGTCTGAAACCGACTTCCAAGGAAGAGGAAGATCCATTTGAAGTGATTATCCACAAGGTCAAAGCCGAAAAGGGTATCACAAACGATCTCGATCTGAGTACTGAGGATCTGAAAAACCTGGTAAGTCTGTTCAAGAAAGCCGTCAAAGAAAGTACAGGTCACGATTTCCCCAGCGATCCATGGGAACAGCTTTGGGGTTCAGTATTTGCTGTGTTCAATAGCTGGAACAACGATCGTGCCGTATTTTATCGTGCTTTGAATAATATTCCCGAAGAATGGGGTACTGCTGTAAACGTCCAAGCCATGGTGTTTGGCAATATGGGAGATACCAGTGCGACCGGCGTAGCTTTCACACGTGATGCTGCCACCGGTGAAAACGTATTCAATGGTGAATATTTGATAAATGCTCAGGGAGAAGATGTTGTAGCCGGTATTCGCACACCCCAGCAGATTACACTTCTCGGGTCACAACGTTGGGCAGCCCTTGCCGGCGTGTCAGAAGAAGAGCGCAAGACCAATTTCCCATCCCTCGAAGAAACCATGCCCTCTGTTTACAAGGAGCTTCATGCTACCCAGAGAAAACTCGAAGAGCATGCCAATGACATGCAGGATATAGAATTCACTATTCAGGACGGAAAACTGTGGATGCTTCAAACCAGAAATGGCAAGCGTACCGGTTTTGCAATGGTCAAAATTGCCATGGATCTATTCCGTGAAGGTAAGCTGACCGAGCAGGAAGCTCTGATGAGAATGGAACCGGGTAAACTCGACGAGTTACTGCATCCTGTTTTCACAAAGGATGCCCTGGCAAAGGCAAAGACTATTACCCAGGGTCTTCCGGCATCTCCTGGAGCTGCTACCGGTCAGATCGTCTTTTTTGCTGATGAAGCTGAAGTATGGTTTGAGCAAGGTAAGAGGATTATCCTGGTTCGTATCGAAACCTCTCCCGAAGATTTGCGCGGGATGAACGTTGCCAAAGGTATCCTGACAGCCCGTGGTGGGATGACTTCTCATGCTGCAGTGGTTGCCAGGGGTATGGGTAAATGCTGTGTATCCGGAGCGGGAGCACTCGTAATCGATTACAAAGCACGTACCATGACTGTTGACGGCAAAGTTTACAAGGAAGGTGACTGGATATCTTTGAATGGTACTACCGGTCAAGTATATGATGGTAAGCTGGATACTCAGGATCCAGAGCTTAGTGGAGATTTTGGAGCCATAATGGATCTTGCTGCCAAGTACACCCGGATGAAAGTAAGAACCAATGCAGATACTCCGAATGATGCCAGAGTAGCCCGTGGTTTTGGTGCTGAAGGTATCGGCCTTTGCCGTACTGAACACATGTTTTTTGAAGGCGTCCGCATCAAAGCGATGCGTGAAATGATTCTGGCAGATGATGAAGCTGGTCGTAGAAAAGCCCTGGATAAATTACTCCCAATGCAGAGAGAAGATTTTGAAGGGATATTCGAAGCTATGAATGGCTTCCCAGTTACAGTCAGACTCTTGGATCCTCCTCTGCATGAGTTTGTACCTCACGAGGTGGAAAACCAGGCTGAGATGGCAAAAGAGCTGGGCATAGATCCCTCCAAGGTAAAAGCCCGCGTAGATTCCCTGCATGAGTTTAACCCTATGCTGGGGCATCGTGGTTGCAGGCTGGGAAATACATACCCGGAAATCACCGAAATGCAGGCTCGTGCAATCATCGAAGCAGCTTTGAACGTGAAGAAAAAAGGAATAGTAGCAATTCCCGAGATTATGGTCCCGCTTATTGGTACTGATGCCGAGTTCAAACTTCAGGAACAAATCATCCGCACTACCGCAGAGAAGGTTTTTGCCGAACGTAATGACAGAATTGAATACCTCGTCGGAACGATGATAGAAATACCCAGAGCTGCCTTGATCGCAGACAAAATCGCCGAGAATGCCGAGTTCTTCTCTTTTGGTACAAACGACCTGACACAGATGACATTTGGCTATTCGCGTGACGATTCTGGTAGATTCCTACCCGTATATCTGAGCAAGAATTTGCTCAAGAGCGATCCTTTCCAAATTTTGGATCGTGAAGGCGTGGGACAGCTCGTACTTATGGGTACCGAGCGTGGACGCAAGACCAGACCAAACCTCAAGGTCGGTATCTGTGGCGAACACGGCGGAGAACCCAGTTCAGTCGAGTTTTGTCATATCGTCGGTATGAACTATGTAAGCTGCTCGCCGTTCCGTGTACCCATCGCCAGAGTAGCTGCTGCCATTGCCGCCCTGAAAGATAAATAATAAACGTTAAAGAATATAACATAGTGCTATCGGTCGTTCCTGCTTTTGCCGGAACGACCGTTTTTATTGTCCTGTAGCGTAGCTTTCCAAAGCTACGAAGATAAGTAGCTTAGCTTTCCGAAGCTACAAAGATAAGTAGTGTAGCTTTCCGAAGCTACGAAGATAAGTAGCGTAGCTTTCCAAAGCTACGTAAAGACCGTTGCACGTGTCTTCCCGTAAAGCAAACCGGTATGTTTTCTGCTTATCTGAGCGGACAAAAACAGTTATCTATACCCACCCACCACCCTTATTGTATGGGGCGCTGCCCCATGCCCCCACCCCTTGTTTGTATGAGGCTCTGGCCTATACCACAGTTATGCTAAGTGCAATAGTATCATTGCAAAGACACGCGTTTTCGGAGGATCGGAATCCTCAGCTACAGTAGCGTAGCTTTCCAAAGCTACGGAGTAAAGCAACGCAACTATCTATCGTCATACCCTCGGAGGAGGGGGTCCAGACTGAATATTTTTCATAAACTCATCAGGCTATAGTGTACATTTATAGTCTTTTAAGTGGGCTGGATCCCGGCCTCCGCGGGGAAAGCGACTAAATGAGTATTGTGAATAAATTCTGCGACAATCCGCGTATTTTCTCCGCGAACCAAAGCTACGTTTTGGGAGGATCGGAATCCTCCGCTACAATAACCCATATTTGGTGGATATCACACCTATATCAAGTGTATTCGTGAATACGCTTGATATAGGCTTGATATAGGCTTGATATACGCTTGACTACAAGGTTGACACATCCTAATTGTTGTTGACAGTTGTGCTATTGGGTTGCTTAATTGTTGTTGACACCTTGCGTAGGATTCCGATCCTACCCAGTTGACATGTAGCGTAGTATTCCGATCCTACAGATTGACAGGTAGTGTAGGATTCCGATCCTACAAAATTCAGGTGATCAAGATCAAGTTTTTTTTCTGAACAAAAACGCTCGAAAAAAGGATTGACAGGCATCTTGCTATACTATTTTGATGTCCAGAAGTAAAGGTAGAGGTAAAATGATAACGCTATTTGATGGAATCAGTACCCTTGACTACAAGCAGGCGATCATGCTGGCAGTGGGCTTAATACTGATCTGGCTTGCTATAAACCGCAAATATGAGCCGGCTTTGTTGCTCCCTATTGGCTTTGGCACTATTTTGGCCAACATTCCGCTTTCTGCAGCAATTGGAGAGCATGGTCCGCTAACGGTTCTCTTTCGGGCAGGGATTGCTACGGAGCTATTCCCACTTTTGATCTTCATAGCTATCGGTGCGATGATAGATTTTACTCCATTGTTGAAAAATCCCTTTATGTTGTTATTTGGGGCAGCCGCGCAGTTCGGGATATTTGTAACCCTTGTAGGTGCGGTTCTATTGGGATTCAACCTCAAAGAAGCTGCCGCCATAGGAGTAATAGGTGCAGCGGATGGCCCAACGGCAATTTATGTCGCAAACCGTTTTGCCCAGAATCTACTGGGTCCGATTTCCGTGGCAGCATATTCATACATGGCGTTGGTTCCGCTGATCCAGCCTCCAGTCATTAGATTATTGACGACCAAAGAAGAACGCAAAATTCACATGGACTACCATGCGGGGGATGTCTCGAAGAAGGTGAAGATCATCTTCCCAATTGCGATTACCATAATAGCCGGACTATTTGTACCCGCATCCATAGCGTTGATCGGGTTTCTGATGTTTGGCAATCTGCTCCGGGAATGTGGAGTGTTGGAGAGTTTGTCCAATAGTGCACAAAAAGAGCTGGGGAATATCGTGACCATTCTGCTGGGGATTACAATAGCCTCAACGATGCAGGGAGAGCTGTTTATCCGACCACAAACCCTGATGATCATAGGTTTGGGCTTGATTGCGTTTGTCTTTGATACAGCAGGAGGCGTGTTGTTTGCGAAATTGTTGAACTTGTTTATGAAGAAAAAGATCAATCCGATGGTGGGTGCTTGCGGGATTTCAGCTTTTCCGATGTCAGCCCGGGTAATCCACCAAATGGGACAAAAGGAAGATCCGTTCAATTTTTTACTGATGCCTGCAGTAAGTATAAACGTAGGTGGACAAATAGCATCTGTGATAGCTGGAGGGATGCTTTTGGCTCTATTAAGCTAAGGACTGAAGATGAAGGGAATATTACGATCACTTATTGAGAAGGCAAAAGATGCGGCTGAAAGGGCATATTCACCCTATTCAGGATTCAAAGTGGGATCAGCAGTTCTGTGTTCGGATGGAAAAGTGTTTTGCGGATGTAACATCGAAAACGCATCGTATTCACTGACGATTTGTGCAGAGAGAACTGCTATCTTCAAAGCTGTCAGTGAAGGGTATCAGGACTTTGAGGCAATAGCTATTTACGTCGATTCCGACGTGATGTTTCCGCCCTGTGGCGCTTGCCGCCAGGTTTTGTCCGAGTTCAATCCCAAAATACCTGTAGCTTATGCAAATCACAACTCAATCGAATACACAGATCTGGAAACATTACTTCCGGGAGCTTTTAAGCTGTGAGATGATGGAGCAGGATTACCCGGAACTCAGGGCTTGTAAGGCTTGTCCACGTAATTGTAATGTAGATCGTTATCAACACGTGGGGTTCTGTAATGCAGATAACCGGATCAAAGTAAATCTTCATCAATTGCATTATGGTGAAGAACCTGTTCTCAGCGGTTCACGGGGGAGTGGTACAATATTCTTTTCCCACTGCAATCTGAGATGTGCGTTTTGTCAAAACTATCGCATCAGCAGTGAAGGATGGGGGGATTACGTCTCCGAAGACGAGCTGATACATATCATGAACGATCTGGTAGAACAAGGGGCACACAATATAAACCTCGTTACTCCCAGTCATTACAGTGTTCAATTGATCAGGGCACTAAACAAAGCCAAAGCAAATAGCCTCGGCGTACCTGTGGTATGGAACAGCAACGGCTATGAACATGTGGAGATGCTCCAAAAGCTGGATGGTTTGGTAGATGTCTATCTGCCAGACCTCAAATATGCCCATAGGATATATAGCAAGAAATACTCTTTGGTAGAGGACTATCCCCCAGTGGCACGAAATGCCATAAAAGAAATGTACAAACAGGTAGGAAACTTGCATACAGATAGCGAAGGGATCGCCACTCGTGGACTGATAATCCGTTTGCTTGTATTACCCAATGGATTGGGTGGGATAAACGAAAGCCTGCGATGGATTTGTGACGAACTGGGGACGGGTGTGTCCCTTAGTATCATGGCTCAGTATTATCCTGCTCACAAAGCACATAAATATACAGAACTTTCCAGAGGAATATCTGAAAGTGAGTATGAGAGCGTAGTACGATGTGTGGAACAGCTTGGGTTTGAAAACGTATTTGTACAGGAATTGAGTAGTAATGCCGACTGGACACCAGATTTTAAAAAGTTATGTGAGGAAAGATATGCCAGATAGAAAGTATTTCAGATTGCTATGTATTACCATTATTCTGATGTTAACTACTTCGTTGCTTGCAAATCTGAATGTTGTGCTAAAATCAGGTACGAAATCTGTTGGTACGCAAAAGCTGGCATATACTCCGATAAATGGGATCAATTATGTCGATATGGAAGCGATCGGAGTAATCTTCAAGTCTATCATCAGGGAAGAACGCTCCGATCAACGCATTTTGTTTTATCTCAATGGAGAGCAATTCATATTTCTGCTTAATTCTTCCTTCTATTCATTCAAAGCGAACGATTTTAACATGCATTATCCGCTTCGACGCCAGGGATCGAAGTTTTACCTGCCATCGACCTTCATAACAGAGGCATTACCTCTACATTTTGACAAGTTCAAGATGCAGGGGAGGGATTTGCATGTTCCAATTCCCGAGGATCGATCCATCAAAACTATTGTGTTGGATCCCGGACACGGAGGCAAAGATCCCGGTGCTGTGGGTAAAAAGGGAACCAGAGAAAAGGATGTAAATCTGGCGGTTAGCCTGAAACTAAAAAAACTGCTGGAACAGGAACTGGATATCAAGGTACTGATGACCCGTAGTGATGATCGTTTTGTCTCCTTGCAGGATAGGACGAAGTTTGCAAACGATAATCGGGCGGATCTGTTTATCTCTGTTCATGCCAATGCCTCCAAAAGCAGAGAGAGCAAAGGCATAGAAACATATTACCTTTCGACTGCAAGGACTACGGAGGCAAGGGCTGTGGAAGCTCTGGAAAACTCTGTAGTAGAGATATACGAAGGTGGAAAACAAGCTGCTGCGAAGTATGACGATTTGGCTATTATTCTTTCTGATATTTTGCAGGCGGAGCATTTGGAGGGTAGCAACAACTTGGCGACTCAAATCCAATTGAATCTGGTGGCAGGGGCAAAGGGGATCGATCGTGGAGTAAAACAGGCAAATTTCTACGTTCTGCGGGGTGCCTTTATGCCTGCGGTTCTGCTGGAACTGGGCTTCCTGTCCAACCCAGTGGAAGAGGCACTATTAGCCAATGACGAGTATCAAGATAGATTGGCACGAACGATTTTTGAAGGAATCAAAAGGTTCAAGTTTCGTTTTGATAGGATTAGAAATGCTTAAACAGGGACATTAGCATGGCAAAAGTAATTTTGATGAACAAATACATTATTGGTTCGGTACTGGTCGTTTTCCTGTTGATTATTGTAGGATCATTTTTGATTCAAGATATGATTTCCAAGCGTATCAAGGACAATACGGACTTGTTGTTAAAGCGTTCTGTGCATCAGACCAATAAGATAAAGAGCTACATAGACGGGTTTCCCGAAGAAGCGGAATACTTTGTACTGAGGCAGGACTACCTTCAGATTGTCAAATCCGACACCATTGATCCAGAAGCGTATTGGGAGATTAAAAGGTTTTATACCAAGTACAAGCATATCATCGAAGAAATCCATGTGAAGGATTCAAACTATCACCGCTATGTGTATGGTGATGGGCAACAGAAGTATGTGATCTCGAGCCGCCAACCAAACCGTGAACCGTTACAGCAATCCAAAGAACGAATCCAGTCTGAATCGGGAATCATTTTAACCTATCCCGTTTTTGATAATAATGATCGATTGATAGCTAATATACGCTTCGTCCTCAATATCAATCGTTATATTTTTACCGAATTGGACAAAGAGGGTTTGGATAAATCAACCTGGATCTTGTTTATAGACCAGAATGCGATTAAAAAGGCGTTTAGCTATAGTCCGATCTTCGATGAAGACGAGATAGTAAGCTTCGCAGATCCCTCAGTAATCGAGCATGCTTCGCAACAGCCGTTTGTGACGGATTATAATGCTGTTTTGCAGGTTGGAAGCAAAAATGTAAGGATTTCACTCGCTTACAACACATTCAATATCCTGACATCGAACTATGGATTGGTATATGCCAAGGAAAGATCAGGGGTACTGGCTGAGATACGTTTTGTCAGCGTGATTCTATCAGTAATATTTCTCATCATATTCTTGGTCACGGTTTTTAGCTTTCTGAACCTGATCAGGGCAATACGAAATGAGGAGATAAATCTTGCCAGGATCAAGATGGCAGTCAATAATGCAAACGATCTGGTATTGATCACCCAAACCGACTATCGGTTAATATTTGCGAATCAGGCTTATTATCATCTCACAGACAAAGAGATATCAAAGCAGCTTAATCCTTTGGAGAAGATGATTCCAGATCTGCAAAAAATGCAAGAGCTAAAGCAAGCATTGCAGGACAGTAAAAGCTGGTCGGGAGAAGTAGAGCTAAAAGTCAGGCAGGGTCTCTCAATTCCATGCTTGGTTCGCTGTAATGTGATAAAATCGAACAATGATGAGATCATCGGATATCTGTTTATCGCTACAGACATTACAGAACGCAAGAAATCCGAAAGGATGAAAAATGAGTTTATATCCACCGTCAGCCACGAGTTAAGAACTCCTTTGACGTCTATTAGGGGTTCATTGGGTTTGATCAAAGGTGGGGTGTCGGGAGATATTCCTGCCCATGCCCAAAAGCTGGTAGAGATAGCTTATACAAACAGTGAAAGGTTGATCCGACTCATCAACGATATCCTCGATATTGAAAAGATCGAGGCTGGAGCGATGGAATTTCACATGCAGAAGGTAGAGCTTGTCCCGGAAATTGAACGAAGTATAAAAATGATGGAAAGCTACGCAAACCAGTATAATGTAAAGATTATCCTCAAAAACCAGCTGACAGGAGTTACAGCTATTCTTGATTCGGATAGGTTCGAGCAAGTATTGAACAACCTGCTTTCGAATGCATGCAAGTTTTCTCCCTCGGGGTCTTCAATTGATATCGAAATGAGTCTTTTGGATGAGAGAAATCTGAGGCTGACGGTTCAGGATTATGGAATTGGGATTCCAAACGAGTTTAGAGACATGATGTTCAAGAAGTTTGCCCAGGTTGATTCGTCCGATACGCGTTCCAAAGGGGGAACAGGATTGGGACTTTCCATTACAAAAGCAATCGTGGAGAAGTTTGGGGGACGAATAGATTTCGAATCCACAGTTGGTAAAGGCACGAAGTTTATCGTTGACCTGCCTATTTATAGAACCCCAATCGGACTAAACCCAGAAGTTAACACATCGTCCTCCGCACCAAAGATACTTATTATCGAAGATGATGTGGATATTGCCACTTTGATCAGTATTGTCCTGAAAAATGCCGGATACGAATCCGATATTGCCTATAGTGCTGAAGATGCCAAACTAAAGATGCAAACGACGGATTATTCGCTCTTGTCGCTTGATCTGCTGTTACCCAATCAGCAGGGAATATCTCTGATTCAAGAGCTGCGAGCTGATCCCATAACGGCAAACATACCGATTATCGTAGTTTCTGCTGTGGCGGATAAAAAACAGGATGAACTTCATGGAGGTTTTGGAATTATTGACTGGATTTCCAAGCCCATTGATATGGAGCGGTTACAAAGAGCTGTCACGAAAACCATGTCACAAACCATTTCAGGATCAGATCAGATTCTGTATATAGAAGATGATGAAGATAATATCCATATTTTGGAACAGCTATTATTGGGTAAAGCTGAACTGGTCTCTGCAAAAACAATATCAGAGGCAAAGCAGCTAATCAAAGAAAGAGATTACAAGCTGATTCTGTTGGATCTGAGCTTGCCGGATGGTAGTGGCTTGCAGATTATCCCTTATTTGAAGCAGACAGGAAAAGACTCCATTCCGGTTCTGGTCTTTTCCGCATTCGATACCCCCAAAAGCATCAACGAAGATATAGCCGGTGCTTTGGTTAAATCCAAAACCAGTAATGATGAACTGGTAAGTATGATCCAAAGAATAATATCTGGAAAATAAAGCATAGTGGATAGATAAAAATGAAAGAACTAAAGCTGATACTACTAATCGAAGACGAACCCGACATCCAGGAAATCGTTCGATCTGCCCTCGAATTGGTCGGGGGATATGATGTGATGGGAGCTTTTACAGGCCAGGAGGGCTATGACCTTGCCACAAAAAACCCTCCAGATCTGATTCTCCTTGATATGATGATGCCGGGTATCAATGGGGTACAAACCTTTGAATTGCTCCATGAAAACCCAGTTACCAGTTCTATTCCTGTCATATTTATGACTGCCAAAGTTCAACAGCATGAGGTGGAATCATATCTAAAGCTAGGTTCAGTAGCATTGATCCCAAAACCATTCGATCCGATGACTATATCAGCTCAAATAGCTGAGATTTGGAGTAAACTTGAGTTCAACAAATAATAAAGATTCCGGATTCTTGCAGCGTGTAAACGAACTGAGGCAAGAGTATCTGATCAATCTTCAAAACAAGAAGGTTCAGATTCAAGAATTGTGGTCGGCAGTTGACAGCAAGAGGGGTGCATCCGAAGTAATAGGCAAGCTTTATAGTTTGATGCACAATTTGACAGGGACTGGAGCGACTTTTGGTTTTGAAAGGATTACATCCCAAGCGAGAATTCTGGAAGGGATATTCAAGCGAATAAACTCCTGTGAGACTACTTTGAACGAAGAACACCTCAGGCAGATAAATCTTCTCATCCTCAAGCTACTCAGCGAGATGGAGATACCCAGTGAATCTGCAATACGTTATGGTAAGGCATCATCAGTTTCCGAAAACAAGAAGCAACTGATCTACATTGTTGATGATGATACGCTGTACTCGCAGAAGCTTGCCATGCAGCTTGAGACCGAAGGTTATAGAGTAAAAGTATTTAACAATTCGAAAGACATAATATCAAATCAACAGTCAGATACAGAACTGCCTTCAGTAATCCTGATGGATATGGTATTTGACCAGGATGAAATGGCGGGCGCAGCAATAATCGAGGAA
The DNA here is from genome assembly GCA_964634275.1 of uncultured Candidatus Cloacimonadota bacterium. Taxonomy (GTDB): domain Bacteria; phylum Cloacimonadota; class Cloacimonadia; order Cloacimonadales; family Cloacimonadaceae; genus CAZZCS01. The sequence goes on along the minus strand of CAZWIS010000031.1, from coordinate 10,306 downwards.
TATAAACGAAGTTTCTCGGATACGGTGAATGTGATATTTGTCTCTGTTCGCGATGATTTGGATGCCCGGCTCAGAGCTATACGATGTGGGGCAGACTATTATCTAATCAAACCGGTGAATTTGGATCATTTGGTACAAATTCTCAATATTGTTATTAATCCTGAGTCTGAACCACCGCTTCAGATTATGATAGTAGATGACGATGAAATTATCCTATCGTATTACAAGCTTGTCTTACAGAACGCCGGGATGGATGTATACGAAGTAAATGAACCGCTAAAGACCCTGAAAACTCTCAAGCTGATCAATCCTGATCTGATTCTGATGGATATGAACATGCCGGATTGTAATGGATTTGAGCTGGCGAAAATAATTCGGCAGGATATGGATTTCTTGAGTGTTCCTATTGTGTTTTTAACTGGGGAATCAGATTTTGAACTCCGTCTTTCAGCATTCGATCTGGGTGCAGATGATTATATCATCAAGCCTGTTACACCTGTAAACCTAACTCGGATAGTCACATCCCGTGCCAGAAGATACAGACATTATGTAAAGATAAACCATGCGCTTCTTGAGAGTCGATTACGTTATGAAAGTATCCTAAGCTTTGTGCTTGATGTTATATGGTCTGCTGATCCGACAAATATGCAGCTTGAGTTTATCTCGCCATCCTGTAGTAGTATTATTGGTAAAGCACCAGAGGAACTACTGCATCAAACAGATTCGTGGAGAGACTACATTATGGTCGCGGATCGGGATTCTGTAGCCATCGAGATGAAAAAGCTCGATACAGACAATACCGTGAGTCTGAACTACAGGATTGCTCATAAGAATGGAAATACCTTGTGGGTAAACGAGATAATACAAAAGATATACGATCATAAAGGGAATGTCATTCGATTGGATGGGATAATCCATGATGTGACAAATCAGGAACTCGACAGACAGGATATAAAGCATAAACTGAGGATGGAGACAGAGCTTTCCGCTTTCACCAAATATCTGCTGCAATATGGAGATTATCAATCTGCACTAAACTCGCTGTTGAGACTGGTAAATGGCGAGTTCCTGCAGATATTCCACGTTGTACCGGATCCTGGGGGTGAAGAGATAGCTGTCTGTATTACCAATATAGGGAAGGATAAACTGCTGAAAAGCTTGTGTCAGGGTTTCATTTGCAAGACGCATCCTGAACTAATAGATAGGCTTACACAGGGAGAAATCGTGATATCGGATGTTCCCAACCACGCCTTGAAATCGACCCATACCAATATAAATATTCCGATCGTGATAAACGGCACAATCTTTGGATTTATAAACATTCTGAAAAGCACCAAAACTTCTTTTATGCTGGATGATTACCGCTCATTTCTCACTGCTGTTGCAGATATACTATCTCACTATTACGAAAAACAAAAACAAACGGCAAATCAGCATAGGCAAAAAGTGATCCTGGAAGTCAACAGCAAGATATCAAACATGTTGGTTTCTGCAAAAAACATCGAATCGGTAGTCAAAGAGGCACTATCCTTGATGTTGCAATCGACTGGATACGATCAGGCTTTGATCATCAGTCGCCAGCATAAGGACAATGCTATTACAGATACATTTTCATTATTTGAGTTTGTGGCAGACGACGACTTCGCGGAGTTCTTTCTCAAATATTGGAATAGCTATTCACCCGTCTGGTATTCCGCTTTGAAAGCTAACGAGCCAGTAATTGTGAATCAAGCAGATTTCATTGATTGCAACGAACATGTCTTTTTGGCTGATGTATTCCAGGCAGTGATGTTACCGATAAGATCCGATGCTGATCTCTGGGGGATATTGTGCATCTTTAGCCAGAAAAGAGAGCATCATCTCAATACCGAGCATGTATCGTTGCTTACTACAATTGGTGATAGTATTGGCAGCGCTGTAATGCGTTCCAGTACTCTGTCCGATCTGAGGGAAACAAAAGAAGCCGCAGAGAAGGCAAACCGGGCAAAAAGTGCCTTTCTTGCAAATATGAGCCACGAGATCAGGACTCCAATGAATGCGATAATGGGCTTCTCTCAGATGCTGCGTAATAGTGATTTGACTCCGGAACAGATAGATTTTGCCAACGTTATTTTCGATAGTGGGCAGAAGCTGTTATCGCTGATAAACGATGTACTTGAGCTGTCAAATCTGGAAATAGGAAAAACGCAGATTAACCTGAGCGAATGTTCGATAAATCAGATGCTTATGAAGTTATGGCAACAATACAAGCCCATCATAGCATCAAAGAAAATCAATCCAGTGTTCCGGCTAAACGAAGAAATACCATTGATTTTGATAGATATTGACAAAGTAAACAGGGTTATGAACAGCCTATTGTCAAATGCCGTTAAGTTCACAGAAGCCGGAAAGATAGAATTATCCTGCGACTACAGCATAATAGATCAGGAGCATATCATGCTTCAGTTTATTGTGGAAGATACAGGAATAGGGATTCATCCGGAAAAGTTGAATTCTATTTTTGAAATATTCGAGCAGGCTGACAACAGTATTACAAGGCGCTATAGCGGCCTCGGAATGGGATTAGGGCTCAGTTCGAGGATAATAAAGATACTTGGAGGAACAATCAATGTACAAAGTAACAAGAGTGGAGGCACTATGTTTAGTGTCAATATCCCTACGAAAAAAGCAGTAGGTCTGGAAGCTCTAAAAATCGTAGCAGCACCGCAAAAAAGTTCGACGATCAAGATTCTAATAGCCGAGGATAACAAAATTAACCGGATGCTGATTGGAAAGCTGCTCGAAGCCCAAAACTATGAACTGCTATTTGCGGAGAATGGAAAGATAGCCGTAGATACGCTAAAGAAAAACAAAGATACCAATCTGGTTCTTATGGATATTCACATGCCTGTGATGAGTGGTCTGGAGGCTACAAAGATTATCAAATCCGACGATGAGATAAAACACATCCCAGTGATAGCCTTGACCGCATCTGTGCTAAAAGAGGATATGAATCTATGCACAAAAGCAGGGATGGATGATTTCCTGGAAAAGCCGATCCAGATAGAACGGCTATACCAGCTAATCGAAAAATGGGATACCCGCTAAGAATATTTGCCCGCAAACTTAATAAATTATAGGAGAACAATATGTTACCTGGTGGTAAAAACATGAAAGACCTGATGAAACAGGCACAACGCATGCAACAAGAAATGATGAAACAACAAGAAGATCTGGAAAATCAGATATTTGAAGCAAGCTCTGGCGGTGGAATGGTCAAAGTACAAATGAATGGCAAATACGAAATAAAAAGTATCAAGATCGATCCTCAGGCAGTAGACCCTGATGATGTAGAAATGCTTGAAGACCTCATTCTTGCAGCATTTCAGGATGTGCAGGAAAAAGTCGCCTCTACCTCAGCAGATATGATGGGGAAACTCACAGGCGGACTCAAGATACCGGGTATGTTTTAATGGTTCTATTTGCCAGTTTTGAACGCTTGGTAAATGCCCTTTGCCGTTTTCCGGGGATAGGCAGGAAGAGCGCTCAACGACTTGCCTGGCATTTGATCAGTAAAGAGAAATCATTTGCTATAGAACTGGCCGATATCATCAAGGAAAGTGCTGATATTTTCTGTGAGTGTGGATCGTGTTTTATGCTTTCTGAATCCGATCCCTGTCCTATCTGCAGCTCCCGTGAACGTAATGACGAAGAGATTTGCATCGTGGAAAATACAGCAGACGTGTTTCTGATTGAGAACATGAATGATTACAATGGGCGCTACTTTGTACTTGGGCATCTGCTTTCCCCGCTGGATGGCTATGGCCCGGAGCAGATACATATATCCGAATTGATGGAACGTATCAATAACCGTCCCCCCAAGGAACTGATTCTGGCTCTAAAACCATCTGCCGAAGGAGAGGCTACGATCCATTACCTGTCCGATATCCTTGCCGGAGCCGATAGAAAGATCACGAGACTCTCTACTGGCATTCCGTTTGGCGGGGATCTGGAATATAGCAGCTCGTTGACACTATCAAACGCCTGGAAAAGGCGTTATTCGGTATAGCTATGTTTACTGGAATAGTAGAAGCAACAGCCAAAATCAAATCCATCTCCCACAAAGGAAAAACCAGTATAATTGGGATAGCAAGGCCATATATGTTTGATGATATCGGTCTGGGAGCAAGTATAGCCTGCAATGGAATCTGCCTGACGGTTGTCCGGTATGATACGTCCTCATTTGATGTCGAAGTAATGAATGAAACGCAAAGCAAAACGAATACCACATCTTGGAGACCTGGCAGTCTGATTAATCTTGAAAGAGCCCTCAAACTGGGCCAAAGACTCGATGGACATTGGGTACAGGGTCATGTCGATACTGCTCTGCCACTCTACAAGAAAGAGCTAAAGGGGGAAACTCTTTATCTGTGGTTTCGATATCCCCATTCTGATAAGCATTTGCTGGTTGCCCAGGGTTCGATTGCTCTAAATGGTGTGAGTCTCACCATTGCGGAATTGAACGAAAACTCTCTGGCTGTAGCTTTGATTTCTCATACGCTACAAAACTCCAATCTGTCAGCTTTGATTACTGGTGATCTGGTTAACGTGGAGTACGACATATTGGGCAAATACATAGCTGTTCTAAATGGCGGGCAGCACACAGGGATTACGGAGAAATGGTTATATGAGAAAGGTTTTTGAAGCATTATTGTGTCTGACATGCATGATAGCAATATACGCCTGTGGGAGTAAAAGACCTCCTACCGGTGGTCCGATAGACACAGAGAAGCCTGTAGTAATAGCATCCGTCCCCGAAAAGTATGGAGATATCTCATCCGGTAAAATTGAGATAAGCTTCTCCAAAGCGCTGGACAAATCTTCAATCGCTTCCGCGATATACATCTACCCTCCTGTGGGTAACAAAAAGATCAGCTACGATGCAAATACCATAAAAATCAGGCTGTTGGAAAAACTCAATCAAAATACAAACTACTTTGTGACACTCACTACAAGGCTAAAAGACACCAGGGGAAATACTCTGGAGAAGAATGAGACCATCGTCTATAGAGTAGGTGAACTGAATGATTACAGAATCTCTGGAAACATCATATACGAAGATGAAGCTGATATCGGACAAGCGATCAAACTGAATCTGCTTTCGGCGGACTCATTAATGATTATGAGTACAGAAATCAAAGGTAACAGCTTTGCCATCTCAGGGTTGAATCCTGCGGAACACATAATTCGGGCTTATATCGATAAGAATCAAAATGGCCGTTATGATTTTTCACGGGAGCCATACTTTGAGAGTAGATCGCCTTCGAAAGCTCTGAGTAACATAGATATAAACCTAAGCTATGCAGATACCACTATGGTTCAGATAAAGAGTATCAGAGCAGTATCAAATCGGGAAGTCGAGGTAGTATTCAGCGAAACACTGAAGTCACACGGGGAGTTTAGTATCTATCGTTTGTCGGACAACAAAGCTCTGGCAATCAGCATTAAAAACCATCTAAATGATAAGCTGCATCTGATTACAGCAGAGCAGGACACCTCTCGATATCAATTGATCATCGAAAACTTGAGAGATCCGAAGGGAAACCTTACCAAAAGGGCAGGAATTCAGTTTAATGGAAGCAACAGAACAGACACCAGCCCTCCTGTTGTCATTTCTGCAAGCCCCAGAAACGGTACATCTGTAAATGATCTGTCTCCAATTATCGAGATTGGTTTTAACAAGATCATGCCCAAAGAAAGGGTGAAGTATAGCTTATTGTCTTCGGATCGAAAAGAGCAGTACCCACTGATTCTTCTCACTGGTGATAGTAAGACATACAGATTTCAGCCAGAAAAACCTTTGCAAAACTACCGTTCATACTTGTTCGTCATCTCCAAAGATACTTCTGACATTTTTGGGAATAATCTCAAAGAGGATTATGAATTGAGTTTCTTACCTCTTTACCGGGAGAGTAGTCCATAATTTGTGAATAATCAACGACCTTTAGATACTGTGCCTGCTGCATAGTGATAAAAGGATGATAAAGAAAAAGCCCTGCTGCTTGTAAAAGCATCAGGGCTTTTTTTGCTAATGACAAAAGGATGGTCGGGATGACAGGATTTGAACCTGCGACCACTTGAACCCCATTCAAGTACGCTACCCGGACTGCGCTACATCCCGACCTTGTAAGGACAAAGAAAAGTACAGCGGTTTTTTGACAAGAAAAATTTGTGTTTGACATCAAGAGCACTACCAAGAAGTATCCCCGCTTATGAGTTTGATTCAAATTAACAATGTAGCAATGGAATTTGCCGGAACGTATGTACTGAAAGACATCTCTTGTTCCATCGAAAGGAACAGCCGAATTGGCTTGATAGGAGCTAACGGCTGTGGGAAGACCACTCTGCTCAATATCATGTTAGGTATTCTTAGCCCCAGCGAAGGAACTGTAGCTGTCGCAAAAAAATGTGAAGTCGCATACCTTCCCCAAAATATGAAGCTCGATCCCGATTTGATCATGCTTGATTATATCAAAAGCAGCAGGACTGATGTAAAAAGTGTTTGGGAAGAGATAGATTCTCTCTCTTCTGAACTGCATAAGTCCCACAATCCAAGTACCGAAAGTCGCTTAGAAAAAGCGATCAATCGCTTTCAGGATCTTGGAGGTTTCGAATTTGAAAATGAAGTGAAATATATCCTTACCCTGCTAAACTTTCCCGTGGATACTTGGCACAAACGGATCAAGGATTTCAGTGGTGGAGAGCAAACGCGCATCTGCCTGGCTTCGATTTTGTTACGACGCTATGATCTATTGATATTGGACGAACCGACTAACCATCTGGATATTGAGATGATCGCATGGTTGGAGAGATATCTAAACAAGCTGGATAAACCCTACCTGATAGTTTCTCATGATCGTGCTTTTCTGGATAATACAGTTAGTTCTATCCTGTTTATGGAAGATGGGAGCATCTCTGTGACCAAGGGAAACTACAGTTCATTCAAAGAAGCTCACGAAATAGCGTTGATGAGCCAGCAACGGCAATATCAAAGACAACAAAAGTGGCTGGCAGAGACACAGGACTTTATCCGAAGAAACATGGCAGGGCAGAAGACAATCCAGGCTCAGTCGCGTTTGAAGCAGATACAAAAAACAGAGATAATCAACAAACCAAAAGCTATAAAAAAGATCAATCTCAGTATAAACCCCAATGGCCGGAGCGGAAACGATGTTTTTGTTCTCGAGGAAGCCTTGCTGGGTATCGGAAATATGGTACTCGCCGAGGATATAAACCTGATGGCTCATTACCGGGATCGAATCTGCATTATTGGACCAAATGGCTGTGGGAAAACTACTTTGATCAAGACTATGCTGGGCGACTATCCGATTCTGGATGGGAATTTAAAGATTGGTGCCAGCCTCGATATAGGCTACTACGACCAGCATCATGTTGCATTGGATGAATCACTTACGGTAAAAGACACTCTCTGGCAGATTGTTCCAGATGCCACGAACGGATATATTCTGTCATGGTTAGCCCGTTTTGGGTTTAGAGGAGATGATGTAGATAAGACTGTATCGATCCTCAGCGGAGGTGAAAAATCTCGCCTGTATCTATCGGTATTGATTCACCAAAACCCCAATCTATTGGTCATGGACGAACCTACCAATCATCTTGATATCGAGATGAGTGATGCTTTGCTGAGTGCTCTGCAGGATTACCAGGGGACAGTTTTATTTGTCAGTCATGATCGTTATTTCGTGAGAGAATTGGCTACGAGGTATTGGGTTTTTAGAAGAAAACTGGATGACAGAAGATTGTTTACGACAATTGAGGAAATCGACGCCGATCTTGACACTGCTATCGGCATCAGCTTTGAAGTCCCAGAACCTCCGAAAGCAGAACCGGTAGTCCGGGATAAGAAGAAAAGGATCAATCCTTGGCATCTGGAACAAGTCCATAAGCAAATCATAGACAAACAGGAGCTACTCCACAATTTGATTTTGGATTTGGACCTGGTACATCAAAAGCTATCAGAAAGCAGTACTTATACGGATCAATCCACTGTAGTGATGCTACAAACCAACATGGCTGATCTCGAGGCTAAGATTGCTACGATCAAATCAGAGCTGCACAGTCTTGAGGATCGCTATCTGGAACTGAGCTATGAAGAAGCCTAAAAGAATCGGTTTTACCACCAGCCTCCCGATCGAGGTCATACTCGCAGCAGGGCATATACCGGTAGATTTGAACAATTGCTTCGTGACCGGAGATGCTGCGCAGTTTATTGCAAATGCGGAAATCAAAGGCTTTCCAAGGACTATCTGTAGCTGGATCAAAGGAAACTACATAGCAGCCTTGAATTCCCAGCTTGATGAAGTAATCGGAATCATTCAGGGGGATTGTTCAAACACTCATTCGATCTTGAATATGCTGGTCGAGGATGAAATGCCCGTTTGGCACTTTTCTTTTCCGCCAGAGAAGTCTTATACAGCTCTAAACGACGAGATTACAAGGCTCGAAGCCCATTATGAAGTGGATCGATCGGCTACTCAAAAAGTTAAACAACGCTTGGATGAGATTCGAGATAAGCTTATTATGTTGGATGAAATGACTTGGAATCAGCGATTAGTCAGTGGAAAGGAGAATCATTTCTGGCTGATTAACTCATCGGACTTTTGGGGTAATCCTGATTTGTACGAAGAAAAACTGGATAGATTTTTGACCGAAGTCCAAGCCAGGGATCCATTTCCCACCAGGTTACGCATGGCATATCTGGGTGTCCCACCGATCTACAAGAATCTCTATGATGTTATCCTGGATTTGGGTGGAGATATAGTTTTTAACGAAGTTCAAAGACAATTTGCTATGCCAGCGCTCCAGTCAGATATCATAATGCAATACCTCGTGTACACTTATCCATACACAGTTTTTGATCGTTTGCAAGATATCAAAGCCGAATTGACGAAAAGAAATGTACAGGCGATAATCAGTTATACACAGTCATTTTGCCATTTGCAGATCGATAACATTTTACTAAAACGCCATATAGATTTACCATACCTTACTTTGGAAGGTGATCAGCCAGACGAAATTGATCCCCGAACCTTGTTGCGCCTGGAGAGTTTTCTCGAAATCCATGCCTGAAGTCGTCCATAATACAATGATAAATAACTAACAGAAGATCAAAAGGTTTTACTATGAGCAAGATTGCAATCGGAATGAGCGGTGGGATAGATTCCACCATGGCAGCACTGATCCTCAAGGAACAAGGTCATGAGGTAATTGGCCTTACCATGAGTATCTGGGATGAGACCATCCCCCTCAAGGAATCCAGTAAAAGCGGATGCTTTGGTCCCGGTGAAAAGGAAGACCTGGTAGCTGCCCGCAAGGCGTGTGAAAAACTGGGTATAGAACACCATGTTATCCGCCTGAAAGATGAATTCAAGGATCATGTCTTATCCTATTTCTGCGACACATATATTGCCGGTCAGACTCCAAATCCATGCCTGATATGCAATCAACGTATGAAGTTTGGCTATCTTCCCCAAAAAGCTCGTTTGATGGGGCTTGAGTTTGATTTTTTTGCCACTGGACACTACGTTCGAGTCCTCTTTGATGATGCCAAAGGTCGCTATCAGCTTCTCAGAGCTGTTGATAAAAGCAAGGATCAATCATACTTCCTCAGTTTCCTCTCTCAGGAACAGCTTTCCCAAGTGGTTTTCCCTCTGGGTTTTTTCCACAAGGAGGAGACCAGAAAGCTGGCACAGAAATATGGTTTCGACGAGCTTGTAGAAAAGCAGGAAAGCCAGGATTTTCTGGAAACAGACGATTACTCTATCCTGTTCGAGAGCGATACTTTTCGTTCAGGAAAGATTATCGATATCAATGGAAAAGAGCTGGGTACACACAGGGGTTTGATCCACTACACGATTGGTCAGCGCAAAAACCTCGGTATTCCCGGACAAAACGAACCCTATTATGTCCTTGAAATAGATGCTGCTCAAAACAAGATCATCGTCGGACCAAAATACTATCTATTTAAAGCGGATCTGATTGCCGATAATATTAATTGGATATCTATCGATCCGCCTGAGGAGGATTTTGGTTCTACTGCCAGAATCAGGCTCCAGCATGAACCGGCTCCATGCAATATCAAACCGCTTGGAGATAATTCAGCTTTGGTAACGTTCAAGGAGGATCAGCTATCAATAACCCCTGGGCAGGCAGTAGTTTTTTATGATGGTGACACTATGCTTGGTGGAGGACTTATCCGCAAGCAAGACTAATCATGCAGTTTGCTTAGATTCGAGATATTGTCCGA
>CAZWIS010000030.1:0-30487 GCA_964634275.1 uncultured Candidatus Cloacimonadota bacterium | reverse complement strand
GTTGAATAATCGGGGCATGGGGCAGCGCCCCATATAAAAGGGTGGTGGGTGGGTATAGATTACAATTTTTTGTGCGCTCAAATTGGCAGAAAACACACCAGTTTGCTCTGTAGTAAGACACGTGCAAGGGTCTTTTAACCAAAAAGTGATACGGAATTATACTGCTGTTTGTATAAACGGAAAAGATGCAAGAAAACTGCAAGATTTCTTGCATCAAATCATTGCTATCAGGAGTATGGCAGCCCCGTATTGGGCTGCGAAATATCCTCCTTAAAACCGGGTTACTTTCTTCAGAAGCTTGTGCCTGCCAATGTCGTAGCGGACAAGATAGATGCCCATCGGGACATCCTTGCCGCTATTGTCTTTGCCATCCCAAGTGAAGTTGTGCTCTCCCTGAACCTTGAACCCGTCGCTTAAGTCCCGCACCAATTGACCCCTGAGGTTGTAGAGGCTCAGTTTTACCCGCTCGGCTTGAGGCAGGCTTAGGGCAAGCTTGGTTTCCGCCTTGAAGGGACTGGGATAGATTGCCAATTTGGGCAGTGGAACCGCCATCACCACATCATCAGCTATATCCACTGCGTTCAGGTCATGGATATTCAAACCATATAAACCATTTGCCGTATATAGGGTGTTACCGCTGACGCAGATGTTCTCGGTCCTTAAGTTCCAGATATAGGTATGAAGCAACACCGGAGACTGGGGAATAATGATATCATAGATACTGATCTCATTCCACCAATAATCCGAGACATAGAGCCTGTCACCTTGCACGGTGCAGGTATTCATCCGGCTGGTCTGGTGTGGCAAAATACTACTGAGTAGCACCGGGTTCTGCGGATTGGATACATCGATGATCTGCAGTCCTGCATATCCTGCTTCCACATAGGCTGTCGTGCCCACTACGCTAACTGAGAAAGCGCGCATTGGAGTAGCATAAGAGCCAAGTAGCACCGGGTATTGGGAATCGGAGACATCGATGATCTGCAGACCTGCATATCCTGCTGCCACATAGGCTGTCGTGCCCACTACTTTAACCGAGAAGGCTTCGCCTAAAGTATCATAAGAGCCCAATAGCACGGGGTTCTGGGGATTTGATACATCGATGATCATCAGACCTTCATCGCCGTCTGCTAAATAGGCTGTCGTTCCCACCACGCTAACCGAGACAGCGAAGCCGGGATAAGAGCCAAGTAGCACGGGGCTCTGGGAATTAGAAACATCGATGATCTGCAGACCTGTATCTTCGGCTACCAAATAGGCAGTGGTGCCTACTACGGTGACTGACCGAGCTACACCGGGAGTATTATATGAGCCCAGCAGCACCGGGTTTTGCGGATTGGAAACATCGATGATCTGCAACCCTCGCCAGTAGACTGCCACATAGGCTGTGCTGCCCACCACGCTAACCGATTTAGCGTAGTCGGGAGTAGCATAAGAGCCCAGCAGCACCTGGCTTTGGGGATTAGAAATATCGATGCTATGCAACCCCGCACCGTCTGCCACATAGGCTGTCGTGCCCAATACGGCAACCGAGACAGCGAAGCCGGGAGTAGCATAAGAACCAAGCAGCACCGGATTCTGGGGATTAGAGACATCGATGATATGCAGCCCCGCACCGTCTGCCACATAGGCTGTCGTGCCTACCACGGTGACCGACGTAGCAGGGCCGAGAGTAACGTAAGAACCAAGCAGCACCGGGCTCTGCGGATTGGTAACATCGATGATCTGCAGCCCTGCATATCCATCTGCCACATAGGCTGTCGTGCCCAATACGGTGACCGATCGAGCGTAGCCGGGAGTATCATAATAGCCGAGCAGAGCCGGGTTCTGCGGATTAGAGACATTGATGATCCGCAGCCCTGCATAATCTGCTGCCACATAGGCTGTCGTGCCCACTACGCTAACCGACCGAGCCAAACATGGATAAGAGCCAAGCAGCACGGGGCTCTGGGAATTAGAAACATCGATGATCTGCAGACCTGCATATTCGTCTGCCACATAGGCTGTCGTGCGCACTACGCTAACCGAGACAGCAGCGTCTTGAGTATCATAAGAGCCGAGCAGAGCAGGGTTCTGCGGATTAGAGACATCGATGATCTGCAGCCCTGCATATTCGTCTGCCACATAGGCTGTCGTGCCCACTACTCTAACCGAGCGGGCTTCACCCTGAGTATCATAAGAGCCAAGCAGAGCCAGGTTCTGCGGATTGGATACATCGATGATCTGCAGCCCTGCATCTCCATATGCTACATAGGCTGTCATGCCAACTACGGTGACTGATCGAGAGTAGCCGGGAGTAGCATAATCACCTATTTTATAATAGACTGCTCCAAGCGACAGAATAAAACTGAAAATGACAAGAGATAACAGTATTCTCTTCATGAGATCACTCCTTTTATGTTTTAAATAATATTATCATGCATTCGCAAGTCCCCGGACTCATCAGATGAGGCAGACTCTCGCATAAAAAACATGGTTTTGACCTAACTGTGTTGTTTGATACAATTCACAGATTACGTCAAGTTATTTCTGCATTATGGACAGCAAGATGTGTGGAAGATTTCAGTGAGTTATGCTCTTTTAAAGACCGTTGAACGTCTCTTCCAGCATATCAAATCGATGGGTTTTCAGGCAATTTGAGCGCATAAAAACAGCTATCTATACCCACCCACCACCCTTTTTGTATGGGGCGTTGCCCCATACCCCGATTATGCATGGTGTTTTGATTTTTTCGTCTTTTTTGTATGCCTCCTACTTGTAAGCCTTAATCAAGCGTTAATCAAGCCTTAATCAAGCCTTAACTTTTAAGGCTAAATTAAGGCTTGATAAAGAAGTGATAAACGCTCTGCTCCAAGGAGGGAAAGTGAAAAACAATGTAGAATGTATTGTATGGTGAATGGTGAACAGTGAACAGTGAACAGTGAAGGGTGACACAATGAGGTAGTTCGCTTTCCCAGCGGAGGCTGGGATCCGGCCTTATGAAAAACATCTGGCAAGACAGCCTATCTAAATGTATTACATGTGCTTATGAAATGGTCTGGATCCCCTTCTCCAAGGGGATGACACGAAGGATTTCGTAGCTTCGGAAAGCTACGCTACCAGGTAGCGGAGGTTTCCCTTCTCCAAGGGAATGACGAGAGCTGCGAATCCCGGTACATATCTTCCATTTCCCTTTTGTGTCATTTCGTGGTTGATTATTATCCTCTCCAGGCTATATATATCACCGCTTTGACCGATGGATACCCATCACAATGTATCATCGGATTTCCAGATGTATAAAGTTGAGATAAAATTTGTTGTTGACAGATAAACCTCATTGAATCACCATATGAAAAAGGAGTTAGGTTTGGAGAGACAGATTGAATTGCTAAAGTCAATAGAGAGAAGATGCGGTCAAAAGTAGTGCAGAGGAAAGCCGCTAGCTGTGATCCCCAAAATAATCAGATAGTGTTAAAAAAAACGAGCAAGGCATATCCGACAGTCACAGAGTACTTTACGATCAGCAATTCAGGCACCGATACTTTGAGCGATGATATCATCCATGTAAATGGCAGTAATAACCTGCCAAACCTGCAAAAGAGTGGCGATACATGAAAGTACGGCTCATTGAGGAAGAATTTATGAAGCGGATGTGGGACGTCCAGGGGGTATGAGATGGTAAAAAATTTAACCAACTCGAATGTGGACAGACAGAACATACTAAATAACAAGTATGCAGTACAAGCTATAGAAAACGAGATAAAGCATCCGGGTATTGTGTTTGAAGGCAAGATGGTCTTTTTCAAAGAACAGGTAGCGGATTTCTTTGAAATTACGACTCGCACGATTGAGAATTACATCAGCAAGTATGAGTCTGAACTGCGTGAAAATGGCTACGATGTGTTGAAGGGGAACCGTCTCAAAGCAATAAAGTTGCTAATAAAAGCAGAGCATGTTACCGAAATCCGTTTCGGTAACATCAATGCCTCTCAGATAGGGATATTTGACTTTCGCGCATTTTTAAACCTGGCAATGCTGATGATTGAAAGTGACAGAGCCAGGATACTCAGGCAAGCAATTCTTGATATTGTGATTGACACCATAAATGCAAAGACCGGTGGTGGCACAAAGTATATCAACCAGAGAGCTGAGGATTTTATTTTATCCTGGTTTGCAGAGGAGAATTATCGTAAGCAATTTACGACTGCATTGCAACAATGTGTAGCCAGTTATGAATTTTGGAGTGCCATTAAATGCGCAAGAGACGTGTTTGTCTCATGACAGGGTTTGAGGTGAGTGGAATATTTATTGAATTTTAGACAGTAATATACGGAGGTATCTATGAAAAAGAAAACTGATAATATCTATAAGCTTTTGGATTTGGCCAATGATGAGTTGTCAAAGTTCTTGTGTGGGTTCATTTTTAAAAATGCAGACTATCTTTTGATGAATACATTCATAGCACACAAGGCTCACGAATCTGGAAAGAACATATACATCGGGACAGGCTCTAAACAAAATACAACTGATTTGGCATTTCCAATTCTATTTATAGCTGCTTGCAGATTGTTGGTACAAAGCCCTAATGACTATATTCCTGCCATTGAAGAGATAATGACGAATAGTATCTTTATAAAAGATAAGATTTGCTATACCTATTCTTTAGTTAATGGCAGACCATCTCTTACATCGAAAATCAAAGACGGGCGCAGGTGCACCTACTTTTCCAGCAACAAAGAGATTTTGGACAAGTATTGTGTGGCTGATAGCAAGTTTTATTCAGAGAATAAAAGATATGGATCTCTGGATAAGTACAGAGAGTTCTACAATTTTCTTACACAAAGTCATAATAAGGTGCCATCCTTTTTTGCTAATAAAATTATGGTAGTGTGCAATAAAACTCAACTCCTTGGTGATTTAAATAGCTCAGATGTATATCATTGCTTGCCAATTGCGAGTTTGTTAACAAAGAACTCTGGACTACAGGGTGAAACTCTACCTGTTGATCCTTTAGTTATTTTAGCAAGCAATTATGATGCAGCAAGATCGTATATGCAAATTCATCGAAGTATAACATCATTTGATTACCTGTTAATTGTAGGCGACAGTATGATAAACAGGCAGAAATCAAGCGTTAAAAATGACCATGCAAACGGTTTGTTTTCTCAATTCTGTATGGTTGGAAACAGCATAATCCCAAAAGATAACTCTATGGTATTGTGGCATTGGGATAAAAGGGAAGAACTGAGTTTATTGGGTAAATTTCCTATAGAATCTATCTATGCACCTATTGATGATGGAGGAATTTTAACTCAAGTATCAAAAGAGTATTTTAGTTTTTTAAAGGGAATTGTTGATGAATATGGCACTATAGAACAGTTTGGATTATCAAAGTATGTATTTAGGAAGATTTTGTATGACAAGCTTGATCTCTCCCCTGATTTATGCAACCAGACTATTGATGGAGTAGTGTTGGATATTGAAAAAGCTCTACTGGCTGAAAATTACGAAAAAGAAGAAATCCAAGCTGATATTGAGCGATTACGGCATATCTTATATAATGTACAAATTGCAAAGGTTGCAAGTCCAACTGTATTTGATAAGATTCAAAGCTATAATAAACACGTGATTACACTCATAGTTCACAATTCAACCTACGATCAATGGAATCAAACGGTTATCCAGCACGGCTACCAAAATTTGCACTTAGTTTCATTTAAACAGTTCAAAAAATTAGTTTCAAAAAACCAAATATCGGATACCTGCTATATAACGTTTTTGCCAACATTTTCACAGTCCCAATGGTTAAATGAACTTATGCTCGAATACGAGACAAAATTAAACTACGTGCTGTATAGCCCGGAGATAAGCTTACTAAAATTGCATCATAAGAAAATCAAGAAGTGGGAAAAAACCTTCAGCGGTCCCAAGGACAGAAAGCTGTTCCCAAACATCTCTTTACAAAAACGAATAAGAGAAAGCAGTGATGATTTGATTGATAGATTTGAAGAAGTATTCGATGAAGAATTTCATGAGCCTAGTATAACAGACAATGATACAACAGGATACACTTATGTAACTCTTGAGATGAAGGATGATGAAAACAACGTTGTAAAGATTAATAGTCCACTTAAGATTGTTAAGGTTGGTGAAGATGGTATAGAACTGGTTTCTGTTTTTGATTTGAATGAGGCTGACATTGTAATGATTTACTGTAACAAAAGCAGAGAGTCACTATACGAAATCTTAAGTTCCGAATCAAACAAATTTGCAGAAGCTAGTTCTGATTCCAGACTTTGGAAAAATAGGTTGCGTGAGTATGTAGAGTTTGCTGTACATAAAGAGCAATCAAATGGGGAGAATGATAAAGCAGGATGCAATGAAAAACTATTGAAAAGAGCAGCTGACAGTGCAATGATAAAACCTGAATATATGTATCGTAATTGGATATTGAATTCTGATAATGTTCTTTTCCCTCAAAAGTCAAAAATGGAGTCATTATTGGGATTCTTGAAAGATAAAGGAAAACTATCTGTTCAGGAAGCCGATTCTATTCGTATGTCTCGATCATTTTTTGTGAGCGTAATGATAAGTTTGGGACACAATTTAAGCGCAGAACTGCAAAGCATTATCTTGAATAATCAAGGTGACCAAGCAACATTCATAGACCGTTTTGTGATAAATAACAGTAGTGAATATCCGCTTTTATCGCGATTTGATGCCGATACGATAATCAGTATAATTAATCACAATTTCAGAAAATACAGGTTCGAAAAACTGATCGACCAGGGAGATTGCAACGATGAAGCATGATCCGAGAAGTATTATTAAAGATGTCCTAAAGAAGAACCTTTTAGGGCCAGCAAATGACACTTTCATTGACTGTGGAACTGAAGAGATCACAAATGAGTATCCACTGCAAAAGTATTACACAGGTATCATCTTTCCAAGATTCCTAGAGCATTCCTCTGACAGCGAGACAGTCAATCAGGTAGATATCGATTTTGAAGATTATCCTTTGTTTAGTCATGAAAAAACTGATCTTGATCTAAATGATATGATCGAAACAACAGAAACTGAGATAGTTCCTGACATCGATGATTCTGGGGAATTTTTCCGCAAAGAATTGTATCAAAATACTTTTGGGATGTCCTTTTGTGTACGAATCGATTGCTCAAGCATCACAGTCAAGCTTGAATATGGACGATACAGGAGAATTGATCCAGTTCAAGAGCTTGTGTCTGAGTACAGAATAGAGTTGGGATTAGAAGATTATTGTTTAATAAGACACTTGAATGCAAACAATGATAATTACCTAGAGTCAATGCTGGGATATGATAATGTAACTAATTCTGTCTATTTGTGCAGAAAACTAATCGGAAATAGTACTGGAGAAGCAACCGGAGATTTCGCAGATTTTCGGACAATCAAGAGAGTCGTTTTCGATAGAATAACCAGTTCCAAGGGCTCAGAATTAGAGCGGTATAAAAGGATTAACTCGATTTTAAGGATAATCACACCTTTATTCAAATTGGGGTGGATTAGGAGCCAGCATAGATCATCATATGTAATCAAGTTATCCGAATTGTTAGAAAAAAAACGAATAATCATAGATCATAAAGCAGAAGATAATGACCAATTTGCTATCGGGTTACACGTGTTGATGATTCAACGTAGTAATACTCATGCAGTAATAAAGGTTTTAGTTGAAAACAGATCCAAAATAGACATAACACCTGTATCCCTGCACAGGAATCCTATTGTTAACAGTTTATGCATGTTTCAAAGCCAAATTATTGTATCAAATGAATTTATACAGGCGATGCCAAAAAACCAATTATCGCCAACCTCCTCAATGGAGGATAAAATCATTGATTGCCAATATCGAAATACCAGTGTATATGGTTTAGGGCATAATTGCGCATGTATATGGGAACACAAATCCACAAACGAAACCACTGTAAAAACAGAGTTTATGCCAACTGTAAGAACTTCGGTCTCAACAAATATTATGACTGAAGAAGCCAAAGCTGCTTTGAATATTAAAGAGAATAGCTGTTTTGGTTCTCATGACGATTATCAGCTGATAGAACACCTTGAGAATTTTGCCGATGATTATTGTAAATGGATTGCTGATCAAGATATCATTCTAAAAGAAATTAAGTCTACATATATTGAACCAGCATTAATGATTACTAAAGAGCAAAAATATATCTTGTTGAGAATATACAGTGGAATTGAGATTCTGAAAACAAACTCCGAATTTCTCAAGCTATATAGATTAGCAAACAGCGCAATGTATATCAATATGGTCAAAAGCAAAACTAATGATTATGACATTGATTTTCATAAAAGCGAAACTCTCTACTATCACGCCTTCCAGCTAGCATTTCTCTTAATCAATCTTGAATGTGTTATTGACTCAAGAAACAAGCAGAGAAGCCAAGGCATTGATCTAATATGGTTTCCGACCGGAGGAGGTAAAACAGAGGCATATTTCTTGTTGTCAATGTACTCTTTGCTTTTTCGGAAGTACAAACATGGGGCATCTGGAAGAGGAACTTCGGTTATAATAAGATATACCTTAAGATTGTTAACTGCTCAACAGTTTCAAAGAGCATCTAAGATGATTTTATCTTTAAATTACGCATGCTCATTATTCATGCCATCCCAGATAGAGGACGGACTCTATACTATAGGATTGTGGATAGGTTCAGCATCCTCTCCAAATAAGTTGCATGATGCAGATGACAGTGCTGCTGTGCAAAACAGCGAGATTATTGAAGAACCCTCCAAAGAAGATGCTCTGAGAAAAAACAAGTTTCCAATAAGTGAATGTCCATGGTGTGGACATAGCCTCATTGACTGCGGAAAAACCGGATTTCATTGTAGTCCTACAAAATTTGAGATAAAATGTTTGAATGGGATGTGCCATTTCCACAAAGAACTTCCTATTGACATTGTCGACGAGAGCATGTATAATAACCCGCCTTCATTGTTGTTTGCAACTATTGATAAGTTTGCCAGACTAGCTTGGGTTAAAAAGGCCTCTTCATTTTTTGGAAGTGGGGATGACACAAGACCTCCAGATTTGATAATTCAGGATGAACTTCATCTGATATCAGGACCTCTTGGCAGTATTACGGCCTTATTCGAAGGAATGGTTGAGTTCTTATGCTGTAAAGATGGGGCTTCACCCAGGATTATTGCCTCGACAGCTACTATCAAAAATGCAACAGCACAAGTGAGTGCCCTGTTTGGAAACAGAGAAGTTCACACATTTCCTCCTCCGGGATTAGGATTTGACGATAATTACTTTTCAAAAATAGATGACAAAAATACTCATAGAGAATACGTAGGAGTATTGCCAACGGGGAAAACGTTTACTACGACTCAAGTCAGATTGATTGCATTGATGTTGTACAGTCGAATGGAGTTAATTGGTAAGATAGATGAAAAAATTGACAACTACTGGACGGTTGTGGCGTATTATAACTCATTAAGGGAACTTGGTAGAATGTTTGGCAAGACACGGGATGAAATAAAACAAGCTTATCTAAATCTTGTTTATAAGAAGAATAGATTTGGAGATGGGTATTGGATGAATAATCCCAAAGAGCTTACCAGCAGACTATCTGGTTATGATATTAAAAATGTTTTACAATCCCTTCAGAATACGAATATATATGAGGATGACTTTCAAGGATCACTGCGAAATGCAATTGATCTTGTGTTTGCAACGAATATGATATCTGTGGGATTAGATATATCGAGACTTAACTTGATTATTATGAATGGACAACCAAAAAATGTATCTGAATACATACAGGTTACCAGCCGAATAGCGCGAAGTCATCCTGGACTTGTAATATCCGTTTACAACCCCTTCAAAGTAAGAGACAAGTCTCACTTCGAAAGTTTTGCCCCTTTTCATTCCAGCTACTATCGCTTTGTAGAGCCTATATCTGTAACACCTTATACTCGCGTTGCTATAGCTAAGATGTTGCCTACAATATTAGCTGTTTATTTGAGAATGGTAAAAGGGATTGAATTCCCTTGTGAGGTAAGTAACTCTATGTTTGAGGAGTTATTAGATTTCATGAAAAGGAGGATGCAAGATGATGAAATTGCGAAATTTTTCGAGCATCGAATGCATGAGCACATTGAATACTTACAAGATAGGCTAAGTCAAAATCCCGATCTCAGCTTTGATGATCTGCTTCATAGCATTAACGATGCAACATCTACTGATGATCTTGTGGGTGATTGGTTAACAATGAACTCAATGAGAGAAATAAGCCCCAATGCGGTGATTAAACTATTCACGCCTAAAAAAAGAAAGAAAGGAAGCTGTTATGAGTAACTTCTTTGAAATCCCTTGCCATAGTTTAGTTAGTTCATACGGAGGAATTGGATCGATTATAGAGACTCCCAAGGGTTCATTAATTGTTTTACCAATGGAGAAATGGCCATACTATATTTATGAGATAGAAGGTAAAGATCGTGAGCATCTTGAGAACCTATCTGTTGATGACCCCAGATTGTTACAGAGATTGAATCAGGACTTTCCTGATCTACGATACTTGCTTAGAATTCCATCAAATTCCACAACGCATGGCGGTAGAAAAGTAAAGCAAGAAACTCACTTATTGTCAGCTGAATACTTCCCAAAATGGTTGTATTGTCCAAAATGTCTCAGATTTATGTCCCACGAGGATTGGTACAAACGATTTCTTATAAACCGAATCGGTACTAATTTTGAGCTGACTTGTCCCGAATGCCAGAAAAGTGGTTCAGGAAAAAGACCAACAAAAGTTATGCTGGAACAGATCAGATTTATCAAGGTTTATGAAAATGGAGATATTGATGATTTTCACTGGGATGATTGGTTTAACCAAAAACATATCAACTCAGATTTGTGCGAAAGGCATGAGTACTATTATAAATCTTCCCCATATAGCGATGATTTGGAGTCAATCCGAATTACCTGTAAACGGTGCAATAAAAGCGTTTCCTTGTCTGGCATATTTAACGATTATGGCAATAACAATTACAAAACTGCCATGAAATCTAGTAACAGCGTATATTTTCCAGCGATCATCAAAAGCTTACTAATTCCACTGCCAAAGCACCAAGGGAATACCAAGCAAATTGAGGAAACGCATTTCAGAGATCAAGAATTCAGGTATTTAAAAACTATTGCTTATTCTGACCAAGATGAAGAAGGACGCATAGATGCCAAAGAGATTGGGGCGTTGTGCACTAGCATATCTTTGATATCTCTTAGATCATTGACTATGGCTTCTGTTTTGTGTTCATATAGTCGCGTAGAGCCAATATCAGCAGGGGTTGCTTTCAAACATGGAAAGTCAAAGCATGTGACTTTGAAAGAGTCAGAAACACGGATTTTGCCTTGCATTGAGTCTTTGGGAGAAGGGTTTCTCTTGGTTTTCTCTGATGATTCGCTTAATGAATGGTACCTAAAAGCTAAAGAAAATGATGAATTCGTAAACGCTTGTGCAATCCTGGAAAATTCTTATAGCCAATTCAGTCCATTTGGAACAAAAAAACACGATATCAAAACCATATGCATTTTTGTCCTGTTACACTCGATCTCACATATACTAATCAAGCAACTTGAGTATTTCTCAGGATACCCCGCAGCTTCTATGAATGAAAGAATATACTGTTCGTCTACTGAGTCTGCAGGCATAATGATATACACTATTGCAGGTTCGGAGGGTAGTTATGGTGGGATAGTATCACTTGTTGAAAAAGGGGCGTTAAAGCAGGTGTTACTTGATGCTATCCAAAATGCCAAACACTGTACCAATGATCCTGTTTGTATTAGCAGTGGGTCTGTATGTTTTTCATGTACCTTTCTCCCTGAGACTTCCTGTGAATGTTTCAATAAGCTATTGAATAGGTCTTTTATTGTCGACGATCAGTATGGATACCATAATTATATCAAGTGAATTTTAGCTCCAACGGCCTTCCAATGACATGATCACGGGCATTGATGTGCTTACTTTAGTCATAATTAACAAATGATTCCCTGCTCATAAGCTTTAATGAATCTATCGAGATTGTAAAAAATCTCCTTCTCAGTGAATCAAATAACATTTCCTCTTTTTCCCCACATACAATTGACTAGGTATTGCTCCCTCCACAGTCTTCCCGGCTCAGGTAAAAGTAATTGTTGACAAATAGGATATTGCCTTTTAGCTGTTGCATGTCAGGAGTATGTATATCTTTGCTGCTGCCTGAAAGCGTGATCAATGGAGAAAATCCCAGATGATTCCAGTAAGCCAGACCCAGCGAGACCGGAGTTCCAAACTGTGTTATGGCATAAAATATGATAAGTGAGTACGACCTATGAAAGCCAATACCGTGAAGCCCCATACCTATGTAAAATATAGCGTTATCGCTAATTGTGAATATCCATCCACCTGGCAAGCCCACTCAAGGGAAGATGCAAAGGTATCTGCCGTATACAATGGAATGCAAAGGATTTGCCGGGTACTGCTGATCCTGATGTTTATTACCTGTTTGTATCCAATCTATTCTGCAAACGTCGTAAGCGAAAATATCCAGAACTGGACTGCCGCTACTTCCTACGGAAACTACAATCAGACCATCCCAGCCGGAACGGTAGCCATGACCCGATGTCTGGTATCACCAAATGCCCAGGCAACCGGAACTGCATCTGCTGGAAGGATCCAATGCGAAGCCAATACGGCAAGGATTGAATTCCCCCAGTTCGCATCCATTGGACAGGTGGAATTTACTTTTGCTGCAGGTTCGACAGGACGCAGCATCAAATTGCAGAGGTTAATCGGAGAAACCTGGACCGATGTAGTTACCTTTACCGGGATAAACAATACCGGCGCAAAATTTTATCACTCTTTGAATATCAACGAACCTACCACCCTCAGGCTTTCCAATCCCAGCCATGCAGTTTACGTGCATGATATCACGATTACCGATTTTGAGGATACGATCATCCCAATGGTTTCCACTTTCGAAGCCGATAACGTTACCTATGATACCGCTCTGCTGCGGGGGATTATTGAATCTGCCGGGGCGTCTCCCATACTGGCAAAAGGTTTCTGTTATGCGACGACGCCAAATCCGAATCTATCCAACAGTTCGATTGAAGCGGGAAGCGGGATTGCGGCTTTTTCTGCTACAATCAGCGGATTGGATTATGAGGAGGAGTACTACGTCCGTGCTTATGCTACCAATGCCAGCGGAACTGCCTATGGCAACCAGATTACTTTTACGACCACGCAGATCAGCACTCCAACCGTCCAAGCAGGTAATTTTCACTTTTATCCCGGGAACTATTCTATCCAGGCATCGTGGACTCCGGGAAATGGCGCTCGTAGATTGATCAAAATCAACACCCAAAATAGTTTTAGCATTCCCGCTGATGGGATCGAATACACTGTAAATCCAGTTTATTCCGGAACTGGGGAGCAGGTGGTCTATCACTCCGGCACAGAAATCATCGAAGGCGATCCGGTCAATGCTGTCGTCGTCAGCAATCTCATCCCAAATACGGTTTATTGGTTCCGTGCCTATGAATCCAATGGTACCCAGAGTTCGGTAGTTTACAATAGTACCATCGTGGCAAACAATCCCGCCAGCACTACGACTACAAATTCGCTGCTGGAAGGCTATTACGATGAAATCAGCGGTTATGGCCAACCCCTCAAAACCGCACTGCACGATTTAATCCGCGAAACCCATCATACATCCTTTTCCTATGCCGCTCTGTGGCAACAGCTTCAATATACGGACGAAGACTCCTTGAATACAAATAACGTGATCCAGATCTATACCGGATGGTCTTTGCCAAAAAACTATTATGGAACGGGACCAGACCAATGGAACCGCGAACACACATGGTCGATCAGCCATGGGGGGTTGGGAACCACTGCCCCTGGTGGAACCGATCTGCATCATATCCGGCCTTGCGATGTAACCGTCAATTCTGCCAAGGGCAACAAGGACTTTGACGAAGGAGGCAATCCCTATACAGACGCAACGCCATACACCGGCTATACCGGATATACCGGATGCAATACTTCGACAAACTTTTGGGAACCCAGAGACGAGGACAAAGGCGATGTAGCCAGGATGATCATGTATATGGCTGTCCGCTATGATGGCACGGATACAGCTTATGACCTCGAGATGGAGGACACAACCCCTACCGCCGGCCCATTCTATGGCAAGCTTTCCACTCTGTTACGCTGGCATTTGCACGACCCTCCGGATAATAGGGAAAGAAGGAGAAACGACAGGACTCAGGAACGTCAGGGAAACCGCAATCCATTTATCGACCGTCCGGAATATGCCAATCAGATCTGGGCTCCAGTCGCTTTCCCTGCCAGTGATGTAACCCTGAATTCCTTCACCGCATCCTGGACAGAATCTGTGGGAGCGCTGCATTATGTGATTGATGTAGCCACCGATTCTTTGTTTACGACCGGGGCAATGATCATCCCAAATCAGGATATGGAGCTGGAAACCTCATACAGCATCTACCAGCTTGCGCCCCAAGAGGTTTATTATTATCGGTTAAGAGCCTTTTTGGGGGAGAACTATAGCTTTGATTCCAATGTAGTCCGGGTAGAACTTTTGGAGTGGAACCCGCCGATAGAGATCAGTGCTTTCAGCGTCGAACAGGTTCCCAGCCTGAATCTGCGGATAAACTGGACTACCGAAAGTGAAACCGATATCATGGGCTATCATTTGTATCGGGCAGAAGAAAACGATGTGGAGCTTGCCTTGCGGATAAACGAATTCCTGATCCCCGCTACCAACGCATCTACCACTACGGACTATGTATATTACGACCATCGAATAGCAGATAATGCCACCTATTATTACTGGCTCGAAGTATTGGAACTGGATGGGAGCAGCACTCTGTTTGGGCCTGTCGCCATCTATGTGATATTGGGCTCTTCCACGGATGAAACCTTCGTCCCCGCCTTTTATGATATCGGGAATACGTTTCCCAATCCCTTCAAATCCCGGGTCTCGTTTGACGTATCGGTCAAAAATCCAGAGCGGTTCAGCGCCAGCGTTTACAACCTGAAAGGGCAAAGAGTCCGCACCCTAAGAAATAGCATCCTCAATAGCGGAACCCACCGGATAGAATGGGATGCCAAAAACGACAACGGAACAGTCGAAGCTTCCGGATTGTATTTTGTCCGGATCAAAATCGGAGATCGGGAATACACCCGAAAGGCAGTACTTCTAAAGTAGATTCCTTTTCAGAGGAGGATTCATGAGCTTTCGCGCAAACAAGACAAAGATCGTTTGCACAATTGGTCCTGCTACCGATACCTTTGAGATGATGTGCCTGATGATCGAGGCAGGGATGAATATCGCCCGGCTAAACTACTCCCATGGGGAGTTCTCCCATCATGCCAGAGTAGTCAAAAACCTGCGCCGGGCAGAGAAACACACGGGAAAAAGCATCAGCATCATGGCAGACCTGCCGGGACCGAAGATCCGCATTGGCCTCCTGAGACAGGAGTCCTTTATCCTGCGCCCCAATGATAGGATTGTGCTGACAACGGAGAAAATGACCGGAGACTGGTCCAAGGTATCTGTAACCCTCCCACAGCTTCCAAAAGCGGTTCGAACAGATGATATCATATTCCTGAACGATGGCTTGATCCAGCTAAGGGTAGAGGATGTAAAGGGAGTGGAGATATTCTGCAAGATCGTTGTGGGTGGAGAATTACGTTCGAACAAAGGCCTCAACCTTCCTGGGATTGATCTGGGCATCAGCGCTTTTACGGAACGGGATGCAGAATGCCTGAAAGCAGCGTTGGAAAGCGGTGTCGATGCCATCAGCCAGTCTTTTGTCAATAGCGCAGAAGACGTCTATGCCGTACGCAAGGCAGCCAGGGAACTCGGATACGATCCATTTATCATTTCCAAAATGGAACGCAGCGGAGCTTTGGACAAAATTGACGAAATCCTGGAAGAATCAGATGGAATGATGATTGCCCGGGGAGACCTCGGAGTCGAAATCCCCATCGAACAATTGGCCATCGTCCAAAAGAAACTGATCAACAAGGCAAATATATATGGCAAACCTGTGATCACCGCTACCCAGATGCTGGAATCCATGGTGCGAAACCCGCGTCCCACAAGAGCAGAAGCCACAGACGTGGCAAACGCTGTGCTCGATGGAACGGATTGCATCATGCTGTCCGAAGAATCGGCAATCGGGAAGTATCCGCTGGATGCCATCCGCACTTTGGCAAAAATCGCAGCTTTTACCGAAGCAAACCGGAAAGAAATCAGCAGACCCCAAAATCCAACGGATTTATGCCGCAAAGACCTTCCCCATATCACTGATGTGGTAGCTCAGGACGTTTATCACACGGTCGAACATTTGAAGCCGGAACTGGTAGTGGCACATACCGTTACAGGACACACCGCCAGAATGATCTCCCGCTTCAAACTACCTGTCTGGGTACTGGCTGTATGTACAGATCCCAAAGTATGTCCCGGATTACGCTTTTCCTATGGAGTCAAGCCTCTCCTGGTAAAACGGGCTCCCAAAGACTGGAAAAAGCTGCTCAAAGAACAGATCATCTGTCACGAGATCAAATCCGGCATCGCTATCCTGGTCGAAGTCCCGTCTGCAGAAAATCCGGGCATCAACCACAGACTGGAGATAATCTCCGATCTTTCGCTATTGTGTAATCTGGATCAGAGCAGCGATTAATCGGGGAAGTCCGGATTTATCTGGACGCTTTGGTTAAATTGGCTTTTACAAATCCTCGATCCTACTCCGCACTCGCTACCAATATGTAGCACAGTGGAAGCCGCAAACCAGTCTTTTGAACCCAGGCAAGGCCATTGCTGATATCGTGTTCATATTCATGAAAGCTGTTGATCCTCAAGCCGCTACCGATGATAGCATTGAGGATATCCGCCAGAGTATGAATGAACTCGTAGGTGTCCGATGCCTGATACTGCTCATTGCCATAATAATCCAGTCCATCGTTATAGACCTGATAGGTGTCGTAGAAATAGTCATTTTGGATGGATGGAACTGTGTTTTCGCCGGAAACGTCCCATGGTAATACCTGCATAAAGGGATGCTGTTCATAGATAAAGAGGATACCCGTGGGACTTAGTAAACGCCGTACCACAGCGAAGAACTGCTTCAAATCCGGCAGCCAGGTCAGCGCTCCGATAGTGATATAGACCAGATCAAAAGCTCCATCATAACTTTGCGGAATATCATAGACGCTATAGCGATGGAACTCTGCACCAATTCCAAAACGCGCGGAACGGGATGTGGCATCAGATATCGCTTCGTCACTGATGTCAAACCCTACGCACCTGCCTGCTCCCATCCGCTTGAGGGACATCAGCTCCAATCCGTTGTTGCAGCAAAGGTGGGCAATGCTCCGCTTCTGGATCCCGATCTCTTTGAGCTTCCCAAGCTCCGGCTCGGTCTGAATAATGTAGTCCCTATCGGCAAAGAGCTTGTCCCAACGCTCATTCATCTTTTTGCGGTGATATGGCATCGCCTCGTTCCAGGCTTTGCGATTTGCCTCGGTAAAATCATGATTATTGTTCATTTGTCTGCTCCTTTGTTCTTTTGCGGATAGACCCATATATCCATGGAATACTTTACCATGGGAGGCGGATTGTGTGTCAAGCGAATCGTGGGGGTTATAAAGTGGCAACTTTTTGTCAAATGACTATAAAGTATCACCCAAAGTTACAAGCGAGTCTCACTTGGGAAAATGGGGATATCGCTCTATGTGGTGTGCAGATATAAAGGTCTATGCTTGTACTTGGACATTGGGATTTTGGGCGTTTTTAGACGTCTTTTTATCACCGATAATTGCAAATAGGGCTGATTTTGGACTGGATTTGGACATCTGCCATCTCCAGCTCAGAATGCCGAATTGGTAAAGCCGCAACTCAAGTGACAATACTCCAATCATAAAACTTCGAGATCCTTTTCTTGGTGTAAAATCAGGTCTTTGTAGTCTAAATAAAACGGTTGTAAAACAATACGTATATTGGCAGATCAAGTTCCACTTTCTTAATCGTGACATCATCGTTCGCACGTACCGCACTGACCTTTTCATTGGCCAATTCCCAATCTACCTCCTGTTTGATGACGATGATGTCCTCATGTAAGATGTTGAGTTCCAAATGCAATTTTCAGTGAGACGATTTGCTATTTTTGTTGAGACTTTATAGTATGAGATAGGCAGCATGTTATGCTGCGTCAAGTACAAATTATTGATTGACAGATTTATAATGGTAATTCTCAAGGTTAATAGCAGTCTTGAAATGGCAATTATACATCAGAGCAGTTATATGTGACTTGTAAACGAACAAGAAGTTGATTTGCTACAATCCAAACATGTAATAGTATCAATGTTGGATTGAAGGAGTTTGTATGAATAATACCCCGCTAATCGAGGATTTACGCTTAGAACTTGATAGTATTGATATAGTAAAAGAGATAGCTTCAGGATCATTTAAAACTGTATACTTGGCAATAATTGGGGGAGAAAGCAAAGTCTTGAAAATCATATTTATACCCCAAAGTAACGCAATGGAATTGGGTGTTGACGGCAATGAAATAAAGAGAATCATGAGGGAAATCAAACTTCTTCAAATGTTCAAATCTGAGTTCATTGTAAAACTGGGAGGGTTTGGACCTGAACAAATAACAATCAATAAACATAAATACATAGTGTATGCTGAGGAGCTATTAGCAGGGAACACAATAAGGGACGATATACAGAAAAGATTGCAGCCATCTAATGCAGACCTGATTAACTTCATATTGTGTGGATGTCATGCGATTAAAGCACTATGGGAGAAAAGAATTATACACAGAGACATAAAACCAGAAAACATCTTTCATACAACAGATACTAATAGACCATATGTATTATTTGACTTGGGGATTGCATACTTGATTGACGGAACGTCTCTTACTTTTCCAGGCTTTTCTCCTGGGACGTTGAAATATATGGCACCTGAGATGTTTAACTTGGCTTATAGGGAAACATGTGATTATAGAATGGACTTGTATTGTTTAGGTGTGACAGCATATGAATATGCATCTTCAATCTACCCTTTTGATATTACAAATCAAGGGTCAATCATACGAAGCATAATGGAAACCCCTGTTGCACCTTTATCTGAATTTAGACAAGATCTTGACGTGTCTCTATGTTCAGTTATTGATCAAATGATAAAAAAGAAACCCCCTTTGAGACCTGATTTGGGAGTAGTTATAAAAAAGATGGAGGAGTTAAAGTGAAATTATTCAGTCAGCAAGGCTTTGGGGATGGCGAGAAAACAATTAGTGGAGCTAGGATGGGCGTGATCGATGGAGTTATAATCAGCCCAAAGGATGTCACGCCCAACAAAGCAATAATACTTTCAGATTCGTTATACGATATTAACCCGTCGTTTGAGGTTCTAATTGACCCTCAATTCTATGTGAGCCTGCATTCTTCTAATCCCAGTATTAGATTAGGAAACTTAGAGAAATGGCCTATGTATAAGAGTTATAGACGTGAGGATTTGGAAGATCCAAGAATCGTGGATACCTTAATCAGGAAGAATCTGAAATTCATGGACAGAGCTCCTGTTTCAGGGGTTATAATGCCCAACATCAATATATCTAAATCATTTGATTCAATCGAAGGAAGTATATCCAAGTCATTTATCCGAAGAGCAGCCGAAGTCAACGATACTAAGCATTATACGGATAAACCGATCTATTGCACACTTTCAGTTTCTCTTCCTGCTCTTACAAATGAGGTCGAATTCCAATCGTACATGAATTTCCTAACAAGTCTACCCTCTCGCCCACATGGCTTCTATATTATTGCCTGTTCGAAAACTGCTGAAACAGTAAACGACATTTATGACCCAGCAATATTAAAAAGACTAATGTTTATGAATTATGCATTGTCTATTAATGGCTTCAAGGTTGTAAATGGGTATAGCGATATACTATCTCCACTACTAATCGCAGCCGGGGGATATGCAGGCGCAACAGGATGGTGGGGAAACCTTAGGAGCTTTACATGGGAAAGATACATGCCTACAAGTACGGGTGGTAGACAACCTAACATCAAGTACTTAAGCAAGCATTTGTATGATAGGATTTCGATAGATGAAATGAGTAGATTTAGAATTTATATGAATGTACTAAATGGACTATCGCTTGACAGTGACTACAATCCAGAACCAGAGAGATGCAAAGAAGTGCTTCAAAGCTGGGAAGTATTAAAATCCATAATTAACAATAACGTTACTGGTGGTGTGCTAACTTCACTTGACAATCTGTACAAAGTCATTGACACAGCAATTCAGAATTGGAGATTCCTACAATCGAAGTTAGTTCCGACAGATAGAGTATACACCCCAGAAAGGTTACTACAGGGTATTGAAGAGTTTAAGAAATATGCTGAGCTAAGGTAGATGAAACTCTACTTACAACTTGCGACAAGTACTTGTGCATTTTTATCGCTCGAGATCTTGGTGTGTAGATCTTAGTTATTGTACCTCTCTCTTCGTCGAATCCCCACAGACCAACTTTTAAATCTTTAAATATTTCGATATAAGAGACTGGAGTTCTTAACCTGTTCTTTGGAACAACAAGTATCGAGGTATTTGAGAACATGTTGTATCTGCAAGCTTGTGATAGCCCTCTTCTCCAGTCAGTTAATTTAAACTCAAAAGATCTAATGTCGAGTTCACTTGCGACTTTAATGTCAAAGCTATGTTCATCCCCTAACATTTCCAAATTATACTTTGATTTCAAGTGTACTAAGTCCGCTATCCCATAACCATTCACAGGCAATTCTTTAACCAAATAGCACATCTGCTGACTTAATAAACATTTTCTGGATACTTCATGTGCGTACTTATTTATGAAAAGCTCTATCATTCTATCTTCTTTTCTGGATTCTGTAGAGCTTAATGAAGGTAGGTTTGAAGAAGGATGATTTTGCAAACAGGTGTGTGTTGATGTACTCATAATCCGACTCCATTCTTTTAATTGGCATATGAATTCGGCTGCCTATTTTGTCAATAGAAATCAGACAAGGTTCATGTATAATTTGCCATTTCTTTTCAATGGATATAAACTATCATCCAGACGTACAGACAGGCAGAGAAAACGTATTGGCACTGATGTTTAATATGAACGATTTATGGGAATGCTTCGTCTATAAAAGCCTTAAAAAGCATCTGCTCTATGTAGAAGGATATTCATTACAAGCGCAAAAGGCTTTTGATTTTTGGTCTGTTGAAAGTAGTAGCCAGTCAATAAAGCCAGACATTATCATTACCAGAATCCGTAAAGAGGAAGTACATAAATGGATCTTGGATACAAAATGGAAGCTTTCAAAAGATAACAAGCCCTCATCAAGTGATCTACAACAAATGTATGCCTATGCAGGCACTTTAAATGCTCCAAATGTAGCCCTGGTTTATCCTGGAGAAGGAGATACTGTCATCGGGAATTATATAACGAGTGCTAAGGCTTACACGCCAGTAACCTGTAGTATAATAAAAATCTCGATCAAGGAAAACATAGGAGAATGGCAATATGATTTATATAAGATCTGTAAAATGTGGATTGAGAGGATAACAGATCTAAAGAAAGCTTCTAAAGACCTTTAATAATCGGGGCCTGGGGCAGCTCTCCATATATAAAGGGTGGCAGACGTGTAAAGATATGCGTTTTTATCCATACTGGAATGTGTATTGCATGCACATTATCTGTGTGAGTAGATGCCACTAATGTGTCGTAGTCTTTTAGTTAAGCCAAATTAAATGAATAACGATCAGTTAATTGTAAAACCATATCCAAAAAGAGGAGTATCTTTTGAACCGAGTTTTATTGACGATCGTAATGATCATATCACTCTGTGTATCTTATGCCACAATTGATGAGCTTTTTAGTTTTAATGCTAGCATAGGAACCTATACCCCGATTGTTGGCACAGTTGTTTCAAATCTTAGTGTTGATGATGCCCTCTCGGCAGCACTTCCAATCGGGTTTACTTTTGTCTATGGCAGCAACAGCTTTACCCAAGTGCGAGTTTCATCAAACGGCTGGGTAGGCTTGGGAACAAGTCACCCCAACCATGCACTGGAAAATGCCCTGGCTTCTACGCTCAGAGTTCCGGTAATTGCTCCTCTATGGGATGACCTCAGTATGGCAGCGGGAGATGTACAGTATCTTACTACCGGATCTGCTCCCAATAGAGTCTTTACGGTTCAATTTACCAATGCCAGATGGAACTTCAATTCCACAGGACGCTTCAATTTCCAGGCACGTTTGTTTGAAAATGGTCAAATCGATCTTTGTTATGGTGCCAGCACCCCATCGCCAAACTCACCCAGTGCATCAATTGGTATAAACATAGCTCCGGGAGGCAGTGGCTGGTTCTATAGTGTTACTCCGGCTACTTCATCTGTTTCAACTACCGTGGAAAATAATACAGTTAACGTTTTTCCCGATCAGGGAACCATCTATTCATTTAGCCCGATTATAATCCCAGATAATGATCTTGCAGCGCTTTCGCTAAACGGAAACAACACCCCAAGCCTCGGTGTATCCTCCGTTTACACTGCCCAGATCAGATGCAGGGGAAACAATCCACAGACCACTTATGTAGTGAAGCTCTTTAGTGCTGGCGATGTAGAATTGGCTTCTGTATATGGTCCTGCTATACAGCCAGACCAGGTAGTAAGCGTAGACCTGCCATGGACCCCGAGCACCGAAGGGATCACATCGCTGTATGCTAAAGTGTTTTTAATCGGGGATCAAGAACCCGAGAATGACCAGACCCCTGATTTTGGAGTAACGGTATTGCCCCCAGGAGTGGTAACTATAGGTGATGGTTATGAACATGCCCGCATGCCTTTTGATATGTTTTACAAGAATAGCCTATATCAGGCAATCTACTTTCAATCTGAGCTGGGTCAAGCCGGCACCATTGATGCAATTGCTCTTCATAACCAATTTAATTCGAGCACTATTATAAATACCCCGATTAAGGTATGGATTGGAAACACCACAGCTACCGACTTGAGCTCCGGATGGATTCCATCCTCAGAACTCACCCTGGTTTATGATGACACACTGGATATTCCCGAAGGGCAAAACATTATATACATCCCATTTTTATCAAGCTTTACATATACAGGAGCCAATCTGGTATTGATGTTTCACCGTCCCCTGGATACCACATATTATAGCTATTTGGATTTATTCAGATGTCAGACTCAGGAAACCAGCCGAGCCCGCAACTACTTCAGCGACAGCGTAAATCTCGATCCTACTGCTCCTTTGGGAGGAACCATAACCGGACAATTCCCCAAAACTTCCTTCTACAAGGGTCCCATGCCCACAGAGCCGGTGTTTACCATTAATCCGATGGTTTACAACTTTGGAGATCTGAGCCTTGGTCAAAATGCCGTCCAAATTTTCCGAGTATCAAACTCAGGAGCTGGAACCCTGACTATCAACAGCATTACCATTTCGGGTGCCAATGCTTTCACATTATCCCACCAGAACGACTTGCCGATTTCGCTAAGCTTCGGTGAAAGCATCAGTTTCGTGGCAATTTTTTCCCCAGAAACGCTGGGGAACAGCTCTGCCACAATAAACATCAATTATGCCAATAGCAGGCTTATGCATTCCGTCTCCATATCCGGAACCGGAGTTCAATTTAATGCTGAAGTCGTTACCCCGCACAATCTGATTGCAACGGTTGATGGCAACGACGTTTACCTCAGTTGGGAAGCGGATATTCCACCGGTGGAAGGATTCTTTGATGACTTTGAATCTTACGATGATTTTCTATTGGATTTCCCGCCCTGGACATGCGTCGATGTAGACCTGTCTTCTACCTATTCGATTACTGGTTATACATGGCCTAATGCTTATGCTCCACAAGCTTATATCATTTGGAATTCAAGTGCTACTACTCCACCATGGGGCAATCCCGATGCCATCCCTTATAGTGGAAGCAAACAAGTAGCATGTTTCTCCAGCTTCCTCAGACCACCCAATAACGATTGGTTGATTAGCCCACCCCTCGAAATCACAAGCTCTACGAATCATCTCAGTTTTTGGGCAAAGTCCTTGACTGATGTTTATGGACTTGAGAGATTTAAGGTGGGTATTTCCACCACCGGTGATTCTCCATCCGATTTTACCATAATCAGCGGCGCAAACTATATCGAAGCTCCAAGCGTTTGGACACCGTATGTCTATGATCTGAGTTCTTACATGGGACAGAGAGTTCGCTTTGCCATCCAATGTGTTACATTTGACGCGTATATTTTCTTTGTGGACGATGTAGCCCTCAATGCAGGGCCTGAAAATCTACTAAGTGCCTATGGGAACAATAGCCAAGGCAGCGAACTGAATGATCCTCAATCTAACAAAGGAACTTCAAGCCTTAGAAACCGCAGCTTAGTCGGCTATAGAATCTATCGTAACAACTCTCTGATCGGCTCAATTATCGATACCGGAACCACTACTTTTACGGATATGGATCTCCTCGGAGGCGATTATAGCTATGGAGTAACAAGCGTTTACAGCAATGGGGAATCATTCCCTGTTTTGGCGAATGTGACCATAGAAACTGTAAACTTGGAGGATATCTCCACCCCTGCTATAATCACTATGCTTGCAGGCAATTATCCCAATCCATTCAATCCCGTTACCAAGATACAATACAGCTTGAAAGAAGCTACTGCAGTCAGGATTGAGGTTTACAATGTAAAAGGACAGATGGTAAAAACCCTTGTCAACGGTGTGAGAGAACCAGGAAGCCATAGCGTCCTTTGGACAGGTGTTGACAACAATGGTCGCTCAGTATCCAGCGGCGTTTACTTTTACAAGATGACAGCCGGTAAATACTCCGCCACTAGGAAAATGATCCTGATGAAATAACACCTGCATCCCAATGTTAATCTTGCCCCGGTTTAATAGCCGGGGCATTATTTATTCATGATCTTTTGGAGCTATAAAGCGTTATAGCCCGTTGAAAGTGTCTTCCCACAAAGCAAATCGGATTGTTTCAGCTAATCTGAGCCTACAAAAACAATCATCTGTACCTACCTTCGAATCAAAAACCTCTTGACTAAATATGGCTATTTGGCAAAGTGACCAAATACATGTAAGACACAAGGAGAAACAATGGTAAACATCGATAAATATGAGCAGATGACGCAGCTTATGAAAGCGATGGCACATCCGACGCGGCTCTTCATTTTGGATCGTCTGCATGAAAAAGAGCATTGCGTATGCGAATTGCAGGAATTGATCGGAGCCGATATGTCCACCGTGTCAAAACATCTGTCCGTGCTCCGGAATGCTGGAGTAATCACCTCCCGCAAGGTGAATAACCAGGTTTTTTACAGCTTGCTATGTCCTTGTGTATTGGATATGTACCAGTGTATGATAGAAGTCCGAAAGAAAAATCGGTGAGGTTATTGTGAGTGAGAAATTGAAAGAGCTGAAAATTTTGGGCATCATGCTGGCTGTATTCCTGGCAGCATATTTTATTCCCTTTGAATCCTCCCGCTTCCAAGGTGGAATTTTGGAAGCCTTTTATATGTTGCAGGATTATGCCCGGTTGCATGTGTTGTTATGCTTGATTCCTGCGCTCTTTATTGCTGGTGCTGTGAGTGTCTTTATCAGCAGTGCCAGCGTCATGAAATATCTGGGACCATCAGCCAGGAAAGCTGTGGCATACGCTGTGGCATCTGTTTCCGGAGCCATCCTGGCAGTATGTTCATGTACCATACTCCCGCTATTTAGCGGAATCTACAAGCGCGGAGCTGGATTGGGTCCGGCAATCGCTTTCCTGTATTCGGGACCTGCAATCAATATCCTGGCGATCGTGATGACTGCCCGCATCCTTGGTCTTCAGATCGGTATTGCCAGAGCTGTTGGAGCTGTCACCTTCAGTATTGTGATCGGTCTGCTAATGCACGTCCTGTTTCGCAAAGAAGAGGGAGAACGGCAAAAGCAGGCGGCAGGATTTGAAGGCGGCGAACAAGAACGTCCAATGTGGCAGACCATCATATACTTCGCATTGATGGTACTGATCCTGATCTTTTTGAACTGGGCAAAGCCAAACAGCGCAACTGCCACGGGATTTGTACTATGGGCATATTCCTACAAATGGATCATCTCTGCAGTGTTGGCTTTCCTGTTGGGGCTCACGCTTCATCTTTTTTATAGCTTTGGTATGTGGAAGGTTTTGCTTGCCACTATCGGAGTGGTAGCTGCCGGACTTGCCTTCCCCCTCCAACCATTGATTCCTTTTGTAACTGGAATCGTGCTCTTTAGCCTCTTTCTCGCTTTGGAAAAGGGTGAGCTAAAGGACTGGCTCGGTTCTACCTGGGGTTTTGCCAAGCTGATTATTCCGTTGCTCTTTTTGGGAGTGATGATTGCCGGTTCTCTCTTGGGGCGTCCGGGGTTCGAAGCATGGATGCCTTCCCGTTGGATAGAAATGGCGGTGGGAGGAAACTCTTTGCTGGCAAACTTCTTTGCCTCCATCTCCGGAGCCTTTATGTATTTCGCAACCCTTACCGAAGTGCCGATTTTGCAGGGTCTTTTGGGAGCTGGAATGGGTAAAGGACCCGCATTGGCATTACTACTCTCCGGTCCAGCACTATCACTACCCAGTATGCTGGTGATCAATACCGTCTTAGGATTCAAGAAAACTTCCGCTTTCATAATATTGGTAGTGATCATGTCCACCATCACGGGATACATCTTTGGAGTACTTTTCGGATGATAATGCAGATATTCTCTCAACTGAGTACAGCGCTATATGCAAGCCCGGCATTAGCATTATCGGCTTCATTCATCTGGGGAATCCTGAGTATCTTGCTGAGTCCCTGTCACTTAGCCAGCATTCCTTTGATTATTGGCTTTCTCGGTGGTCAGAAGGATCTGAGCACAAAGCGAGCATTCTGGCTTTCCACCTGTTTTACGCTTGGCATCTTAGCCATGATGGCTCTGATAGGTCTGATCACCAGTTTGATGGGACGCTTGATGGGCGATATAGGATCTTGGGTGGAACCCGTCATGGGTATAATATTTATTGTGGTTGCTTTCTTTATTGCCGATATCTTCAAAATGCCGAATTTCGGAGCTAACATTACCGGCAAAGGAAAAGGATCCTGGGCTGCCCTTAGCTTGGGATTCCTGATGGGAATTGCCTTGGGACCATGCTCGTTTGCTTTTATGGCTCCGATCCTGGGTATCGTTTTCAGTTCAGCCGGATCAAAGTTTGTCTATGCCCTGGGATTGCTCCTGGCATATATTATCGGTCATTGTCTGGTCATTATCCTGGCTGGAACCTTCGCTGGGAAGGTACAGGGATACTTGAACTGGACTGCAAAATCAAAAGGAACAAAAGTAATCAGATACATTTGTGCCGCACTGGTACTACTAACCGGGCTATATCTGATTTTTGGATAAATCCCTAAAGGAGAATAAAATGATTATCAAGATTTTAGGTACAGGCTGTCCCAAATGCAAAAAGCTGGAAGAAAATGCCAGAACAGCAATTTCTGAACTGGGTATAGAAGCCTCTTTCGAAAAAGTAACCGATCTGAATAAGATTATGGACTATGGTGTGATGATGACTCCAGGTCTGGTAATCGACGAAATAGTAGTCGCCAGCGGAAAGTTGCTCTCTGCTTCCGATATTAAAGCTCTAATCAAGTGAGGTAAGAAATGGGATCTTGCAGTTGTACAGGTTCTTGCGCTACAAATTGCGCTTCCAAAGCTGTCTATGCTTGCGCCGGAGCAAGTAATGTAGGAAAGTATTCCTATGAGTTAGCCATCGCTCTTCACGAAAGAGGTTCTCATGCCATGAGCTGTGCTGTAGGAGTAGGAGCTGATATATGTGGATTCACAGAAAGTGCCAGAAGTGAAGACAAGATGAATCTTTTGATCGATGGTTGCCCTGTAGGGTGTCTCAAAGCCATGTTTGACATCAAAGGAATCAAAAACTATGATCATATAGTGCTCACCGAACTGGGTATCAAGAAAGGGGGCAATTTCCAAACCGATCCTGTTGTATTGGACAAATTAACCACACAAATAGATGAAATGGGAGTGTAAATATGCACAAAATCATCATCGCATTAATCCTGATCCTTGCTCTGGCAGCGTGTGGAGCCAGTACCGGCAAACCCACAAACAAGGATTATACGCCTCAAGACACTCTTCAAAAGACTGAAAACAGTGAAAACCATGAACAGGTCGAGCCCAATGACCAGGCATCGACCCCAAAGACAAACTCTACACCAGTAGTGAAGGACGAGAAAAGCACAAGCAAAAATCCCTCGCACACCGAAAAACCTGCCGCCCCAGAGACTAAGCCCGAAAAAGAGGGGTACAAAGTAACTTTTTTGGAGATTGGTGCAGAGAGCTGTATTCCCTGTCGTATGATGCAACCCATCATGAAGGAAATTGCCGATGAGTATCCAGGAGTAGTGGAAGTAATCTTTCATGATCTCTACAAAAACCGTTCTATCGCTCAAAAGTATAATATCCGTGTCATGCCTACACAGGTTTTCCTTGATGCTGAAGGCCGTGAGTTCTTCAGACATGAGGGTTTTTATGCCAAGGATCAGCTAAAGGCTATGCTGGACAAATATCTGGCAAGTATCGAGTAAAGAACCACAAGGTTCCGCTTCTCGACTGCACCATCAGCACGACAAAGATAGCGGGACAACATCATCCCGGCTATTCATAATCTGAAAGACCCTTGATAAATCTGGGCATGTGGCAGCGCCCCATACAAAAGTGGTGATGGGTGGGTAGATATGACTGATTTTGTCCGCTCAAACTGGCAGGAAACAAACCGACATACTACAGAGAAAGACACGTTCAATCGTCTTTCTGAGGAGAAAAGATGACAACGATAGCAAAAGAGCCGTCCGGCATCAGTTTTTTTGAGAAGTATCTGACCCTGTGGGTGATACTCTGCATGGCTACTGGGATCATGATTGGAAAGTATCTCCCTTGGATTCCGGACTTTTTGGGAAAGTTTGAATATGCCAAAGTCTCTGTTCCAATCGCTATTCTTATCTGGTTGATGATCTACCCGATGATGATGAAGGTCGATTTTGCCAGCATCAGGAATGTCGGGAAAAACCCCAAAGGCTTGTATGTGACGTGGATAACAAACTGGCTGATCAAACCTTTTACCATGTATCTGATCGCCTGGTTTTTCTTTGTTATCGTGTTCAAGTCCTTGATCCCATCCCATCTGGCAAAAGACTATCTGGCAGGAGCAATTCTGCTG
Organism: uncultured Candidatus Cloacimonadota bacterium; assembly: GCA_964634275.1. GTDB lineage: Bacteria > Cloacimonadota > Cloacimonadia > Cloacimonadales > Cloacimonadaceae > CAZZCS01. The sequence goes on along the minus strand of CAZWIS010000030.1, from coordinate 1,127 downwards.
GGAGCTGCACCTTGCACGGCTATGGTTTTTGTCTGGAGTCATCTTACCAAAGGAAATCCAGCTTATACCGTGGTGCAGGTAGCAACCAATGATCTCATAATCCTGGTAGCATTTACTCCGATCGTAGCTTTTCTATTGGGAATCGGAGGCATCAGAGTTCCCTGGGATACCCTGATCCTGTCGGTGGTGTTATTTGTCGTGATCCCTTTGGCAGGTGGAGTAATCACCCGTCACAGAGTGATCAAACTCAAGGGCGAGGATTACTTTGTGAACCGCTTTATCCCCAAATTTGGCAATGTGACGATTGGGGGATTGCTCTTGACTCTGGTAATCATCTTTGCTTTTCAGGGACAGGTAATCCTGAAAAACCCTCTTCATATCCTCCTGATTGCCATTCCTTTGACAATCCAGACCTTCCTGATCTTCTTCATCGCTTATCTGGTAAGCAGAAAGCTGAGACTTGCCCATTGTATTGCCGCCCCCGCAGGAATGATTGGCGCATCAAATTTCTTTGAACTATCGGTGGCGGTCGCATTGTCACTATTTGGAACTACTTCACCGGTAGCGATGGCAACCGTTGTAGGTGTATTGGTCGAAGTCCCTGTGATGCTAACCTTGGTAAAAATTGCCAATCGGACACAGCACTGGTTTCCCAAACAGAAATAGCATATAAACAAAGGAAAAGACTGTAGCGTAGCTTTCCGAAGCTACGAATCCTTTTGCGTAACTTTTGCTCGTCATACCCGCGGAGGCGGGTATCCAGACTGATTATTTTTAACATAAACTCATCAGGCTATAGTATACATTGATAGTCTTTTAAGTTGGCTGGATCCCCACCTCCGCGGGGAAAGCGACTTGATGAGAGTTGTGTATAAACTCTGCGTCAATCCGCGCATTTTATCCGCGATAATCTGCGCGAACCAAAGCTACGTTTTTCGGAGGGTCGGAATCCTCCGCTACTAAGTAGCGTAGCTTTCTGAAGCTACGGATCATTCAATACATCAAAACTTACATGGATCACACAAAAAGATCGGAGGATCGGAATCCTCCGCTACTTTAACCCATATTTCACCTGTATCTCACCTATATCAAGTGTATTCGTGAATACGCTTGATATAGGCTTGATA
>CAZWIS010000029.1:0-33310 GCA_964634275.1 uncultured Candidatus Cloacimonadota bacterium | reverse complement strand
ATGTCAATTTCCATTGCTGTTTTGCAAGCAGTTGCGTCTTGGAAAGATTAGTCATAAGACCGTTGAACGTTTCTTCCGGTATAACAAATTGGTGGGTTTCCTACCAATATAAGCGCATGAAAACAGTCCTATATACCCACCCATCTTCCTTTTTGTATGGGGCGCTGCCCCATACCCCGATTATTCAATGGTCTTTGGCTTTTTTTTGCGTCTCATGGCTCTGGAATATAACTGATCTATATCAAGCCTATATCAAGTGTATTCGTGAATACACTTGATATAGGCTTGATATACGCTTGACTACCAGGTTGACACCTTCCAAATTTCGTTTACAATAGTTCCGATCACACGCGCATACAGCATGTGCCACAGGTAGTCATGTTTTCATATATTCGGTTTGTTTGTAAACCCTTATAAACACACTTTTCCGACAATATCCTCGATAGTCGTATTGGTTTCTTCAAGGAATTGTCCCAGATTCTCTATCATATTGGGACAGGCACAGGGGTCTATGAAATTTCCGGTGCCTATTGCGATTGCTGATGCACCGGCATAGATAAACTCCAATGCATCCATCCAATTATAGATCCCCCCCATTGCCAGAATTGGGATGGATACTTTTTGTGCTACTTTGTAGGTCAAAGCTACTGCTACGGGTTTAACCGCTATACCGCTGTACCCCGATATTCCTCTTTTGATCCTGGACTTCCCCGTCCTGTAGTCTATCGCCATCCCGTACAGTGTATTTATCAAAGCAAGGCTATCAGCACCACCATCCTGAGCCGCCATGGCTATCTCGGTAATATCAGTAACATTGGGTGAGAGTTTTACAATAAGTTCACGGGTACTAATATCTGCCAAAATGCTGGTGAGTTTATGAACCACCTCCGCATTCATACCAAATGCAATTCCTTCATTTTCCACATTCGGACAGGAGATATTAATCTCGTATGCTGCTATCCCGTCCTCCTCTTCAAGTGCCATCAGCATTTCAGCAAATTCGTCCATCGTAGATCCGGAGATACTAACAATAATGGGAACATGTAGTGTATTTTTGAGATCAGGTAGTACATCCTGAATGAAGGCATTTAACCCAGGGTTTTGTAAACCGATTGAATTGAGCAGTCCGGCTTCAGTTTCAAACAGTCGTGGGGGTGGGTTTCCTTCTTTTGGATAGCGGGTAATCGTTTTTGAAACATAAGCACCCAGGATGTTTAGATCATAAAATTCTTGATATTCTGTTCCAAAAGTACCTGAGGCTACAGTAACCGGATTTGCCATAGAAAGCTTGCCAAGAGATGTCTTTAGCCTATTCATAGTAGCTCCCAACATATATTGTCAGCATCAAACACAGCCCCATCCTTGCATACTGTTTTGTAGATAACACTTTCTCTGGTACCTGTCGGGACTACACAGCCATGACATACACCTATTCCACAAGCCATGTATGCTTCCATCGAAACAATCAGCCTGACATCATAGCTTTTACATACTTTCGCACAGTTGATTAACATCGGCTCGGGTCCGCAGGAAAAAGCCAGGTCAAATTGACCGTATTTGAGAAGAGTTTCCAGACCTGTTGTAACAAATCCATGATTTCCCATGGAACCATCCATAGTCCATATCTCGTCACAAGGAAAAACGTCTGCTTTACTATTACCTCCATGAAGCCAGTAAACATCGTTTTTTTTGTGTAGTTTTTTCCGCAAATACCATAATGGTGGATACCCAATTCCACCACTAACAAGTGCTATTTTCTTTTGTGTAACAATCGGAAAAGAAACTCCCAATGGGCCTATTAAATCAAGATTGTCACCTTTTACTAATCTTGATAGAGACGTAGTCCCTTTGCCCAATACCTTGATGAAAAAGCCAATAAAGTCCTTTTCAACGTCATAGACGCTTATCGGCTTTCGAAGTCCTGTGGAATCAGGGATTTTTAGCTCATAGAACTGCCCTGGACATGTCTGGGAAGCTAGTTCATTATCTTTGATCCACAGAATGAAATAGCTATCATTGAGGCGCTCATGTTTTTCTATCTTAAGTATCTTTTGAAACACCATCACTCCTTAGTTTTGGGCTTGATATGTGATGTTTCCCTCGCATATAGTATACAGGATCTTTCCTTTGCACTCGGTATTGATCCATGGACTATTCTTGCTCTTTGATAACAATGAGTCTGCATCAAACATAATGGTATCATCAAGATCTGCGATTACGAGATCGGACTTGTTACCTTCGAAGATTCCGGCTGCAGGTAAGTCAAGAGTCTTTGCTGGAGCGATGCTGAGAGCATCAATCAATCTTTCAAGAGACAATTCTCCAGTCAAAACCAGATTGTGATATAGAACAGCAAAAGCAGTTTCAAAACCAATCACTCCAAATGGTGCATAATCGAACTCACGTTCCTTTTCATAGTCGGCATGAGGAGCATGATCTGTTGCAATACAGCTGATAAGGCCATCTTTCAGAGCAGCGATCAGAGCTTTACGGTCTTTTTCTGAACGAAGGGGTGGTTTCATCTTCATGTTTGTATTGAAGCTGGAAACGGCATCTTCATTTAGTAACAGATGATGCGGAGTTACTTCACAGCTTACTCTAACTCCTCTTTCCATTGCATTACGAATTATATCCAGAGCACCGCATGATGATACATGAGCTATGTGTAAACGAGCTTTCGTGCTTTCTGCCAGCATTATATCCCGCGCAATAATGACTTCTTCTGCCAGGGCAGGGATTCCACTCAAACCAAGTTGTGATGAAATCTTACCAGCATGGATCTGACCCTTTCCAGCAAGGTTGTAGTCTTCGGCGTGAACAATAATCGGCAAGTTGTAGTTAACTGCGTACTTCATACAGTTCATCATCAGTCTTGCATTCTGAACGCAATAACCATCATCACTTACTGCAATGATTCCACCGCTCTTCATTGTAGCCATTTCAGAAATCTCCAGACCTGCAGATTTCTTTGTCATTGCGCCTATCACTCGTACTTTGCAATAGCCCAGGTCTTTTGATCTTCTATGGATGTATTCCACTGCAGCGATATTGTCTGTCACAGGATCAGTATTTGGCATTGCGCAGATAGTGGTGTATCCACCTTTTGCGGCCGCTTTTGTTCCTGTTACTATGTCTTCCTTGTATGTTTGTCCCGGATCTCGTAAGTGAGCATGAAGATCCACAAAACCAGGAAAGATATGCTTACCTTTGGCATCAATGACTCTATCAGCTTCTTCCTGCAGGTTTTTTGAAACCTTTAATATAATATCATCTTCGATCAGAATATCAGCTTTAACAAAAGCACCTTCAACGTATGCTGTTCCACCACTTATAATTGTTTTCATTTTTGCCTCCTTAAACCTTTCCACCAAGAATCAGGAACATAAGTGCCATTCGGACGGCAACTCCATTAGCTACCTGTTCGACAATAATACTCTGCTGGCTATCTGCAATTTCTGGTAAAATCTCGATTCCCCTGTTCATAGGACCTGGATGCATAATCAACGCATCTTTCTTTGCATACTTGAGAGTGTGCTTTGATAAAACATAGTTCTTCGTGTACTCTTCCAAGCTGGGAAACAAGCCCTCTGTTTGTCGTTCAAGCTGCATTCTTAGACCCATTACAACGTCGGCATCTTTCAATGCCTCTGGGAGATCGTATTCGACCCTGCAACCATAAATATCTTCCATGTATCCAGGCATCAGGGTGCGGGGTCCACACACGGTGACTTTTGCACCGAGTTTTTTCATACCGATCAAATTGGATCTTACGACTCTACTATTGAGAATATCTCCTACAATAGTTATCTTGAGTCCATCCAAATCTCCCAGTTTTTCCCAGATGGAAAATATATCCAATAGAGCTTGCGTAGGATGAGCATGCCGCCCGTCCCCACCATTAATAACAGGTTTTCCAGAGTATTTGTGCACCAACTGAGGGCTGCCGGGGCTTCCATGGCGTATACAATAAAGGTCTATACCCATGGCATCAAGGGTATAAACTGTGTCCTGGAGACTCTCACCTTTTTGGAGGGCAGAAATCTCGGCCTGGAAACTAACGACATCAGCACTAAGACGATTGGCAGCCAGTTCAAATGACATCCTGGTTCTCGTACTGTTTTCGACAAAAAGTGTGCAAACGGTTTTACCTCGAAGTGTGGGGATTTTTTTGTACTCTCGTAGGTTAATTTCCTTCATGCCTTTAGCAGCCTCAAGGATATACATGATTTCTTCTGCACTGTAGTCATCAAGGTCAAATACGTTGCGTCCAAGGAATTGTGGTGTTTGTTGCATTTTCTCTCCTTTCTACCTCACTGGGTTAGATTAAAGGTTATTTTGCTCAGTGTTGTACAATAGGGATTTTCGTCAAGGGATTTGTTATCCATGATTCGAAAAACTTCTTGACTAAATCAACCATTTAAAACGATTGAAGCATGCTCTGCATAATACATCATGAGGAGATATCATGCATAAAATATTTCTAACTATCGTCATTATTGGGTTGCTATTTGCGGCATTGCTTGCCAAACAAGACAATTCAATGAAGATAGACTTGGATAATACCAAGCTGCTTTTGATGCCTTCCCGGCAGCATGATATCAATACAGTATTATCTACTTCACGTGAGAGCATCATGTTTGCAGATGAGATCAGCATCTTCAAAACTGATGTGCAAAGTGGAGAAGCACGAGCGTTTTTTTTGAACAAAGATATGATTGTGGAAGGTGCTACAATCAATGGTGAACAATATCCGATTGTCAAAATTGAACACCTGAGAGCAGAACATTTCCAGCCTCGTTTGAGATTACAAGCACTGATCGACATTACTCAAATGAGTCATGTTTATTGTCTGCCCATTCCAGATCTCCAGTCCATGCCTGATACCCTGAAAATCAGAGTAAACTATTATCTACCTTTGGATTTAACTGCAAAGCACTCTCAAATAGATGACAGTAGCATTACGCTAAGAGGTGAAAACTTTTGGTATCCCAGAAATGTTTATCAGGATGAAAGAGTAAGAGTCAGGATATCTACGCCTTCTGAACATCGTATATTCATTAATGATGTTCAATTAGGTTATGACATCAATAACTATCGCAAGATTCATACCCTCTTGTTTACTGACAGCTTCACCAAACCAGCAAATGTAAGATTCCTTAGACAATAGTAGCTAAATTAGCTCAGTGGTAGAGCAACTGATTCGTAATCAGTAGGTCGGGGGTTCAAATCCCCCATTTAGCTCCAGGGTTAAAATCTTTGAGAATAATTCAAGTGAATACCTATTCCTTTGGATGGCATTCCTTTAAAGCTGAAGTATGGACGGTTCAGTAAGTTTCTGATTTCAATACCTAATCTGCCGTCTGAATCAAAACTCCAATCCGAAGCTATGTTGAGTAATATCTCTTCCGGTATGTATTCACTGTTATGGTCTTTGATTCCATACCTTTGGTCCAGGGATATCATGTAGGACATAGGCTTGTAGTTGGTCGTGAAAACCGTCTTCAAATCAAATCTTGGAGAATAGGGAAGCCCAAATGAGTTTGATTGTAGCTCTTTGCCAAAGCTCATACCAAAGGAGTTTTGCAGCTTCGCTATCCTACCCAGAGAGTGCCATGTTTCCAATATACTGGTATTTTCCCAAGTGTTCTTGAACGATAAAGAAGGTATGGGATAGATCGGACTTCCAGTTATGATGGGAGCTTCATAATTGATCGAGGTACGGTTCGATAGAGTGACGGTATCGAGCCAAGTGTACTTTTCACCACGAGTTAATTCTGAATACGACACCAATAAGTTTAATGGCGTCTTAGTTAAATACAACCGTTTGGGCATATTGAACCAGTTTAGCTCGATCGCAGCATTTGTCTGATCATACTTGCTAATTATTGCTTGATTCGAGATCATCAGAGACCGATGTAAACCATCGATGAAGACAAATCCAAAATCTACAAATGGGATAGCTCTCATTTCGTCAGCCAAAACTCCTATGCCAAAGTTCCTGTTCGGTGCTTCGATTGGAAAACCACTCCTTTTTATCTTTAGCAATCCCCCTGGATTGCTATTTGACCCAAGAATTACAGTATGGATTTCATGCTGGCCTGTTTTAATTCTGCTGCGATGGTTTATATTTAGATTATGTAGATTAATGTTGTAGATTGGTGAATGCTGCTGGGTGAAACAATAATCAATACTGGTAAATACATCTTCGATTTCAATATTGAACCATGTAACAGATTCCACCTGGTTATAACCCTGAATAGACAAGTTCTGGATTTGGTGATTCCGGTAATCGGTTTGGAAAAAACTGGCACCCAAACTATTAATCAAAGACGATTGAGCTTTTGATCTTAGCGATAAATACACATCTCCTTGCGTAAATCCATAATATGTGTATGGCCTTATTGTTGTCGCCTGGTATTTTATCATTTCTAGTTTTGAGTTCTCACGATAAGCAGAGAAAGTCGCGGTAAAATGATTCTGAGAACTTATATTTACTCCAATCCAAGCATTACGAGACTCATTATTCACCTCTTCCTCATGCTGTTTTACAACAAGTGGATAAAAAAGCGGAAGTGTAAACAGCGAACTATCCGGAAGTGTCGGTTCCAAGTCCTTTTTATAGACGAAGCTTCGTATATTGGATACGCCTCCGATTTCCAAATCTGGCAGTATTGTTTGACACAATGCACTCGTACAGATATACACAAGAAGGAGGATGAACAACGCCTGCTTCATGCTTTTACCTTTGTATTGGGACATTTATCAGCAATTCTTCGATATCATGTCTTTGTGTTTGATCGAGAAAATGACCTTCCGAAGTAAACATGCTTTTTGCTTCACCAATACTCCCTGATTCCAATAGGATCATGATGTTATAATAATAGCTTTTTGACATTATGTCCTTGAATTCTGGAAAGAGAACTCGTAACTGACGCAAAATACGGAGAGCTTCAGTGTACTCATCCTTCATAAACAAGATTTTGGCTATCGTTAAAAAGGCATAACCATGATACATAGGATCTGAATGCAGCTCCAAGATATGATGCGCCACCACGTCTGCTTCTTCGTACCTTTGGCTTTGAAATAGATGTATCAGATAGTAATATTCCGCTTCAGCAGGTTTTGAGACAAATCCTTCACCCAAGCTCCACTTCTCTTCAAAATTAGAAGGATCGTGTTCAATACTCAGCTCAAGTATCTTTGTCCAAATCAAGGGATTTGGTTCGAGGGATAATGCTTTGGTCAGCTTTGTTATCGCAGAGATGAAATCCGTATTTATAATATCAAGCTCTGCCCATCTTTGTAGTACTTTCGGACTCTGGTAAGTATCTGCAAGCTTCGATAGAATACTATCAGCGAGGCTTCGTTCATTTAAGTTTATCAATGCATCCGCCATCAAGTATTCAACATCCAGGACCTGCTTTTGAGGATAAAGCTTTCTGATCTCTTGAGCCTGCGTATACAGATCTTGCCAGAGACTTCGATCTGCAAACAGCTTGAGAAGTATAAACTGAATTTCGAACTTCAAAAAGTCTGATCTAATCGAATCTATGGATAGTAATATATCATCCAGATATCTACCGCTCGGCTCATTTGATAAACCCAGCTCCAGCCCAGCTAAAACCTCCGTCAAAAACTTTATGTCTTGCTCTGATAAGGGTACCTTAGTAGCAAAGCGATCTACGATAACAAGCCACGATTCAATAGCATTATCAAAATCTCCGAGATTGTAATAAGCATTTGCCAAATCGTTCAGCACGGCCAGAAAGTGTTTTGATTCAGGATAATTGTCTATGAAATCGTTATAGCGATCCAATGCTCCTCGATAATCTCTACCTAAAAAGGCTGATTTGGCTGATAAGTACAGATATGTGTCGGGGGTCGCAGTTTCACCACTGAGCTTCAAATACAAATCTGATGCTTCTTTGAAACGTTTCATCTGGTAGTAAACCAATGCTTGATAGCTCTGAGCTTCGGCTTTTTGCGTTTGATCACGGCCCAACTTTTCGCTCTTTTGATACAATCTCAGGGCATCATCAAATTGCCTCAAGTTAAAGGAAATACTCGCCTTCAAGATCGTTGTTTCATAATCATATTCATTTTCAGGGATTTGAATAATATAACCGTAAGCATCTTGATATTGCTTTTCGTAGAAATATGCTTGTGCAATGCGATATACTACTCTTGATCGGGAAGGTGACTGATCAAGAATCGATAGATATCCAGCCAAAGCCTTTTTATAATTAGCCTGATTGAAATCTATCTCTGCGAGGTAAAACTTGGCTTCGTTCAAGGCGCTGGATTCTTTAAATTCTTGTATTAGACGAAGGAAGCTTCTTTGAGCCATAGTATATTCTTTCTTTTGAAAATTGATATACCCTATATAGAACCAAGCAAGGTCTCGGAATCTTCCTTCCGAGAACAGATTCAGATACCTGTTAAAGTACTGGAGTGCGTGATCCATTCTGCCTTCATGGAACCAAATGTATGCCACAAGATAATTTGATTGATCAAAGTATTTCGCTGGAAGATCATACTGCTGAGCTCTGACAAAGTATTTGAGGGCATTAATAGTATCTCCGGCATTGTAGCAAAACTGAGCCAATAGGTAATATTGATTCCCCTTGAATTGTGAGTTTTCTTCATCTTCGATGTATGCCTTTAACTGGGATATAGCTCTACTCTTATCCCGTTGATACAAGAGTTTGAGACGTTCGAAATAACTAAAAATAGATACTTGAATATCTGCTTCCCGGACTAACCCAACAAAGATTGAATCTGCAGAGGCAATGTTTCCAGAAGCTGCCAATGCAATACCTTTGTAGTACTGTGCATAATGGTTATCATGTGAAAATTCCACCGTCATCTTCAATACTTCAGAGAATGATTCGTCCACTACAAGTTTTTTTACCACGGTCAGCAGGACTTCTTCTGTCATTTCTATCTGAGATTGAGTCAACCTGCTTACAAAATTATCAAACTCCATTCTCAGGTCGTTATCCAATAAGTAATCCAACCATAGATGAGCATATCTATTCATAAGTAACTGAGGATCGATAGTACTTATCTGGGCTCTTGCTTCATCAGTCTTTTGAAGCTTGAGTAGCGTATTGAATAGCTCATACTTTGCGCTCGAATGCGCAGGATTCATTACAAGTGCTGATCTATAGGACAATTCAGCAGAATAATACTGCTCTTTGATTTGTTGAATTTGCCCTCTTACAAAATACGCTTCTGCTATTATAAATGGCTCGGCTGCTTCGCTGATCAGTTTCTGAATCATTGTCTCACTATCTTGATAATCCCCAATGACAAAAGAAGCACTGATGTAAGCCAGCATTACATCAGCTTTTATCTTTAGATTTTCCTTCGAATCCAGTAGTCTGGTCAATAGGCGTTTACTCCTGGATGGGTCTCCAGATCTCAGTGCTACCCCTGCTTCTATAAATGTGATGTATGATCCCAATTCTGATTTTGGATAGAGGTTTCTGAATCTGGCAATCTCTCCAACAAGCACAGAATCTTCTTTGCTTTCGTTGAGTTCGACGATATACTGGAAATCGTACATCTCTCTGGCAGACTGGCAATAGACCAGTCCACAGATCAGCATCAAGAGTAATATTAATACAGAGCTTTTCATCTATCTCCCTAATTATTGCAGAGTTTATTAAGTACTACCATCAATGTATTGATATCGTCCATTTTAAGGATTAATTTTTGAAGGGCAGTGCGATAAATACCGATGTCCCTTCGTTTTCCACACTCTTGATCCATACTTTACCGCTATGAAGTTCAGCTATTCTTCTTGAGGTAGCAAGTCCCAGTCCCAAACCACTGGATCTATACTCGATAGTTCCGGATTTGTGGGCATATATTTCATTGAGTTCGTAAAACTTTCTAAACACGTTTTTAATCTGATGTTCAGGGATCCCAATACCGTTATCCTGAATTACTATTACCAACGTGTCCTTATTGTCAATCTTCTCCTGCTGGAAGGCAGACCGTCTGGCATTAATCGAAACCGTTCCATAGTCATTTGTAAATCTGATTGCATTCAGAACCACATTGTATATCATTAGGTGCAAAGCTTCCCAGTTCGCACTTATCTGGGGTAGTTCCTTCTCTATATCGAGCTTAATAAACATCCTTCGTTTACGTGAAAGGATCTCCACTTCCTGCTTGACGATACTGAGAATCTCTTCTATATGTATCGGAGTCTTGGCAAGGCTTCTCTTCATATTGTAGTTGTTCATGGTTGAAATGTCATTAATGGTAAGTATCAGGCGTTTTACATAAGCTTCAATCTTCCCGATTATATCCGCTCTTTCATCTTCATCAGCGAATAGGTTCCTTTTCAAGCGAGATACGTAGCTCTGGAGCGTCGTAACAGGAGTATTTAATTCGTGCGAAACAATTGCCATAAACTCATCTTTGATCTGTTCCAAAGCATGCATTTCTGAGCTCTTTCGTAGCACCGCATCGTATTGAAGGGCATTTTTGATAGCGATTGATATCTGATCCTGAAACAGCCTGATCATTTCTGGATTCAAATACATTTCACGTGTGTTATCCTGCTGGTTATCCAAATAGAGAAATCCATAGAGGATGTTATCTATTATTATCGGAGTTACAAATATACTATGAAGCCTATAGTCCTGGACACTTATTGAACCTTTGAATCGATTATCCTCTATCGCATTATAGGTCATAATAGGTTCTCCTGTAGTCTGGCATTCGCTGATAGCAGTTTTACTAATACCTGTCATTGATTGTAACAACTGCTTGGATTTGTCCAGATGAACCTGATAATTGTAATTTCCCTCACTGTCTTTCTTAATCAAAAACCCTCGGGAGCTGTTTGTAAAATCAATTGCACTCGATACAATCTCATGTTCCAGATCACTCAGGTTTACGATCTTCATTAGTTCATGAGAGATACTCATCAATTGATTCATTTTCTCTATTCTCTTGGTAATCTGAGTGTAGTCCTGTATGCGAACTATCAAAGCGGTTAGATGCTGTTTGACATTACGCATAATCGATAGCTCTTGTTTTGTATAATCCAATTCTCCCTGATCAATCAGGATCAAATAACCAATTTGCTTTGATCCGGATACAAGAGGGACGACCATCAAGTTTTTTCCTTCGTGCTTGGTAACGATAATCGTATCACTTTTTAGTGCTTTTTCAATATGAGAATTAAAGTCTGCATTATTGAGGCTGTCTGTTTCACAATTGTATGTCAGAAATGGAATAAACTTTGATATTTTATCCGAGAATTCCATGATTCTAAACTGATAGGGGGAAATTACCTGGTTTATGCCTTTTTCCATCAAGAACTTGATCCGGTCAGGATCACTGATGTTGGCGATATTATAGAGCAAATCATTCCACTTTGTACGTAAGTTCTTCTGTCTTGAGACAACTGCTACGCAATCGAATTTCTTCATGTTCTTCAGGCTATACTGGTTTATATTCAGATAGTTTTGCCTGTCATCATCTGCTATGTTCGCAGTTATTTTCAGTAGATATTCCTGATACTCAGTAAATGAAACGAGTGCTGCCTCTTCCATATTACTTTCCATCAATACCTGGATCCAGATCTGATAAAACTCCACCGCCAATTGATAGTATTCACTTTTCAGGCAATCAGTCAGATAGTGTTTTGTCCGCCGCAGAATGCTTCTGAGCGGGATTGATGGCATCAGCAAATCAAGCTTCAATTCCATTACATGAATCTTGTATAGCCAATATCGATATTGATTCTCTACAATGATAGTTTTGGCTGTTTCAATAATCTCTCTTGCCTTCTCCATATCGCGGAGTCCATAGTAACAAGTAATCTGCAAGATGTACAACACTACCAAAGCATAGTTATTGTTAATCTCTCCAGCATATCGGATACCCTGTTTGAGTTCCTGCAATGCTCCTTCATAGTCTTTATCCAATATCGCCAAGAGACTGTTTATATTATGATAGAACTCTTCTTCATGAATATGCTTGTAGTTAATATGGACATTCTTACGAATGAGTCTCTTTAGCTTTTTGGTATTATTGATCTCGAACAAATAGTAAAAATAGGTCTTAACCAATGGATTTATAGTCTGTATATACCCGTTTATCAATTCAGGTTCATTTCCCTGAATAAACTTGTAATAGTGTCCAAAATCGCTTATCTTGCTTTTTGCCAAAGCAAGATTACGCTGAATCGAATCCAGAAACTTCGTGCTGTTGATAGATAAGATCAGGTCTTTGCTCTCCATGAGTTTACGTTCCGCCTCGCCAAATTCGCCCATCTTGATCATCGCTTCACCCTGGTTTAACAGGGCTAATGCTTTTGTTAGAGTCAGGTTCAATTCGTCGGCATACCGATAGCCCAAAGTGGAGTATTTCACTGCCAGAACGGTAATACCCTGCTTTAGGTACAAGTCTGAAATATTGTTATTAATCAAGCCCAAGTAGCGCCGGACATTGTATCTTTTCCAGATAAGCAAAGCAGCATTCAAATGCGAATCTGCTTCTTCGATGTTTTTTTGATCGCTGTAAAAAACTCCCAAATCATTATGTAGGGCAGCTAAACGAATCATAACGTTGGTATCGTTTTCCGAAGGTAAATCTGCCAGGAATGCCTCTACAATTCTGATAGCTCTATCCAGATCTTTGATCAACGAGTAATAGACAGCCAATTTGTCTATATAGACGATTTTCAGGTCCATTGGCAGATTCTTCGGATCTATTTTATCAAGATAAGACTTCATCATCTGAGGATCTATCCGAGAATAAAGCATGACGAAGTATAGATCTGTCAGTACCCTCTGTTTACCTGTTACTGCGTATTTGTCAGCAGTACTGAGATAGGTTTGTGCTTGTTTTAGATCCTCTGCCAGAAGATAGATTGTTGCCATAACGAAGTATTTTTCAAATATCTCAGGAAGTGTTTTTATCTTTTTCAGAATCGGCTTAATGTTATCTATATAACCTGTTAGCTCTGTTTTTTCCTGGAACAGGTTCATGTCCTGTATCAGCTCCGATAGAGTGACCTTTGCCCCATCTTCAAAATCCAATAGCAATGTATCATAAATTGCATGGTAGGCATTGTCCTGGTCGTATTGTTCGTTATAAAGCTGAAACAACCTGAGCGAGTACTTCCTTTCCGAGTATATATCTTTTGCTATCTGGGCATTTTGGATTATCCCCCTGCAAGTTTCCACATCATGTATCATCCGTTTGTCGTAGAAACTTATGATCTGTCCAGATACTTCCACATGTAGATTTGCATCACACTCGTCGAACAAGCGTTGTTTTGCCTCTATAAAGGAGAAATAGTAGTTTTTTGCTTGTTTGATGATAATCTCGTTGTAGATCACATCATTGAAAAAGGCATACAATTTCTGGTCTTTGATCCCCAGAATACTGATTATCAGCTCTCTACTCAACGGAGTCTGTGCGATTGAAAGCTTTTGCAGATAAGAATAGTTTTTGGAAGTTACGTGGCTCATTCTCTGATAAATAGAATGCAGCAATCGATTTGGCAAAGTATACCCGGACAAATTGTAATCTTGTTTTATCTGGTTTGAATCGATGATTTCTTTGTGTACTACAAGATCTATTAGTATTTCCTGGATAAAGAATGGATTACCTGCAGAACGATCATGTATCTGCTTACAAAGCAGCTCTGGAACATCCATCCTGAGCATTTTCTTGATGTATTCAGCAGATTCAGTTATGGTAAATGGTGGCACATGTATCAAAATGCTATGCTCAAGCTGATTTGCCTTGTTAAAATCGTTGCAGCTTAGCACAATCATAATTCGCTCATTTACTATCAGGGAAGATATGTAGTTCAAAAACTCTATGGTGTAGCGGTGAACATACTGTAAATTCCGGATAATAAAGATGATTGGTTTACGTTTTGAGAGATCAATCAATAGAGATTTAACCGAGTCAAAGTCCAAACGCAGATCTTCCTGAGTCTGAGAAATAGCTTTTGCCTCGCTCTCTGAGGAAAACAAATACTTTTTGAACTTGTCCGAGATAAGCTTCAGGCTGTTGTATTCTTCAATCTCTGATACCGAAATGGATTGAATGTACTCCTTTATCAGAGCGAAAAATGCCTCATGATCCGTTCTGGAGCAGTAATAATCAAAGAGGAAGTAGTTCCCCTTGAGTAAGTGGTATTTGTATAAGGACAATATATTATCTTTTCCCAAGCCATCTCCACCAATCAAAGAGATGATCTTCCCGTTACTGTTTTCAACGGCTTCAACAAAGTCTATGATCTGGTGACTGATCCCGGAGCGAACCACATAGCTATTAAAGCGGATGGTATTTGCCATGGACCATGTAACTGAAAAGGGATATTGCTTTGCGTGAATCCTGTTTACATAAGAGATGATCTCTTCGCTGGACTGAAACCGGTTCTCCGGATTCTTTTCCAAAAGCCGCAGGATAAACTTTTCCAACGCTACTGGTATCTCTGGGTTGAGTTCAGAAGGAAAGCTCGGGATAAAGTATTGATGATTACCGGTTATCAGTGCATTTATCTGATTGACGTTGTAAGGGAAGCTCCCTGTGGTCAGCTTGTATAGAATTACTCCAAGAGAATAGAAATCGCTGGTAGGAGCAGCTGCTTTTCCCAGATAAATCTCTGGTGCCAGGTATGGAAGGCTGCCGGAAACTCTTTGGCTCTCGTTGTTTAGTACTATCTTTGAAAAGCCATAATCGATCAGTTTTACATCGACTTCATTACCATTCAGCTTGTATAGGATGTTTTCCAGCTTGAGGTCTTTGTGTAGTATATTCTGGGTATGAAGCGCATGGAGGGCATAACAGATATGAACCGTAATATCATACAAAATGTCGAGTTTGTTCTTGCTATAACGGAAGTTGTTCAGGATCGAGCCTTCATAGTATTCGCTGATATAATATATATGATCCCCTACATGTCCAAAGTCAACAACATGATTCAGGTTTGGATGTTCTATTTGTGTAATGTGATGCATCTCTTCAGCACTGAATCTCTCATAAAGCTCTTCTGAAGCCAGATATTGGAACAGCTTCAAAGTATATTCTTTGTTTGAACGTATGTCTCTCACTCGATAGACATTTGCCCATGATCCGGTACCAAGGCTTTCTAAAACTTCATAGCGATGATCTATAAACATTACAAACTCCCCTTTCTTGCGGCAACCCGATTATAATGGCGTTTACGAGTGTCAATCAGATTCTTTAAACATATCATAAGCATTCTTCCATCTTTTGTGTACCCAAAACCACTGCTCCGGGTTTTTTCTGATATACTTCTCGATTACTGTATTTATCTCTTGGATTACTATCATGCAGTTTTCGTCCGAGTCATCCCAATCCGGATGATATATCAAGGGTTCAAATCTTACGCAAATTGTATCATTATCACACCGATGAGCAAAGCCTGGAACAATTGGGATTTTCATCTTTAACGATATCTTTGCTGCTCCCTTCCAATGAGATGCGGGATAGCCCAGAAATTCTGTTACAAAACCCCTGCTACCAGCATTTTGATCTGCAAGTATAGCGACCAGCTCATTCTTTGCAAGATGATGTACTATTCCCCTGAATGCCTGTTTCATATCGATCAGACTGGCTCCCTGACTCTTCCTGATCCTGTCTGTATAGTCGTTGAATAAAGTGTTTCTCTGTTTTTTGGTGATAACCGCTACTGGGATTGACTTTTGGGGAAGAACCCTGGCGGCTTCCCAATTTCCGTAATGAGCGGTTACGAGTATTGCTCCCCTACCCGAAGCTAATGCCTCATCCACATACTCCCTGCCGTCTATCGTAGTGGTACTTATCAGTTCCTCGTCCCGGATAAAATATGTTTCCCAGGTGCTTAGTGCCAGATTTCTGTACATTTTACGAAGAACCGTATCTATATCTTTTGGTAACATCTGAGTGAAGACTTTGCGCAGTTGCTTCTTTGCCACTTGCTTGCGTACACCAATCCTGTAACCAATCAGATCGAATATCCCCAAAACAAGCTTTTTACTCGTGTCGTATGGCAAAGCTCTGAATAGTGAAAGCACCCCCATGAAAGCGATGTATTCTATTCTATTCTTGATCTCTTTTTTATATGACAAAACTTCATCCTCTACTATCTGGTTTTGAACTGCTCAAGGATTCGGAAACAAGTATATTTGACAAGAAAAAAGATGCATCCCTCCACAAAGTATCTTCCATACTCCAATATTATATTGTTGTCACGTCTATCCTTTGGCACTGTCAACAATATTCACAACGTGTCAACCTTGTAGTCAAGCCTATATCAAGCCTATATCAAGCCTATATCAAGTCTATTCACGAATACACTTGATATAGGGATGATACAGGAAAGCTATCCTGTATTGATAGAGATTGACACCTAAGCAGACCAGACATGAGAAATGTTCAGTATCAATGTACACAAATGGCCGTAAAGTTACCAATGCGAACCCTACCGCAATTCGTAATCTTTACAGACGATCTGTTTGATAAGCACCGGCTTTCCTATCTCTTGAGTATCAGATTCCCTGTGTGATAGTATAAGTTTTATCAATCGTCCCTATATCATATGTAGCGCATGATATCCAGATGCCATATAGCTCTTTTTGCTTGACGAATAAAGCATTCTGATTAGTTTTAATACAAATGTCGACAAGGGAGATATGATGCAGAATCACATGGTGACAATAGCAAGTTTCGATAACCTGTTCGAAGCTGAGTTGGCAAAGAGCCTTTTGGAAGATTATGGTTTCACTGTTGTACTTTTGAACGAGAGAATCATGGCGACTTATCCTACTGTCGCTGGGGATATGTTCAGGATTGAACTTCAGGTAATAGAACAAGATCAGGAAAAGGCTTCTGAGATTCTTGAGACTCTGGAAAATAACAGTTTCGTAGCGGAATTGTTAAAAAGTGAAAGTGCATTTCTGGAAGGACACTTTCTACTTACTTCAGGGAAACATAGCGACAAATACATAGAAAAAATCCGCATCCTGCAAAACCCAGAGGTAACACATACCCTATGCAAGAGATTAGCAGAAATAGTCATCAAACATGATTTTGATGCCGTAGTAGGCCCCGCTTATGGTGGCATAGCACTTGCTTACGATGTAGCAAGGCTATTGGGTAAGCAATTCATCTTTACACAACGTAAAGATGAAAAGATGTCCGTTAGAAGTGGGTTTGATCTGAGCGGAATAAAAAAAATACTTATCATAGAAGACATCATCACAACCGGTGGCAGTGTTCAGGAAGTAATTGATTGCTTTTTGAAATTGGACATCGAGATTTCAGCTATTGGCGCTATAGTCGATAGATCCGGTGGACAAATAGACTTTGGCTATCCTCTGCATTGCTTGATGTCTATCTCTGTACCATCGTGGCTGCCAGAAGATTGTGAACTATGCAAACAGGGCATTGAATTGATAAAACCGGGCTCAAGTGACAAGAAGTAGCCATAGCAATATTCGCAAGATTGGTATTGTTTGTAGCAATACAAAGGAAATCAGAGCTATTGATGCCGCTCTACGGTTTTATCCTGTTCAGGATGGAATAGCCTATATCCTGATTGGAGAGGAGACCCCGAATACGCTCAATACCAAAACCATAAAAATTGCGGCACTATCTGCAATCAGGAAACCGGGCATTTATCAAATCAGCGTCCTCAAAGATACTTTGCCTGATGCTTTGATATACGCATCCAAAGCTGCTTATCGTGATTTTACAGAGACATCAAGCTCCTCATCCATGCTTTGTTTGGGGACAAAACACTCCATGTGGATTTATCCTGATCCAGAAATTGAACAGACTATTCCTGACTGGCTGGACCTTTCAGGGTTCTCATTTGTAAGTATCGGGAAAAAGAGAAGATCAAGAACCATGCATCTATTTGCAGATTTTACAAGCTATTATAATAAATGCAAGGGACAGGAGATATTAGTCGGAGATCACCATGAAGCTTTTGAGCTGCTGTTTCAACAGAACACAACAGATTTTGTGATCTATCATCCAGAATCACCAATACCAGCAATAAATCTCTTGATGGACTATGTTCCGCCTGAGAACTCTTTTCAAAGAGTATTTTCCCAAATGGTCCATTTTGAAAATCTGATCAAGCATATAAACTTTGGAACAATATCCGCCTCTACCAAACAAAATCTACAGCAATCATACTGTTTATTTGCACAGTATTATGACTCGTACATGGCTCATGTAGATTATGATCATTGGGTAGAAAAAATACTACAGTGGCAAAAAGTATATTCGAAGTTATCTTTGCATAGAATCCACGAAATCGCTTGTGGGACAGCTTCGATTGCCAGCCGTCTTGTATACGAGGGATATGATGTATCTGCTTCGGACAATTCTGTGTTTATGCTACATATTGCAAGCCAGAAAACATTTGCCCCCAGACTTTACAATTCCGATATGCTGTCAGAATTGAAGGAAGATTCTTTTGATCTCATTTTGTGCCTGTTCGACAGTATAAACTACTTGCTCCATATCAATGATGTAGGAATATGTTTGAATAGAGTTTATCAAGCACTCAGACTAGGAGGTCTGTTTATCTTTGACATATCGACATTGGCTAACAGCATGGATAACTTCTATGATCTAATCAATCTGACTCGAAACCGCGATGGATACATTGTACATGAAGCTTATTACAACGAATCTGACAGGATTCAAACCTCAAAGCTTACTCTTTTTCAAAAAATGGGGTCTACATTTTCTCATCATTTTGAAGAACACAATCAAAAAGTATACAGATCTTACGAAATAGTCCAGGCTATAGAGAGATCTTCCTTCAAATTTGTTGCTCTTCACAGTCTCAGCACAAAAACAAACCTGTTACCAAAACGGACTAGCGACCTGGATAAGCATTATCACCGTTTGTTTTATATCCTCAGGAAGGACTGATGAATCAGCTATATATGTATGATCAGGCTTATCTAAAGAGTCACGAAATGGTAATAGGAGTCGACGAAGCTGGGAGAGGTCCTTTAGCCGGTCCAGTTGTTGCTGCGGCTGTTGTACTCGACATGAAACAGCCCATCCATGGCCTGAACGACTCCAAAAAACTTAGCAAGCGTATGAGGGAAAATATCTACCAGCAAATCATTGAAACTGCAATCATGTACCAGATATCTGTAGTTGACGTAGGATTTATCGACGAATATAACATTCTCCAGGCTGCTCTCCACGCTATGGAGCTATCCGTATCCAAGCTTGATGTCACAGATTCAATCTGCCTGATCGACGGTAACTATTGTCCCAAAGGAATACAACTGCCTGCAAAAACAATCATAAAAGGTGATGGTATCAGTGCGTCAATAGCAGCGGCTTCGATTTTGGCAAAAGTTCATCGAGACACGCTAATGTGTGGTATTCATGAGAAGTATCCCCAATATGGATTCAACCGTCACAAAGGTTATGGGACAAAATTGCATTTGGAGGCAATCGATGCTTTTGGTATTTGTCCCGAACATCGCAAGAGCTTCGAGCCTATCCGGCAAAGAACAATATGGAACAACTTATGTACATAGGAATCGAGACCCAAAAAGCTATCCAGAACTTTAGTATTACGTCCTATACCATTGATACTTATCTGATCACTGCCTTTTCCATGGTCAAGTATGCTGCCAGTATTACCAACCACAAGTTAGGATATTTATCCGAGACTATTGCAAAAGCAATTGAGCACAGCTGTAAAGAACTGATCGATGGTAGACATCATGACTTTATTTGTGTGGATCCTCTACAGGGTGGGGCAGGAACTTCTTATAATATGAATTTTAACGAAGCTCTGGCCTATCTGGCTAATAGGTGGATCAATAAGGAATTCGATCCAATCTTTGATGAGTGGATTGTAAAACCATTGGATCATGTAAACTTGCACCAATCAACAAACGACGTCTTCCCCACAGCTTTCAAGATTGCAGTATTGTTCAGACTAAAGGATCTTGAGAATTCGATATCAAGTCTTCAAGAAGCACTTCAAGATAAAGAAAAAGAATATGCAAGTGTGTTAAAAATCGGCAGAACAGAACTGCAAGATGCAGTGCCGATGACACTTGGAATGGAGTTTGGAGCATACGCTGAAGCGATCTCACGCGATCGTTGGCGAATATACAAATCCAGGGAAAGAATAAAAACTGTAAACTTGGGCGGTACCGCGATTGGAACAGGTATGGGCGCACCCCGAGAATATATTTTCAAAGTCGTAGATGAACTCAAACGAATCTGTGGTCTATCGATCTCGAGGGCAGAAAATATGGTCGACAATACTCAAAATCTCGACTGTATAGTTGAAGTAGCAGCAATGACCAAAGCGCTGGCGGTTAATTTGATGAAAATTGCCAATGACTTGAAACTATTAAGTAGTGGTCCCGATGCCGGATTGGGAGAGATAAATCTGCCTGATTTACAAAAAGGTTCCTCAATAATGCCCGGTAAAGTAAATCCTGTGCTACCCGAAGCAGTATGCCAAGTAGCACTAAAGGTAATCAGTGATGACAATCTGATCTCGAGTTCTGCCTCAATGGGACAATTGGAACTCAATCAATACTTACCTTTGATAGCTCATGTTTTCTTGGACGATCTCCGAATCTTAACGAACATATGTAGCACCTTTTGTATAAAGTGTATCAAGGGAATCACTGTAAACCAAGAAGTTTGTAAAATAAAACTATACAACTCCAAATCAATAGCTACCTATTTGATCCCGATTTTTGGATATGATAAAGTAGAGCAAATAGTTAGATCTGCCATTGCAAATAGTTGCAGTATCAAAGATGAACTACTCAAACAAAAGCTCTTGACTGATAAGCAGTTTGAAGAACTTATGAGCCCCGAAAGGATGTATAAACTCGGATATACTGAAACTGATTATAAACAGGGAGATAAATTGTGAGCTCAGTTCCTCGAGGAGAAAGGTTAATAATAGCTTTGATTGGGAATCGAAATGCTGGAAAATCAAGCTTGATCAATGCCATTACCAATCAAGAGATTGCCATTGTTTCTGAAATCGCAGGAACCACAACAGATCCCGTAGATAAACACTATGAACTGCTGCCACTTGGCCCCGTAACTTTTTATGACACAGCGGGAATTGATGATGTCGGCGAATTGGGCGAAAAACGTGTTAAAGCCACATATAAAATACTCTACCGAGCTGATATTGTGGTATTTGTCAATGATGGTTCCACCTTTTGTCCTGCTGAATTAGCAATGCTCACACGTATCCGTGAGATGAGTATTCCCATGTTTATTGTTTTTAACAAAAGCGATCTGATTCCCGTATCTGATAAAAACATTGAATACTGCATTGCCAATACTATCAAATACTTATGCGTCTCTGCATTAACACATAGCATGATAAATGAGACCAAGGAACAGATTATCTCGCTCGCTCCCAGCCATCTGAAGCAAGAAAGAGTATTGGCTGGAGACCTTGTAAAAGGTGGTGACAGGGTAATCCTTGTAACGCCAATAGATTTGGCCGCTCCCAAAGGTAGATTGATCCTACCCCAAGTTCAAGTAATTCGAGATTTACTGGATAACGACGCTATTGTTACTGTCGTAAAAGAACGTGAACTAGAATACGCATTGGAAACATATAAGAGCAAGCCTGACCTTGTCATAACAGATTCCCAGGTCGTTCTGAAAGTTGCTGGAGACGTTCCGGATGATGTTCCTTTGACTACTTTTTCGATTCTGTTTGCCAGATACAAAGGCGAGCTCGAAATCCTTCTGGATGGAAGCAGAAAGATTGACAAGTTACAAAATAAGGATCGGATTCTGATAGCAGAAGCTTGTTCCCATCATGTACAATCAGATGATATAGGAAGGACTAAAATCCCTCGGTGGCTCACCCAATATACAGGAAAGGAACTTATCTTTGAAGTATATGCCGGACACGACTTTCCAGAATATCTTGAAGAATATGCCTTGGTAATTCACTGCGGAGCTTGTATGATAAATCAAATGGAAATGAATCGTAGAATTATCGAAGCTCAAAGACGTAAAGTACCGATCACAAACTATGGACTCACAATCTCAAAAGTTCAGGGAGTTCTGCAGAGAGTGATAGACCCTTTCTATAGATAAGGAAATCATGTACAAAGTAGCTGTTGTTCAGTTTTATCCTAAACTTTTTGACATAGACTACAACCTTAGTAGGATGGTAGAATATACTTTAATTATTGATGCGGATCTTATTGTATTTCCAGAATTAGCCACATCCGGTTACGTTTTTGGGGATAGGGCTGAGGTATTGATTTGTAGCGAGGATGCAAGAAACGGAAATAGCATAGTTAAACTTTCCAAAGTTGCTCAGGACAAAAACAGATCGGTAATATTTGGTTTTCCCGAAAAAGATGGAGATAAGCTATACAACTCCAGCATCTTGCTCAATCCAGATGGAAGCAGTTTCCTTTATCGGAAAATTCATCTCTTCAATAGGGAAAAACTGTTTTTTGATCCTGGTAATCTTGGATTTCAGGTATATCCTGCCAAGGATGGTGTTCAAATTGGTATAATGATATGCTTTGACTGGCAGTTTCCAGAAGCAGCAAGAACGCTGGCGCTCAAGGGAGCACAGATTATCTGCCATCCATCCAATTTAGTACTACCTTGGTGTCAACAGGCAATGATAACGAGATCGCTGGAAAATAGAGTGTTTACCATTACTTCAAATAGAATCGGGATTGAGACCAACAAAGAAATTCAGGAATCATTTACAGGACAGAGCCAGATATTGGGAACCAAAGGTGAAGTCCTGATCCGCCTTGATGATAAATCCGAAAGTTTTGGAGTAGCAGAGATTGATCCCAGTTTAGCCAATTCCAAAACTATAACAGAGCGTAACGACGCTTTTTTAGATCGTAGACCAGAGTTTTATTATGCATGAAACTATGGATCCCAAAACTGAGTATGAGCAGCTTAAAGCCGAGATTGAAAGACATAATCTTTTGTATTATGAATTGGCGAACCCAATAATATCAGATTTTGAATACGATCAACTCGTCCTCCGCTTTAAAGAGCTTGAGAAACTACTTAATAAATCCCAGACAGACTCTCCAGTTCGGAATGTTGGAAGTGATCTTCAGGTTCAGGCATCTGTTATCCCACACAAGCAAAGAATGTACAGCCTTGATAACGCGTATTCTTTGGATGAAGTGGAGGCATTTTTATCTAAGATTGCAATGGAACTCGGATATTGGCCTGATGTATGTCTTGAACATAAAATCGATGGTTTTAGTATAAATTTGTATTACGACAAAGGAGAGTTAATCTATGCCACCACAAGAGGTGATGGGTTTAATGGAGAAG
Source organism: uncultured Candidatus Cloacimonadota bacterium (assembly GCA_964634275.1). Taxonomy (GTDB): domain Bacteria; phylum Cloacimonadota; class Cloacimonadia; order Cloacimonadales; family Cloacimonadaceae; genus CAZZCS01. The sequence continues at coordinate 9,961 of CAZWIS010000029.1, read as the reverse complement.
TGGTAACTCAAAATGTAAGGGCAATAATTGATATTCCACATACGATAAAACACCTCTCCCCGATTGAGATCAGAGGAGAAATATATATCCCGATTGAAGACTTTCTACTAATCAATGAATCTCGTAGAAACAACGGTGAAAGAGAGTTTGCCAACCCCAGGAATGCTGCTGCTGGCTCGATCAAATTGAAAGATATCGAAGAAATGAAAAAACGCTCCCTCCGAACAATCCTCTATAGCTTGGGCTACCGGGAGAAGCTGGCCATTGAAAAACAATCCGAGCTCCTTACGTTTTTGGCTGAAAACAGACTTCCCACCTCCCCTCATAGTGTGGTCTTGAATAATATGGATGACATTAGAAGTTTTTGTCTGGAATGGGAGCAAAATCGCAGTACTCTGCCTTATGAAATTGATGGTATTGTACTGAAAATCGATTCCATTGTCATTCAGCAAAAACTAGGTTTTACAAACAAGAGTCCAAAGTGGGCTATTGCATACAAATTTAAGCCAGAGATCAAATCTACAATCCTCAAAGAGGTGCAGTATCAGGTAGGTAGAACTGGTGCAATAACCCCAGTCGCATTTCTTGAGCCAGTTTCAATTTCTGGTTCTACAGTTTCCCGTTGTACTCTTCATAACGAGGACGAAATCAAACGCCTTGACTTGCATGAAGGTGACACAGTGCATATCATTAAATCAGGAGAAATCATACCAAAAATATTGGAAGTGGATGTATCAAAGCGCTCTCCTGCAGCAAGACCAGTTCAGTTTTCCCAGCATTGCCCAGCATGCAATAGTTCTCTGTTCAAGGAAGAAAACGGTTCAATCCATTATTGCATAAACAATTCCTGCCCAGCACAATTACAGAGGAGTCTGGAACATTTTGTATCCCGTAATGCAATGAACATATCAGGACTTGGAGAAAGCCTTATTGCAAGGCTAATAGATGAGAGATTGCTCAGCCAGGTGCAGGATATCTACAAGCTCGATTATTCTTTCATCGCAAAGCTCGATAGATTGGGCGAAAAATCTGTTAATAATCTAAAGGAAGCAATAGAATCATCAAAAAACATGAACTTTGATAAAGTGCTATATGCTCTGGGAATCAGATATATCGGAGAACGAACCGCACAGATTTTAGCGGAGCACTTTGGATCAATAGACAAGCTCATGATAGCGAGCAAGAGAGAACTCGAATCCATACCTGAAATAGGAGCCAAGATAGCAGCATCAGTTTGTGAATACTTCAGCAACAGTGAAAATCAAAACCTTATCAGGGATCTTCAGGCATACGGCCTGAGCTTTATATATCATACGCAAAGGACAACTAATGTATTAAAGGGTAAGTCATTTTTGATTACTGGAACTCTGGAATCTTCTGGACGGAAAGAGTTTGAAGCCCTGATTCAATCACATGGAGGGAAGATATTGAGCTCTGTAAGCGGTAGTTTAGATTATCTGATAGTCGGAACCAATCCTGGGTCCAAACTTTCGAAGGCAATCAAACTAGGTACTGTAAAAACCATCAGTGAAAACGAACTCCTCAATATGATCAATGAAGATAAGCAGGAGGGTGGATGAAGGTTCTATCGAAATATATCCTGAAGGAACACATTTCTCCGTTTTTAATCTCATTGCTTGTGGTCACTTTTATACTCCTGATAGATCGCATTATTGACCTACTAAATCTGATTATAGAAAAGAAACTAGATTTTGCGACAATAGCATCAGTTTTCGGACTGTCCCTACCATTTATGCTGGCATTATCGATCCCTATGGCTGTTCTGGTAGCCACTATCCTGGCTTTCGGAAGAATGACAGTGGACAGAGAGATGATAGCGATGAAATCAAGCGGAATAAATGTTTATCACATGATATACCCTTTGATGATCGCTGCTTTTTTGCTGACAGGTTTGATGGTATATTTCAATCACTATTTCCTGCCCGAATCCAATCACAAACTCAAGAATTTAATGGTTAAAATAGCATACTACAAACCAATGACTATCATCAAACCCAATGAGTTTAATTCACTGATGGAATACACTATCTTCGTCAAAGAAAACAATGAATCCGAACTCAAAGATATTATGATCTACGATCGGAGTGATTCGCGTTTTCCAAAGATCATCATTGCAAACACGGGCAGAGTGATTCAAATGGATCAGGGAAATAGCCTTCAAATCACTCTCCATGATGGACAAATGCATGAGAGAGACGAAAAAGAACCAGGAAAGTATCAGATCCGTAATTTCCAGCACTTTGTAATAAATATTCGAAACATCGGGAATCGCATGGATTTTGTCGAAACGGGATATCGCTCAGATCGTGAAATGACACATAAACAGCTAAGAGAAGGAATTCGTGAGAAAAAAACTGAGATAGAACAAAAACAAGGAGAAATTGCTACTCTTGCCAAGAGACTCGAGATCCTGAAGTTTTCTTCATTTTCATCAGAGAACCTAAGGGATATGAGAAGACTGACAGTGATGCAAAACATGAACAAAGACAGGCTAAAAGAACTATCGGAAAGCCTGCGATCATTGCAAGTAGAATATCACAAAAAGTATGCGCTTTCCTTTGCTATTATTATATTTGTCCTGATTGGCATTCCACTGGGACTAATGACTCGAAGTAGTGGTATTGGTATGGCCTTTTCTGTATCTTCTCTGATTTTCCTGATCTATTATATCGCCCTTACTGGTGGAGAACAGCTCGCTGACAAAGGATATATGACTCCTTTTATAGCAATGTGGATATCAAATATTGTGTTTTTCGTATTGAGCTTAATTCTGATCATTGCTTCTATCTATGAAAAAAGCCTGATTGATCTTCATCGTCTGAGCTGGAGAATAGGACACCTAAAAGTGAAGAAAACTGATATTCCTGACGAAGTAATACACTGAGGCTAATGATGAGAATCCTTGACAAATACATAACCCGTGAGTTTCTCAAGACATACTTGATAATCTTCTTTTCCTTTGCTACGATCTTTATTGTGATTGATGTTATTGATAATTTGCCAAGATTGATGAGAAACGGTGCGACTCTGGAACAATCAGCCATGTATTATTTCTTGAGGCTTCCATACCTGATAGTTTTAACATCTCCTGTAACGGTATTGATTACAGGGCTTTTTATGATGAATTCGCTTTCAAAGTATAACGAAAGTGTCGCAATTCGTGCGGCTGGAATCAGTATCAAAAGGGCAATGCTTCCTCTGTTTTTTATCGGTTTAATCGTAAGTATTATTATTGGTCTCGTGGGTGAATATGTGTTACCACGAGCCGAAACGAAGAGAGACTATGTATATAAAGTTCAGATTCGTGGCGAGCAACCGGACGACCAGATGCTAAAGGCAAGGATTCACTATCAGGGGCAGAACGATTATCTGTACTATTTTGGTTTTTTTGATGGATATAAGAACACGCTTCGCATTATTGATATCACAAAAACTGATTTTAATTCAAACAAGATCATTGAACATATTACTGCTTCATCAGCAATCTGGATGGACAATAAATGGATTTTGGAAGATTGTGAGATCAGGCGTTTTGATAATGACAAACAAGTATTTTGGGAACATCATTACAGTACAGATTTACCTTTGCTTGATGTAAAACCATCGGATTTTATTCGAATTACAAAAAAGACCTTAGCCCTCAATTTCTTTGAGCTTCGGGATTATATTGGAAGATTGAAAAAACTGGGTGACAACGCAAACAGAGAGATAGTCGATCTACATATGAAAATTGCATTTCCACTCACCAATCTGATCGTGATTTTCTTCTTCATTCCAATAGCGACAACAAACATTCGTAGCAAAGGACGAGGACTCATTTTCATGTTGGGATTGGCTGTATGCTTTATATATTTGATTGTCGTTCGCATCATCCAAAGCCTTGGCTATAATGGAGTGATACCTCCTATCTGGGCTGCCTGGGCACCAAACGTAGTGTTCACTTTGATCGGTTTTGCCTTTCTGAACAAAGCAGAGATCTAAGTAACAAAGGAATCTGTGTCAAAATTATACTTGACTTGTATAAACAATATACAGACTATAACAAAAACAATAGGGAGTGTAATCATGGATAAGAAAGCCGTTTTAAACATGCTTGATGCTGACTTAAGGGGAAAAGTAGTATTAGTTCGGATGGATCACAATGTCGTAAAGAAGGGTAAAATAAAAGACACCATGCGCATAGACGCTACTATTCCTACCTTGTTACACATCTTTAAAAAAGGTGGATTGCCAGTTTTGATGAGCCACGTCGGCAGACCATTTGATAAAAAGACTGGTGAGTTCACAATTTCAGAAGGTGATTCGGTCATGCCTATCGTCCGATATTTAAAGGCAAAACTCAATCTCGATGGCATTGTTCCAGATTGCAATCCAGATACCTCAGGTATCACAGATTATACAGAAATCAAACAAGCAATCGAATCGCTCAAAGCTGGAAAAGTAGATTTTGTTTACCTGCCAAACACACGCTGGTTCAAAGGTGAGGAGACAAAGGACGATAGCGCTGAGAACATGGCAAAAGGAATCTCCCAGTTTGCAGATGTTTTTATCAACGATGCTTTTGGTTCTTGGCAGGCTCATGTATCGACAGTAGGGTTAGCCAAATATCTTCCCGCTTATGCTGGCCTTCTCATGCAAAAAGAAATTAACAACCTCACAAGGATATTTGAACCCGATAGACCCATAGTTAGCGTGGTTGCAGGGTCAAAGTTTGACACAAAGATTGGTCCCCTATCATCACTGATTAAGATTTCGGACTATCTTATCCTCGGAGGAGTGATCTACAATGCTTATCTATGTGTAAAGTATGGGATCACGATCAAAGGAGTTGGGGACGAAGACATAGAAATGGCAAAGAAATTTATCAAAGAGACTCATGATTTCAAAAACCGAATTATTGAGCTACCAGTTATTGTTGAATCTGACAGCTTTGAATCAGTAAATCCCGATAGTTTCAGAGCCCATAATATCAGCGACCTGAAACCTGGATCGGCCTTGAACTTTGTTTTGGATGCTGATGTAGCATCACTCAACGATGAGAGAGTAAAAAGTATCTTCCATAGCGCAAAAACCATATTCGTGAATGCTGTAATGGGCTATACGACCTTGTTTTGTGATGGATCAAAAGCGATGTATGAACTCATTGATTCCAATAAAGAAGCACTCAAACTCTTTGGAGGTGGTGATACCATACAGGAATTGAAAGATCTGTTACCCGGTGTATATGCAAACGCTATCAACGATGATAGATATTATTTCTTTACAGGTGGTGGAGCTATTCTCGATGCGATCGAAAAGGGTTCACCTTTCGATATGAAACCAATACAAGCATTGATCCGATAGGTATTAAGAGTATTAGATATAAAAATGTCTTGCCAATAGAGGCTTGGTTAATAAATGGAAACAAAGAATATTTTGAAGGAGATTCAGCGTGGAAAATGATACACTAAGCGACTTGAATCTGAAGGTCGAATTTCCCATTCACACTTATGAAGATTGGGTTAATGCTGTTAAGGAAACACTCAAGGGTGCTGATTTTGATAAGGTTATGAGGACAAAAACCTATGAAGGAATCACTCTAAGTCCCATCTACCGTAAAGAGGATATTGACTCATTAAACCATCTCGATTCGCTGCCCGGTAACTCACCCTTTGTTAGGGGGAATACTCCAACCGGGTTCACCCAGAATGGTTGGCATGTAGCTCAAAAACAAGACAATCCAGTTTTGGAGCAGTTAAACAAAGAGCTTATATCCGAATTGAACCGTGGTCTTACCATGCTCAATTTCGATATCCATCCCTGCACAATTGATGGGCGAATTCCTCAAGATAATGATCTAAACCTTAGGGGAGTGTCATTTTCTTGTATGCAGGACATAGAATGTTTACTCAACGGAATTGATATTGAGATTGCTCCTGTCTTCCTCAATTCGAAAAGTGCATCATTAGCCATACTCGGGTTACTAAACGCTTATGTAAAACATCAGGACTATGTGCTGAAAAATATCGAAGCCGTTGTTGGGTTTGATCCCTTATCCGAATTGGCTTCGAATGGTTTTTTACCATACGATCTTGATGTAATGTGGCAAATGATGTATCAAATGACGTTTTGGGCAGACATGAAAGCTCCAAAGATCAGAACCATTTGTATTGATGCTTCTTCATACGCATCGTGTGGAGCTTCATCAGTTCAGGAGCTGGCATTTGCTATTTCAACGGCAATTGGCTATATCAAAGGGTTGCTCGATAAAGGCTTATCAATAGAGCAAATTGCACCACATTTTCAGATAAACCTTAGTTTGGGTTCGAATTTCTTTATGGAGATAGCCAAAGTACGCTCAGCAAGAATGCTATGGGCTGAAATCATAAAAGCATTCGGTGGCTCCGAGGAAGCTCAGAAAGTATGGATTCATGGCCAAACAAGCGAGTTTAACAAGAGTTTGTATGATCCTTATGTCAATGTTCTGAGAACCACGACCGAAGCCTTTTCTGCCATTATCGGAGGAATTGATAGTCTCGATGTTGGCACTTTTAACGAGTTATCAGCAGATCGGGATCAATTCTCCAAAAGAATCGCTCGGAACCAGCAAGTAATTTTGAGGGAAGAAGCTCATTTTGATAGAGTAATAGATCCTGCAGGCGGTTGTTATTATATCGAAAGTCTTACAAGTGAAATTGCGCATCAAGCATGGGCAATAATGCAGGGGATTGAATCAGAAGGAGGATTCTACAAATCACTTCTTGCTGGGACTATCCAAAAGATGATTAACGGTACTTGCTCGCAGAGAATTGAAAATGTGAATAAGAGACGAGATGTATTTGTTGGGGTAAATATGTTTGCCAATCCTGATGAGCAGTTGAGTCAAGACTCAAATACAACACAGGATTGGGTTCTCGATGCCCGACAAAGGTTATCAGGATCAGGATTTCATTCTAACGGGAAAAAAGAGAGCTTGGAATACCTCAAAGAAAATATAAACAATGAGTTTTTAGTAGATATGGTAACCGATGCCTGGCTTCATGGAGCAAATATTGAAGAAGTATCAGAGGCTTTGGGTATCAATAAAAACTCGAACATCTTAGTCTCCCCCATCGTCTCTCGCAGAGCTGTTGAGGATATCGAATCCCTTCGCAATACAATCCATCGCTTCTCAGAAGAACATGGAAAGCAATCTATATTTATGGTTAACATCGGCAGTTTAGCTTCCATTAAACCAAGAATTGATTTTTCTATCGGGTTCCTGCAGGTTGCTGGCTTTGATGTCATCAATTCCGGTACATTTACTGATGTAGATAGTGCCGTCAAAGCGCTTGAAACATTTGATGTAAAAGCTGTTTGTGTTTGCTCTGGAGACGACCAATATCCAGTAATAATACCGGAACTATGCGATAGAATAACGGATCTTCCGATCATAGTAGCTGGATATCCTCAAGACATGGTGGATAGCTATAGAAAAGCTGGCGTTAAGAGTTTTATCCACTTGAGGGCTAATGCCTATGAAACCCTGGCTGAAATCGCAACACTTATGGGAGTGAGATCATGAAACCAGATTTTTCAAAGTTAAGACCTGAATTCGCCTCTGATAGTTCGCCCACTCCTCAGATCTACAATCAAAACACATGGAAAACCAATGAGCAGATAGACGTAAAACAACTATATCGCAAAGAAGACTTGACTGATGTAGAACACTTGGATTACCTATCTGGTTTACCACCATTTTTTAGAGGTCCATATCCCACCATGTATATCCAAAGACCGTGGACAATTCGTCAATACGCAGGATTTTCTACGGCTGAAGAAAGTAATGCTTTTTATCGTAGGAATCTGGCTATGGGCCAAAAAGGACTGTCCATTGCTTTTGATCTTGCAACACACAGAGGATATGATTCTGATCATCCGAGAGTAGTGGGAGATGTTGGTAAAGCCGGAGTAGCTGTTGATTCTATCCTTGATATGAAGATTCTGTTTGATCATATTCCTCTTGATCAAATGTCCGTTTCTATGACGATGAACGGTGCCGTAATACCAATTATGGCTTTCTACATTGTGGCAGCTGAAGAACAAGGTGTAAAGTGGGATCAATTAACCGGAACAATCCAAAACGACATCTTGAAAGAGTATATGGTTCGTAATACATACATCTATCCCCCATTACCATCGATGCGAATCATTGCTGATATTTTTGCTTTTACATCAAAACATATGCCCAAGTTCAATAGCATCAGTATCTCCGGTTATCATATGCAAGAAGCCGGTGCTACAGCCGATTTGGAGATGGCTTATACACTTGCCGACGGATTGGAATATGTCCGTGCCGGAATAGAAGCTGGGATTGATATAGACGTATTTGCCCCCAGATTATCTTTCTTCTGGGCTGAAGGGATGAATTACTTCATGGAAGTAGCGAAACTCCGCGCAGCCAGAATTCTTTGGGCAAAGATTATCAAACAATTCAACCCCAAAAACCCAAAGTCTATGGCTCTTAGAACCCATTCGCAAACCTCTGGTTGGAGCTTGACCGAGCAAGATCCTTATAATAACATCGCTCGTACTTGTATCGAAGCATTAGCAGCAACAATGGGACATACACAATCCTTGCATACAAATTCCCTGGACGAGGCAATAGCCCTCCCGACGGATTTCTCGGCACGAATAGCCAGAAATACTCAGCTATACCTGCAACACGAAACTATGGTTACAAAGGTCATAGATCCCTGGGCAGGATCATATTATGTGGAGAAGCTTACACACAACTTGATGCATCGTTCTTGGAAGCACATCCAGGAAGTCGAAGCTCTCGGTGGTATGGCAAAAGCAATTGAAACAGGCCTTCCCAAGATGCGTATTGAAGAAGCCGCTGCCCGTAAACAGGCAAAGATAGATTCTGGGGCAGAGACAATCGTAGGCGTCAACAAATATCGTCTCGACAAAGAGGATCCGATGGAAATCCTTGAGGTCGATAATAGTGCAGTTCGTGAGGCACAATTAGCCAGACTACACAAATTGAAATCTGAGAGGAACAGTAACGAAGTCCAATCTTGTCTTGCGGTGATTACTAAGTGTGCGGAGTCTGGTGAGGGTAACTTACTCGAACTTTCTATTAATGCAGCCCGTGCCCGTGCCACTTTGGGAGAGATTTCTGATGCCATGGAAAAAGTATTTGGTCGTCATCAGGCAAGTATCCGTCTAATAAACAATATCTACAGCAGCGAGTATGCAAATATGAATGATATCGAAGAAGTAAGAATCCTTACCGATAAGTTTGCCGAACATGAAGGAAGACGTCCTCGTATCCTGGTAGCAAAAATGGGACAAGATGGACACGACAGAGGAGCGAAAGTGGTTTCTACGGCTTATGCAGATATGGGCTTTGATGTAGATGTGGGTCCTCTGTTTCAAACTCCAGAAGAAACAGCCAGACAAGCAGTAGAAAACGATGTACATATCATCGGTATGAGTTCTCTTGCTGCTGGACACAAAACACTGCTGCCACAACTCATCGAAGAGCTCCAAAAAATGGGACGCGAAGATATTATGGTAGTCGTAGGAGGAGTCATTCCAGCACAGGACTATGAAGCTCTCTATGATTTTGGAGCGGCAGCAATCTTTGGACCGGGTACTAAGCTTCCAAATGCAGCTCATGTAATTATCAGTGAATTGATAAAACGTCATAACATACAATAGGTTATGGTTAAGCCACTCCATATAGGGTGGCTTAACTTTGTTTACTATTATGCAAAAGAAAAAACCTGTTTGGACACCCAAAAACGCGGGGAAAGAATTTGCCTCAAATGTTTTACCCGCGATCGAGGCAGTACAAAACCATAGCCATATAAAACCACACAAACCACGATCCATAAACATACAAGAATTGTATGAAGGTGTAATAGGACAAAACAGAACCTTCCTATCCAAAGCTATCACGCTGATAGAAAGTAAT
>CAZWIS010000028.1:0-40445 GCA_964634275.1 uncultured Candidatus Cloacimonadota bacterium | reverse complement strand
GGAAAACAGTTGATAAAAAAGGACTGGCAATATCCTACTGCATTATTTGGGATTAATCAATGGTCTTTGATCTTTCTTGCCGCAAAGCTTTCCATTTCCACCATGGTAGCAAGGAATATAAAAATTAGCTCGCTCCTCTATAAGCTAATACCGGCTGCATATACCTGCATTTAGCTGATCCCAAACACGCCGGAATGAAATTGAGGCGGCTTGTTCCAAGGATCACTAGCGTAGTTAATTATTTGATTAACATCATTTTGCGTGATATACCCTTCCCTCCTGTTTGGAGGCGACAGAGATACATCCCAGTGGCTACACTGCGTCCGGATTCGTCTTTCCCATCCCAGTTATAGCTGTGTCCTCCCGCTGACAGGGCTGTGTTTGACACCAGCTTCTTAACGAGTTGGCCTTTGGCGTTGTAGATACTGAGGCTGGCAATAGAAGCTTGGGACAGATTGAAAGCTATGGTGGTGGAGGGGTTGAAGGGGTTGGGGTAGTTGGGATAGAGCGTGACCGGGACAGGTATAGAAAGATCGTCCTGGTCTGGTAACGGATGTTCTTCCCAGTTGTAGTAAGTATCACTGCCAGACCAATTCCACATGTCACCGGAGCTTCGGTGATAGTGTCGCTTCTTGCCGGATGGATAGAAACCCAGAAACTCATAGCTGGCACTGTATTCGTCCCCCTGACTCCAGCAATAGCTGAAGTTTCCACCGCTGGTGTTATAGCCGATAACCCATGAGTTGGGTTCTGCGGATACTGGATAAAACTCCAGCAGACTCACCCGCTCTACCTCGTCCAGCATCAAAGCCAGACAATATAGTGGATGGTAATCAGCGGAACCCCACTGCTCTGTATCGATCGGAAAGGGCAGGGTGCCATCAAAGCTGTTTTGGTAAAAACCTTGATAAGCCCAAGGGTTTGTGCCAATGCGGGAATACTTATATCCCTTCCAGCGTCTGCCTTGAGTATCATATTCATAGACTATCCTGGTGTAATAGACATTAGAGCCAGTCAATCGGCTGTATTCAAGGCTATCCGCCTTCCAGCCAGACTCGTCGGGATAGTAGCGGGTGATATTGTTGGTACCTTTGTATTCGTAGACCTTCCTGCCCCAGGTATCTGTCTCGTAACCTTCGATACTCGCCAAAGTGCCGTTGGGGTTGTAGTAGCTATAGTCAAAGCGGTGATGTCCAGGTGAAGGCCAGGACACAGAGGTCTGGCAAGTGAAGGTGGTGTATGTGATCTCATTATATCCATATTGTACGCTCTGAACCATGCTATCCACCACGGCAAAATAACCGGGTGCATAGTGATAGATATAGCCCCAGGTCTGGCCATCGCTACATTCGTTGAAGGAGTGACAGATTGTGGAATGCAGCCGCAGCCGAAGCTCCAAAGCAGACAGTCTCATGCAGAAGAACGATAGCATGATCAGCGACAGTATAAAGCCTTTGTTTTTCATAACATCCTCCTATCAATGCGGTATAGCCTAATATAAGCAATATTTGAGCCATACAGAGAAATAATGCTAATATCTGAAAGTTATCCAATGCATTCCAACTTAAGACCGTTGAATAGTCGGTGCAAGGGGTAGCGCTCCATACAAAAGGGGTGGTGGGATTTGTAGCTTTGGAAAGCTACACTACGAGAGGGAATCGTAGCTTCGGAAAGCTACACTACGAGAGGGAATCGTAGCTTTGGAAAGCTACGCTACTATTATCGGCTGATAAAAGCAAAAGGCAGATAATACTATCTGCCTTTCTGATATTTTGTATTATTCTACGGGATTATTTCATCAGCATCATTTTGCGAGTTTCATTTCTGCCATTGTGGCTGAGTTTGTAGAAATAAATACCGCTGGTAACGCTGTTACCACTTGAATCGGTACCATTCCATACTACTCTGTGAGATCCGGCAGCCATATTTCCATTTGCAAGGGTATTTACCAATTGTCCTTTTACATTGTAAACGGAGAGATTGGCATTACCAGCACTTGGCAAATCGAAGTTGATGGTTGTTTCAGGATTGAAGGGGTTGGGATAGTTTTGGTTCAGCATCTGGGTGACGGGGGTTACGGTGTTTACAGGATTATCAACACCCCCCTCAGGGAATGTGATTTCGAGCTGTGCAAACATAACTCTGCCACCATCGTTTGTAGGATGAACGGAAGGAGTGATTGAAACTGATCCCCAAGTGTTGTCGTCAAAAAGCATCAAGCCGAGCTTGCCTTTTTTACGGTTGCCTTCCATACCGGTGAAGATGATTTTATCAGTTGGATAGACCCACATTGGTTTCATGTTGGCAAGTTGAGGAGTCTCAACATTGTTCAATACGATAGGTTCGGACCAAGTAGCTCCATTGTCGGAAGATGCAGAAATGTATATTTCCGGAGTGTTGCTATAAGCCGAGTACTCGGTTTCCTGATACAAATTGAACCAGCGAGCTCTGGCTGAATCCTGCCACACTGCTACCATCATGCCCTCGTCATTTGCTTCGCTGAGTTTGACGTTGTTGTAATGGAACATCATAGCGCTATCATGAACAGAATCATCCCAGTAAGGGAAAGCATATATCATTTCAATGCTCGGAACACCTGTGGTACTTACTTCGTCCACTACTCCCCATGGAGCTTCAATATCCCATGGAGTATAGAATTCATTGTATGTATCTTCAGGATTCTTCTGCGGATAGATTTCACGGATCTGATATTGATTGGTGCTTGTGTTAAAAATAACTTGCTTTACATATTGCATTGCAGGATAGTATGTACCGTATGTGTTGTTCAAAGCCCAAAGACCTGCGAATTGGATATTACCTTCATTATCGACAATAGTATTCAAATGGCTGGAGTTTGCCATTCCCCAATACAACTCATCGTTTGTATAGGGTAATCCGGTATCATCATTTTCGAAATAATTCACTGGATTCCAGGTATCAAGCCTTCCAGAGAAAGATACACGAGTCCATGTACCCTCTCCATAGTTACTATTTATAAAGATATCTACTTCAGGTTCGTCCAAAGGATCTTCTCCAACGCTGGCATAATGGTATCCGGCATAATAGATATTGCCAAGGTTGTCGGCTGCGAAAGCGTGATTTGGTCTGCGGAAGATATTGGGATCTACATTCCAGGCATCCATATCTGGAATACTGGTGTAGTTCCATACCAGTGGAACACCAAGTTCGATATCATCAGCATCAAAATCTGCAAAAGCAATGTATGGATTTTCCGAAGGGTTTGTACTTACAGTATGCGATACATAGTTTCTGGCTGCAATGTAAATTCTTCTCTTACCAGCAATAGGTGATGGTCCGATGATATTGGAAGGCCAGATAAACTCGTTATCACTATAAGTATAAGCGCCAGATGTTAGGGTAATTGGATTGTTTATGGCTACACCAATATCGTTGATAAGACCCGCAATACCATCAAGGAATGCATCGGAAGTGTATTCAACTTCGAGTTCCGCATCCGGTGTGGTATCCAAGCTATTGTTATTTGCATGCCAAGCATAGATTGGCTTTCCACTGACAGGATCGACTGCCATTGAAGAGTAACCTTCGCGGTTCACGACATTTGTGATCTCGTTGCTGGCAACAATCTGTCCATTGGCGTCTACATATCCATAATATACACGACGCTGTCCAGTGGGTTGGCGCTGTCCAGTCCATGTCATGAAATATCCGCCACCGGCATTTTGCGGTACGGTTCTGATCGGTAAGCTGTTATAACTGCCGACCATGTAATCCCAATATGAGGTCATGAGTGATGTAGGAAGAACAGTAAAGTTGTAGGCTGGAACTTCCCTGGTTCTTGATCTCAGGTTTCCATGCTGTATCTCGACAGCGGGTCTTGGAGTTCCGGGAATCGCAGTATCTGCAATCAGGATTCCCAGAGCCATGATAAGTGTCAATATGACTAATAGTACTTTTTTCATTTGTACCTCCATTATTCCTTTTTAATACTTCATTTTTATAGATACTCTGTGAGCGCTTTTGATAAAATCTTCCGCTAAGTATCCCATATCTGTGTAGGCATAATCAATATTGATAACGGCAAATCTTGTCGGAACTTGCCATCCTAAGCCTGCACTAAATCCATTTGTATCATAATTCAATTGATAACCGGCACGAAAGAATATGTTTCCGAGCTTGTATTCAGTACCGACATTCCAAGTTTCCATACGATCTATTACGTTATCAAGCTGGATTGATGCAATCCAATGAGAGGTATCTGTTCTCATAAGATCTCCGCTGACTCCAAGAGAGAAACTCATCGGGATCTTACTTTCCAGTTCGGGACCATCTTCATCTACCAATCCGTCGCCGTCGTTATCCAACAGATCATAAGGATCTTCGTCATACTGTCCGTCGCCGTCATCGTCGATCCGGAACTTTACATCCGGACCAAAGTTCTTCAGAGCCATACCAATCTTCATGTTATTCCAACCGGTATTGTACATGGAACCGAGGTCAAAGGCGAAACTATTAATCGAATACTCATACAGGTTTTGACGTAGATACTTAGCAGAACCACCAGCTGAGAATTTGCTGGTAAACTGCTGAGCGTATGCCAAACCAAGAGCGATATCGCTATTGGTAAATGTTTCTCCCGTAGGTCCGAATGTTTCTTCATCAGTAACTTCCATATCGTCCATATGCAAGACGGAGCCATAAACTGCCCAGGTGGAAACACCAGTAGTATACGATGCTGCCGCAAACTCATGCATTATATTGGCTGGCCAATTCGTGTGGGAAAAAAATGCCTGGTTACTGAACGCAGGAGCCAATCCTGCGGGATTCCAGAATACAGAAGAGATATCATCTGTTACGGCAGTGTATGCTTCTCCCATCCCAATAGCGCGGGCATCGACACCCAGCTTCAAAAACTGAAGGGCAGCCGTACCTGTCTTTCCAAAAGGCTTTGCAAATATGCTTGCGGGGACTGCAATCAGTGTAAGTACGATCAGAGCAAATATTATCTTTCTCACTGTTTCCCCCTTACTTTATTACGGCAAATTTGCCGACCTTGAGCTTACCATCAGCTTTGTTTTCTACAGAATACAGATAAACGCCAGGAGCGATGATTTGCTTGTTTCTTGACAAGAGATCCCAGCTTCTGATACCACTGGAGGTAAGACCCAGATTAGCGGCCCTCGATATGTTTATCACATCTTCTTCATAAGCACCGTCATGCTGGAGAGTTTGAACAAGATCACCGGCCAGGGTATAAATCCTGATTACACAATGTTCCGGTACATTAACAAACCACAATCTGCGGCTCTTGTCACCTTTTTTATCGTTATCCCTACGACCATCAAACTGGCTCCTGCCAATGTAAGGATTTGGCACTACATAAATATCGTTCATATTTGTGCGTGCCAGGTTTCCTGGGAAGAATACCTTCATGTTTGCATCAGAATCACGACCTGTTTCCAAATAGTTTAGGTTATTAGATGGAATACCTCTGTCGTAGGCTGTTACAGCAGTATAATACTCAATCCCCTTGGGAGGATTTACTATAGTATGGGTATAATATCTGCGAGCCAGGCGTTCTTTCTTTAATTCTTCCAGTTTGCTAAAATCGTTACCATTTGCAGGTGACGGGATATATACTTGACCTCCATGATTTCTCAGGGGGATCAGTTTTGTATCATAAAGTTCATCAAACACTTCAGTACGAACCGCCGGATTTTTAAATAGACGTGCCTGAATAGTTTTGTCATAGTCAGTCAATAATGTAGGATCACTTACCAAACCATCAGCAGTTGCCTGTAACTCTGGGCTCCATTCTACTGCCGGGTTGTATAATGGTTCACCATATATAGGTGTATTTGGTGCTATTGGAACCAAAATATAACGGTCGTCAAGACGGTAATACACGGCATCTGCTTCGGTCGATAATCTGGGATTTGGTAAACCCTTCTCGATGCCAAGGTATCCGCCAAAGTCTTTGAACATGATTTCATCATCAATTACTATTCCATTATTAACAATGTAGTCCTCTCTATCTTGATCGGTTTCTTTCTTGTCCCAGCGTTCTATCATAACCCAGTCTTCCTGAGAGCCACTACCGGAGCGGCCCCATACGGTATATCCCTGGAAGTCGTGCCTGAGACGATGTGCCGTAAATGGATTAACTTTGGCGTTATAATTGTAGGTTGCCGCATCTGGAGCAAACTGGACCGGGAATAGGTAGTCATCTGGAATATAGTTACTAATATGACTATCCAAGGCACTCCAAGCCGGACTATCATGCCACCCGATTTCAGCTGTGCTGACTGTCTTTACATCCCACGAGAACTCAGAACGGTTGTCCCAATATAGATCTATCTTATTGCCATCATTTAGGATTTCTGCATAGAGCCTGGGAATTTCTGGGGGTTCTGGTGGATTGTAATGAGGAAATGTATCTGGTAATATAACTGTAGTAAGATCCTGAGCTTCTCCATAAATTTCTTTTGCCCAGTTTGCTGTACGCTTGAGGTCTTCAAGGTTATCTCCAGGGAATACAGCTACTACGATCTTCATGGTTCGACCGGGGGCAAGATTCCAGGATCCCTCAGTCGGGTTTGTCATACCTTGCATGTCGCCGTAGAATGCAAACAAGAAACGAGTATCGTTCGCAGAAGGTTGCTCGTACTGCATTACATCATCTTGTTCCGGACGCAAAGGTAAGAATTTGTTGTCATTGGGGTTTCTTCCCGTTAGTAGCCAGTACTTTTCGTTTGCCGTTTTTCGAGGTGCAAAGCCTGGGGCTAAAGTTCGCGGACGAAAATCGTCCGGACCATCACCAACTTTCCAGTACCAGCAATGGAACTGTAAAACTTCTGGGTTTGGTGTACATACGCGAGCACCGACCAAACCGGGGGTTAGACCACCGTCACGATCAAAGTCACGAGTGTAGGCAAATTCATAACCTTCACCTTTTACGTAGCCGGATACGTCGTCGGCAGCCTTTTCGGCTCCCCAGCTTTGAGGTCCGGCATCGCAATCCATATAAATACCCATAGCGCAATCAAAAAGTGTATCTTGATAGGCAGTATTCATATTGGTAATATTAAACTCTACATACACTAGGTTTTTGATATATTCAAAACTCCACTGGTATGACATCTGACGCACTCTGATGTTGAGAGGATAGTGATTGTTTGAACTTCTGTCTCTCCCCAAATCACGATCACCAGTAGTACCAAAAGGACAGTAATCATAATAATACGAGATAAAATCCTGCTCGGAAACAGGAGCTCCATCCTCATCTATCTGACCATCGCCATCATCATCATACGGCATAGAGAAGGCATAGGAAGGGTTGCTGGTGTCAGAGAGATCCATGAAGCCAAGAGGAAACCATATTTCACTATTGTTCGCCATATTAATTATGCCGAAATTGTCTGTTTCATGGATGTGCTTACCACCAAATGAAGCAAACGGAACAGGTAATTCACTTGCCTTTCTAAACGGGAAAGTATAACCAACTCCATCTTCATCTATAATGCCATCGCCATCATCGTCTACACCTCTGCGTTGAGAACGGGTGGAGGCAGAGGCAATATTATCAAACGCGTTGTAAAAATTGTAATCTCCCTGCATACTGGCATTTGCTACCAGAAGCGGATTATAAGCAGGTAAAAACTCATACAACCCTTTGTCTCCGTCAAATCCTATTGTTACGAGAGTATCAACTACCGCTCTTTTGGTAGGACTCCACTGAGGATCAGATTGCGTTATCGTCTGGTTATTTGTAGAAGTTGGATTATCGTGCAACCAGTACAGTTTTCTACCGCTGTCATCACGACGATACTTCTTTGCTCCAAACCAGAGGGCACCTTGATACAAATAGTCGATACCACTTCCGCCGGGATACTCCAGTGACGGATAGGGTGGAGAACCATCGCTACCCGAGCCAAAGAAACCATAGTTACTTACTCTCAGCCAAATATTACCTACATTATGCCATTTAGATAAATCCAGTTTTTTTGAACCAGGATTTCCAGGATCTACCATTGCCGCATAAATCGAGCCAAAGCTCAATGCAAACACTAGTAATAGGGATAATGCTATTCTTTTAAAACTCATGAATTCTCCCAACTTAATTTAGCTTAAACTCTATCGGAATGATAACCATAGTGTCAACAGCTTGTCCACTACTCCTTCCGGGTTGGAATCTAAGTCTTCTAACCGCTTGTATTGCCGCTTCATCCAAGCCACCAGGACCAGGTTGTAATGATCTTCTTACACGAATATCGCCGATACTGCCATCTCGGTAAACTTCCACTTCCAGTACTACCATCCCCTGCAATCCTGCTCGTTTTGCAAAATCAGGATATACTGGATTTAGGTTTCCGACCATCACTGGAGGATCATCATATTCTACGAAGACCCGTAGTTCTTCTCTACCGCGAGAAACACTTTCCGTACTTGTAGAAAATATGTCTCCTATGCGATCGACAATCTGTTCGTATTTTTTTACATCAAACTCAGCATTCGTACTCAGATCATCGCTGATGACGATTGGAATATCAATGGCAATATCTGTTTCCGGTGGTTCTTCTTTTTGTCTTTCTTCCATAGGAATATCTACCAATTCCATCTGAGCAACTGAAAACTTTTGCCTCTTAACTTCAATTTTTGGTGTAACCATCATAGCAAAGAGCATCAAAACCAAAGCAAGAGCTAAAGCCTTGCTGAATTGGGCATTGGCGACATCTTTCCAATCATAATGTTTAGTATCCATAGTTGCCACCTTTATTGCTGCCTTTTTTGGGATTCAAATGCCACTACAAGTGTATTGGCATCTTGTAACTGCCTCATTACATCGGACATCACACCATACTTTGTGTCTCTGTCCGTTCGAAAACAGACTACCAATTCCGGATCGTTTGCTTTTTTGTTGACCAGAGTGTTGTAGACAAATACATCTGCGCTGGATTCAATCCGAGTAGGGATATCGTCTATCAGAATAGTTTCATCCCGCATAACATATACCGTGGTTGTGTTATTCCTCGGTATGCGTTCTATTGTATCTGCATATGGCCAGCGATCTCTTTCCACCCAAAACTTCTTTTCCTGGACAAAAACCGTCGAAACCATGAAGAATAGCAGAAGAAGAAATGCAATGTCAGACATGGAGCCAGTAGGTATATAAGCGTCTTTTCTCTTTTTAGGTTTGATATTCGCCATTTTTTAGCTCCTTTCTAATTCGTAGATAATGATATTTTTTCGGCATCTGCCGCTTTTAATCTATCTACTACCCTGATCATCTCGCTATAATTAGCTTCACGATCTGTTATTACTTTGAATATCATCTGATTATTAACAGCCAATCTATCCTTAATAATCACATCCAGTTCCGTATTGGCAATCTCTCTCGGACTCTCTTTGTTTATTACGATCAACCCATTGGCAAGAATCTGCATACGAGTCATTTCATTCTCTGTTAAAGTCAAAGTCTCAACTTTCTCAGCTGAATCTGCTGCCGCCTGTGGCAGCACTATCTTTATCCCTTCTTTTACGTCGAACTTTGTGGTCGCCATAAAGAAGATGATCAGCAGGAAGGCGATATCAGACATCGAAGATGTCGGAATCTCAGCTTTTCCCTTCCTTTTACGACCGATTTTCATATCTCCCCCTATTTGGATTCGATAAGGGCTTCAATTACTTTCTCGGAAGCACGTTGCATATCTATAACCATGCCATCAACCATTGTAACGAAAATGTTGTTGAAGAACTGAACCGGTATGGCAACAATCAAACCGGCTTGGGTCGTAATAAGAGCTATCTTGATACCAGATGCTACAATAGTGGCATCCACGGCACGAGCTGCAGCGATAGCATCAAAAGCCGATATCATACCAGAAACTGTTCCCAAAAACCCCATCATGGGTGCTAATGTAATCGCTGTAGATAGTTCGATAAATCCTTTTTCAAGGTAGGACATTTCGATCATTGCAGCGTTCTCCATAGCTTTTTCCACTGCAGCCAGACCGTTGTCAGCCTTTAAAAGTCCCGCATACACAATGGAAGCTACAGGACCACGACTGGCTTTAGAGATTTCCAGAGCTTCTTTGTATTTCTTGTCCTTGATAAGAGGAACAATCTTGTTAAGATAAGTGTTAAGGTTGATCTTTCCATAGATCAAAGAGATAAACTTCCATATAATATAAGCCACACCATAGAGTGTAACAAATAAAATCGGCCACATAGCCCAGCCACCGTCTTTGAACCATTTCACTGCAATACTGCCAAAAATGAATTCAGCAAAGTTTTCTATTCCACCACCCGATGCTTGGGCAGCAGCTTCCTCAGCTGCGTAGGCAAGACTTATGAAGAACAAGCTCATCATGGCTATTAGCAGCATTGTCAATATGGTTTTTTTACTCATTTTATGATTCCTCCTTGGAATATATTAGAAGTTGATCGACATTCCGATGGTGAATGACCGGAAGTCGTTTACAAAGCCGGGATTACTCTCGGCTAGGCTATTTATAAAAGCTCTTTCAGAATACACAAAGTTTCCTGAAGACTCCGTCAGGTCTGCTCCGCTGGTATATGGAGAACCTGTTCGGGGATACACTGTATATACATTCTTTGTTTTGAAAAGGTTTTCGATGTCCATAAATAGACGTATTCTCATATTTTTTGGCAATTGAAAACCTTTGGTAATTCTAGCATTGGCAGTATGAGTGAAGTCCATACGTTTGCTATTTGTATCCAAAGCCGTATTTCCTACCTCACTTACAGGAGTGTATGGAGCTCCGGATGCAAAAGACCATGTCATGTTAGCACTAAAATCATGCAAGGGTAGAATAAAATCTGTGAAAGGAACAAAATACTCTTCTCCCCTAGCTATGCGGAAAGTGTAATTCATACTGACATTATGACGTACGTCCCAATCAAGAGGGAACTCACGAAGATTTGTCATTTCATCCTGAATTACTGTGCTCGAATTATTGCCCTGTGCCCAAGCTAATGAATAGGCTATCGACCATGAGTTGAAGTTTGATAAAAGCTTCTCCAACTGAATATCGATACCACGGGCAGAGCCATAGTCTTCAGAGATGAATCTGTACCATGATATAATCTGGTCTGTTTCATCGTTTTCTTTAACTGTACTTACATAGTTGTAGAGATTTTTGTAGTAAGCTGTCATATCAATTACGTAATCTTCACTCAATTGATGAGATAATCCTACTTCGTAAGTAACAGTGATCTGTGGTTCTAAAGTGGGATTTCCAACTGTGATCGCCTGGTCACTGACATTTGCATCCAAAGGTGTTTTGCTGGTAAAGATATATTGCATCTGTGGTAGCTGGTTTTGATAATTGTAAGCAAACCTAAGTACATCACGATCTGTAATCGGATGGGATACACCCAAGCGAGGTGAAATCATCATCTGGAATCTGTCTTTATTTTTGAAATTTACAGTGTAATAGGTTCCATCATCGTTTGCCACTTTATAGTCGTTCCCAAGATACCAGAAGTCAAACCTAAGGCCAGCATTTACAATCATACCTTCCCATTCCATCTTGTCCTGGAGGTAGTACGCTGCCTGCCATGGATGTGCCTTGTAGCCATCCCTTTTACCTGATGCAGCTTGTGCAGCTTTGTAATAATCAGTTGGTTTGTAAATTGGAATTGGTAAATTGTTGGCATCCAGCACATAGTTCCCGTTATCATCAGTAACTATAGCTACGAGTTCTGAAGGTATCACAGTGGATGTAGTATCGAAATTGGTAATATTATAAATATTATCGAGGTATTTCTTACGACGATCTTCATAGATCGTCAGGAAGTTCTGGAGCTGATCTTTTTCAATTTTATGGCTGATTATTTCAAGTCCAGTTTTTGCCAAGTGAATCTCGTTTATCTGCCATTCAAAATCTACCCTGCTACTGATCGTCGTGGTTTTGTCATCGACAAAATTTGAATAGATAGATCCCGGAGCGTTGAATCCAGTTACCAAACGAGTATCTTCTACGCCCTGTATCCGGTAGGACCACAAATTGGCCGGGAGGTAGCCATCATCATATACTCCATCAGAATCTTCATCAATGCTGCGATAACCATAGTCTTGCACCAGTACATTATCAATATAGGTAGAGAGGTCATAGTTATCTGGATCAATGATCATCCGTAAGTAGTTCTGACGATCGATTCCCCGAGGACCACTCTTGCTGTATTTCTCGAAATAACTGGCTTTGAACTTGATGTTCATAACAGGATTAAAGATATAATCATAGGTCCCAATATATTGTCTTAGTTCCGATTTATCAAAGGCATAATGATCCATAGCATAGCGCCATGAGTATGCAAAAGGCAGGTTGTATGATCTATCGCCACGAGCTGCAAAAGTAACTTTTTGGGCTGGGCTGATATCATACTTGGTTTTCAAGTTCAAATTGTAGGAGTTATAGTTCCTATTGCCGATATCGACTCCAGCTACGTTTTTTCTGTCTTCATAGGGATTATAGCCAGGATACTCAAATTCTAACAGTTGAACCCCATTCAAAACGAAATCATCATTAGGGTTACCAATGTAATATTCCTTGAGTCTACCATCAAGCCATTCTCCACCACCATTGAGGAAGAATGTGAAGCGTTCGCGCATATCTCCAAACATATAACCCAAAACCGGGCCTCCCAGAGAAAACTTGAACACATCGGAGTTTCTGCCATCACCAATCAAATGATCTGTCTGATACTCTACTCTGCCGGAATAGAAAGGATCACCTTCCTTGGTCACAATGTTGATAACCCCTGATTGAGCATTACCAAACTCGGCAGAAAAACCACCCGTCATCACTTTGATATCACTGATAGCATCGGTATCAATGCTAAGAGCAGAACCACCATCGACAGGATCGGATACCGACATACCGTCGATCGTGTAGTTTACCTCGTTTGCTCTTCCACCACGGATGTGAAGCTCTCCGCCAACCATCTGGACACCTGCTTGAAGCGACACGATATCCGATACATTGCTGACTGCAGCAGCTTCCATTTCAGTTACGTTGATAGTTCTGGACGATCCGCCAGCGCTCATATCAATCACTTCTTTTGACGCTGTTACAGTGGTTGTAGCAAGTGTGGTACCAGTTTTGCGCATAGTGGCATTAACGGTAGTAGCAGAGTCCACATTTATGCGGACATCATTTACAATATACTCATCATGACCAACAAAAGAAAACCTAACTGTATAGGATCCTGGTGGTATATTGATGATCAAACCCGTTCCTCTAGCATCGGTCTGAACACCTGTAACTCTTTGAGTGCCGCGCATCACGACGACATTCACAAACTCAAGTGCCTTACCTTTGTCATCACGAACACGGACGACTAATCTCCCCGTTGTCTGAGCTTCCAGATAAACGGTTCCAATCGTTAAGATTAACAGCAGGATCAATGCTATCTTTCGCATCGAGAAACCTCCCTTAGTTCCTGGCTTATTCTATTTTTCATATATAATAATAGTAACACTACACCTGTGTCGTGTTACGTACTTTACTTCTTAAACCTCTTTTCTGAGACGATTAGAAAATCGTCAAGCAGTTTTTTCTGGTCTTTATAATCTGTGGTTGGAATGGTTTTTACAAATCCGAATAATCGTAGTCGATGATTAAACCTCATACGATCAAAACCCTGTTTACCTTATCGTCAGTTTTATTGAGATTACCAAGTATAATTGAATCATGGTTACGAACAAAGTCATTTGCCAATGGTTCGTCCATTATTGCTATCATCCCAATCCCCATATTAAAAGCTTCGTGCATTGTTTCCACATCAAGTTCTCCCACGCATTCAAGCCACTTAAATAGCGGAGGGACTTCCCAGTTCTTTGATTCAATCACAGCTTGATATCCTTCCGGGATGATTCTTTTGAGGTTTCCAGCAATGCCACCGCCAGTAATATGTGCCAGTCCATGCAATGCCGGATTTAGTAAATAAGGCTGTAAAATTGGTAAGTAGGATTTATGGACACTTAAGAGTAGTTCGGTTATTGTGGCAGAGCAATCCTCCACATAACTTTCCACTCCTAATCCCAGTTTTTCAAAGATGATTTTTCGAGCCAGAGAATACCCATTCGTATGCAGTCCGCTACTTTTTAACCCCACAAGCACATCCCCATCACTAATTGAAGAACGGGGTAAAAGATTCTCCTTGTCTACACATCCTATTATTGTTCCGACAAGGTCAAAATCGCCTTCCTGGTAGATACCAGGCATTTCAGCCATTTCTCCACCGATTAAAGCACATGCGTTTTCCTTACATGCCTTAACCAATCCACCAATAATCTGCTTTATATGGTCTGGATTTAGTTTGCCAACACCAATGTAATCCAGAAAGAACTGAGGTATGGCTCCCTGGACAAGTATATCATTTACACAATGATTAACAAGATCCTGTCCGACAGTATCAAAAACTCCGGCCATTATAGCTACCCTAAGTTTTGTCCCCACCCCATCAGTGCTGGAAACCAAAACTGGCTGCATCCAGTTTTGTGTCTCGAACCTATATAGTCCCCCAAAACTTCCCAGTTCGCTAAGTACATTTTTATTATATGTAGTACGTACAACTTCCTTTATGCTTTTAACGGCAGCCTCTCCAGCTTTTACATCCACACCAGAGCTTTTATAATCCATTTTCACGCTAACATGTCCATTTTTTTAAATCTGTAACCATATTATCCAATTGAGTTCTTTCCAAAAACTTCAGATTCTCTACCGAAAAGGCTCCTACATTTCTTGCTGCCAGAGCAGTTCCATACCGGATAGCTTCCTTGACAACAGAAGGGGAGAGATCCGGTTGATTGGCTAGATAGCCCATGAAGCCACCGGCAAAGCTATCTCCAGCTCCCGTGGGATCTACAACCTGACGAACTGGAAAAGCTGGAGCAAAGAAACAAAACCCTTTGCTGAACGCAGCAGAGCCATATTCCCCACGCTTTACGACAACAAGAGTCGGACCACTATCCAGAAGCTTATCTGCTGCTGAATAGATATCCTGCATCCGGGTATATTGCATGATCTCATCTTCGTTCATGAATAGTATATCAACTCTTGCTATGACCTCTGCCAAAAGATCAGGACAGGATGTGATCCAGTAATTCATAGTATCACAGGCGACAAAGTCATAGCTTTCTATCTGGTCGAGCACTTGCATTTGAAGTTTGGGATGAATATTTCCCAGTAACAGGCTACGACAGCACTTACAGCTTTGAGGCAGGACAGGTACAAAATCGGCGAATACGTTCAGTTCGGTATAGATCGTATTGGCATGATTCCAGTCTTCATAACGGCCGCTCCAGCGAAAGGTTTTACCTTCTGTAGTCTGAAATCCATCCATTTTGATTCCATGCTCTTGCAAAGATTGGACATGAACCAAGGGGAAATCACTGCCAACGACACCAACAATATACACTTCTGTAAAAATTGCCGCTGCCAAAGATGCATAAACTGCTGAACCGCCCAAAGCTTCCGAAACACTGCCTGCAGGAGTTGTAATTGTATCGAGTCCTATTGATCCTACTACAACTAAACTCATTGATCCTGCTCTGGCATTATATCTTCGTTTGTACCCACATGAACGGAATCGACTGTTTCCGGAGTGGAATCCATTCTGATCCTTTCACGGGATCTCTCCATTTCACCCATTAACCACAGAATTGCCACTAAAACACAAACCATAATGAGCAGTTTGACCCAATTATAGCTTTTTTTGCGGCGTTGATTCCAACGCTCTTTCATTTTATCATTTAGATCGCTCATCTCAAACTCCTGTGCTTAATTCAGAAAGAAACGCTTTGAAACGTTGTACTCCCTGGATAAGATTTTGCATACTATTTGCATAAGAGAACCGTACTGTCGTGTCCTGACCAAAGGAACTTCCGGCAACCAATGCCACATGATGTTTCTCAAGCAATACATCGCAAAAGTGATCACTGGTTTCAATGCCGAGCTTGTTGTTTTTCAGATACCAGGAGATGTCCGGGAAGATATAAAAAGCACCCTTGGGAAGGAAAACCTGAATGTTTGGTATTTGGCTCAGTTCATCGTACATAAATTTCCTTCGCAGATCAAATTCCCGACGCATCTTTTCGATTGAATCGTCCTCTTCAGATAATGCAATAACACAAGCTTTTTGGGTGATTGAATTTACACACGAAGTAGCGTGTTCCTGCACTCTACCAGCGGCTGCTATTATATGTGCAGGTCCTGCAGCATATCCAAGTCTCCATCCAGTCATGGCATAAGCTTTTGATACACCATTGATAACTACAGTTCGCTCTTTCATTTCCGGGCTGATGGATGCTATGGATATATGTTTTTCATTATCGTAAACGAGTCTTTCATAGATTTCATCAGAAATCACCAAAATGTCATATTTTACCAGAATCTCGGCTAATGCCTGCAATTCATTTTTGCTATATACTGCTCCAGTAGGATTGCTGGGAGAATTAAGGAGCAAGACTTTGGCACAGGGATTGTCTTTGATGCACTTTTCAAGATCACTTGGGACAATCTTGTAGCTGTTCTCAACATGAGTTTGGAGATAAACTGATTCAGCATTTGCCAGCATAACCTGATATGGGTAGCTTACCCAATAAGGTACGGGAACTATTACCTGATCCTGATAGTCACAAACTGCGATCAAGATATCCAATATGGAAGCTTTTGCACCCGGAGAAACCAGTACATTTTTAGGATCATAATCCAGCCCATTATCCCGCTTGAGTTTGTCACATATCACTTTACGTAGCTCTATGATACCTGCATTGGCTGTGTATCTGGTAAAATTTGTATCAATAGCTTTATGGGCAGCATCCTTGATATATTCCGGTGTGTTAAAATCCGGTTCTCCTACCCCAAAGTTTACGACATCAATACCTGAATCCTTCATTTCCTTTGCCCTTGCCGAAAGGGTAAGGGTCGGTGAAGGCTTAATCAATCTGATCCGGTTTGATAGTTTGATAGCCATAACTACCTCCATATTATCAATTTTTAGTTTTTTGACATCAGTATAACCAGTACAGAGGTATTGACTATATCGTCAATGGAACAACCCCTGGAAAGATCGCAGACTGGAGCAGCCAAACCCTGAATAATGGGGCCTATTGCCTTTGCCTTTGCGAATCTCTGTACCAATTTGTAGCCAATGTTACCAGCTTGTAAATCTGGAAAAATCAGTGTATTTGCACTACCCGCCACTTTACTTTGGGGAGCCTTCATGATAGCGATTTCCGGGATAATTGCTGCATCAAGCTGCAGTTCCCCATCATAGGCAAAATCCACCTTACGATCATCCAGAATCTTGACAGCATCAGTTACTTTATCGACTAATTCGTGTTTGGCACTACCCTTGGTAGAAAAAGACAGCAATGCTACCTTTGGCTCATCACCACAAATAGACCTACGAGTTTGAGCTGTGCTCATTGCAATGTCTGCGAGTTGGTCTGCTGTAGGATTTGGCACAACGGCACTATCTGCAAAAAAGAATAGAGCATCTTCACCCTTGAAATCCGGAATAACCATAATAAACGTACTGGATACTGTTTTTAGTCCGGGAGTAACCCCCACGACCTGTAACGCTGCCCTGAGAACATCAGCCGTTGTGTTCTCAGCCCCTGCCACCATACCATTAACTATTCCAAATTTTACCAGTAAGGCTCCAAAGAACAGAGGATTGAGGACGGTCGCGGTTGCTTGCTCTGCTGTGATCCCTTTGTCTTTCCTCTTATTATAGAAATATTCCGTAAACTCTGCCGTCCGATCATACTCCATGGGATTGATTATCTTCGCAGCCCCGATATCCAATTCAAGAGCTTGGGCTTTGGTAATGATCTCATCAGGAGAACCGACCAGTACCACTTCAGCCAGCTTTTCATGAATAATGACGGCGGCTGCTTTTAATGTTCTTTCTTCCAAAGATTCGGGCAACACTATACTTGCCCCCATAGTCTTAGCTTTTGCTTTGAGTTTTTTTAATATGGGCATTTATACTCCAATAAGTAATTATTTGCTATGCTGGGGTTTCCACTACGATCAATGATAGATCTGCAACTCGTAAAAACTCATTTCGGATCAAAGCCAATAGAGCATACCTGTTTTGACGAATTTGTAGATCATCGCAATTGATCAAGACATTATCAAACAGCGAATCAATGTCGGGACCAAGTTCAATCAGGCAGGCTAAAACAGCATCATAGTTTGCCACGACAAGTTCTCGTTCAATGACTTCTTTTTGTCTATTCAAAGCTTCGTAGAGGTTCTTTTCCTGAGCACTATGCAATAAATCGGGGTCTAAAACAGGGATGTCTTTGGCTTCTGCAATGATATTGGATACTCTTTTGAAGCCAATAACGAGACGCACAAATTGTGGAAGAAGCCGGATTTTTTGCAATGCTCTGGCTCGTTCAATCAGCCTTGGCAAATAGGATATATCGATGTGCATGACACTATCTATTATATCGTAATCCAAATTGTGCTGCTTTAGCAGCCACTCCGTTCTTTGTTTGAAGAATAAAAACACTGAGCCTACGGTGTCCTGGCTGATTTTATCTGCAAAAAGCTCACAGCTTTTTGAGATCAAACTCTTCAGGCTGATGTTCCAGTTCATTGTCGAAACTATCTGAACAATGCCATTTGCTGCTCTTCTGAGGGCATAGGGATCACCCGACCCAGTGGGCAAAAGCCCTATTCCAATAATCCCACATACCGTATCAAGCTTATCTGCCACTGCTACCAGAGAACCACAAATCGTGGCGGGCAGGTCATCGGATTGTCCTTTGGGTAGATAATGTTCATAGATGGCATCTGCTACCTGGATACTTTCCTTGGAACGTATGGCATATTCCCTGCCAATATAACCCTGGAGTTTGGTAAATTCCTTTTCTCCAAGCATCAGAGTTACCAAATCTGCTTTGCAAAGTTCAGCAGCCCGGATGGCATCTTGAGTGGTATTTATTTCCATCCCGAGTTCGATTGCCATATACTCTGTCAATTTTTTGACACGCTGTGTCTTATCTGCAACAGATCCGAGTTTTGAGTGAAAAACCACTCCACCCAATGCGGGCACAAAGGTTTCGAACGGAACTTTTGTATCTTCGTTGAAATACCACATCGCATCAGCTAATCTGGGTTTAACTACTTTTTCATTACCAATCTTGATGATCTGCGCACATCCAGGATCGCCATTCGAGATGAAGACAAACTTGTTCAGCAAAGTAGCATTGTCCTTTGATTGGATCGCAAAATACTTCTGGTTTTGACTAATCGTGGATGTAATGATTCGCGATGGAAGACGAAGATAAAACTCATCAAACTCTGCTATGACAGCATTAGGATTCTCTACCATGTCCGTAACAGTATCCAGAAGGTTTTCGTCGATTATTACTTCATAGTCATTTTCGTTTGTTATATCGTTCAATTGCTGGCGGATGGTTTGCTTTCTGTCTTCACGATCTGCAATCACAAAGTTTTGTCTGAGTTTACTAAAGTACTCATCAGGAGTACTTATCTCAAAAGATCTGTCCAGCCCAAGGTTTCGTACCCCATAAGTGGATCTGCCACTGCTGATCCCAAAGACCTCAAGAGGTATTATCTGATCACCATACAATGCAACTATCCATCTGATTGGCCTTGAAAAGCTCATTTGGGGTGAATTCCAAATCATCCTCTTACCAAAAGGAATCTGCGGAACAAGATCTCCGATACTTTGACACAGGATATCTTGTGTGATTTGGCCTATTTGTTTTAATCGAACAGCGATAAACTCACCTTTTTCATTGCTCTCGGTATATATATCATGTTCTGAGGCATTGTTCTTTTTTAGAAACCCCAGGGCTGCCATGCTCAGTTTTCCTTCAGCATCATAGGCTATCCGCACTGAAGGACCGATTCTTTGGATTTCAATATCCTCTTGGGTCGTATCCAAATCCTGGATATAGATTCCAAGCCGACGAGGCGTGGAGGCCATTTTTATCCTTGAAAAACTTAGCCTTTTATCACTTAGAAGTGCAATGAAAGCATTGTGAATAAAATCTATAGCCGGCTTAATATGATTTGCCGGTAATTCTTCCACTCCAATTTCAAACAAGAAATCCAGTTTATCCAAAAGTTACCCCTGTATATCTAAGCAGTACGATTTCAAAACGTATATTTTAATGTAAGTTGATTGACAAACCCCAAGTCTCCATAAGAAGAGATGGCATAATCAAGTTTGTATTGATTCCAGTTCAATCCCATACCAGTGGAAATCCCAGATAGAGCTTCCCAGCTTCCACCGGTTCGCCAATCACCTGCATCAGTTCTGAATCCAGCCCGAAGAGCAAAGATGGGATATATGAAGTATTCAACGCCAAGTTTGGCGATAAAATTCTGGCCGTTTGACTTCGTGATATCTATTCCCAATAAAGACTTCTCGTCATGTTTATAGCTCAAACCCACGGAATAGGTCACCGGTAACTTCTCTTTGTATTCGGAATCGGAATAATACGATAACTGTGTTCCCAGGTTTCGGACAGAACCCCCGACTTTTACCTTTTCATTCTCTGGATGATGTAGTATCCCAAAATCGATCATCACAGCAGAAGCAGAAGTATCATCAATCTTGTCGTATATCATCTTCAAAGTCCCACCAAAGTCGACCACGGGATTTATATTTTTGGCGATGGATGCTCCGGCAACTATGTTGTAGGAGCCAAAGCTCTCTCCCGTTTCCACCAAGTCTCCACTCTGGTTGACCAAAGTTCGTTCCATATCGCCAAAATTGAGATAGTTTAGAAAAAAGCCGTATGAGGTATATTTGTCTTGGGGGAGTAACAATTGCAGAGAACCGCCCTGGGCATCGATGAAGTAGTTCATATATGTCGATGATACTTCTCGGCTTGCAAGTCCCAGTATGGAAGAAGGATTAAATTGCATACCATCTGTATTGGTTATTATCCCATTCATTGCCTGTCCCATTGCAGAGGCGCGAGCCGAGTATACAATCTTGAGGGCGTTAAAACCTGTCGTGCCAGCATCCTCGTTGACGGAATACAGTGGCTGCGTGCAAATCAAACAAATGCTAAGTGCGAATGCTACTAAGAATAATATCTTCAATTTCGTGTACATGATCAAAAAGCTCCCTCTCGTTCGAGGCTAATAATAGTTTATTGCGGTTTTCTTCCTGTCTGAGGTATTCGGACAAAGATCGCAAAATCCGCATATACTCCTGATTGGAGTTTTGCGGAACGGCAATCAAAAACACCAAAGACACCGGTAAATTGTCTATGGATTGATAATCAAGTCCTTTGTGTATCATGCAAGCTGCAATCTGCAAACAAGATACAGTCAAATCTCTGGCATGAGGAATTGCTATTCCATGACCAATACCGGTACTCATGATTTCTTCCCGACCTTTGACTGCCGCCAAAAAACGATCCGGGAAATGCAAGCATCCAGAGGCTGATAAAAGCTGAACCATATAGTTCAAGCAATCCGCCTTATCGTCGAAGGAATCGACAATTCGAACTAATTCGGGTTGAAATAGTCTATTCATTCTCTCACCAATCTTTTAGTAGTTGCCATGATTTTAGTATGTATGATGTCGTCAATTAAATAATTGTCCGGTTCGTGAGACGCTCCCGTCAGCATAATCGGTTTCCTTAGTCTAAGTATCCTGCGCGAATGGATTCGGTTGCGATAAGGCGGGGCAGCAGGGGATCATTACGGGTTATCCCGCCGGAACACAGCCATATGTTTGGAAGTAACCTTTCTGCCATCTTTTGCTGATCACAGTGTATCTTCTATGCCAGACTGAAGTGACTCTTATCCATTTTAATCATAACTAAAGATATTTGAACGTATCTTCCTGTGAAGCAAATCGGAGTGTTTTAGCCGGTCTGAGTGGACAAAAGAGTCGACTATAGCCACCCACCATCCTTTTTGTAAGAGCGCTGCTCTATGCACCTAATCAATAAATGGCCTTTACTAATGTGCCTTTTTTTATTGACACTCAGTTCACTTTGCACTGATTGTGATCCGATGGATAGGAAGTGGCTCAAGTTGTCATTGTATGTACTGAAAGCAGCTATCACGGTTGCAATTCTGTATATCATTTTCAGCAGATTTGATCTGCGAAATGTCTTTTATAGCATCATGGGACTTCCTTTGTGGGTCGTTCTTTTCATGATCTTCAGCACGATTTTCAAGCATTTTACTCAGTACAAAAACTGGAAGTACTCGTTGCAGATGAATCCTGGCTATAAAAATGTAAGAGCTGAGGTTTTATCCTCATACTTGATAGGGATACCTTTGAGGTTTCTGATTCCTGGCGGTACCGCAACATACGGAAAAATGTTTTTTGTCCGCAATACCAGCAAGCTGGCTTCCATAGCATCAGTTACTTCCGAAAAGTTTTTTATGACCTGGACAACATGGACATTCGCTGCATGGGCGGCACTATTCTACTTTACCCATATACCTTTATCTATCCGGTTGTTCATTAGTATTGCCTGTTCAGTCTTTCCATTTGTGGTATATTATTGTCTGTCCTGTTTCAAAAAGACTTCTTCGTATAGGGCATCCTATGCCCAAAAAGCCCCAAGGATTGTTTGCTTACAGTTTTTGTATGTGTTTACAACCCTGATCCAATTATGGGTCATCCTCAATTGTTTTACTCAAGTAGCCTTTTTTGATGCGTTGGTTAGAGTGGCTTTGACCAATTTCGCCAATTCTATTCCGATTACTGTGTCTGGATTGGGATTGAGAGAATATTTTGCCATTCATTTCTTCAAATCCGCTGGGGTAACTGCAGAACACGCAGTCACAGCTACTCTTACGCTTTTCTTGTTCCATGATCTGATTCCAGCTCTTATTGGATCTATTATTTTGTTAAAAACAGAGAAGGTATAGTATGTCCGAGCTAAAAGCTGTAAAAATCCTACTTACGATTATTGTGATTCCCGTATTGGTACTGATGCTTAAAACACTCAAGGCGATATTCATCCCTTTGATTATTGCAATCTTCCTCAGTTTCTTGTTTGCTCCACTGATCACTGCTTTAGAGAAAAGAAAAGTTCCATCATACCTCACTATTATCCTTGTATTGGTCATAATCTTTTTCTTTTTTGCACTCATCGGGGGTGTTATTTTTGCCGCTACAAACACTTTTATCAGTGAGTTCCCAAAGTATCAGCAAAAGCTGGTTACGATGATAGATCAGTCCTCTCATGGATTTCATCAATTGGGAGAAAGAGCAAGTGTTATGATGGGAACACTACCCTTTTTTGATTTTTCAGAATTGATCGCTGGGGCGGGGTTTTCTTTACCGAGAATCTTATCCGGGACGATGGGTACATTCATCGATTTCGGAATCAATCTGTTCCTGACGATGATTTTTTTAATGTTTATCGTCAGTGGAACGGGCAAACTCGAGTCTCGGCTGAAAAAAGTCATAAACCAGGATGATAATGTCCGAACCCTTGCCACAATGTTAAACATTCAGACCCAAATCCAACGGTACTTCTTTAACAAAACTCTAATAAGTTTGGGTACTGCTCTCACGGGAATGTTCTTTTTAATCATCTTTGGAGTAGATTTTGTGATCATCACGGGACTACTGCTCTTTATCCTGAATTTTATCCCAAACATTGGGTCCATCATCGCATCATCATTTCCTGTCATTATAGCACTGGTTCAGTATGGTTTTGGATGGAGAGTTGGGGGCGTTGCTCTAACCATGATAGGCACACAAATGATCTTTGCCAACATCCTCGAACCCAGACTCATGGGAGAAAAACTAAATCTTACCCCAATCATGATACTTATCTCACTCATATTCTGGGGATGGGTTTGGGGGATCACAGGAATGATGCTCGCTGTTCCGATTACTTCGGCTATAAACATCATCTTAAAACACTTTGATGATAACAATTTAATCTCCGCGATTATCAGCGATATTTGACGATTTGGTGTAATCCAATATTCTCATAGGCCGTTGAACATGTCTTCTCACATAGCAAATCTGTGTGTTCAGCCAGTTTGAGCGCACAAAAACACTCATTTACTCTCACCTATCACCCTATTTATTGGGGGCTGCAGCCACCGTACCTTGATTAGTCAATTGTCTCACATTGTACTTGACAACAATAGCAAGTAGTAGTAACCTGCACGATAGTGAAGATGTTTGTATCGGCAAATTTTAGTATTGGAGGAATGGATGCTGCTTTCAAGAGGATTTGAGAACTCAAGGACGACTGTATTACCTGTTTTTTTGATCTTGGATATCAGCAGCAGTATGCACGGCT
Source organism: uncultured Candidatus Cloacimonadota bacterium (assembly GCA_964634275.1). Classification (GTDB taxonomy): domain Bacteria; phylum Cloacimonadota; class Cloacimonadia; order Cloacimonadales; family Cloacimonadaceae; genus CAZZCS01. Next base: position 16,153 of record CAZWIS010000028.1, on the reverse strand, counting down.
CAAAAATGGAGGCTGTTAATACAGCCGTGTGGGGCATGATGGAACATTTTACCAATGAAATGCACTCCGGCGTAGATATTATCTTCAGTGCTATCTCTTTCGGAGACAAGGCAAGGCTTCACATGCCATTATCGTATGTGTATGACCTGAAATGGAAGCCAATGATCGCAAACGGTGTCACAGCCCTCGGAGCTGCTCTAAAAATGGTGAAAAAAATGATTGAAGACAAACAAACAACACCATTAAAATCCTTCCGTCCTTTGATCGTTCTGGTTACCGATGGTTCTCCGACTGATAGCTGGGAGCAGAGCATGGAAGACTTTATCCGGAATGGCAGGTCTTCCAAATGTGATAGAATGGCTTTGGCTATTGGTATGAGTGCAGACAATAATGTTTTGAATCTTTTCCTGGAGGGAACCAATCACAGTCTTGTACGCGCCAAAAACGTAGCGCAGGTATATGAGTTTTTTCAGAAAGTCTCCAAGTCCATATCAATCCGTGCTTCATCATCAAATCCAAATCTCGTTCCAGACGACTCACTGGTCAATATCACTGATCAAAATGACTTTGATAACGAGAATTCATACAGCGTAAATGAATAGTCGTCATTTTTGTATTGACAGATTTTCAAACCCCAAAAACAATGCCGTCGGTGACTTTGATCACCACTGCTGCTTGCTAAAGATCTCCTGCAATAAAAGCTTATTGTAGGAGTTCTTTTTTTGTGGCTGATTCTTGTTGTGAATATTGATGTCTAAATGCTCATATTGCTTTAAGGAGCTTTGAATGACCAATAGTTTTGATTACGTGAACCTCATTAGTTCGGAAATCAAGAAAGCCTTTGCCGACAAAGGGCTCAGCCCTCAGCAACTGGAATCTCTCGTTCTGGAAAAAGTCAATACCCTGATAGAAGAACAGGATTTTATCTCGGAAATCTTAGCAGACCTCTACAGGATCCAAAACTGGGACAAAGCGATAAAGACAGTCCTCGGAAAAACAGGTGAATATCTGGATGTTTCCCGAATATTCATCATGGAAAGAGTAGGAAATACTCAGAATCTGATCTTGGAATACCTCTGGCACAAATCTGATTATCCCTCACAGTCCGGCATTACACTTCCTGATTCGATCTCTGCACATCTCTTCGATTATTTGAAAAACAACGACTACTACTCTATAAATAGCACTGACAATACGACAGCCGAATACGCCCGATACCTGCAATCACTGAACATCAATTCGTGCCTGATTTTTCCGATTAAAATGCACGAAAGGATTTTTGGCTTCATTGGGCTTGACGAATGCAGTCGTACGCGAAACTGGGACGAAGATGAAATTCGCATGATCAGCATGCTTTCCGAGCTGGTCTCTCATGCCATACTACAAAAGATCACCCAGAAAGAACTCAGCCGTAGCAATGAGATCCTTAATCAAGTTCTGGATAGCATCCATGCTATCATTACAGTTATTGATGTCGAAACAAACCGAATCCTGTATTTGAACAAATTTGCCACAAACGTCTTTGGAGATGTCGTAGGAGAAATATGCTGGAAACAGCTTCACGGTGATTTATCCTCCCCGTGTGAAAATTGCCCCCGTCCCGGACAAGGCGAATACAAGGATGAGGAAGTAGTAATCAAAGAAATTCAAAATACATATTGGAAACGCTGGTACCATACCACAAATACTATCATCGAATGGAAAGAGGGACAAAGAGCTCACTTGGAAATTGCAATCGATATTACCGACAGGGTAGAAACAGAAACACAAATGAGATTCACAACAAAGCGACTTGAAGAGCTTAATCAAACCAAAGATAAGTTTTTTTCCATTGTTGCACATGACCTCAAGAATCCCATGTATAGCCTTATGGGGTTCGCCGAGATTATCAGAAATACCAATCAGCAACTAAGCCCTGAAGAGATAACCGAATACTCGGACTTAATCTATCAATCTGCAAGAAATACCCATCAGCTACTACAAAACCTTATGGTTTGGTCCCAAAGCCAAACTGGTAAGCTACGCTACAATCCCATACCCGTTAGTATGAATCAACTCCTGGACAATGCAATTGAATTCACCAAACCCGTAGCATTGCAAAAAGATATCACGATCAACAAAGACTATGCCATCAATCAGTCCTTGAATATAGATCCCAATATGATTACTGCAGCGATCCGTAATCTGCTTACCAATGCAGTCAAATTTTCCCATCTAAAAAGCGAAATCATCGTCAGATTATACTCAACAGATTCGCAATATTGTGTTGCTATCCAGGATTATGGCATTGGCATCAGTGAAGAAGACCTCCAGAAATTATTCCGGATTGACGTGGATCACCGTAGTATTGGCACAGTGCATACTGATGCCAAAGGAACGGGTCTTGGGCTGATCCTCGTCAAAGAATTCATAACAATGCATCAGGGATCTATAGATGTCCAAAGTGAAGTAGGGAAAGGCTCCACATTTACTATCTGCCTACCTTCTTCTCTTGCACCAGTAGAATCTGATATACAAGCTTAAAGCTCCTCTTTATGAAGCACTACTTAATTTACGAAACAGAAAATACAAGTGCCCAATCAGATTTATATCCTGATGATCGTCGGGACTCACTATTATCGGCTTGTAATCTTCATTTAGGGATACCAGAATAATCAATTTTTGAGCTGAATCCAAGGTTAGTTTTTTCAACGTAATGGCACCATCGATCCGAACAGCACAAATCCGACCAGAAAGCTTCTCCCAATCCTGACTCTGGCGAATCAGAATTACATCGTTATGTCTGATCTCCGGTTCCATACTATGCCCATTCACTCTCAAGCAGATATATTCCTCTATGTTTCCCTGAATCACTCTTCTTTTCACAGAAATCACATCCAAATCGTTATCAATTGATTCCACTGGCAAACCAGCTGCAATTTCTCCACTAATCCTCATGTCAACATTATCCTGATTTATTATCTCTTCTTTCGTCAGAATGATCTCGTTCAACTGATCATTTAGTATCCGTTGCAGTTCTGCCAGTTGGTTGGATGCTTTTTCTCCGATGCGCGGAGCTTCCTGAAACATCTCGCCCTGCCCTGTTAACAGCCAGTGTAAATTGATACCATACTTCTGAGTGATGAGCAGCATTGTGTCCAGCGATGGTTTCGTTCTGTCAGATTCCAGCTGTGATATTGCAGCAGCTTTTATATTTAGTGCTTCTGCAAAAGTTTGTTGTCTCAAGTTGAAGTGCTTTCGAATTTTTCTGATTCTTTCTCCAGTCATATCTTCCTCCCTTGTTTAGTCATAACATTACGACTTCGTCGCCATACATATAAGCACTACTTATATTGTCAAGTATTTTATTCGTGCTATTTGATATATGCTATTAACAGACTGTTGTATACGTGGGATCGCGTAGTAAATCAGTGTGTTTTCAGCCTATCTGAGCGCATAATAATAGCCTACTATAGCCCTTACCACTTTTTTATTAGTACTGCTCCATACCCTAATAATTCAAGGGACTATGGTATCTGCAAAGGTGACTTTACTCCGTTCAGTTATTTCACGAGTGTTAGCTTCTTGATGGAGCTTGAGACAGGGGTTTTGACCCGAATAAGATAGATCCCGCTGGAGAGTGGTAAGCCTCTGTCGTCTCTGCCATTGAAGTCACAAATCATTTCGGGCATTATATTTAATCCAGAGTATAGCATGCGTACTCGCTGTCCTTTTAGATTGTAGACCGAAACCTCTGTAAAAGCTTTGGGCAGGGAGGATATCTTGATCGTCGTAACTGGATTGAAGGGGTTGGGATAGCAAAATACCCGAGGAGAAGATGAAATCAGTACCGGACTGTTTTCGGAGACCAAACCGTCAGGATTATAAAGAACCAAACCTTGGTTAAGGAAGCCTATCCAGAGGGTGTTTTCGTTATCGACGACCAGACGTTTCACTCTGTTATTGGGAAGGGGAGCATTCCCGCTGTGCAGATGGGTCCACTGCTCTTCAAAGAACCGGTAAATCCCGTTAGTTATAGTTCCTATCCAAACTGATCCGTCCGCAGCAGTCGTCAATGAGCATACATCGTTTGCAACGAGGGGACTGTTATCGGTAGTGTAGTGCGTCCATGAGCTGCCATTGAACATGGAAAGAGCAGCATTGGCAACCCATATATTTCCTGAATCATCAAAACAAATATCCTTTACATCGTTCGAGAACAGGGCTCCATTGCTGACGGTATAGTTTGTCCAGGTTTGACCATCAAAGCATGTCAATCCGGAGGGGCATCCAATCCATACCCGGTTTTGATCATCTACCCTGATTATTGAGGCAGCACTCATATTCATGCCAGTCTCCGAGGGGAGATATACTGTCCATTCTGAACCGTTATATTTGGTAATGTATCCTCCGGAAAGGGTTCCCCCCGTCCAGAGATTGTTGTTCTGATCCGATGCCATTGCCATAATTCTGGTTACATATCCCTGAGGCTGACTAATCCCATAAGACTCCTCAGAATTGATCAATACCAGCCCCAGACAGGTAGAGACATAGGTATTTCCCAAGGCATCTGTATGTACTACATGGGCGCAGGGACAGTTCATGGCAGAATTGTAGGTGCCATAGTGTTGCCATGAATCTCCATCAAAACGTATGGCTCCTCCCACTCCATCCTTGTGGGCAGAACCGATCCAAACATCTCCATTAGCAGCGAACTGAAGCGTATTTATCTCGTTTGTCGTGAGTGCAGCATTGGTAGGATACTCATTTGCCCAGGTGCCATTATAAAGCCGATTCAGTATGTTTGGTTTTGTATAGCTGTTTGTCCCCACCCACACGTCGTCTGGGTTTACTGCGCATACTTCGTTGACCAGATCAAAGGCGATATCGCTGTTTGCCATGGTAAAAGATGTCCAGTTTCCTTCAGAAAACCGTGCCAGCCCCATTTGGGTGCCGATCCAATAGCCTCCGCTGCTATCCTGGTGGATAGAATTGATCTGATTGGATGGAAGGGAAGAATTACCTGTGTGGTAGATCTGCCATACTCCATCGGATACCGTTGCCAGTCCATTTGATGTGCAGATCCAAAGGTTATTGTTCTGATCAAGCATCAGATCCCTGATGGACATGTTGGGAAGAGGAGAATTGGCAGGGGTATAATGTTGCCAGGAGCTACCGTCAAACATATACAAGCCATAATCCGTTCCAACCCACAGAGTATGATTTGTCCCCAGGCACATGGATTGATAGGGATTGTAATCAGGCAATGGAGAATTGGTATGATCAAAAACCTGCCATTGAGTACCATCGAAACGGTATAAGGCTACGTATGTAGCAGCCCAGACATAGTTCGATTGACATACAATGGCATAGACCGGTATGGCAGAACTGACACTTACTGGCAGATCATAGCGTTCAAAGCTGTCCATGTTCTTCCTGGCGATAGATCCGATCCCACCCAGCCATTGGTTTCCAGATTCATCGATATCGATCGAATAGACAGCTCCAAATGGGATAGCACTGTTTGAGAGAGTATAATTATGATGCCTGCCGTTGGTTATATTTCTGCTAGCTAACCCTCCACTGGAACCTATCCACAGATATGGAGATTGATAGCGGAGCGCATTGACATTGGTAGCACTGAGATAATGCTCCCAACAATCTGTCTGGCAATAACCTGCCAGAGCTGTGAAGAGAAAAACACACACCAGAATGTACTTCATCTTTCCTCCCGTTGACTGTTTTGCGGTAAAATCGAAACAAGTAAACCTGCATATATTTCATTTGCAAATATTATTCCCTAAACACAAATAAAGATCGTTGAATTATCGGGGTATGGGGTGGTGCCACTCCATTCCCCAAGTGTGCAATGTCTTTTCTTGGATTCAAAAGTCAGCTAATCTTATTTGTCTGGTTTTATTTTATGTTTTTTGAGGATGCGCTGTCTTCGCTTTTCCAGGTCTGTGAGTTTTTTTTCATTTGGAGGATTGGCAACAATCTGGAGTTGAAATAGTTTTTCCAGGTATTCCAAAGCTTGTTGATAGTCTTTGGCTTTGTTTTCCAATAGCATAACGAGTTCCAAAAGGCATCTTTGATCATAGAGATCTGCTCCTGCTTCAAACATCAAACGGGCTTTTGTCCAATCTTTCTGTTTCTTGGCAAGCATGCCTATATCATAGACAATATCAGGTGAGCATTGGCCAGCTGCAAATATCTCGTTCAGAATGGTTTCGCATGTATCTCTATAACCCTGTGAAAGATACAGTTTTGCCACTGCATGGTAATCTATCCTATGGTCTTGAATTCCACAATCCGGATAATCTATACTTTGGCATATCATCCCCAATAGCTTTGCAGTATACAGGACGTCCAACTGATTATGGACAAAGATTCTCCTTACCAATTCCGGATCGCCGCTTGTAAGGAACTGATAGTAAGTCTGAGGTATGACGCTGCCTTCGATATCAAGCTCTGCATCACGAATATTCCCCAGGATGTAGTATTCCAAAGTTTCCAGAGCACATGAAGGCGCTCGTTTCTTCCATAGCCTTCTGGCAAGATGCAATACATCAATGTGCTCCTTTTCACGAAGGTTGATCCAGATTTGATTGCATAAAAAACGTGATTCGAGTACCGGAAGATCAAATGTTTTACCATTAAAAGTAACCAGTACGGACTTTTCCTCGATCAATTGAAGGATCCTGTCAAACGAGTTGATCTCAGCATCAGGTTCCGGCAAAAATACCTGTTCTACGATATAATCATCATCGATGAAGTGTCCCAATCCAATCATAAAAGCAATAATACCACCCCTGCCGAGCCCTGTTGTCTCCAAATCCAGGACGAGAAGGTCCTCCTTTGCCCAATTGTGTTCTGTATCCATCCCAGCCCAGTTTAGCAATACATTGGGAAAACGCACCGGAAAGTGGGGATAGTCTTCATGGTATTCTTTTGAATATCTCGCTGTGGATGTAAAGTATGGATAATCACGATGTTTGCTGAAAGTACCGGATATAGTGGTAATCAACGCCTCGTGAATGATCTGGCGGATTTCTTCTCCGTAACACTGACGATCTTTTACTACGTTATCCAGTTTGTTGTAAATCATATCTTCCAGGTAATAATAAAGGGCAGACACAAGTGTCTGCCCTGATTATATCTGACTTCACAGTCGTGCTATTTCATCAGCTGTAATAGTGCTGACGAAATAGATTACACTATTTCATCAGGATCATTTTCTTGGTCGAGCTGAATTTACCGGTGCTCATCTTGTAGAAGTAAACACCGCTTGTTACATTGCGACCGTTGTTATCTTTACCATTCCATACTACAGTGTGTTGACCGGCAGGGCGAACATCGTTTACCAATGTCTTCACAAGCTGACCTTTCACATTGTAAATATCGATCGAAACTGGAGCGCTTTCTTTGACGCTATAGCTGATCGTTGTTTCAGGATTGAAAGGATTGGGATAGTTTGCATTCAGAGCAGTCACCACTACAGGAGCGTTGATTTCTTCGTTTGAAACTGTTCCTTCTACTTTCACCTGATCGATAAACCATACATACCACATACCATCGTTTGTTGGTGGATCTGCAGCATGCCATGCGAGCTTGATATTCTGTCCGGCATAAGTTGCCAGGGAAAGGCTGATCGCTGGGCTTGCATAGTTCTGCTGTCCACCTGTTTGAGCGGTTGCATCCCACAAAGTAGTCCAGTTTGCACCGTTATCTGTGGATACTTTTACATAGTAGTGGTCCTGATTTGTGGATCCGAAGAATACGTATGACTTGAATTCCAGCGTTGCTGCTCCGGGGCACATAAATTGTGGAGTAATCAGCCATTCATCCTGATGATTGTAGCTCCACCACATACCTGCCTGATAGCTTCCTTCTGGTGGTACGATTGCAGGAGTGAGGGCTACTGATCCAACACGACACCAGGTAGGAGTCACACCGTATGTATTGGCTGCGCCAGTATCGGTAATAACTTGTGTCCATCCGGTTGGAGGGAATGTGGCACCTTCAAAACCTTCCTGAAGAACTATTCCAGTAGGTTGCAGGACAAAGTTCACAGCAGTGGTCTGACCCGTTACTACAACGACACCAGTCTGTTGTGCAGGTGAGAATCCAGCTGCGGTAGCTGTAACAGTGTGGTTTCCAGCAGGAACAACAAGGCTATAAGCACCTGTAGCATTGGTAGTAGCTGAATAACCAGCTGCTGATACTACAGCGCCAGGAATAGCTACATTGTTGGCTCTGCGTACGATACCGGCAATGGTACCAACCTGAGTGAGTCTTTGCAGAGCGTTTGAGAAGGCGGCAGGAGCCATAACATCATTGGTATAAACAGCCTTTACAGCCCATTTGTACCAACCATCAGGCAATGTACTCCAATCTGTATCTACTTTTGCAGTAGCAGTGATTGCGGCAGGAGTAATCAGAGTCCATGCAGCTTCGTTTGTTTCTTGTCCCTGGAGGAAACGCCATACTTTGTAGCCAGTAAGTACACGTTCGTTTCTGATTGTGTTTTCTGTATTTGATGTGCTGAGTTTCTGGATTCCAGAAGCTTTGAGTTCGCCAGTGTTGACGCGTTCTGCATTGAAGGCAAGAGGTTGAAGCTCAATTTTGGAAAGGGTTGGAGCGGAGTATCCTACATATCCTTCGATGTTCCAGTTGTAATTTAAGCTTGGAGCCAAAGCAAGCAATGTAGTCCAAGCATTTTGCCAGTACATCATGTTACCAAAACCATCGATAGCAGGACCAGCATCGCTACCAGCAGGATAACCACTGGTTACGTTACAACGATAACCAAACCATAGCTCTTCGGTACCTGTAATCGGAACTGGAGTGCTGAGTGCAACTTCATTGTATTGATCCAAAACAGGTGTAAATGCTTGATCGATAACCATTTGTGCTGGAGCAGTTGGAGTTCCACCTGTCCATACGCGAACGCTGAAAGAACCAGCTTGGGCTGGCCATACTTTTATGCTGTATAGAGACATTCCGGCATAATCTGCCATTACGGATGCAGGGAAGCGGATAGCTACGTCAAAGTCTGCTACTCCACCTGTTCCAATACTGTCATTGTTTGGCCCAGCATAAGTAATCCATTCTCCACCACCAGTTCCCGGTTCGCTCCAGGTTACGTTTACGTTTGCACCAGCGATTTCAGCTTGAACGCCTGTAGCAGGAAGGGCAATTTCGTTGATCACGATTGTGCCCATATTGACGTTTGTTGCGCCAACTGTTACAGTACCACTTGTGCTTTGGTAACCCATGCGAGTGATGGTATAATCATATGTATGACCGGAATATACACCAGGAATAGTGAACACACCGGCAGCATTGGTAGTAACTTGATAAGCTTCATAACCACTAAGAGCTATAGTAGCATCAGCAAGTCCTACAGTCGGTTGGTCACTTCCTGTCACAGTTCCAGTAACTGTAACTGTGGCAAGCTGTGCCAATGTGAAGTTCTGTGTAGTAGCCTGATCTTCATTAATTACTACGGTATGAGTCACTTCGTTATAGCCGTGCTTAGTAGCTGTAGCCTGATAGGTACCTGCTACCAGGTATGGGAAGCTGTATGCGCCAGAAGCGTTAGAAACTGTAGCAAAAGCAGTTCCACCGATCACAACTGATGCTCCGGCAAGAGGTTGGGCACCATCAGCATATACTACACCGTTCAAAGAACCCAACCCACCGGATTGGATGAAGAAACGTGTATTTGCACGGTTTACACTTAATGTTCCAGTAGTACCATCAATAGCAGGAAGCGTATCGCTTTGATATCTCAGAGCAGTGTTTACACCAGTAGTTGCTGTGTAATAAACAGATGCATTCTGGGTATAATCTACTGATATAAGAGAAGTAACGATCTCAATAATAACATTTGAAGCACCATCCCATACAAAAGGAGTGGTGAACACATGTGTGTTCCAGCCAACTACAGGGAGGAAATTGTCTTGAACCCAAACTGTAGTATAATCACCAGGTTCAAATGTGGTGGTAAGTGCTGTCTGAGTAGTATGCTTCATACGAATTGTAAAATTAGGCATTGGTAGACAAGTGTTAACTGCCTGTACATTAAAGGCTATACTGGTCATAGGTCCAGGGTGCCCTCCAACGGCCATCAATTCAGCTACTGTATACAAATATTGCTGTTTGAAGTTTTTGTAGTATGTGCCATAAGGTGAAGGAGTACCAGTTGATGTGTTCGTTGTAGTGGCATTTCCTACTTCGGCCACTGTTTGCCCTGATTGCATGACAGTAACTAACAATGGTGGTGTTTGATCGTTTGTAGGGTTTTCATCTCCGGCTAACACAACTCTGCCATAGAGAGAGTATTGACCTTCAGCTGTCGGTGTCCATGGAATGTCAAATGTGATTATCTGATCTGGTGTAATCGTTGTTCCAGCTACAGATCCCAATTCAATGCCGGCATCTCTGAACAGCTTAACTTGATATGTCGATTGCGGATTAGTACCTCTGTTGCGTACAGAAATAGTGTATGTTGCTACAGAGCCATTTGCTGGAGTTGTACTACCTGTTATACTCATAGCGGCCAGATCGTTTGGAACTCCAACTACTGGATTAAATTGAAATACTGTGCCTTGTGCGGGAAACTCGTTTATAGACAAATTCTCCGTAGTTGATGAAGCTGAACTTGTACTTGGAGTTACACTATAAAACCATCCCGTGCCACCAGGAGTCATATTAATACCAATTGATGCTGATGCACTATTCGGTGCACCGGTAGCAGCCCCATAAATGAAGTCTATCTTACCGGTCTCATACATACGTGCTTGAAAATTAAAAAGTGTAGTGCTGTTATAGTTCCATTTTGCATTTTCAAACTGAATAGTGAAAATACGGTTTGGAGCCGTTCCAGTAAGTAAATATTGCACTGTTCCAGCATTCATGTTCAGATCATCCCAAAGAGGGGCAATGACAGGTTGAACAGTCGTCGAAGTAAGTGCATTTGTTAAGTTGCTTCCTGTTTGTGATGTGCCAAGTCCAATCCAGCCATTTGACGAGATTTTAATCTCTGAATAAGAGAAATCCCCGTAAGGGAATGTAAATCCCAGAGAAATGGTTTCTGAAATGGCATCATCAGCATGAATCGAAGTTACAGCTGTCCCTGCGATAGCTGTATAAGTACCAGTTGTCGCATTGAAAGTATAATAATCATCAATTGCGGCAAATGATAAACAGATTGTGACCATCATCACGAGTAGCAATGATACTCTTTTCATAGTTTTCTCCTTTCCTATGATATTTATGGGTTGTTTAATAGCTTCATAGTCTGCTGTCCAGCTATGCTCATGTGACAGAACAGATTACCCAGCTATGGCCTCCGTACGAATACCGTACAAATCACTCTATATATTGTTTATGACGTTTCTACAGCGTTGCGTCTATTCTCTGTGTACGATGTTATCTGTCAAGTAAGAAATTCAGTTTTTCTTAACTTCTTGATTGCTGTGTTCGATCTCATAGATTAGTTACCATAAAATTCAATTTACTAATGAAATATAAATCGAGGCTTTTTGAAGAATGATGAAAGACAAAAAAAAATCAGTGGGGAATGCCGGGCGGCATCCCCACTGCTCGGAGGGCATTCTATGTAGGGTCTGTAGGCTATATATATAGTAAGCAAATGCAAACAAAAAGCAAATGGAAAAAATACTTTTTTTTGACCCTTTATTAATCGGAGTATCTGATAGCCCTCCATACAAAAAAGGGTGGTGGGTGGGTGTAGAGAACTGTTTTTGTGCGCTCAAATTGGCTGATAACCAACCGATTTGTTAGACCTGAAGAGACGTTCAACGGTCTTATATGATATCCTGACTTATCCAAATCCTTCTTTGACAGATTTGTTCTTGACGGTTTTTAGCCCATCTATGACCTGTCTCATATAGTTATGAATAATGAGTTTAAACCAAACAACAAGATCAGAATCAGCCTACAGAATGGCTATTCCGGCGGAAGACTCAGCTTTGAGCTTTCACGTCCCGGATTCATTGCTATTTCTGTATTCATCGTAGTGTTACTCGGACTGAGTATCTCTGCGCTGTTTCTACAGATTTCACAGCAAAAAATGCTTTCCCGCCTTGAAGTATTGAGTTCTGAGAACGACGAATTGAGGGAAAAGCTTGATATCTACTCTGCGGTGATAGATTCCATCGCCACGCATCTCCAGCTCGAATCCTGGCCAATCAATGACCCGGGTAATACCTCCGTGTTCCCTTATATCAGTAACAAATCAGAACACGAAACGATTACTCCTTTTGCATACGATACATTTCTAAGTACCCGTATCAAACAGATTGAGAACAATCTGAAACTGATCCAGATGAACATCCAAGCCCCGCAAAGTACAGACATCGCAATTCGAAGCTTCAACGATGCAGGCGGTGATATATCAATCCCTTCAATCTACCCCACTTTTGGGAGGATATCGGATGGCTGGGGCATGCGCATCCATCCAATCTATCGCAGGCTGGCATTTCATTATGGAATCGATTTTGCCAACGATCCCGGTACACCAGTTTATGCTACAGCCCCAGGAGTAGTGGCGTACGTTGGTTATGAATCAGATTATGGAAAGCTTATCAAAATAGAGCATCAAGGTGGATACGAGACCCGTTATGGCCATTTGAACAGCTATTTGATCAAAGAAGGTGATAACGTCAAACGGGGACAGATTATCGGCTTGATGGGAAGTACCGGAGTTTCCACAGGGCCTCACCTGCACTACGAAATCCTGGTCGATGGCAGAAAGACCAATCCTGCCGGATACCTGAATCGCCTGGATGATAAAGTTTTCGTCCGGAACTAAGCAATGAAAACCCATACTGCGTGGCTCGTGACAAATCATTGCCCGGATGAGATATATTCCGGATATGACACAATCAAAAGCGAAGATACCATTATCGCCATAGATGGTGGTTTGGAACATTTGATTGCCAGAAACATCACTCCGGATCTGATCATTGGGGATTTTGACTCTTTGCGCGATCCAGCTGTCCTGAATAGGTTTCCCTCCGATATCATATATCCACATCCTGCCGAAAAAAACGAAACTGACACCGAGCTGGCAATAGATTGGTGTATTCAAAACTCGATTACCCAGATCGTAGTTTGCAACGACCTGGGAGGCAGAACAGACCACGTCCTGGCTTTGATCCAAAACCTCTTGAAAGCTCATATTCACGGCATCAAGGCTCGGGTGGAAAGCAGCAATCAAGTAGGTTTTTTTTTGGATTTTGATACTACGCTTGATTATCCGACCGGCTCAGTTCTATCCTTGATATCGATTTCGGAAGAATCCATGCTGCTTGGCAGTATTGGTCTCAAGTACACGTTGGAAAACCTCAGCCTGAAAAACTCACAATCCCGAGGGATCAGCAATTTAATCTCCGCATCACCAGCCTGTATTTTTTTGAGATCCGGCACAGTTTTTTGCCTGATTTCAAATTTCTGATTGACAAAATACAATTTACTCTGTAGAAGAGAACATATCTTTTATAGTGAGTATTATTATGGGGAAAAATGACACCATTGAAGAGCTGGGCTTTGAAGAAGCACTTAGTAGGCTGGAAGACATTGTCGACCGTCTTTCAACCGGCAGTGGAAATCTGGATGAATTGGTTCGTATGTACGAGACTGGCATCAAGTATTTGAACCAATGCCGTCAAAAACTGGAGGAAGCCGAGACCAAAATCAGCATTCTCAGCAAGGACTTGCCAAAAGTAAATGGCGGAGAGGAAGAAGATGGACTATAAAGTAATGCTCAAAAAAGACATGAAGGAAAAGCAGGAACTGGTCAATATAATCCTCGATCGTTTCCTTCCCCGCAAAGACGAATATCCCAAAGAAATCCACAAAGCAATCCGTTACAGTGTATTCGCTGGAGGCAAGAGATTGCGTCCATACCTGACGATGCTGGCATACGGTCTCTATCACAAAAAAGTAGAGCCCATCACTCCGGTCGCCGCTGCCATCGAAATGATTCATACTTTTTCTCTGATTCATGATGATCTCCCCGATATTGATAACGACGAGTACAGACGTGGCAAGAAATCCTGCCATGCCGTATTTGGAGATGGAATAGCTCTGCTGGCTGGAGATGCACTGTTGATTTCTGCTTTTGAGCTTGTCACACATGCGGAGATTTCGGAGTCTCTACGCCTCCGATTTGTACGTGAACTGGCACATGAATGTGGTATTTATGGTCTGATTGCGGGACAGATGGTGGATATTGAATCCGAAAATAAGAAAATTGATGCCAAAACCCTGAACTTTATACACGAAAACAAGACTGCACGCCTGATAAATATATGCCTTCGCTTTGGAGCTTTGGCAGGTGGCGCAAACGAAAAAGAACTTGCAATAATCGAAGACTACGGCAAAAAAATAGGCCTTGCCTTCCAGATTGTGGACGATCTGCTGGATATCGAAGGAGACCCGGAAATCGTTGGAAAGTCCTTGGGAAAAGATGAAGACCAGCAAAAAGCAACCTTCCCCGCGATCTATGGAATCGAAGAATCAAGACGTCAGGCAAATGAACTGATTTCTTCCGCAAAATCTACCATTGCCAGATTGGGAGATAGAACTATCCTGTTCCAGGCTTTGGCAGATTTTATCCTGAGCCGGAGTTCTTGAACCACAGCTAAATGAAGATCAGATACAAACTGCTACATGTAGATGCGATAGCACCCCAGAAAATGACCGAACATTCAGCCGGATATGACCTTAGCGCATGTCTGGATGAAGAGTTGGTCCTCCTTCCCGGAAAACGTGCCGCCATTCCTACTGGCATAGCAATCCAAATCCCTCCTGGTTATGAAGCCCAGATCCGTCCCAGAAGTGGTATGGCTTTGAAGTATGGAATCGGCGTTCTGAATAGCCCGGGAACCATTGATGCTGATTATCGTGGCGAAATCAAGATAATCCTCTATAATGTCTCTGAAGATTCCTTTGTCATTAGTCATGCAATGCGTATTGCACAGATGATAATTGCCCCCGTACTCAATGCAGAGCTGGAAGCCTCTGAAGACTTGGAATCCAGTTCCAGACAGGATGGTGGATTTGGCCATACAGGAATCTAAAGGTTTAATAATGAATGATCTAAGCAATCAAATACTCGATCTTAAGAAACAATACAACGCCATAATTCTGGCTCATAATTACCAGGCAGTGGAAATTCAGGATATTGCCGATTACAAGGGTGATTCTCTCCAACTTTCGATCATGGCGCAAAAGAGTTCCGCTGAGGTCATCGTTTTCTGTGGAGTACGCTTTATGGCAGAAACCGCAGCAATCCTCAATCCCGCTGCCAAAGTTATTCTCCCGGTGCTCGATGCAGGATGCCCAATGGCAGATATGATCACAGCAGATCAGCTTCGGGAGTTCAAATCCGGCTATCCCAATTCTGTCGTGGTCTGTTATGTCAATTCTTCTGTCGAGGTCAAAGCCGAAAGCGATATCTGTTGTACTTCTTCAAACGCCCTGCGTGTGATACAATCTATCCCAGCGGATAAGGATATCCTCTTTGTTCCGGATCAGAATCTCGGCTCGTGGGCTGCTGCCCAAGCTGGACGAAAGGTGATCACTTGGAACGGCTACTGCCCTGTGCACCAATGGAGTTACAATCTCCAAAGGGTTCTTGATCTTCGTCAGACGTATCCGAATTATACTCTGCTGGCACATCCGGAATGTCCTCCAGAGGTTGTTCAAGCGGCTGATAAGGTTATGTCGACCAGTGGTATGATGAAGTATGTGGAAGATAACGACCACGTCATAATTGCTACCGAGCAAGGAATGATAGATTATCTGAAGCATCTCTATCCTGCCAAAAAGATCGAGTCCCTCAATCCTTCAGCAATCTGTAAAAACATGAAAAAGACGCAGCTTGCAGACGTTCTGAAAGCTCTCCAAACATTGCAGACGCACATCACGGTCGATCCAGCCATAGCTTCCAGAGCAATAAACTGCCTGAACCGGATGCTGGAGCTGTGATATATCTTGTTGTTTGACAGTTTTATAGCGTTTTTCCCAAAACAAAGCTCTTGACAGTTATATCCCTGCCCGGCTTTGAATCCAGTACAACGTGCGTGGGGCTATAGCTCAGATGGGAGAGCGATTGGTTCGCAATCAATAGGTCAGGGGT
>CAZWIS010000027.1:0-42250 GCA_964634275.1 uncultured Candidatus Cloacimonadota bacterium | reverse complement strand
GAAAACAGTTGATAAAAAAGGACTGGCAATATCCTACTGCATTATTTGGGTTTAATACTCCGAGTTGAGTATATCATCTGCATAACAAACCTGTATCAAGTGTATTCGTGAATACACTTGATATAGGCTTGATATAGGCTTGATATACGCTTGACCACCAGGTTGACACCATGTGAACAGTGTTGACAGGTAGCGTAGGATTCCGATCCTACAGGTTGACAGTAGTGTAGGATTCCGATCCTACAGGTTGACAGTAGGGTAGGATTCCGATCCTACAGGTTGACAGTAGGGTAGGATTCCGATCCTACAGGTTGACAGTAGGGTAGGATTCCGATCCTTACAAGCTACTTTGAGAAATCATTAAACAAATGATTGAGTTACTGTCTTTCTTTATAAAGACCCTTGAACGTGTCTTCAAGTATAACAAATCGGTGGGTTTTCCGCGCATCTGAGCATTCAAAAATAGCTATCTTTACCCACCCACTACTCTTTTTGTATGGGGCGCACCCCATACCCCGATTATTCAACGATCTTTGATAGGTTGGCTCAGGATTACTTCCAAAACAGGTAGTATTACTACTTTTTGTGGATAAATTTGAAACAAAGCATTGACAGAAGACTGCAAGCAAAATTCTTGTTGTCTACAAAAGAGATCTCAAAGGGAGAACTATATATGAAAAATATACTCGTGGTAGGTGCTGCTGGACAGATAGGATCAGAATTAGTCCCCCATCTTAGAGCAATCTATGGTTCAAAGCGTGTGATTGCCTCTGATTTGCATGATTGTGTAAATGGTGAACTATGTGAAACAGGCCCTTACGAAAAGCTTGATGCTCTTGATGGTACTGCCATGTTTGATATTGTAAAGAAATACAATATTGATACGATATTCAATCTGGTAGCAGTCTTGTCTGCCAAGGGCGAGGCAAATCCCATGTTGTCCTGGAAAATAAATATGGATAGCCTTTTTAATGCTCTCGAAATATCAAGACAAACAAATGGTGCAGTGTTTACACCCAGTTCTATCGGAGCTTTTGGACCTACAACTCCAATGGATGGCACCCCCCAAGATACTGTAATGAGACCTACCACCATATATGGAATATCAAAAGTAGCCGCTGAGCTATTGGGAGATTACTATCATCTCAAATATGGCGTGGATGCTCGAGGGTTACGTTATCCTGGTATTATTTCCAATGTTACATTACCGGGTGGAGGCACGACCGATTATGCAGTTGAAATATATTATGAAGCCCTCAAATCTGGTAGTTATAAATGTAATCTAAGCCCTGGTACTTTTTTAGATATGATGTATATGCCTGATGCGCTCAAGGCTGCAGTACAGCTGATGGAGGCTGATCCATCCAGATTAGTTCATCGCAATTGCTTTAACGTCACTGCGATGAGTTTTGATCCTGAGATAATCACTTCAGCGATCAGAAAACATATACCTGAGTTCAAAATCGAGTATCATATCGATCCGATCAAACAAGCTATAGCAAACAGCTGGCCAAATTCGATGGATGATACAGCTGCCAGAGCTGAGTGGGATTGGTCTCCTGATTATGACCTGGATAAAATGACAATTGATATGATCGAAAAATTGAAAGCAAAATTAAACAAATAGGATACGAATATGTTGAGGATAGGTGTCGTCGGAGTTGGCCATTTGGGTCAGCATCATGCCAGAAAGTTTTTGTCCATTGATGGATGTGAACTGAAGGGGATATTCGATAAAAATCAAACCCGTGCAGAAGAAATTTCGACCAAGCTGAATGTTAAAAGCTTTCCCAGTTATGAAGCTCTTTTGGACGAAATTGATGCTATTGATATTGCCGCTACTACATCACATCATTACAATCTGGCAAAGCTTGCCTTGGAAAAGGGAAAACATGTATTCTTGGAAAAACCCATTACCTCCGAGCTTTGGCAAGCAGAGGAATTGATCACCCTGGCAAGGTCCAAAAACCTGAAAATTCAGGTTGGCCATATTGAACGGTTTAATCCAGTAATTCTAAAAGTTGAAAATGAGATTGTCGATCCCATGTTTGTCGAATCCCACAGACTTTCTTATTTTCATCACCGGGGTACAGATGTTCCCGTAGTACTCGATTTGATGATCCACGATATCGACCTCATCCTGGACTTTGTCCATAGCCCCGTTGCAGAGATACGAGCCAGTGGAGTAGGAATACTGACCCCTAGCATAGATATCGCCAATGCTCGAATAGAGTTTGAGAATGGAGCTATTGCAAACGTTACATCCAGCCGTGTTTCTATGAAAATGGAACGGAAAATCAGATTCTTTCAAAGAGATTCTTATATTTCGATGGATTTTCAGACCAAACAGGTGACATGTATGCGCAAATCGGCAAATATCCAAAAACTCCTCCCCAAAATCTTGATGGGTAGTACAGATTTTAAGCCTGAAGAATTGGTGGATATGAAGCATTATGATGTAAGTGATACTCCAAAAGATGCTCTTAGCATGGAGCTGGAATCCTTTGTAAATTGCATTATAAATGACAAGAAACCCATCGTTGACGGCGAAGCCGGCATGAGAGCACTCAAGATTGCACTCGAAATAATCGCTTGTATTCAAAAGCAAAATAAAACCCTATCCTAATGGAGTCTATATGCGTGACATTTTTGTAAAAGATATATCAAAACACCTCGGCGAAGAAGTTCGGTTAAAAGGCTGGGTAAGAAACATCCGTCACAGTGGAAAACTGCTCTTCATCATTTTCAGAGATGGTAGTGGAGATGTTCAGACCGTAGCTTTTAAGCCAGAATTGGGTGAAGAGATGTTCGAAGCAGCTAAAAAACTAACGCTGGAGTCGTCGCTGATAATCTCTGGAATCCCAAAAGCGCATCAGAAGCTTGAAGGACAATATGAAGTAGATATCAAAAGTATTAATGTCGTCCAGTATGCCGAGGAATACCCTATTAGTAAAAAAGAACATGGACCTGACTTCTTGCTTTCAAACCGCCATCTGTGGATTCGATCTTCAAAACAATGGGCTGTTCTGCGTATCAGACACACTGTCTATCATGCTATCTGTGAATTTTTGCATGACAATAGCTTTATCCGCTTCGATTCTCCAATTCTGACTCCAAACGCTTGCGAAGGAACAACTACCCTATTTGAATTGGAATACTTCGACGAAGGGAACGCATATTTGTCCCAATCAGGTCAGTTGTATCTGGAGACAGGAATCATGAGCTTTGGCCGTGTGTATGATTTTGGTCCCGTTTTTCGTGCAGAGAGATCAAAGACGAGAAAACATCTCACAGAGTTTTGGATGATGGATGCAGAAGCTGCTTATGTCGAACATGAAGAAAATATGCAGATTCAAGAGGATTTGATCCGTTTCGTCATCCGAAGTGTCCTTTCTAAATGTGATGAAGAACTCCGAATTCTGGAACGTGACATCGATGCACTAAAAAGGGCTGATGCTCCATTTAAGCGTATGACTCATCATGATGCAATAGAGTATCTGCGCTCTAAGGGTAGTGACATCACCCATGAAAGCGATTTGGGTGCTGCAGATGAAGTAACCCTCACTGAAAACTCGGACACTCCGATATTTATCGAAAAATGGCCCAAAGAAATCAAAGCTTTCTATATGAAGCGTGACCCTAATAATCCGGATCTTGTATTGGGAAACGACTTGATTGCTCCAGAAGGATTTGGAGAGATAATCGGTGGTTCTCAGCGTGAAGATGATCACGACCTGCTTCTAAGTCGGATGCAGGCAGAAAATATGCCCATAGAACCTTATCAATGGTTCTTGGATTTGCGAAAGTATGGTTCCGTTCCGCATAGCGGTTTTGGTATCGGACTGGAACGATTAACCACGTGGATGAGCGGAATACATCATATCCGCGAGACGATTCCATTCCCACGTATGATTTATCGAATATACCCGTAAAGTAAGGATGGATGATGGATTATCAAAGCCTGTTTTCAGCTGACACAAAGACTATGAAATCTTCGCTTATTCGCGAACTCGTTGCTCAAACTAAAAAAGTCCAGGACTTGATCTCTTTTGCCGGGGGATTTCCTGCTCCTGCAACATTCCCAAAGCATATTCTCAGCGATTTGTACTACAGCATCGTGAATGATGAAGGCTATGAAGTGCTTCAGTACGGAGCCAGTGAAGGTGACAGCCTTCTAAAAGATGAATTAATCAAGTGGGAAGGTTACAAGAATCTTAGCCCGGATGAAATGTTGATTACAGTCGGAGCTACCAATGGAATCTATTACTATACAAAATCCCTAATTGATAAGGGCGATGTAATACTGTGTGAAGCACCCAGCTTTTTGGGTTCTGTAGTATCATTTGAAGCAATTGGTGCAGAAGTTATAGGTATTCCTATGGATAACGAAGGAATAGATATCGATCAACTGAAAAATACCATCAATCTTGTAACAAAAACAGGTAAGAAGATTAAGTTCCTATACACAATTCCAGATTTTCAAAATCCCAGTGGTGTTTCAATGAGTCTTTCCAGACGAATTGATTTAATCGATACCTGCCTCAAAGCAGGAATTATGATTCTGGAAGACAATCCATATAGCCGACTCCGCTTCGTTGGGAAGCCACTACCGACTATGTATAGCCTTTCAAAAAGTGACTTTAATGGAAGTGACATCGTAACGGAGATCGTATCTTTTTCAAAAATTCTTGGCCCCGGAATGAGGCTTGCGTTTGTAAAAGGAAGCAAAACTATCATTGAAAAGATGGGATCATGGCAGCAAAAGATTAATGTGTCTCCTGATTGCGTTACTGAAAGAGTAGCCGCACGGTTTCTTGAAAAGGGATTTATGAATCCACATATATCGACAATATGCGAATACTACAGACCATACCTGAAGAAGATGCTCGATGAGTTAAGCGTACATATGCCTGAAGGAGTCACGTGGGCAAAACCAGAAGGTGGTATCTTTCTATGGCTTTGGTTACCGGAAAATATCAATGCCGATGAGCTCTTTCGAACTGCTTTGGAACACAAGGTCACATTTATTCCGGGTAGCAAGTTTTACCCCAGTGGTCAGGAAGTGTATAATTGCTTAAGACTAAACTATACATACTCTACTCAAAACCAGATAGAAAATGGCATTGGGCGTCTTGGCGAAATGCTGAAATCTATAATAACTTGACAGTTTGGCCATATTGGTTATACTGTCTGTAAGTATTGTTGAAATCAAGTGTTAACTCATAATAGGGGTGATATAATGAAAAAGATTATAACAATCGGCCTGTTCGTCGCATTAAGCGTTGCTTTGATGGGACAGCTACAGCTACCAAAACCAGAGCTAAATCCTTTTCACATAAATAATTATGGGTTGTTCAACCCCAATCAGTTAGACATCTCTCATAGTATGGGGTTTGAAGCATCCTCTTCCAGCACTGGAAACGCCTACTATCTGTCGAGATATACAAATCACATTAAGTATAAGTTCAATCCAAAGTTAGATATGCAGCTCGATCTGAATTTTGTGAACTTCGGATCTGCCACTACATCAAAGTCTATCGATTTTAATGATGACAATAAAAGTAGCATCTTACCAGCTTTTTCCTTGAGCTACAGACCCAATGATAATATCCGGATAGACTTTAGATATGAACAAGCATATTCACCGGACTATTACAACCGCCATTGGGGTGGAAACTGGGATGATAACTCACGTAGGTGGTATAGCCGCTGGTAGGAGAATATTTGGACACACCGATAATAATATTGTTGGCCGTTTTTGGAGCTGCCTTTGGCAGCTTCTTTAATGTTTTGATAGATCGCCTTCCAAAGCGCCGATCGATAGTGTTTCCTTCGTCCCACTGTTCCAATTGTAATACCCCAATTCCATTTTACTATAATATCCCCATCCTTAGCTTTATCATCCTGAGAGGTAAGTGTAATTCTTGCGGATGTCAGATACACTGGCATCATCTTTTGGTAGAACTGGTCACACCTGTTCTCTTTGTTATGCTCTACCTGATGTATGGCATTTTTAGCTTTATGTTTCTGAAGTACCTGATATTAGTCTCTTTTTTAATCCCGATTTTCTTTATTGATCTGTTTGATCAATTGATTCTGCATGTCACTTCGATTCCCTTGATTGTAATAGGTCTTTTACTATCTCTTTTCCCCTATTCAAATGTAGGTATTATTAATGCCTTGATTAGCGGTGGTTTTGTGCTGGGTTTGATGATCGGAATTGCATATTTGTATTCATTGACAAAAAAGGTCGAGGGACTCGGAGGTGGAGATATCTGGCTGATGACAGCATTAGCTGTATTCTTTGGCGTTATATCTACCCCTTTCATAATCATTCTCGCATCTGTTATAGGCCTCATATACTACGTTGTTTTCATTCGAAAAAAAGAACAGGGTTTTGCCTTTGGACCATTTTTGGTAGTATCATCAGTGATCTGGATATTTCTTGGAGAGAGGATTCTGGACTTTATCATGTAAAACACATGACAAGTTTGGGTGACATGTCTCGCATTAACTGCTTGTAAGGGACGCGCAAAAAATAGACGATATACAAAAAAGGGGAATTAGATATTCCCCCTTTTTTTATAATGTTTGATAATTGATAGATTATCTACAATCTCCCTATTCCGTAATATGTAAATCCCAATGCGCGAACTTGTTTGGGATCATACTGATTTCGCCCGTCAAAAATCACTGGGTTCTTCAAGGATTGTTTGATGGTTGTAAAATCCGGATAACGGAATTGATGCCACTCCGTAACCAGTAATAATGCATCGGTGTTTTCCAATGCGTCATACTCATTATCGCAATATGTAATACTTGGATTGACACCAAAGATTCGTTTTGCCTCATCAGTAGCAACAGGATCATATGCTCTTATGCTTGCCCCTGCAGCTATTAAGTCTTTGATGATCACTATCGAAGGAGCTTCCCTCATGTCATCAGTTTGAGGCTTGAATGCTAAGCCCCAGATAGCAAAGCTCTTACCATTAAGGTCATCGCCAAAATGCATTTTGACTTTTTCGAACATAACGTGTTTTTGGGCTTCGTTAACATCCTCAACTGCATTAAGTACAGCGGCTTCTACTCCTGCTGTTTTTGCCATGTGAATGATAGCTTTGACATCCTTGGGGAAACAGCTACCACCATAACCAACACCGGGATAGATAAACTTATAGCCAATTCTCGTATCAGAACCTATTCCATTACGAACCTCAGCTACATCAGCTCCATACGCCTCACATAGTCTGGCTATCTCGTTCATGAAGGATATCTTGGTCGCAAGCATAGCATTGGCGGCATACTTTGTCATTTCCGCAGAACGGACAGACATTACTATGACTCTGTCACTTGTTCTGTTAAACGGGGCATAGAGAACTTTCATAAGCTCGCCCACACGGATGTTATCCACTCCGACAATGATCCTATCCGGCTTCATAAAATCTTCAAGAGCAGCACCTTCTTTCAGAAATTCCGGATTGGATACTACATCGAATTCATAACCCACTCCACGCTCTTCCAAGATTGCACTGATTTCTTTCTTTACGATATCAGCTGTCCCAACTGGTACTGTGGATTTATCAACAACTACTTTGTATTCATTCATGTATCTGGCAATGTCTCTTGCAACAGATACCACATACTGCAAATCTGCGGATCCATCTTCGTCTGGTGGAGTTCCTACGGCTATAAATATTACCAGCGATTCCTCGACAGCTTTTTTGATATCCGTAGTGAAAAACAACCTTCCTGATTCAGCATTTCGCTTCACCATTTCTTCCAGACCTGGTTCGTAGATCGGGATTTTCCCGCTTTTGAGAGTTTCAATTTTAACGGGGTCAATATCAACACAAATAACGTGATTACCCATCTCGGCAAAGCAGGTCCCCGTTACAAGACCTACATAACCAACTCCAACAACTGCTATTTTCATATTAGTCTCCAGATTTTTGCTCAGGCATTATTTCCATGCCTTTGAAGTATTCTATTGTTTGAGAAATTCCATCTTTGAGTTCATGCTCAGGAACCCAACCCAGGATATCTCTTGCTTTATCATAGGATAGTAAACTGCGGTGCAGATCTCCAACCCGGGCAATACCAATTCTTGGTCGTATGTTTCTACCAAGCTGCCTGGAAATCTCTGTGTAAAGCTCCATAGTAGTAGTCTCTTTACATGTTCCGATGTTAAAAACATCGTTCGTCCCTTTTTCTAATGCAAGGATATTAGCCTTTACAACATCCTTTACAAATACATAATCCCTGATCATGCCGTCAGGTTCACCCTCATAAATATAAACATTAGGCATCTGATCTCTGAGTAGGCTTTCAACAAAGATCGATACTACTCCAGCTTCTCCATGAGAAACCTGCCGGGGTCCATACACATTCGCATAGCGAAAAATAGTATAATTAAGGCCATACTCATGAAAGTAAAAGCTTAGGTAGTTCTCCCCGACCAATTTGTTGATCGCATAAATAGAGAGTGGCTTGGGGATATAGTTTTCTGTAGTTGGATACTCTCTCGCCTCTCCATATATTGCACCACCCGAGGAAATGAAGATCAATTTCTGAACCGACTGCCTAACACAATTCATCAAGACTCGGATCAAACCTATTACGTTGGTTTCGGTATCACTTAATGGATCTTTAATAGACAATGGTACACTAATCTGTGCTGCGTGATGGTTTACGATATCAGGTTTTTCAATGGCGAATACCCTATCGAGATCGTCTGAACAGATATCCACTTGATAAAACTTTGCAAGAGGATTGATGTTGTGTAGATACCCGGTGGAAAGGTTGTCCACGATTACGACCTGATGCCCTTCCTTGATATAAGCATCCGCTACGTGAGAAGCGATAAATCCCGCAGCTCCTGTAATTAGTATCTTCATGCTGAATCCTCTGAGTCTACAATAACAAAGTCTCCAAGAATCCGGACATCATTTGGATTGACTTTGACCATGACAGCCTGTCTCAGTATATTTACTTGAAGGCGGACTTCCTCTATCTTTTTATGGCTTTCCACTACTCCGTGCATACCCTTCAAAGGACCGGAGATCAGTTCAACTTCCAATCCGGTAGAAAGCCAGACCGATTCTGTAAAACCGGCTTTCCTTTTTCTACCTTCGTATATGTACTTTAGTTCATCCAGCAATTCTGCTTCATGACGAACTTTGATAAATCCGGCTGAAAGACCAGAGATTTGAATAGTCTCTTTTTCCGATTGTTCTGCCTTTACAAACACATAGCCAGGGAACATTGGTTTTGTAAAAGCAACTTTTCGATATTTGTATGAATGGATAGTTTCGATCTGAGGAAGATAGTATGTAATCCCCATTTGCCGGGCATAATCAGCTAAACGCTTTTCTCGCCTCGGCTTACTGCGAACTACATACCATCCTGATTCCCCAATGCCAGGCTCCAGTTTCCCAAAAAGTTCGTGAACAATTACGGGTTTGTGTGTAGCCATAGCTTTGCCTCATTGGACATTACATTAGCTCAATATTTGGTGCTGATATATTTTTACAAGCGTTTCTGGTGTCGAGAATAGCGACGCCGGAATCAACCAGCTTTTGATAATCCACACTACTGTGATCAGTGATAATTATGATCAAATCGTATTTTTTCAGGTTCCCGATAGGAACAGTTTTGTACATCTTACCATTTTTCTCATGATGAAACTCGGCTACATAAGGGTCATGTATCTCAAAGTCAGCATGATATGCTTCAAGGTGTTGGATTACTCCTTCTATCGGTGATTCACGCATATCCTGAATATCCTTTTTGTAGGCAGCACCCAGTAACATGATCTTTGCACGGGATATGGCAACACCCTGTTTATTTAGGATTCTGATGGCGCGCTGGACAACAAACTCAGGCATTGCGATATTGATTTCGCCTGCCAATTCGATCAGCCTGGTATGAAAATCATATTCACGCGCTTTCCATGTAAGATAGAATGGGTCGATTGGAATACAGTGACCGCCAACTCCGGGACCCGGATAAAAGGCCATAAAGCCATAAGGCTTGGTTTTTGCAGCATCAACTACTTCCCAAATGCTGATCCCCATCTTGTCGCAGAGGACAGTCATTTCATTGGCAAGAGCGATGTTGATGTTTCTAAAGGTATTCTCGTAGATTTTTTCCATCTCGGCTACTTCAGGAGACGATACTAAATGTACAGAAGCATCCAATACGCTTTCGTAAAAGACTCTTGCTATTTCGTTACACTTGGGTGTCATACCCCCTACACACTTTGGAGTATTATGGGTTTTGTATGTTTCATTACCTGGATCGACTCTCTCAGGAGAAAAAGCTACATAAACGGTGTCACCTACTACAAGCCCTGCTTTTTCGAGTTCAGGAACGATTATTTCTCTCGTTGTCCCAGGATATGTGGTACTTTCCAATACGACGAGTGTATTTTTGTTCAGATGGGGAGCCATTGATCTTGTTGAAGCTTCAATGTATGATACATCTGGTTGATGATACAAATCTAATGGAGTTGGGACTGCAATCATAACCACATGTACTTCATTCATTCTGGAATAATCAGAAGTAGCAGATAGCTTTCCGGATTTGACGACGTTTGCCAGATCTTCATCCTCTACATCTCCAATATAGTTTTCACCAGCATTCACATGATCAATAGCGTATTTACTTACTTCAAATCCGATTACCTCAAATCCTTTTTTAGCTACTGTTACAGCCATCGGCAGACCTACATAACCCAAACCGACTACTCCGATTTTTACACTCTTGTCCTCAATCGTTTTTTTTAACGACATATAACCTCCACTTTATATTAGTATCTGTAATTATCTGATTTGTATGGACCTTCTATAGGGATATTGATATATTGGGATTGCTTTTTACTCAAGCATGTCAGCTTAACACCCAATTTGGAAAGATGTAAACGTGCTACTTCCTCGTCCAGTATCTTTGGTAAAACAAACACATCAATTTCATGAGCTTTTTCCCACAAAGCTATCTGTGCCAATACTTGATTTGTAAAAGAACAGCTCATCACAAAGGATGGATGTCCGGTAGCATTCCCAAGATTTACCAAGCGCCCTTCTGAGAGAAGAATGATTGCTTTGTCATTGGGCATTTCAATTTTATCTACTTGGGGTTTGATGTTGGTTTTGGTCACCCCTTCTATTTCATATAGCTTATCTACTTGAATTTCATTATCAAAATGACCGATGTTACATACTATCGCCATGTTTTTCATCTTCAACATGTGATCGACCCTGATGACATCACAGTTACCTGTGGCAGTTATAAAGATATCGGCATCTTCTACGACATTATCGAGTACCTGGACTTCATATCCTTCCATTGCTGCTTGTAGAGCACAAATTGGATCGATTTCTGTGACAATAACTCTGGCTCCAAAGCCTCGCATAGATTGTGCACACCCCTTCCCCACATCACCATATCCACAGACGACAACAATCTTTCCAGAGACCATTACATCAGTTGCTCTCTTGATGCCATCAGCCAAGGACTCGCGACATCCATACAGATTGTCAAACTTTGATTTGGTTACGGAGTCATTCACATTGATCGCTGGGAACAATAATGTCCCTTGTTCTTTCATCTGATAGAGTCTATGTACGCCGGTTGTTGTTTCTTCGCTGACCCCGCGCATATTCTTTACCATGCGATGCCACTTATTGGGATCCTTTTTCAGCTCCTCAATAAGTAGTCCGTGAACAATTGCTAGTTCTCTGTTGTCTGTTGAAACAGCAGGGATTATTCCAGTAGCACTGTATTCACTTTCAAAGCGATATCCTTCGTGGATTAGTAATGTAGCATCACCACCATCGTCTACTATCAAATGCGGTCCGTTCCCATCCTCCCAGTTTAGTGCTTGGAGAGTGCACCACCAATACTCCTCCAGACTTTCGCCTTTCCAGGCAAATACTGGAACGCCAGTCTTGGCAATAGCCGCAGCGGCATGATCCTGTGTGGAAAAGATATTGCAGCTTGCCCATCTAACATTAGCACCCAAAGCGACCAGAGTCTCTATGAGAACTCCGGTCTGGATTGTCATGTGCAGGCTGCCTGTAATATTTGCCCCTTTCAGAGGCTGTTCGTGTCCGTATTTTTCTCTAAGAGAAACGAGACCTGGCATCTCAATTTCGGCTAGATCAAGTTCTTTCCTGCCAAACTCAGCCAGTCCAATATCTGCAACCTTGTATTGCATATTTAACCTCGGGTTTAGTTTCTTCTACCTCTGTCCCGATCGTTTGGACGTCTTTGAAATCCTCTGTCGTTACGGTCGTTACGACCTCTATCTGGACTAGTCCTAGGACGATCGGTTGGTGCATTGGGATCTGGTTCCGGGTTTCCTTCCAAGCCTTTCATTGCCAGAGCAATTTTGCCTTTTTCGGATCCAATAACCTTCACATTTACAGTATCACCCATTTTGACCATGTCAAGCGGATGATTGATTCTGGAAGTATGCATCTGAGAAACATGAACCATTCCTTCTTTTACACCTTCAAGGATTTTGACAAACACACCATAGTCTTCTATTCTGGAAACTGTTCCAGTAAACAACTCTCCCATTTCCGGTTCGATTGCTATGGCTTTGATCATTCTCTTTGCTTTGGCGATTGAATCAGCGTCAGGAGATAGAATTCGAACTGTTCCATCGTCTTGAATATCGATATTGACTTGGGCTTTTTCGATGATTGATTTTATCATCTTGCCTGATGGCCCGATAATTTCTCCGATTTTATCGACTGGTACTTTGAATGATTCAATTCTCGGTGCTGTAGGTGATAGATCTGGACGTGGTTCAGCAATAGTGGCATCCATAATATCAAGGATATGATTTCTGGCATTAACAGCCTTTTCGAGAGCAATGCGCATTATGTCTTTTGTAATTCCGGCAATCTTGATATCCATTTGCATGGCTGTAATACCCTCTCGTGTTCCTGCAACCTTGAAATCCATATCACCAAGATGATCTTCGAGACCTTGAATATCAGTTAAAATCACATACTCCTGACCTTCCATGATCAAACCATTGGCAATACCTGCCACAGCTCTTGTAATAGGAACGCCTGCAGCCATCATGGCAAGGCTGCCTACACAAACCGATGCCATCGACGATGAACCGTTTGATTCCAGAATATCAGATACAAGACGCATCGTATAGGGGAATTCTTCTTTTGATGGAAGTACAGGAATCAATGCACGTTCTGCAAGATTTCCATGGCCAAGCTCACGTCTGCCGGTAGGACCCATTCTGCCAGCTTCACCAACGCTAAATGAAGGGAAATTGTAATGAAGATAAAATGATTTTTTGTACTCTTCTTGCAAGCCATCTATTATTTGTTCGTCACTTCCACCACCCAGAGTGAGTGCCCCCAAAGCTTGGGTTTCGCCACGTGTAAAAAGTGCAGTTCCATGAACAATCGGAAGTACATCAATCTCGCATGTGATATCACGAACTTCATCCAAATCTCTACCATCTGCACGAAGCTTTTTGTAGAGGATCGAGTCACGAACATAGCGACGAATCAGTTCGTGAAAAGCATGTTTGTAAAAACGTAGCTTGCTGGCAAATTCGTCATCCTCAGCGCTAAACTTTTCTATCATCTCAGCTTCTGCAATATCAAAAGCGTCCTGCCTTTCATGTTTTCCTTTGATGATCGCGGCAGAAGCTACCTTCTCTGCGAATGCTGCTTCAACAGCAGTCATAATATCTTCAGGAATATGGTATAAAACTGGTACTATCTTTTCTTTGCCAGCTATAGCGATAAACTCACGTTCCATTTCGACAAGTTTTTTGATCTCTTCATGTCCGGTGAATACTGCATCAAGCATAATCTGTTCACTTAGTTCGTTAGCGGCTGATTCGATCATACAAATCGAGATGTCCGATCCTGCAACACTAAGATTCAGCTTAGATATTGTTTTCATCAAACTCAGATCTGGATTTACTACCAGCTGATCATCGATGTAACCGACTGTAACCCCAGCAATTGGACCATTAAATGGAATTTCTGATATCGAGAGCGCTAATGAGGCTCCGAGCATTCCGAGCATAGCGGGATCGTTGATTTCGTCAAATGAAAGAACATTGATTACTACTTGGATTGGATTGCGAAATCCTTCAGGAAATAGTGGACGAATCGCTCTGTCTATCAAACGAGCGTTTAGGGTTGCTTCGGTACTTGGTTTTGATTCACGTTTGAAAAACCCACCAGGGATCTTGCCTGCGGCGTACATCTTCTCTATGTAATCTACCGTAAGCGGGAAAAAATCTGAATCCAGGTTAGCCTCTTTTGACATAGTTGCAGTTGCCAATACGCTGGTTTTACCATAAGTAACCAGAACTGAACCACCAGCTTGCTTAGCCATTCGGCCTGTTTCGATTGTTAGTTCTTTGCCACAGAAATCGAGGGTTTTTTTTGTGATGTTAAAGTTGTGCATTTCTTCTCCTTTGCGTTGCCTGTGGAAGAAGAAGCAATAGGCTAAAATGAACTGCTGCAAACATTCTATGCATCACCTTAGCTTATTGCTCGTCTCCCACTAATATGTGTGTGTGGGAAATTCCACATTAATCTGTGCCAGTCCGGACAACACAAAATTGGTAATCCGGACTTACACATCAAACAGGACAGAATTTATTTTCTAAGTCCAAGAGCCTTGATCAGATTGCGATAACGGTTAATATCCGTGCGCTTTAGATAATCAAGAAGGCGCCTGCGCTGCCCGATCAGTTTCAAGAGTCCCCGTCTGGTAGAAAAGTCTTTGGAATGTACCTTCAAATGCTCAGTGATATCTTTGATTCTCTGAGTAAGAAGAGATACCTGTACCTCGGGAGATCCAGTATCTGACTCATGGAGTTTAAACTCTGCCATGATAGCGGTTTTTGCTTCTGGGTTCAGTGGCATTTAATCCTCCTGTGTGAATTTGTCGTCAGATTTCTGCATCCATCTAATTTGTAAAGAGATTTATTGCATAAGTCTATATTTTTCCGTCATGAACGCCAATAATGGTAATGAGAATCTAAACCTCATCGGACAGGAATAGATAATAGTTCGAAACTGAATCCTTGTAGGATCGTACATTTTTAGGACGAGACACACTGTAGGATCGGATCAACTGTAGGATCGGAATCCTACGCTACAGTCAAGCCTATATCAAGCCTATATCAAGTGTATATCAAGCGTATTCACGAATAGGCTTGATATAGGCTTGATACACATATAATATTGATGTTTACCTATGTAAACAAGCTATTTGGCAAAAGTAATTTCTCTGTTATAGAGAATAAATTGCAAAGTTCTTGCCTGAAAAGCCTCCCGGTTGAAAAAAATATAGCCTCTTTTTGTCGCACCAGGAATGAGAGTTCCAAAGCTAAAACTGTTCTGGATAATAGAATACATTATCTGCTGTTGATTCTCGGGATTGTATTTAACCCGGTCAGCAGAAAATGGTTGATTAAACTGCTCCAAAAAGGGATTGTATTGATAGCTACTAATAATGTTTTGGGAGGGTATGATGTCGTATTGATTATTATTGGCGATTAGGACAATATCCTGCGGAGATATTACTACAGTCCTATTACTATGATTACGAACCTGGATAAAGGCACAAAAAAAGAATGAATTTAAACTGCTTGGCTCTCCTTGCCAGGCTTGGGGACGGACAGCCACCAATAAGCTGTCCGTCCGTAGCACTGCAAATCCGCTTTCGATAGCAACTCCGGGAACTGCAACGGGTTTATAACTCGTTACTGCACACCCCGTCATTGCCAAAGCGAGGCAAATCAAGATGATACTATTCTTCGTTATCCTCTTCAATAACTTCTTCATGATCATCTTCTTCTATTTCTTCAAAATCAACGTCTACGAGGGGTTCATTAACAGGGATTGGTTCCTGATGAAGCTTCTCGACTTCTTTGTCGATTTCTTCGTCATCCGGCTCGCTTGGAATATAGGCAATATCTTTGACTTTGTCTTTGTTTACAAGGTTTATCAGCCTTACTCCTTGTGTATTTCTGCTTACCAGCGATATATCTGCTACTCTCTGGCGAATGATCATACCATCTTTTGTGATAATGAGGAGATCGTCCTTTTCATCCACCAACATCAAGGCTGCCATGTAGCCATTTCTTGCACTAGTTTTGAGAGTTATGACACCCTTTGATCCACGTTTCGTAGCTGTATAGGAAGAAATTGTAGTTCTTTTCCCGAATCCATTTTCACTGACTGCCAATACTGTTCTGGATATTGGTGTTCCATTCTCTAGCGTTTCTTCCTGTGTAATAACACTCATTGAAATCACATAGTCTTCTTCACGGAGCCTGATACCTCTGACTCCCCTGGTGAACCTACCCATTTCACGGGCATCACTTTCGTTGAAACGATTGCAATAACCATGACGTGTCGCAAGAAGAATGTCGTCGTTTCCACTGGTAATTCTGGCTTCAATCAGTTCGTCACCTTCCACGAGTTTGATAGCCAGAATTCCACCAGCACGAGGTCTTGAAAACGCTATGACCGGTGATTTTTTGATCAGACCATTTTTTGTACACATCGTGATGAATTGGTTTTCGGCGAAAGCCTTGAGCGTTACAAAGGCTTTGATCTTTTCACCTTCCTGGAACTGGACAAGATTTACGACAGCTTTTCCACGGGCAGTCCTGCTGACCTCCGGTACTTCATAAACCTTTAACCAATAGCATCTTCCAAAATCGGTAAAGAGAAGGATATAGGAGTGTGTCGATGCCACAAAAGCGTATTGGGCAAAATCCGTGTCTTTGAGGTTTGAAGCCGATAATCCTCTCCCACCTCGTCCCTGGCACTTGTATGCATCAATGGAAATTCTTTTGATATACCCTTCGTGAGTTATAGTAACAACAGCTAACTCATCTGCTATCAAATCCTCCATATTAAAGCTGCTACCTTGTGTACCAATTATAGATGTACGACGAGGATTCTGGAATTTGTCTTTGATGGCAATGGTTTCTTCACGGATAATGGCAATACGTAGTTTACGTTTTTCTACGATCTCCCTAAGCCTGGATATGGTTGCGAGTAGTTCATTGTACTCAATCTCAATCTTTTCTCTTTCCAGACCCGTTAAACGTTGAAGCCTCATTTCCAGAATTGCTTTGGCTTGGATTTCTGATAGCGCAAACTTTAGCTGAAGCTGTTCACTAGCCTCGACCGTGGTCTGCGAAGCACGAATAGTAGCAATGACCTCATCCAGATTATCCAAAGCAATACGATAACCTTCCAGGATATGCAACCTTTCTTCGGCATTCTTCAATTCGAAGAGCGTTCTTCTGAGTATGACATCATGCCTGAATTTGATGAAGTTTTGGATCATCTCCTTCATGTTTACGACCTGTGGTACACCATCAATCAGGCATAGATTGATAACTCCGAAAGTGGATTGAAGCTGTGTATACTTGTAAAGCATGTTTCGAACGACTTGGGCATCGTGATTTCTCTTTACATGTACCAAGAGGCGCATACCATCGCGTCCAGATTCGTCACGAATATCGCTAATACCTTCGATTTTCTTATCCTTGACAAGCTCAACCATGCGCTCAATCAGAAGGGTCTTGGCTAACTGATATGGTATCTCACGAATAATAATGATCTCCTGGTCGTTCTCCTTGACTTCAATGTCTGCCTTGCCACGCATTATTATTCTACCGCGTCCGGTCTCAAAATAGTCCTTGATCCCATCAGCACCGAGTATCATGCCACCTGTCGGGAAATCCGGACCTTTGATATATTGCAGTAGATCGATAGGTTCCAAATCCGGATTATCTATTAATGCAACTATCCCATCGCATATTTCACTGATATTATGCGGTGGCATGTTTGTTGCCATACCAACTGCTATACCGGATGATCCATTAACCAATAGATTCGGAAAACGGCTGGGAAACACTTCTGGTTCTTTTCTGGTTTCGTCGTAGTTTGATTTGAAGTTTACAGTATCCTTCTCGAGTTCATCCAGCATTTCCATTGTTATCTTCTGCATCCGGGCTTCAGTATAACGCATTGCAGCAGGAGGATCTCCATCAATCGAGCCAAAGTTTCCCTGCCCATCTATCAAAGGATATCTCATATTCCAGGGCTGGGCAAGACGTACCAGAGTCGGATATACTACTTGCTCACCATGTGGATGATAGTTTCCCGATGTATCACCTGCAATTTTCGCACACTTACGGAAGTGACCTCCCGGACTGAGATTCAACTCATGCATGGCAAACAAAATTCTGCGTTGTGAGGGCTTCAGCCCATCTCTGATATCAGGTAAGGCACGAGCTACTATAACGCTCATGGAATAATCCAGATAAGCCTGTTTTAATTGATCTTCTATTTGAACATTGACTATTCTACTATCAGACATTTATCTATTCTCCTCTTCTATACATCGAGATTCTTTACATATTTCGCATTGGCATGGATAAAATCCCTACGGGGTTCTACTTCGTCACCCATGAGAATTGTAAACATTCTGTCTGCTTCAATGGCGTCATCCATTTTGATGGATGTCATTATACGGTTTGCAGGATCAAGTGTCGTCTCCCAAAGCTGATCCGGATTCATCTCACCAAGACCTTTGTAACGCTGAATAACTACTCCTTTCTGACCCAGTTCTTCAACGGCCATATCTCTTTCATCCTCTGAAAAGACATATCTTTTTTGCTTGCCTTTTCGTACCAGGAACAGAGGCGGACGTGCAAGATATACATTGCCATGTTCGATTAACGGACGCATATATCGGAAGAAGAAAGTAAGAAGCAAGGTCGCGATATGAGCACCATCAACATCAGCATCAGCCATAATAATTATCTTTCCATAGCGTATCTTGGTAATGTCAAATTCCATTCCTATTCCAGCGCCGATAGCAAGAATTATGGGCTGAATCTTTTCGTTATTTAGAACCTTGTCGACTCTGGCTTTTTCTGTATTCAGCATCTTACCCCAAAGAGGTAGAATAGCTTGAAATGATCTGTCTCTACCTTGTTTTGCAGACCCTCCTGCAGAATCTCCCTCAACCAGAAACAGCTCTGTTTTCGAGGGATCACTGATACTGCAATCAGCTAATTTTCCTGGGAGAGAACCACTTTCCAATACAGATTTTCGCCGGGTGAGTTCTCTTGCCTTTCTGGCTGCTTCTCTTGAACGGGCTGCAGTGATGCTCTTGCTTGCAATGTTTTTCGCTTCTGCCGGATGCTCTTCGAAATAGATCATTAGTTTTTCATATACTGCCGAATTGACGACCCCTTCTACATCAGAGTTCTGGAGCTTTGTCTTGGTCTGTCCCTCAAACTGGGGATTCGATATTTTGACGCTCACAACGGCTGTAATCCCTTCTCTGATATCGTCTCCAGACGGTGAGACCTTTTCGTTCTTAAGTAGATCTGCGTTTTTAATGTATGTATTTACGGCTCTTGTAAGTCCCGATTTAAAACCACTAAGGTGAGTACCACCCTCTATAGTGTTGATATTATTCGCAAAGCTAAAGATATTTTCCTGATAACCCTCATTGTACTGAAGGGCTACTTCAAACGTCATCCCTTCTTTATCACTTTGGATATGAATTGGCTTTGGAGTGAGCGGTTTCTTGTTTTGATTCAAAAATTCCACAAAGGAACGAATACCACCATCATACTTAAAATCGTGGACTCGATCTGCTCTCTCGTCCTTGAGGATAATCCTTACTCCACTATTGAGAAAGGCAAGTTCACGAAGACGGGTTGTCAGATAATCAAAGCTAAACTCAACGGTTTCAAAAATGGTAGGATCTGGCTTAAAGATAACTATTGTTCCTTTACGATTGGACTCACCAATTACCTTGAGTTCAGTAACAGGTATACCACGCTCATACCTTTGGTAGTGGATTTTCCCGTTGATATGTATTCTTACTTCCAGGAAATCCGATAGTGCATTCACTACCGATACACCTACTCCATGCAACCCACCGGAGACCTTGTAGGACTTGTCATCAAACTTTCCTCCAGCATGAAGCACTGTCATTGCCACTTGAACACCAGGTATATTCATTTCCTTGTGAATATCGACGGGAATACCTCGTCCATTATCGTCTACTTCGACATAACCTTCTCTGGTTATTGTTACCTTGATTAGATCGCAATATCCAGCCAGAGCTTCGTCTATCGAATTATCCACCACTTCATAAACCAAGTGGTGCAAACCACGCTCACTAATGCCTCCAATATACATTGCAGGTCTCTTTCTGACAGCTTCCAGCCCCTTCAGGACTTTAATATTACTGGCAGTGTAGTTCGATTCACTCATAATCTATTATCTCCCATAATGTTATACTATATTTCAGAATGCTGATACCTTATCTATTTATTGAACTGGATATCAGAATCGTTATCTGATTGCAAAGCAAAATGATAGTCGATTTTTGTCAAGTTTTTTTGTGATTTATTCTTTGCTTGTAATTACTTGTAATGCAGCGTGTTATGAATCCAAATATTCGTGTCTGTATTTTTCTTAGTTTGAGTCGGTTTCGTTTAACTCCATCCACCTGATAAACAAAGCCTCATGACGACCCTTAAAAGCCTGATAATTCGAGTCAAGATTGGAATAATCTTCGTGTGTAAAGTCACTTGGAGGTTGGTGCAAAATGCTGTCCAACTCATTGATTTTGTTTTCCAATTCACCAATTTCTCGTTCCACCCTGATCAACTCCTGCTGCTCGTTGTATGATAATCCTTTTTTCTCTCTTTTGGGCCTGATTACTACTGCTTTATAGTTATCCTCTTCGACTTCTTTCTCATATCTCTTTATTAGTAAATAGTCGGAGTAGTTACCGGCGAATTTTCGTAATTTGCCATTCTCAAAGATGAACAGGTAATCAATAGTACGATCGAGAAAATATCTGTCATGTGACACTACCAAAAGGCATCCATGGAAAGCATCCAGGTAGTCTTCCAGAATTTCAAGGGTTTTTATATCAAGATCATTAGTAGGCTCATCCAGGATAATGAAGTTTGCCCCAAACATCAATGATTTGAGGAGATATAGCCTTTTCCTCTCACCTCCGGATAGCGATTCGAGCTTCATTTGCTGCATTTTGCCATCAAACAGGAAACGCTGTAGCATTTCTGAAGCGGTAAGCTTGGTTCCATCTCTGGTTTTGATTACTTCTGCATATTGGGCTATGTAATCATACACACTGAGTTTTGGGTTGAATGATTCGTCTTCTTGTTTGTAGTAAGAGAAATGTGTGTTTACGCCTACTTTGATTGTTCCAAGATCGGGTTCTTCTTCTCCTATAATGAGCTTTAATAACGTCGTTTTACCACAGCCGTTGGCACCAATAACTCCGATTCGCTCCTTTGCCTGAAAATGGTGCTCGATATCTCTAAAAAGCTCAACACCATCATAAGACTTACTGAGACGATATAACTCTAAAATGGACTTGCCCAGTCTATCTGTTTGAAAAGAAATCTCCAATTCTGCATTTGATATTAAGTAGGATTTACTGAGAAGTTCCTTGACTCTTTCTATATGATTTTTGGGTTTTGAACTTCTCGCTTTCGCTCCTCTTGAGAGCCAATCCAGTTCTTTTTTAAGCTGTGCTTTACGACGCGTATCCTTCCGTTCGATATCTATTTCTCTTTGGATTTTCCCCTTTACGTATTGTGAGTAATTACCGACATACAGATACAGTTTACCAGCTTCGATATCAATAATCTTGCTTGATATTGCATCCAAAAAGTAACGATCGTGCGTTACAAAGATAACTGCCTTTTTAACGTTACAGAGATATTCCTGAAGCCATTCAATTGTATCCAAATCAAGATGATTGGTGGGTTCATCCAATACCAGGAGATCAGCATCAATAGATAACACTCTTGCAATATCTGTTTTTCTTTTTTGTCCCCCGGACAGATACTTGATAGGCTTGTCAAACTCTGTCATACCAAGCTGAGAAAGTACAGCTTTGTATCTGTAACTATCTTCCGACGTTGGTTCGAATCCACTGGGTATGACATGTTGTATAACCGACGACTCCGGATCCATCACAGGATTTTGGGGAAGAAAAGCTATTTTGAGATCAGAACGATGAGTTATTGACCCGCTATTGGCATCAATTTCCCCGGCTAACAGCTTGAGGAGCGTAGTCTTGCCAGAACCGTTTATTCCAATAAGGCCAATTTTATCCATTTGATGGATGCCAAAATTAGCCAATTCAATAATCGTCTTAGCGCCGATAGTTTTTGTGATATTATGAAGCGTAAGTATTACATCACTCACGGATCATCTCAGATCAAATTGATTAAAAGAAAACTGGCGTCCCTGAGGCGATTCGAACGCCTGACCTTCACCTTCGGAGGGTGCCACTCTATCCAGCTGAGCTACAGGGACACTGACTACAGGCAAACTTTTGAAACTGCAGAATCTGTCAAATACTTTAGTCTTTGGCATCAAATACACTTTTACCCATTAGGTATTTTGATGCACAGGGAGCAATTGGTTTAATCGTAGATACTACTTTATCTGAGAGTTCTCTGATTTCCCATTGGGCATGTTCATCAGACCGCAATCTGACAAAATGATACAGCTCCCTTAGATTCATCTTTGCAACTACTCTTACATGATGAGCATTACTTCTGATATATCCACCAAGAAACTTATTCGAGTTGTTCAATTCTTTAAAAAGCTCATCTATATCGTTCATTAAGGACTTCCAGATGTTTTCCCGCCCGGACATAAAAATAGCTGATGGTAGCCTATACCCCAACTTATGATCAGCTGCTTGTTTGATGATACTACATAGACGATGCCTTTTAAATTGACTCCAGCAACTCTCAGACATTACAAACTCAAATGTAAAATCTGCCATCTCAAATGCTCTGGGCATTTTGTGCCATGCCTTAATACCATCGAATACTTGGTCCCACAATCCAGCTTTCTCCGAATCGGTCAGCGTGCTCACAGCTTTAGATACATCTTCGTATGGAGTATCTGACTTGTCGTAGAGGAGATGTGTTAACACTGTAGTATCGACATTATCTGTATGTGACAGAAGTTTCACAGAATCGGCAGAAGCGGTATGAGCTTCGGTATATGCCAAAGAAATCTCTTTTTGATAAAAACAATCGGCATTGGTATATTTGATGATAGAGGGGGCGATATTCCGGACTAATTCAGAAATTCTATCTGCCAACAACCGAGCTTCTTCCAATTTGAGCGAGTTAAGCCTTCGTAGTAAACCTTCCAAACTCCTTGCATTGATCGTCATTCCCATTTGGGTTTTTGTTGCCAGGGGTAATATATATCTGGCATCTTCTTTTGCCATATTCTCCACGTCTCTTTTCTTTAAGCCTGGAGTCTGGAGTTTGTTTACCAAGATATTGTATGTGTTTTGGTACTCATCAAAGAGTTTGTCTGCCAGTTCAATAAATCTTTCTTTCTGATTGCCTGTTAGCTCTATTGGAATTACATAGTCATTTTCGAAAGTAACATAGCGTTGAGATTTTTCGGTAAATGATGCTAGTCTTGATCTTTGTATATATTCAGACATCAGCCTTGAAACTCCTACAAGGTCAAAATTGAACACGGCATGTTCTGCAATGGAGCTATGACCCATCTCGTAGATGATATTCTGATTTGAGTTTCTTGCTTTTTCCAGTTCCAATTGAGCATTCTTTCGAAGTTCGAAAATACTCTTTGAGCTTCTACTAATCCTGGCATAAGCAGCACACAATACTTCAGGAGTTGCTACATCACTGCTAATGTTGCTGTCGATCAGGTTTTTATCTATATTGAAGCCGGCTAGCGTTACTTGCATCAATAAATCCTTAGTTCAATAAAGCAGTTACACTGCTGGCACCAATGCGATTTGCCCCAGACACAATCATTTGCATTGCTTGGTCATTGGTTCTGATTCCTCCGCTAGCCTTAACTCCTACTTTTGGTCCTACGGTAAGGCGCATTAGGGCTATATTATCTGCGGTAGCACCCGCACTTCCAAAACCTGTGGAGGTTTTTACAAAATCAGTTCCTGCCTTTTTTGCATATAGACAGGCAAGTACTATTTCTTCTTCAGACAAATAACATGTTTCAATAATAACCTTGAGTAGTACTCCGTTATCAACGCATATCTGTGCAACATCCCTGATAACCTCAAAGTTGGATTGGTAATTACCATCCAAAAAAGCTGGAATATTATGCACCATATCAAGTTCATCAATTCCTGCTGCGATGACCGATGATGCTTCTGCCAATACAGACTTTGAATCTCCAGAACCTAAAGGAAAGTTTATGACTGTACA
This sequence comes from uncultured Candidatus Cloacimonadota bacterium, assembly GCA_964634275.1. Classification (GTDB taxonomy): domain Bacteria; phylum Cloacimonadota; class Cloacimonadia; order Cloacimonadales; family Cloacimonadaceae; genus CAZZCS01. The sequence goes on along the minus strand of CAZWIS010000027.1, from coordinate 17,940 downwards.
CGTTTTGACCCTATTTTTAAGAGCCTTGTTCACAAAGGGGATAAAAAATGAATTAATGCAAACCGATGCACACTCAAAATCAAGCGCTGTATTGCATAGACTAGATACCTCTTCAAGCTTGGTATTAGCTTTCAGAACAGTAGCATCAATAATTGAGGCAATTGACGCCGAGGGTTTCGCTATTTGATCGGGTTTACTTGCACGACAAAATAAGCAATTCAAGCATATCTTGTGCGCTCCAAGACACTTACACAAGTCTTCTCCGCTGAAGTGTTCTCTGGCTAATCTTTCAATCATATTCATCTTTCTTTCCTTATCTCATCATGTTACTGAATCTTTGTGCTTGTTCGACAATAGTTGTGAATTCGATGCTAACTGTCCACAAGCGCCATTTACATCAGCTCCTCTGCTCTTTCGCAGAGTAACAGCCTGATTGATTATTTTGGTCATAGCTACGAAATCTTCTACCTGTACATCGGTAGGAGCTTTGTACGAGAGTCCCTCAACGTGGTTCCACGGAATCAAGTTTATTTTACACGAAAGATCCTGAGTAAACTTCTTGAGTTCGATCGCATCCTTTTTGTCCATATTAAAACTAGGAATCATGATATATTCAAAAGTTATTCGATAGCTGGTCTGATCCCTAAAATATCGAAGTGCTTTTTTTAGTTCCAATAGTGGATAAATCTTGTTTATCGGCATGATCTCGCTTCTCTTTTCATCAATTGCAGAGTTTAATGATACGGCAAGCTTTGTCTTGTAACCGGATTTTGCCAGCTCAATAATCTTTGGAACTACACCACATGTCGAAATGGTTGTTCGACGAGGACTAATGCATAGGCATCGATCGGACTGAATCACTCCCAAGCACTGTAATACCTCTGTCAAATTGTCCAAAGGCTCGCCCATTCCCATAAAAACAAGATTTGTTATCCTTTTAGGTCGGACAAGATTCGCAGCCAATACTATTTGTCCCACGATTTCGTGTGCGGATAAGTTCCTTGCCAAGCCCATTTTCCCCGTGGCACAGAAGACACAAACTCGCCCACATCCAACCTGAGATGATATGCAAAGTGTAGTCTTACTTTCAGAAGGTATGATAACCATTTCTATTATATGCTCATCAGTCAGTTTCAAGCTATATTTTCTTGTCCCATCTTTCGATTCCAGACACGAAATAATCTGAGGTAAGCTGATATCATAAAAGCCGGACAGTTCCTGGCGCATCTTTTCTGGAACATTAGTCATATGGTTTAGATTGGTTACTCCCTTTTTGTAAACCCAATCTAAGATCTGATTAGCCCGATACCGTTGATAATCCATTTCGATAATCTGCTCTATGATTTCATCTGTTGTTTGGCCAAAGAAAGGTTTTAGCATGGTTCAATTGTAGGATAACTGATTACTCTTAGTTTCTTGTATTCACTCAGTTCGATATCACAGATTTCCTGATCTTCCGTGGATAGATATACTCTTTTATTGATTACATCTATCTTGTAAACGAGCATTTTCTTTTTATCGTAATCCACACATGTGCCGACAATAGGAAATTCCTTTGCTTCTTCGAGATAGAAGTCTTCTTCAAAATTCAAACAGCATAGTAATCGACCGCAAGGACCTGATATCTTGCTAAGATTGCCAGCAATATTTTGATCTTTTGCCATCTTGATAGTGACTTGATTGAAGTGTTTTAACCATGTGCCGCAGCAATACTGGTTTCCGCACATACCAAATCCACCAAGCCGTTTAGCTTCATCGCGACCGGTAGTTTGATGTAACTCGATACGAGTTTTGAATACTGAGGCCAGTTCCCGAACCAATAAACGGAAATCTATCCGACCATCAGCTGTAAAGAAGAATGTTAGCTTGTTTCCATCGTACTGATACACTGCCTCAATCAACTTCATATCAAAGGGATAGTTCTTTAGTGTATCATTGAATATTCTTGCTGCTTTCTCTTCTTCAAGTATAACGTTTTTCAGTCGTTCCAGTTCGTCGTCACATGCCAGTCTTTTTATTGATTTGATCTGGCCATTTTCAAACTGAGTCTCCAGTTCATCACTGGAAATACTCAGATGAACTACCTGTCCCATATCTTCGCCACGTTCGGCATCTACCATTACCAAATCCTCCGGGCTTACTTCCAAGCCCAAAGTGTTCAGGAAATAGCCAATTCTGCCGGTTCGAAATTCTACTTCTATAAATTCATGCATCAAGGCTCCTAAATGTATAGAGAAGGCTGTAATTCTGCAAACCAACTCGAAGCTACAAAATCTCTTTAGCCATTATTCTGTCAAGGCTTTTGACTGATTAACAATCCCCAAGAATGTTGATCTCACATGAGCAGTATCATATTAACAATTTTAATGATTTGATGGGATAAATCCTATTTCAATGGTAAGTGCTGAAAAATACAAATCAGTATTGTCCCATTGACATTCATTATATGATTACGAGCACTGACTTGGTATCAAAATAATTCTGGACAAGGGAATTGCTGTAATTTTCATGTGGAACAGAGGTGAGTTATGATTTACAAAGTTATTTTAATCAAGATTGATCATCGCAGTACTGAAGCAGTCAAGGTTCAGAACATACTGACTGAATATGGATGTAATATCAAAGTGCGTCTGGGCTTACATGAAGTATCCAAAGAGTTTTGTGCCAACGACGGATTGATAATCCTGGAGGTCGAGGGAAGCTCTGAAGATCTCAAAACCATAGTAAACACATTAAACACAGTGGAATACGTGAATGCTCAGTTAGTGGAGATGTAAGCTATTTCCAAGAGTATTTACCCAAGGTTCCTCGTATTCCAAAGTACAAAAACTTGAGCGGATACCAAGCTAACATCAATGGGTAAAGTATTATCAATTTGAACTTTCTTAAGCGTAGCAGGATAAGAATAATCATTGATATCTCTGCTACGCTTTTTATTGCCAGTGGTAGCAGAAAACTCTGAGCTCCAGTTAATAAAGCTGCAAAAATCACATAAGAAAGTATAAAATAGGCTCCGATAAAAACAGATGTTAGTTTTAACCAAGCTGGAAAGTATCGCCATTTTGAAGCTTTGCGAATACTGGCATTGTATTGTTTGTGTATATTTCGGGGTTCCACTGATAACATTTCCATTGCTATATCTGTATTAAAAGTAGCTTTTCTGATATATGGCATCATTTTGAAAAGTAAAAGGTCATCATCTCCTGATTTGATGTCTCCAATACCGTCAAAACCACCACAAGCATGAAATACCTTTTTTCGATAAATCATGTTTGAAGCAGAACTGGTGATTGGGATGCGCCAATACATCCCAGCAGCAGCAAGGACATAATATATGCAGCGCTCGAAATTCCTCAGAGTCATCAGTTTTTGTCCTTGCTCTGTTTCAATGAAAGTATAGCCCAACATATAGTCGGTACTATCATCAAAACCATTGCTTATCGCCCGTAGCCAGCCCGAAGGAGGAGAACAATCTGCATCTGTGAAAGCCAGAATATCATACTTGGCCTTAGCAATCCCTTGGGCAATAGCTGCTTTTTTCCCGATTAACCCCTTCACTTGGTCATAGTAATGGATTACGCTAATCCCATATTGGCCATCTACCTGATCGAGCAAAGATTGTGTCGCATCAGTTGAATGATCATTTACGATTATTATTTCGAATGCTTCCGGAGGGTAATCCAGCTTTGACAGTGATCTAATCAAGTAAGGTAATCTATGCTCTTCGTTTTTTGCCGCAATGATGACAGAAATACTTTGGATCAGCTCCGACTTTGAACTTCTGTTAAGAGACATTCCAAGGCTTATGTAGATCAGGATTGCTGCATAGACTACAGTCAGGACACCAAAGATCAATTGAACATGCTCCGTATTATCCAGGTTCTATTGTTGATTCAGTCAGTTCTGCCAATTTGGATAGATTGGGATGCTCTTCAATTATCTCGTTAATCGTCAATATCTTCCTATCTGGTACGACTGTTACATCCGGTTCAGCAAAGTCAATTCTAATGTCTTTGAGATACAATTCTCGAAGGATATTTCTCAATGATGGTAATATCTTTTGCAACTGCTGATGGTATTTGTGACTGCTAGCTTTGACTCTGACAGCGCTATCAGAAACCTCAAGAATACTCGCTTCCTTCAATGCCATAGAAGCCAAACTGCTTTCTTTCTTGATTCGAGCCACGATCTTTGCCCAGTTATCCTTCAAGCTCCTCTCATTCAAGTCTTCTGCTTTTGGCAGTGGATCAACAGATGGATTTACTACCGTACTCGAAACTGGCGAAGATTCCTTTTGAGTAATGGCTGGCCGGCTTTGTCGTAGCGAGGCAATAGTGGGAAGCTGTTCTACTGTACTATTGATACCTTTTTCTCTGATCGTTTTTATCAATTCACTAAGATCATCCATCTCAGCCATTTTACTCAAGCGGATCAGAGCAACTTCGACGATCAGGAAGGGATTACTACTACTCCGGATTTCATTGCGCACCTGCATCAAAACTGAGATTATATACATCAAATCGTTGACTTTGAATAGGGGGACTAATTCTTTATAAACTGGTAGCTCGTCTGGGCTTATCTCAAGTGTTTCTACATTCAGTTTCTGCATCAACACGATTCTGGTAAACTCCATTAGATTATTCACCAATTCGCTCAGATCCAATCCTTGTTCAAAGATGGAATGCAGCTCGATGATTATTCTCGAACTATCGCGCTCTGCAATTGATTTGAGTACAGATTGATAGACATGATTGGGCAGAATCCCAAAAATCTCCCGAACTTTATCAATCCTGATATCATTGGAACAATATGACAATACCTGATCCATCAAGGATAAAGCATCTCTCATGCCTCCATCCGCCTTTCGGGCTATCAAATACATGGATTCACTATCGATTGAGATGCCTTCGGCGACTACTATATCTTTGAGTCTTCTAACTATTGCATCAATCGGTATTCTCTTAAAATCAAAGCGTTGGCATCTTGATACTATTGTTGGCAAAACCTTGTGCGCTTCTGTAGTGGCAAAGATAAAGATTACATTTTCAGGAGGCTCCTCCAAGGTTTTCAATAATGCATTAAATGCACTCTTCGACAACATATGTACTTCATCGATAATATATATCTTGTACTTTGACTGGCTCGGAGCATACATCAATTCTCTTTGCAATTCACGTATGTCGTCGACTCCTGTATTAGAAGCACCGTCGATTTCTATAACGTCTGGAGCTGTACTCAAAGTTATCTCGCGGCAGTTCGAGCAAGCATTGCATGGATTGATAGTAGGACCATCCACGCAATTGAGGCTTTTTGCCAGAATCCTTGCTAACGAGGTCTTGCCAACTCCTCTCGGTCCCGTAAACAAATATGCATGTGCAATCCGCTTAGTTTCAAGCGCATTCTTGATTATTGTTGTCACATGATCCTGGGCATAAAGCTCCAAGAAGTTCTGTGGTCGGTATTTTCTGGCTAAAACTATATAACTCATCGAGCCTCCGTTGTCATGGTTTTGGAGGCTTATCTTTTTGCAAGAGTTTTTTCCTCTATAGATCAATTTACATTGATTTGTATTGACAATTATCCCAGCTATGAAAAGAGGTATGGAATCTTCTGAAGGTACGATTATGAAAAAAGAAAAGAAAATCCTGCTCTGTGTGAGTGGTGGAATTGCAGCATACAAAGCCATTGATCTGTGCAGCCGTCTTCACAAGGCACAGTATCAGATCAAAACTATTCTTACCGATAATGCCTGCAATTTTGTAAGTCCGATTAATTTCGCAGCAATCTCCCACAACAGTGTTCACACTGATTTGTTTACAGATGCAGACCCGATACCCCATATAAGTTTGGCAGATTGGGCAGATATTATTGTAATAGCACCTGCCACAGCCAACGTCATTGCCAAGATTGCACATGGTATTTCGGACGACCTACTATCTGCCACTATTCTTGCACATCAAAAACCAGTTCTAATTGTCCCCGCAATGAATGTACACATGTATGAAAATCAGGTAACGCAAGACAATATAGCCACTTTACGAAGGCGTGGTCATTTCGTCCTGGAACCGGCATCTGGAATGCTGGCTTGCGCCTATGAAGGTAAAGGGAAGTACCCTCCTAATTCTCAGATAATGCTGGCTATTCAAACTTATCTGCATCATTCAGTTGATCTGTCTGGCATGAGATTGTTGATAACCGCAGGTGCCACAAAAGAAGCTATTGACCCTATGCGCTATATATCCAATCGCTCCAGCGGTAAAATGGGATATGCATTAGCTGCTGCTGCTGCTCTTCGGGGAGCTGAAGTCACATTAATCCATTCTGACAGTGAAGAAGAAATCCCCTATCTGGTTCACAAATCAATTCATTGTAATAGCGTTGATGAGATGCACAAAGCTTGTCTTGACAATCTCAAATCCCAGAATTGGATTATAAAGTGTGCTGCGGTATCGGATTTCAAACCCGCTATATTCAGTAATAGCAAGATAAAAAAAACTGATGAGCTGAATCTAAAACTGGTAAAGACAACCGACATATTGTTTGATTTGGGACAAAAGAAAAAGAAGGGACAAGTCCTGGTAGGATTTGCGGCAGAAACTGCAGATTTAAAAGCTAACTCACTAATCAAGCTGAAGTCGAAGAATCTCGATCTGATTATTGCAAACGACCTTTCCGTAGTCGGTAAAGATAATACTGAAGTTCTAATCCTATCAGAAAATACCGAATCAAGATGCCAAGGTACTAAGTTTGATGTCGCTCACCAGATCCTGACTTCACTGAAGAATTATGTATAAAAGATTGGTTCTGATCACTGGTGCCAATGGACAAATCGGTTCCTATCTTGCGAAAGAGTATGCCTCCTCTCAAGAGAATTTGCTCATCCTGCTTTATCACCAAAGACATGATCGTTTAGAGCAGTTTTCGTCCATTGCCAATGTTACCCTTAGCCAATGTGATCTAATGAATTATGAAGAAACTCAGAAAGTCGTTCACGACTGCATCAGCCAGTATCCGAAAGCCCAGATATGTGTCATTCATGCGGCTTCTGTACGTAGCTCGGATGCCAAAAATCTGGCTGATACCGACCCAGCTGTCTGGATGAGCACTTTTGAAAGGAACATAATTCCCGCATACAATTTGCTACGAGCGATACTTCCAGTAATGTGTCAAAGGACATTTGGCAGAATTGTTCTATTTGGATCGAGTGTGACCAAAACCGGACTCAAGAGCGGTTCCGCCTACGCAGCAGCTAAGGCAGCAATCGCTAATTTGGGACGCTCTGCCTGTTCCGAGTACGCAGACCGTAGTATTCTAATCAACACAATATCTCCTGCACCAGTGGATACAGATCTATCACAAGACTATGCAGGCGAATATCTGGCATTTAGAAAGGCATATTTTTCCCAGTACCTTGATCGGGTACCAACAAAGAAGCTAGTAAGCATAAAAGAAATATACATTCTATGCAATCTGCTCTTAGATGAGCAGATTACCAATGTGTGTGGACAGGAGTTCTATATTGACGGAGGGATTTCATGATACGGACCATGTTAACAGTGTTGTTTGCCTGCTTTTTATCCATTGTTTTAGCAAATAACCTTACCGATGGCGAAGTCCTGGTTTTTGATATAAAGTATGGTTTGGTAAGCGCAGCAGAAGCTACACTGGAGCTAAACTCCACTCATTACGAAGGAGTACCAGTCTGGCAGATATTATCGACTGCCCGTACCTATGCTTTTTTTGATGTCTTCTTCAAAGTTCGGGACAGGATAGAATCGCTGTTGCAAAAAGATCCTCTGTTACCCCTGCGTTTTACAAAGAACCTGCAGGAAGGATCGTACAGACAATATCGAATTCATTCATTCGATCACAAGACCCTCAAGACAAGATATCAGAGATGGGGTTTCAAACAGAAGAAATGGAATACTGTAGAAATGTCTTTCCCAAAGAATACGCAGGATATACTTAGTGCATTCTATTTGGTCAGGACAATGGATTTGATTCCAGGACGCTCTGTCTTTGTCAATATCACTGCCGATGGTAGATCAGTCGATACAGAGATTGTCGTACACAGAAAAGAAACCATCCCCAGCATTTTTGGTCAAAAAGAGTGTCTGGTAATAGAACCAAAACTTGCAGGTGAAGCCGTTTTTAAACAAAGCGGCAGAATCTTTATCTGGCTCACCAACGACAAACATAAAGTTCCACTCAAAATGCAAAGTGAAATCACTTTTGGGTCTTTTGTTGCAGTGCTGAAGAGCTCAAAAAACACTCCCTATTAAACACGCATGCCAGATTATAACCTTTTAGATACATACGATTACGTTTTACCAAATGAGTTGATTGCCCAATACCCTCTCAAAGAAAGATCTGCCTCAAGGCTATTGCGCCTGAATCGCAGTAATGGATCAATTCAGCATAGAAACTTCAAGGATCTGATCCACTTTCTGAGGAGTGGAGATGTATTAGTCTTAAATACCAGTAAGGTTTTACCTGCGAGACTCTTTGCCAAAAAGGAAAATGGAACCCAAATAGAGGTTTTCTTGTTGCACAGTACCACTGGAAGCAGGTGGCAATGCATTGTTAACCCCGGTAAAAGACTAAAGAAACCACAGACACTTTACTTTTCAGACAAACTTCAGGGATGGATTGAGAATCAGGATGCTGAAGGGATTAGAGAGATCGAGTTCAATCTGGAGTCCGACCTAATGGACGAGATTTTCCAAATAGGCCATGTCCCGTTGCCCCCTTACATTTGTCGCGATGACCAAAGCAGCGATCATAATACATATCAGACCGTATATGCCTCTCATATTGGTTCAGTAGCCTCACCAACAGCCGGGTTACATTTCACTCCAGAGATGTTGCATGAAATACAAAACATGGGTGTCAATATCGCCAAGGTGATACTCCACGTGGGACTTGGTACTTTTAAACCGGTCAAAGTACAGAAGATATCGGATCATGTTATGCATTCCGAATTCTGCACTATTGATGAAAACACCGCCCGCATGATAAACTCGGCAAAAAAGGAAAAACGGCGGATAATAGCAGTCGGAACTACCAGTGTGCGGACTCTGGAAAGCTTTTTTGACAAGGGTTCATCCACTTTGTCTCATGGCAATAAATGGACAGATATATTTATTCATCCGGGAAAGAGCTTTGAAGTTGTCGATGCAATGATTACCAATTTTCATCTGCCCAAATCTACGCTTTTGATGTTGGTATCGGCATTTGCTGGGCATAGCAATACAATGAATGCCTATAGAGAAGCTATCCAAAACCGCTATCGTTTTTTTAGCTATGGTGATGCAATGTTCATTTCGGATTGAGCTCTTACCCCATGATGAATTACACTGATCAATACTATTATATACATGAGCTTGATAACACAATAGAAGAACTGAGCCGCATAAAAAACCTTCAAAAGAAAAAGAATGTGATTTTGGTAAGAGCTGATAGACAAACCATGGGAATTGGCAGAGGCTCGAACAAATGGTTTTCACCCAATGGTGGCTTATGGTTTTCTTTGGGGATCTACTTGAGTGAACTATACCCAAGCTTGTCTTTATATATTGGTTACACGGTACACAGAGTATTGTGCAAGCTATACCCATCTTTGATATCTGATCTGAGGATCAAATGGACAAACGACATTATGTACAAAGATGAGAAACTGGCGGGAATACTCATACGGCACTGTGCCCAGGAAGGTTTTTACAATATCGGAATAGGTATCAATACCAATATTCACATCAATAACAAGGAAGAGCATCTATCAGCCACATCTTTGATGAGTCTATTTGGATTCCCTGTCTCAAATGATGCTATCTTGCATACTTTGATCACACATATATGTAACGAAATCGTGCTTCTTAACACGCCCGAAAAGTATGTTTCGTACTGCAATAATCATCTCTATGGCATGGGAAGAACAGCAGAAGCGTCCATTGGTGATAGCAAAATTACCGGTATAGTCAGATCGATAAATGAAGATGGATCGTTGATACTGGAACAAAGTGGAAACCATTTTGAAAGGATCTATACTGGAAGTCTTCGTGTGCTTTTTACTTGACAAATACAGGTCAACTCAGAGTGAGTGAAACAAACTAAAATTAACCCAGGTGGAGGAATAATGAAGAAATGGCTTTTACTTGTCCTAACCCTGTTATTGATCGGAATACAGCTTTTTGCCGCAATGACAAAAGTAGCCATCTTACCATTAAAAAGATTAGACAGAAATAGCGAATATATCCGCAAGCTTCTTACTGTGCGTGATTTAAGCTTAACATTCGACAAACACGACCAGTATGATCTTATTGACATGAAGAACACTGAGCGTTTGTTCAAAGAACTCGGCTTTGGTGATGTCGAAGACCTTGAAACTGATGAAATGGCACAAATAGCCCGTGAACTGATGGCTGATCTGCTTATCATGGGTACTGTCGGCATACGCAATCAAAATATATTCACCGTGTCAATGCGCCTCTACAGCCTGCGGACAAATGAGTTAAGACAGATAAGCTTTGATGTCGGCAAAGAGAAAAATGCCCGTTGGAAGGTTTTGGATGAGCGGTTCATGAAAGATTTGGACAACTTTGTCTCTACAGAATTGGAAAAGCTCTTTAATATAGCGATAAATCTCTATACTAATGCGAATTATCCTGAAGCAGAGAGAAACCTGCTGACTGTGCTTGCACAGAATCCAGAAAAAATCGAAGCGTATTATTACCTCGGTGCCACCTATGCTCAGCAAAAGAAATATCCCCAAGCTATCCAGAATTTGAACACTGCTCTTGCCAAGGATCAGAATAACCTTCAATCACTACGCAAGCTGGTGGAAGTTTTTGAGGCTACGGCAAATGTAACGGGCAAGCTTCAGATAATGGAAAAAATTGCTATGATCGAACAGGATGAAGAGCTGTGGCTTACAATTGGTAACATCTATGCCGAGAGAAACGATATTGATAATGCGATTAAAAGCTTTCGTACTGCTATAGAAGTTAATCCTGAATATGCAAGTGCTCAGTACAGACTTGCTTTCTTGCTCTTTGATCAAGGCCGTTTCAACGAATCAATCCAATATTTGGAATTTGCTTTTAGTCAATTCCCTGATAATGATATCATCTCCCAGAGATTGGCTACCGCATACCAACGTAGCAACCGTGTGGATGAAGCCATTAGTAAATATGAGCTTTTGATTACCAATAATCCTTCAAATGTGTTTGCCTACTTAAACGTTGTGAGTCTGTATCGTATTGTTGCGGCAGAAGCTTCAGATCCTCAAAGAGCCAGTACAATGTATCAGAAAGCTATAGATACGATGAACCAGCTTCGTGCTCTTCAACCAGAAAACGGACTGGTATACTTGAACTTAGCCAGTATCTACCTCGCCCAGAATAAAAACAATGATGCTGAAACCAATGCCACTACCGCAATTAGCAAAGATCCAACCCTCTACCAGGCATATATCATCCAGGCAATGGTTCAGATTGCGAGAGGAACAGAGAAATACAACCAATTTGTTGACCTCGAAAAGCGCGCAGCAGCCGCAGTAGGAAGACAGGCAACAAATCTCAGCAGAGATAGAGATGCTGCCAGAACTGCTGCCACCGGGCATTTTAGAAGAGCGGATGAACTATTGAAAACTGCCCGTTCCAGAACGAACGATCCTGAGGTGGTAAACGACATCAATAGCCGTATAACCAGAGTAACTCAATTGCTAAACCAGACTACAGCATACTAACTACATAACTATCATAGATCTGATAACCCCCATGAGTAATGGGGGTTTTTTGTATTCCCATACTGTTGTCAACACATTGACAGTAGTGTCAACCTTGTAGTCAAGCCTATATCAAGCGTATATCAAGCCTATATCAAGTGTATTCACAAATACACTTGATATAGGTGTGATATATGCTAAGTATGAGTTTCAGTAGCGGAGGATTCCGATCATCCAATTTTGTTGATACTTCGTAGCTTCGGAAAGCTACGCTACTGTAGTGGAGGATTCCGATCCTCCAAAAATAGCATATAATACTACAAACAATTGATTGGGATAGGTGGTTTTATCGTAGCTTCCGAAAGTACGCTACTGTAGCGGAGGATTCCGATCCTCCAAAAATAGCATATAATACTACAAACAATTGATTGGGATGGTTGATTTAGTCCTAGTTTAGGAAAGCCACGCTACTGTAGCGGAGGATTCCGATCCTCCAAAAATAGCATATAATACAGCAAACAATTGATTGGGATTGGTGGTTTTATCGTAGCTTCCGAAAGCTACGCTACTGTAGTGGAGGATTCCGATCCTCCAAAAATAGCATAACTATACAGCAAACATTTAATTGGGATTGGTGGATTTTGTCGCAGCTTCGGAAAGCTACGCTACGTGATTACCATTGATAAATCTGGATATGGCAACACTCAATACAAAAAGGGTGGAGGATGGGATTCCAAGTAAATTGATTGATTAAAAAAGTTGGTGCTGAAGGGGGGACTCGAACCCCCATGAGCGTGCTGCTCACTAGTCCCTGAAACTAGCGTGTATACCAATTTCACCACTCCAGCACGTGGTTTTGGACAAATCTCAGAGACGCTTATTACTGTCAAGCATTTTGTATCTTTGGTTTGTTTCTGCGCTGGGGTAAATTGACAGTTTATGGATACATAATATGAAGAGTCCCTTGAATCTGCAAAAAACGATCACTCATTCAAAAAGATAAGTCGATATGATAAGAGAATATCTCAAAAACATTTGCAGAAAAACATGTGGACTTTGATTCAGTAAACATTATTGTTTGGGTCACCAATATCTGCATATCGTGTTTATTACATAAAGGTCAGTATCACACTGTCTTCAGTTGTTATCACTATTTGGATCAAATCATATTACCAATTTTGATAATATGAAATGCCAAATAACCTGTTGATAGGATACGAGAAACCCCTGTCAACATTATAACCAGAATTGATCTCAGCCAGTATCAATGGAGTCTATCACGGGTGAAATTGATTATTCTGATTGACAAGATAGATAAACATGAAAAGAATTGGACATGCGAAATTAGGTGAATCAGGATTAACGATGCATGAAAAATTGATGAAGCAACCTGTGATGAATCGGGTATTGTATGCTTTGATACCGAGTACATTGTTTAGTATATACATATTTGGCTATCGGGTTATGGCTGTAATACTGGTGTCAAACATATTTGCCATGCTAACGGAGTATCTTTTTATCCGGAAAAAGAAAGGTGGAAAAGTAACAATGGCAGTATTTGTTACTGCGTCGTTGCTGGCATTAACCTTACCACCCACTATACCTTATTGGATGGCAGCCATTGGAGCTATTGTCGCAATAGCATTCGGAAAGATGGTGTTTGGTGGCTTTGGCACAAATATGTTTAATCCCGCAATTTTGGGCCGAACTTTCATCTATGTATCCTTCCCTCAAGCCATGACTATCAGGTGGCTCAAGCCATTTACACTGAGTGATTTTCCCGGAGGCTTATCGAGCTGGATCGGTGGTAGTGGGATGCAGACTGGGGCTACAATTTTGGGGGAGTATCGGAATAGCAGTGAGATGATATACTCAATGTCCGATACTTTTATGGGTTTTGTCCCTGGATCCATTGGAGAAACGTCAGCCATCCTGATTCTTGTATCGGCTATTTATTTGATTTGGACAAATACGGCAAAATGGCAACCCATGGTAGCTACTGCAATCAGTATTCTTGTGTTTAATTTCGCCTTCTATCCGGCTGTTAACCCAATGTACTTTTTACTAAGCGGTGGAGCATTGTTTGGCATAGTCTATATGACGACTGATCCTGTTTCACAAGCAAAGGGAAAGTATGCTATCTGGATATATGGATTGATAATCGGATTTCTGACAGTATTTATCAGACGGTATTCATTATTTGCCGAAGGATTCATGTTCGCTCTGCTACTGGCAAATACCTTCATGCCAATCATCGAAATAGGCTTGGATAAGCTAATCAAGCCAAAACAAGCAAAGAAGGCTGCATGAGTGATAATAGAATAGCTCTTCGTGACAGGCAGTTCTATCCCATTCTATTCATGGCTTTGATTAGCATAATCTTTATCGGAATCCTGGCTGTGTCCTATCGTTTTTCTGAAGCAAAGATAGCTGGTAACGAAAGCAGAGAATACAAACAAAAGCTCATTACACTGTTTGCGGAACCTTTGATGATAGAAGCTGGGGTCGATGTGATTGATCTTGTCTCTCCAGATGCTATTGAAAATTCATTTAATACTTATGTAGAAGAATTGTCGCTCAATCTTCCCGATCGAAGAGCATACAGATTCAATATTAACGACAAAACAGTTGGGTTCTGTTTTGACATATCAGGCAACGGGCTATGGGGCACAATGAGGGCATTGATTGCAGTAACTCCAGACATGCAAACGATTATTGCAATAGAAATATACAAACAAATGGAAACTCCAGGGCTTGGTGCCAGAATTGAGGAGCTCGCGTTTCGAAAGCAATTTATAAACAGACCTTTGATTTTAAACGGATCGATAGTGGATTATACGTTGATACCAGAAGATCAGGAACCGATGAATGAAACCCAAATCCGGCAGATAACCGGTGCTACCATTACCAGTCGTAGCGTCTTGAATATGATAAGCTCCGAAATCAAGCTCATAAGTGAGGTATTCGAGGTAGAGCGATGAACAAAAAAGATATATTCGTAACGAGTGCTTTCAAAGAAAACTCAATATGGAGGCAGATTCTGGGAATTTGCTCTTCACTTGCTGTTACAAATTTGATGATGAATAGCTTGATAATGGGTTTGGGAGTGATTTTTAGCCTGGCATTTGCCAATCTTACTATATCGCTAATCCGAAATTATACACCTCGTAGTGTACGGATGATGGTGCAAACTCTGATCATAGCCTCCTATGTAATTTTGGTAGATATATTCCTTAAAGCAAATCTACCTTCTATTAGTAAGCAATTAGGCCCTTACGTAGGCCTGATAATCACGAACTGTATCCTAATGGGGAGAGCAGAGGCATTTGCAGCCAAAAATAGTCCTATAGATTCATTTATTGATGGTATTGGCGCAGGATTCGGCTATACAATCGTTTTACTAACGATTTCGCTTGTTAGAGAACTCTTCGGATTTGGTTCAGTTTTTGGATTTGTGATTCTGGGAGAATGGTGGACAAAGTGGTCGATCATGGTAATGGCTCCGAGTGCCTTTTTCATTTTAGCCATGCTGATTTGGATGATTAACAACCACTACTACAAGGTGAAGGCGTAAAATGAACATCAGCTCTTTTGTTCTGTTTTGGGCAGCAATTTTTACCAGTAATATATTACTGACTAATTTTCTGGGAATGTGTTCTTACTTGTCTGTTTCAAAAGAAGTCGAATCATCTTTTGGTCTTGGGGTTGCAGTCATTTTCGTTCTTACCGTAACTGCTGGATTGAACTGGTTAGTTTATCACCAGATATTGGTCCCGCTGGGATTAGTGTACCTTCAGTTTATAATTTTTATCATCGTTATCGCCGCTTTTGTACAGCTATTGGAGTTGATTATTGAAAGATATGCTCCTGCTTTGTATTATAGTTTAGGGATTTTTTTGCCTCTTATCACCGTAAACTGTGCGATTTTTGGTGTGTCTCTGTTTTTGATCATCAGAAACTATTCTTTCGTTCAATCTCTGGCTTTCGGTGCTGGCAGTGGAATCGGCTGGTTGCTTGCTATCCTGATGCTGGCTGGGATCAGGGCAAAACTAAAAGAAAAGCTCGTTCCAGCAGGTTTACAAGGTGCTGCGATCAGTCTAATCATCACAGGTATAATGGCATTGGCTTTTATTGGCTTTTCTGGTATAGTCAATGTTCAGTAGGATAGTATAATGTTTTTTGTCATACTCAAGGATGTACTTGTTGCAAGTGCGATCAGTGCGGTATTAGCTATGATCCTTGTCATAGCTCAACGGTACCTGAACGATTATGGTGATTGTAAAGTAGTAATCAACGATAAACGGGAAGTAACAGTCAAAGGTGGAGCATCTCTACTGAATTCTCTAAGTGACAAGCAGATTTTTTTACCTTCCGCTTGCGGAGGAAGAGGTAGCTGTGGAACTTGTAAGTGTCAGGTGATTAGTGGCGGCGGTCCCCTACTCCCCACTGAAAAACCTTTCTTGAGTAAGAAAGAACTAGAAGATAGAATCCGACTCTCTTGCCAGGTGAAGATTAAATCAGACATCAGTATTCAGATTCCAGATGCCATTTTCAACATCAGAAAATACAAAGCTATCGTTCACGAGATTATTGACTATACTTATGATATCAAAGGTATTACATTTGCGTTGTCCGTACCTGATAAAATAGATTTTAAAGCCGGACAGTATGTCCAGCTTGAATCTCAACCGTATGCAAAAGTCAAACAAAAAGCAATAAGAGCATATTCGATTTCTTCAAAACCAGAAGACAATGATCGCATCCAGTTGATTATCAGATTGGTTCCCGAAGGTTTATGTACTACATGGGTACACAAATATCTGAAAGTTGGTGATGAAGTGAACTTCACTGGACCATATGGTGACTTTTACTTAAGAGATACTGATGCAGACATATTATTCGTGGCAGGGGGATCAGGTAAAGCCCCTATCAAATCAATGCTGGAACATCTTCAAGTTGTCGGTACGAACAGAAAGATGACGTATTATTTTGGTGCAAGAGAACCCAAAGACTTGTATCTAACAGATGAAATGTTATCTTTTGAAAGTGTGTTCTCAAACTTCAAGTATGAACCTGTATTGTCACATGTGAACGACAATTCTGGGTGGAATGGCAAGACAGGCTTTGTAATGCCATACTTCAAAGAAACAATTCAAAACGCAAACAATACAGAAGCTTACCTGTGTGGAAGCCCTGGAATGATAAATGCAGTCACAAAAGCCCTAAGAGACCTTGGTGTTCCTGCAGATAAAATATTCTATGATAGCTTTGGATAATGATATGAAACTAACACCAAAAGAGCAGAAAATCATGTCAAGAATGCAGCCAGGGGTTCTGACTCTCAGCGGCTTCTTGGGTTATGATGATAGGCATTTGCACCAGATAATAGAAGACGATGATAAAATCCTGATGGATTTGAGTATCACTGCAGAAGAAATAGCCAATAGAATGCAATACTTTACAGATCGGACTTTTGAATCGTATTCACAACCACAGATAATAGATGATCACTATCAGGTAGAAACCGATGTTGTTCGCGGTAAACTTCCATGCCCATTTATGCATCCTGGGGTTTATAGAAAGGCTATTACAATCTTGAAGAACTTAAATAACAATCTTGAGGTTCGATGGACATCACTTAGTATTCATACAATCCGTGAACACTCTTTCTTCGAAGGAAAAGGTTCGCCTTTTAGATTGGACCCCGAGGTGCTTTACAGGGCTCTATTTGAGTGAACGAGTATATAGGTATCGTCGTAACATACATATTCAGAGCAATAGCAGCAAGTCTTGTCCAGTTTGTTGGTGCTTTCGGCTTTCTCTTACTTCTCGCTTTTATCATGAACTTCACCAATCTGATGCTTCAGAAATCCATAATTAGACTGATCGGACAAAAAGCATATATCTACATCTTTGGGTGGATTGGAGTTCCGATTCATGAGATTGGACATCTGCTCTTTTGTATTATCTTTGGGCATCGTGTGAATAAAGTTGAATTGTTTGATTATAATGCAACCAGCGGTTCATTAGGTTATGTGGATCATACCTACAACAGATCGAATTTGTATCAGAGAATTGGTAATTTCTTTATTGGAATCGGACCGGTAATAATTGGATGCTCTGTCATCTATATCTTGCTCAAGATACTGCTCAATATAAATACTAATCTTTCCAAGTTGTATAATCGATTGTAGGTCATATAGATAGAGGGAAAT
>CAZWIS010000026.1:4290-42973 GCA_964634275.1 uncultured Candidatus Cloacimonadota bacterium | reverse complement strand
AGGATTCCGATCCTCCGATCTTTTGTTGATCCACATTAGCTTTGTGGTATTGTGTGATTCGTAGCTTTGGAAAGCTACGCTACGTAGCGGAGGATTCCGATCCTCCGATCTTTTGTTGATCCACATTAGCTTTGTGGTATTGTGTGAAACGTAGCTTTGGAAAGCTACGCTACGTAGCGGAGGATTCCGATCCTCCGAAACCTACTACTTCTCAGGAAGACAAGTTCAACGGCCTATACTGATAAGCTGTATTATTCCATTCCTCATCATAGTAGCATCTGATCAATTTGTATTTGACAAAAAGATATACAATTAAAGGCTTGCACAATCAAATGGATGCTTTCCATATAATCCAAAAAGGGGTTTTGATGCAGATTATACAGATAGATGGCAACAGCCTCAGCCTCGAACAGATAGAAGCGATTGCCGTTCAAAGAGCCAAGATAGAGCTAACAGATCTCAGTATAAAAAATGTAACCAAATGCCGTGCCTACGTGGACAAGGTCATCAGCTCAGGACAAATCGTCTATGGGCTTACCACCGGTTTTGGCAAATTCAGCACAGTTACCATAGCCAAAGAACACATCGAAGAACTACAGGAAAACCTGATCCGCAGTCATGCCACAAACGTGGGAGACCCATATTCCATCGAAGTCACACGTGCTATTTTGCTACTCCGTATAAACGTCCTGGCAAAGGGCTTTTCAGGAATCAGAATAGAGACATTGAATTCGCTTGTCTTGATGCTGAATGCAGGAGTGCATCCCATAATCCCTATGCGTGGATCTGTGGGTGCCAGTGGTGATTTGTCGCCATTATCCCATCTTGCACTGGTTCTGATTGGTGAAGGTGAAGCAGAATACAAGGGCGAGATAATGCATGGCAATACAGCTATGCAAAAAGCCGGGATTCCGATTGTCAAGCTCGGAGCCAAGGAGGGTCTGGCACTCAACAATGGAACCCAGGTAATGGCAGCAATCGGTGCCTTGAAACTTTTGGAAGCAGAAAGGCTTTGTAACTATGCTGATATTGGTGCTGCCATGTCCGTCGATGCCCTCAAGGGAACTCCCAGAGCATTTGATGAACTGGTGCACAAGCTCCGTCCTCATCCTGGCCAGTTAGCCTCTGCCACCAATATTCGTAATTTGATCAAGGACAGCGTACTACGAGAGTCACACCGGAATTGTGAAAACATCCAGGATGCCTATAGCCTGCGTTGTAGCGCTCAAGTTCATGGGGCTGTTCGTGACGCAATTTCTTACGTACGAAACGTTTTAAATGTTGAGATCAACTCAGCTACGGACAATCCATTGATCTTTGCCGATGAGGAAACGGTCATCTCAGGTGGTAATTTCCATGGTGAACCCCTTGCCATAGCACTCGATACATTAGCTATCGCGATCAGTGAACTGGCATCGATCTCCGAAAGAAGAGTAGAGCAGATGCTTAACCCCGCTTTGAATCGAGGTTTACCACCATTTCTGGCAACTCGTCCGGGGATTGATTCCGGCTATATGATAGTTCAGCTGACAGCCGCTTCCCTAATATCAGAGAATAAAGTTTTGTCCCACCCTGCATCAGTAGATTCAATACCGACATCTGCAAATCAGGAAGATCATGTCAGCATGGGATCCGTCTCTGCCATCAAGCTGCTCCAGGTAGTGGAGAATGTAACAACCGTATTGGCGATTGAGCTTATGATCGCAGCTTCCGCCTTCGATTTTCGAGACCATCCGAGTTCCCCTCCTTTGGAATTGGTAAGGGGAGCAATCCGCAAGATAATCCCAGCCCTGGATAAAGATCGGATAATGTATCCGGATGTGAATAATAGCATTGCCCTGCTCAAATCCGATGCCATATTGAATAAGCTGCTCGATAGTGGCTTTACTTTTGCATACTAATTATCCAAGATGAAAAGAATAATCTTCTTTCTAAGCCTGATCGCCATATTGGCTGCCTGTAGCATTGATAACACAATGTATAATGCCAGGATGTATTTCAAATCTGCTCAAGCGCGTCCTCTGAATGCCAATGGTAGAGTATCACCCCAGGCTGTGGCAGATTATACCAAGGCTATCGAAAAGTGTGGAATTATCCTCACAGAAAGAAGAGACAGTCCCGATGCAGACGATGCCTTATACCTGATGGCGAGAGCTTTGTATTACAAAGGGAATAGCGCCTTCCAAGCCAAAGACCAGTTTGAAAACCTGATCAAGGCATTCCCGAATAGCCCATTCGTTCCGGAGGCACACATCTATCTTGCCAGAGTCCTGCGAGAAATCAGCCGTCCCCGCGAAGCTGAACTCCAGCTTGAGGAGTTTATCCGAAATCCCGAATACAAAAAGCAACATCCGCGAGCTCTTCTGGTCCTGGCTGATTTTGAAATACAGGATGGAGATTATTATCGAGCCCAATTCTGGCTGGAAAAACTGCTGGTAGATTATACCGGGACCCCTGAATACAACGAAGCCTTCTTCCTCTTTGGCAAAAACTATTATGTTCAAAAGAATTACGATCAATCCCGGATCCAATTTGAAAAGCTGATCAACAGCCGCGGGGTTTCCAAAGAGATCAAGCTCGAAGCCAATTACTACCTGGCTTTGTGCCATTATCACCTCCAAAATTATGAACGTGGTTATAGGATCCTCCGCTCTTTGATAAACTCGGAGTACAGACCCGAACGAATAGCGATGATCAGGGTTCTGAGAGCCAGACTTCAATTTGCCTTGGGCGACGAAGCAGATGCAATTTCCGAGCTTGAATTTATAAACAAAACCTATGCTCGAACAGCCGCTTCTGCAGAGGCTTTTTATTATAGGGCAGAATACCAGTACTACGTACAGAATGATATCACCTCTGCCATTGCTTCATACAACCGGGTTCGTTCCGAATTTGCAAACTCCGATCTTGCGGCAACGGCTCAGCTCAAATCTGCTGCCCTTACCCAGCTCAATCAAGGAAAAAACCTGAATAGCAAGTCCAATCTACAGCAATTTTTGGACTATCATTTTCTCGCGGCAGAGAATTTTGTTTCGCCCCTTGCTTTGCCGGATTCCACAATCGCATATTACCAAAAAATCTTGAAAGAGGAACTGCGTTTTGCAGCCATCAAAGATTCCCTGTATACCAAAATATCTGCCCTCCAGACCCGGATAGATTCTCTGAGCTTGCTAATCCCCCAGGATGCTGTGATCGATTCCCTTGATAATGAGGGTGCAATATTGCCCATTGAGGATAGTAAAAAAACTGATCTTACTATGCCAGACTCTTTGTTTATAGAACCTCTTGATCAGGAACATCAAATTCCGGAGGTAGACTCCGTCCAATACATTGATCAGCATACAGAGGAATCAATGGATGCTTACGAGTATGAAGATTTGATCGAAGTATTGCATACCGATATCGATCCGGACTCTGAACCAGATTCTCTGGTTACATCAATTACCGGGGAGGTGGTGGATAATAACACTGCTGCTGCTTCAATCCAACAGATTCAAGCCCAAATCAGAGATCTTCAAACCCAAATTAAACCGCTTCAGAGCAGTCTGGACAATGTGGAAGGGATTCTGAGCCGGTTTGATACTGAGATCATCCCCTTTACCTACTTTGTCAAAGCCAGCCATTACAAGCGGATGGGAGAGTCTGAAGCGGAACTGGATAGCATTTTGACACTGATGCAAGAGCGTTATCCTGATCATAAATATACTACTGCCACTCGACTGCTCACGCAGAATTTACCCGTTCGGCTGATCGATCCATATCAGGAAGCTCAGGAAATGAAGCTGGATTATGCCTTGGGGTTGACCGCAGAGCCAGACTCCATGCGCACTGCTCTCACCACACTAAGCAACAGTGATCTGCCATTCATAGCCTTGAGGGCAAAGTTTCGGCTGGGATGGTTTTATACTTTTGAAGAAGTCGATACTACTGCCGCAAAAATCTATCTCGATGAAGTGATAAACTCATCCGATTCGGGTGATTACGGAGTCCTTGTACGCCGTTTTTATAATGGCAGGAAGTTTCTATTTACACAGATTACCGCTACAATTGACAGCCTGATAGCAGAGGTGGATTCTTTGCTTATCATAAAGGAACATGATGTTTCCGACTCTTTGACGATCGAAGATTCGCTGGAGGATAGTAAAGGAGACGTGCTTCCGGATCTGGATTCTGGTCAGGAACATCCCCCTGTTTATACTCCCAGGGATATTCTGAACGAAGACGAAAGCTCGCCCGAGCAGATTCCTCCCTCCCCCGAAATCATTGTTGATCCGGAAAAGGGCAGCGATATTCATCTTGAATAAATAGATTCAAAATGCGTTCTTCATCGCTATTTACTACCCAGAATACTTGGCTGAAGCTATTAATCCTTGGCGTCACGATGCTTGGAGCGATACTCGCTGCTCACAGACACCTTTTATTGCAATGCGGATTGTTTACCATTTACTTTTTGTGCAGCCCCGATCTTTATAAGAAGCTTCTATTTGCTTTTCGACGCCTCTTACCGTTTCTGACCGCTTATTGGTTGTTTGCAACTTTGCTGAATACAGATTTTATTGAAATGAGTATATTCAGCGTTCGATTGATTCTGCTGATCTTTGCTACAGTTTACATGGCAGGAACCATCGATATGAAAACCTGTCTGGGAGACACGATGAGGCTCCGTCAATACAAGGCAATTCAGTACTTTCTACACTACTTTATAGCCACCATCCTCTTTATCAAAAACTACCAAAAACTTAATGACCAAAATCCAATCACAGGGAAAACGTCCCTATCCAGCATTCTGACCCGTAGTGGCCTGTTAATTCGGGAAAACCTTGCACAGGCTGAGATGATCGAAACCAGGACAAACCTCATCCTCGGTGGCGAGGTAGTAAAACATGAACTAATCAGTGTCAGCAACCTATTGGGCGTGATTTATCTTTGCCTTAGTATGTTGCTCTACTCCATATAGGTTTGAACTATGGCCAGATATTTGATGAAGATGATGTATGATGGCAGCTGCTTCCATGGCTGGCAAATACAACCAGGAGTTCGGACCGTTCAAAGCGAATTGGAAAAAGCCTTGGAAGAGATGAGCGGATATCGCATCGAGGTCACCGGTAGTGGCAGAACCGATACCGGAGTCCATGCTCTGGCTCAGACAGCGCACTTTGATTACGAGGGCAGTATGAAACCATATCAAATTGTGCTGGCTCTTAGAAATCTGCTTTATGATGCAGTCCGGGTCTTTGATGTTGTTCCAGTTCCAGATGGTTTTCATGCACGCTATGATGCCATGCAAAGACACTATCGATACTTGCTTGCCAAAGACAAGAATCCTTTCATTCGCAATTATATGGGATTTGTACCAAATCAAACCTTGATTCTGGAGCGCATGCTTCCGGCTGCAAAGTATTTTCTGGGAGTTCACGATTATTCTTCATTTGCCCGTCCAAACCCAAACATTCCAAACCGGATCTGTGATCTGAAAGAACTGACCATCACCGAACACACCGATCACTTTTGCTTTGAAATCCGCGCCGACAGGTTTTTACATAATATGGTACGGAGAATCGTAGGCTCTCTGATCAGTATTTCACACAAGAATCTGGCACCACGCTATGTCCAAAATTGGTTTGAAGATATCAGCCCGCGTCAAAACCTTGTCTTTACGGCTCCAGCTGCTGGAGTGTACTTGGTTAGTGTCCAATATCCAATGCAATAACCACAACTAATAATAGCCTGTAATTGCACTATTTACACTTACAACAACAGGTCAGGAACACTAAACGCATTACAATCAATGAAATAAGTTTTGCACAGAAAAGGAACATGTATTGCATTACAAATAAGTGATTTCGGTTCATATCGGAATACGTAAATATAATATAATAAAACATTAAGTTGAGGTGAATATGAAATATGGGATGTTTATTCTGATCATTGTTGTGGCTCTGTTGGGAGTATCATGTAACCAAAATAAAACTGGCAATGATGACTTTGTTCCATTCAAAGACTTGCTGGTAAGTGAAAGTTTTGACTATGCCACAACTACAAATACGGAAATAGAACTCAATGTGATAGATAGCGAGAATCAACCAGTTGCTGGGATTGTATTCAGTATTTATTCCAATGATCCTCTGATGGGAGGAGACCTAATTGCCAGAGGAGTAACGGGTACAAACGGTCAATACAAAACCTTAAAATCTCTTCCTGCTCATCAGACATACGTATATGCTCAGGGCAATTTCGAAACCATCAAATTACCGATTGTCCAGGGAAAAGTTCGCAAAACCTACAATCAAAGGTTAAATAGCCCGAGCAGTGACTTTAACAAAGCTGTTGCTTCAAAGAGCTATCAATACTTGCCATGGCTTACTTACAATGCCGATGGTCTTCCCAGCCCGATGACCACAGAGATTGTTCCATCTGGATTAATCGCCAGATTGAACCAGTTACTGCCAGAATATCAAAGCCTCCCTGCCAGATATCCTGTATTCTTTAGTCCTGGTCTGCGGACATTACTCAAGGTAGATGAGGATGTAGAGCTTTTCCTTACTTTTGTCAATGAAGGCGCAGGATTCAAGAATTCCGTTGGGTTTTACGTCTATCCCCAGGGAACAGTAATCAATAGCCGCGAGGATTTGGGTCCGCTCACTGTGGTATTTCCCAATGCTTCAAAAAGCGGAGCAGGCGGTAGCCTCAATATGAGCGATACTGTCTATTTGGGAGAAATTCCCGGTGGCATGATGGTTGGCTGGTTCTTGATAGCCAATGGCTTTGTCAGCGGTTCTCAGATAAATCCCAATCGTCAGCACTATTTTTCGGATAATGGCTTGAATCCCGAGACAGATCCAGTGCTGCGTCAGCACGTGATCCAGGCTTATGATTGGGTCACTGAAAGTATTATCTTGGCTTTTGAAGATCAAAACCGCGAAGGCACTACAGATAACGACTTCAATGATGTGATCTTCAGGATTCGTGCTACTCCTTTTTCATCGATTGATGTTTCCGACCTGCCTCCTGTAAACCCTTATGACGATAGGGATGGCGATGGAGTTCCAGACGAATTTGACGATTACCCAGACGATCCGACTCTCGCATTCAACAATTTCACTCCTTCCGAAAATACCTGGGGTACTCTCGCCTTTGAAGACCTCTGGCCATATTTGGGAGATTATGATTTCAACGATTTGGTACTGGATTATAACATAAACCAGATTACCAATGCCCAGAATAGAGTGGCAAAAGTAGATACCCGGATCAAGCTTGTGGCAAATGGTGCCAGATACAAAAACGGCTTTGGATTCCAGTTTCCTTTTGCTCCGGCTCTGATAAACTCAATCGAGAAAAGCCATCCATCTTTGATGACGTTTGAAAATGACGGACCTTATGCTGTTTTCCGTTTCTTTGACAACGCCTTTTTCCTCATACCACAACAACCGGGAAACAACTTTATCAATACTACTCCCGGATTGCCTTATCTGACACCGGTGGAAGTGAATCTGTCCTTCAGGCTCAGCACACCTCAGGTAGTTCAAAATATGCTCTATCAACCGCCTTACAATCCCTTCGTATTCCTCAATACGGAACGTGACAAAGAAGTCCACCTCCCCGGATATATTCCGACTCACAAAGCAAATCCAATCTACTTTGGAATGCATGATGATGGCAGTAATCCCCTTACGGGACGTTATTACTACTCCAAAAAGAACCTGCCCTACGCCGTTCATCTACCCATCAAGTGGAACTATCCCGTCGAAAGAACTCAGATAACCAGAGCATATCTGCGTTTCAAAGACTGGGCTCAATCAAATGGTACTTCATCTCCGGATTGGTACCTCCCCAATGCCGGAAATATCGATAACACCTACATTTACCCCAGACCCTAACCAAACCTCATTCCCTATACCGCAGGAACTAATCACTCCTGCGGTATTTTTTTGGGCTCACTTTCAATTCCCTTTGCATGTGTCTTGCCACAGGGCAAACTGGTTTGTTTTCAGTTTGTCTGAGCATACAAAACAGCTATCTATACCCACCTACCACCCTTTTGTATGGAGCGCTGCCCCCACGCTGGAAAAGTGAACCGATTTCGTAGCTCTGATCCTATACTATTGCCCCCTTTTTATGCCCTTTCGTGTCTTTCATGGTCTCAGGATCATACGCTTGGAGCACCCGTTTCAAAAGGTGCTCTAAAAATACTGAATACCTTGTTTACTTCATCAAAAGCAGTTTTTGAGATCTTACTCCCTTGTCTGTTTGAGTTCGCAGAAGATACACTCCATTTGCCACTCTGTTGTTCGAATTATCATCGGAGTTCCACACGAGCATTGAAGAGCCAATGTCCTTGTTTTCGATATGGAGCGACTTCACCAATTGGCCTTTGATATTGTATATCTCAGCTTGTCTAATCGCTGCATCTTTGGAGCGAATCTTTACCGAAGAATGAAAAGGATTGGGGTAGATACTCAGTGCCGACGGAGACAGGATCGGATCACTAACGCTGATAGTGCTTTGATTTATGTACAGACGATTGAGTCCAAAGCTGCCTACTTCTTCTCCACTGTTACCGACTACCACATCCATACGGCTATCGCCATTGCTATTGATCAAAGCCAGATCAACGGTAAAATCTACGATATTCGGCAATGCAGAGCTGACAATTTCGAAGGTGCCATTGCCAGCGTTTCGCAGGAATAAATCTGTACTGCTTTCTCCCGGAAAGACGCAGGCAAGAAAGATATCCGGATACATATCATTATCAAAATCATGGATCAACAATGCATTATGATGATATCCCAACAATCCGGCAGGCAAGGCTTCCGGTGCTGGAGTGAATATCCCGTCGTCATTTCGCAGGATAAGCAGGTTTGGTTCTAACTCGTTGAATCTGAACAAAACCATAATGATGTCCATATCACCATCCATATCATAGTCTGCAGTTTTCAGGTGATATACATAATCATCCATTGGAGGTAAAGGATTAGGATTTAGAATGCTGAATTCGCCAGAGCCGGAATTTAGCAGTATAAAGTTTTCAAGCTGCGTGAAGTTTCCCCATTCATTAACTACGGTTCCGGTTAGTACATAAAAATCGGGATGTGAATCCTCATTAATATCCATTTGAGCAATGTCAAGAAAATACATTTCATCCATATCCTCGACCGGTAGCCGGAGATCCGTCTCCTGAATGAAGCCATCGACGCCATGATTGATCCATAACTCCAGAGATGTATCAAAATCTGTGTTCATAACCAAATACAAGATGTCCGGCAAACCATCCGAATTCACATCACAGACGACGGCTTTCATAGCAGTTACAGGAGGAAAATAAGCTGGATCAGCAATACTGAAAAACCCCGCTCCGTCATTTATCAACAGGAAATTGGAATACTCTGTAGCATCATAATTATGATAAAGAATCAAAATATCCATATCCCCATCATCATCGGCATCCAGTAACCGTGCTTGAAATGATTCAATAGTCATCTCCGGTAAACGGATATCGCTTTCATCGATATAGCTGCCATTAGGCTGTCTGATATAGATACGAAGCGAAGTATCACCAATCCCATATCCACAGCGCGAAATGAAGAAAATGTCCTCAAATCCGTCCCCATCAAAGTCTGCTACTGTCAAGCTGTATGTATCTGTTAGCAGATCCGGCATCAAGGCACTTGTAACATCAGTGAATAGTACATCCCGCATCGGAAGTCGATGCTTTTCCGTGGTGTTGCTCTTTTGCTTGATAATATACCTGCCAAAAGGCAAGCCCCCGAAACGGCTTGATAGTTCATGCCTGGTATTTGGATGAATGTATATCATCGGAAGGGGGTGTGGACTATTCAGTTCAGCTTCACCGACGAATACTCCACGCTGGTCGTAAATGTCTACGACAGTTGATTGTAAACATATAGTACATAGTAAAAATAGAAAAGAAACGAGTAAGTAAGCCTTTCTCATAGCAATCTCCAGTTATTGAATTACTGTCGTTGATATTGATTTATTCTTTTACGTCAAGCAATATCTCTCTTTGTATATCCAGTGCCATACTTAATGCCCTTCAATAGTAGTGGGCATTTTAAGCCGGTGCTGAGGGAGGGAATCCCGGATATTGCCGGCATATCTCCCCGGAATATCAGTAATGGAGGGTTCTGAACCTCTGACAAGCAGCATACGTGGCTTTTGCGAGTGATGATAAATTCACCACATTGTTAAGACTGGATAACGTGTCTTCATGTAAAGCAAATCACTGTGTTTTAACCGAACTGAGCGGACAAAAGCAGCTATCTTAACCCACTCACCACCCTTTTCGTATGGAGCGCTGCCCCATGCCCCGATTATTGAACGGTCTTGTTTTGGATAGAGCGATGCCCGATACCCCGATTAATCAATGATCTTTGCTGTCTTGTTGTTGGGTCTATTTCGTTTCCTTGGATGGAAAGTACACCCTTTGCCAAACTCGATTTCCCGGAAAAAATCTGAAAATCCACGATGTAAGACTATGGGCGATCTTATCGACCGCCCATAGTGTGTATGTGCTGATGATTCTATTGGATTACTTAGCCAACAGCATTTTTTTCGTGGCTTGGTAATCGCTTGTGTTCATGCGATAGAAATATACTCCGGAAGCCGCATCTATTCCGGTATGATCTTTGCCATCCCATATCTGGTTATAATATCCGGGCTGTGAATGATGCTGATCAAACGAACGGATCAGCTGTCCTTTTACGTTGTAAACTCCGATTTGAACCCTGCCAGGTTTATTTATGACATAAGCGATATTGGTAATTGGATTGAATGGATTTGGATAGGCATTTAGCAATTCAGTTCGGAGCGGAAGCTCGGGGCTGATATTATCATCGTTTTGCCCGTCTGCATATACTGAAACTGGTCCAAACATCCTGGAGCTACCATCAAGATCAACGCTTTCCAACCAGTAATAGTAGATGCTACTTTCCTGAATCTCGGTATCGATATACTTGTATGAAATCTGAGTCCCATTTTGTATTCCAGCCGAGATTAGTGTAGGATTGAGCCGAATAGCGGTATTCATATCCAATACCTGGTTTCTGTGGACATTGTATCCAGAATGATTGGTTTCCGATTCCACAATCCAAGATAGAGAAACATACATATCAGCAGTCAAAACTGCTGCAAAGCTTGATAGTTCGACTGGAAGAGTGGGGTCTTCGTTTTCGGAAAGAACAATTATCACGTCACTTTTAGCTCCAAAATCTACACCTATAAAACTGATGTATCCGGGACCAACGATTAATGGAGGATTAGAAGTATGCCAGGCACCATTAAAGTATATCAAACCATACCAGTTTCCGGCACCAACTGAAACTGCCAGATCCTGAGTACCTTTTCCGTTGAGGCCAAACACAACAATATTGCTGAGGTTGGAATAATTTGGTAATGCTACCACGACAGGATGAGACGCATTCACTCCTGCATCCAAAGTAACTGATTCTGGAGTGATAATATTGATCTCCCCTTCAGAGATTGTGGTTCCAAAGCTTCTCAGATATGGGTACCCATTATTCATGTTTCCAACAAAATCCATTCCCCAGATAGTATCAAAATCCCATCCGGTATATGTGTTTTCGGCATAAGGAAAGGTCATTTCTGCTGTGGTGCGTGGCAAGCCTTTTGTAGTATCGGTCATCCCGGAAGTTTCAGTATTGTAGAAGCTATTGAAACTAAGGTTGCCAAGAACATTACCAATCAAACCACCCCATGTATTACTTGGTGTACCAAATCCATTAACGGCTCCTATAGCAAAACTATTGTGAACCTGTCCAGAAAAAGCCAAACCAACCAAGCCTCCAATACCGGTACCTGAAGCTGTTTGGGAGATGGTTCCCGTAGCATAGCAATTGATGATGGTGGGATTAACTGTACTGCTAAGGATACCAACAATGCCTCCGCTGGAATTTACGCCACTCACATTAGCTGATGAATATGAAGACTTGATTACCGAATCTGAGCTTTGTCCTACAAGTCCACCAACATTTCCAAATCCGGCAATAGAGCCTGTACTATAGCAGTTTTCGATCACCGTAGAAGAAGCAATTCCAGTTATTGTTCCCAGGATATTATACCCGGTTATGGAAGCATCGACTATGGCAAGGTTCTTCATGCTGGCTGAATTTGTAGCTGCAAAAAGCCCTTGATTGTTGTTTTCTGCCACATTTACAATTGGTCTGCTGATGGTTAGATTACGTATCTTGTAGCCATTACCATCGAGGTTGGCATAAAATGGGCTGGCTGTAGTTCCGATGGGAAGCCATTGACTACCACTCAGATCCAGATCAGCAGTTTGGATAAAGTGTACGTTTGTGTGTGCTACTCCCAAATATTCTCGCAATTGGTTGAACTGATCCACATCGTTTATCTGAAAAGGATTTCCGACACTACCATTGCCGCCTTCAAACTGCTTGAATCCGATGCCGTAGAGGGGAATACTGTGCTCTGATTTGGCAAGATTGTCTATAATGATCAGATTGGCAGATTTTGGACCTTCACTTGTGGGAGCAAAGCCAATGGAAAAGCTAAACTGCTGGGCGAAATCTACATCAGCAGGATATTCAGCAGGTGGATTGACCAATGTGAAGTCTGTTGCATTAAGCCCATCCAAATATATAGACGTGATAGACATTCCAGAACCACCAGAATTTGATACTGTGAAAAGCTGCGTCTTTTCCATTCCTAAAACAGTCTGGCCAAAATCCTTTTCGAGCGGAGATATTACTGGGTTGGGTGATCCAGCTGCTACTGCACCGATACTAAATGAATAAGAAATAGGTGAACTGGTAAGTGAACTGGAGACAATAGCAAAATATGTCCCTGCAGCAAATGGAACATTAGTAAAAGATCCACCGTTTACCCCTTCACCTTTTGCCAGGACACTGGCTGGATCGAGAGGATCCGGACAATCACTCAGAATAAACAATCCAGTTCGAGAACCTGCTCCGGCAACACTTCCGGAGAGATAACTTTCTTCCGAGAGTGTGAATTGATAAACCACATCTATCCCATTGAGATAGCTTGAAGCTGGCGAAACCCATGCGGAGGCATAGTCGTTACCAAAGGGGAGATTAAGTTCTCCGGCTTGATCGGTAATGGGCAGAGTAATGATAATCGGATCGTGGCAGGCAGCTCCTGCTGGTGGAACATAAGCCTCTCCGCTAAGGGGCACTTCGTTTACTGTTCTGCCTATGTCATCCACAATCTGTAGAACAGCGCTTTTGACGCCGATAGACTCAGGAGAAAAGACTACAGAGACGGTGCCCGATTCTCCTGCTCCCAAAATTAATGGATAATGTGCAGGTTGTGCAGATATGAAAAAATCATCGGCATCTGCACCAATGATCGAGACTGAAGTAATACCAAGGTTTCCAATCCCGAAATTGGAGATGGAGAAGTCCTGGGGCTGTGACTGAAAACCCTCACCAACGCCAATCAATCCATAATTCTTGGAATTGGGACTGACGCCAAATACGGGGCCGGTAGCCAGTAACTCGAGGCTCACATCATCAATCAGGATATTTTTATTTATAACATTAGCTCCATGTTTGAATCCAATATACGGACCATTGGCAGCATGAGAGGAGAGATTAATCTCCACTTGCTGATAGGTCTGATTCAAACCGTTAATAGTCTGAACCGGGACGAAGGAATCTGGATCAGTATTATCACTCATCACCCCGACGATCAGATTCGGGAAAGGTGTCACCTGGGCAATCCTAACCCAAAACTTCAGATTACAGGAAGCCAGATTACTGACTTCTGGTGAAATCAGGATTGCTGTACCAGTAGTGGTATTTGCAGATAATCTGGCAAAATTTGGCACAGACCTGGCATTAGCTTGAGCATTAATGATCCACAATGCTGGCTGGTTCTGCACTATGGTTGTCCATCCTTGAGAGGGGACCTGATTCGCCGTCATTGTATCAAAGTTCTGTGTATATGGTGCCGAGATTTGAGCAACAAGGGTTGTCGATACAAGTAAGATCAACCCGATAAGAAGAACTAACTGTTTCATAATAATTCCTTTTCCTTTATTTGGTTTGCTATGGAGTGATTGTAGCTGCTTTAACTCTGAAGAATCTATTGTTCTGATCCATCAGAATGATAAAACTGGTACCCATGGTTGATCCGATTGGAATACCCCAATCATCAGTCACAGGAGAATCTGCTGCATATATATTGTAAAAACCTGCCCCTTGGATGGCTTGCCAGGAAAGCAGGATTTGATCACCGATCCTGTTAATGGCAAGAACCGGAGTAGGGGGAACAGGAGGCTGTGTGATAGGGTCCTGCCAGCGTAAATAGGGATATCTGTCATTTACTTCTCCCAATTGATCATGTTGCCAGTTTACGGAGAAGTTCCATCCCAGATATGTAGATTGGGGGTTATCGTATGGAAAGGTCATTTGCATAGTGGTTCTGCCTTCTTCACTACCGGCTGATGTGCTAATTCCTGAAGTTTCTACATCCCAAAAGCTAACTGTACAATCGCTAAGATTCTCCAGTGAGCCCAATAAACCTCCAGCAGGCTGACCCGGAAGAGCTGTAACCATCCCGGTTGAATAGCATCTTTCTGTAATTGCCAAAAATATGTTCCCTCCTACGAGTCCCCCTATCCTGCCACCGAGTCCCGAAACGTTTCCTCTGGCATAGGAGTTTTTAACAGTACCTTGAGACTGATAACCTATGAGTCCCCCTACTCCCCCATAACCATCTACAGTTGATGTGGAATAGCAAAACTCAACCAATCCTTGGGTGAGATTACAACCTACCAGCCCACCATATCCCATTTTTCCTTGGGGGTCGTAGTTTGTCTGGTTGGATGAAATCTGTACATGTAAGTCGGAATAGCACTTTGTGATATGACCTCTGCCATTCCAACCCACCATTCCGCCAATGAAGGCAATTCCCTTTACCGTACCTGAAACTACGGAACAATTTGCAATAGTAGCCATAATACTGAGATTTGGAAGCGAATAGCCAACCAATGCACCAACTCTGACCTGTCCATTGATATCAGCCTCGCGAATATTGACGTTTTTTATACTGGCTCCTTCTATCACACCAAACAGACCTATGTGATTCCTGGATGGGTGATTGGAGTATAAGTCTTTGATTTCGAGTCCATTTCCATTGTAGCTGCCGGTAAAAGCGAGGTAATCTGTATCGGTGTTATGATATCCTATAGGATCCCAACCGCTACCAGTATTGTAAGGATAGACGTCAAAATCCAGATGCTCAGTCTGCAGGAAATGCTTATTCCGGGAAGCTTCTCCCAGATGATACCTGATGCTATTCAAGTGATAGGGAGCTGCAATCAGGTATGGATCGGTTACAGTTCCACTGCCACCAGCAAATTCAAAATAACCCATTCCATCAAGATTCACGCTTTCTTGCTCTATTACAGGCGAATCATCAAGCTGGTAGTTTATTATTACCTGAGCTTGCTTAAAACCTGCTGAAATTGGAACAAAATCCACTGTGAAGTCGATATGTTGTCCCACATTCAGCACAAAGGGATAAGTAACCGCTGGTTCAAAGTACGAGATTTCAGAAGTAGAGCTTTGGAATTGGATAGAATTGATATGTACCGTCCCACCGCCCGGATTCTTCAGACTGAAAACTTTCGAACTGCTATATCCGATAGGCACATAAGCAAAAGAGAATGATGCAGGAGTTATTTGAAGGACAGGAGACCCAGCCGGTTCGGTAAGGAAGCTGAAACTGAAGCTCTGGCCAGAATTGGGAGGTGAATTCAGATACGATGAAACGATTACGAAGTAGTTTCCAGCTTGAAGGGGAAAACGTGAAAATGAAGCGCTATCTGGTCCACCTGCGGTTACGTAAACTGGAGCAGGATTTGATGGATCTGGCGCTCTATCCACAATTGTCACAGCAATGTGGGAGAAATTTACCACCACTCCGGAGGATACATAGCTATCTTCCTGAAGATCCAGTGAAAACACTACATCATTACCTATCAAATAGTGCTGGCTGGGAGTCACCCAGTTTTGGCCATAGTCATTCAAATAATCATCAAACAAATCAGCAAAAGAAAATTCGGGAAGAGTGATTAGTATGGGATTATTGTGATTTGCCCCTTGAGGAGGAATGAAGCCACGTCCACTTAATGGAATACTATGGAGAATCCTCTCGCCCTGGTTATCCAACACACTAAGATAGGCACTTTTATCACCGATAGATGTGGGATTAAACACGACAGTAACGGTAATAGATTGAATGTTAGATAGTAATACTGGATACTGCAAAGGTTGATCTGTTATGGTAAAATGCTCCAAATCGTTTCCCGTAAGTGTGATGGATTGTATAGCAAGCTGTCCGATCCCAGCATTTGTGATAGTGAAAACTTGCGCACTACTCTGCAATCCCACATCCACAGTTCCAAAGTTCTTTGAGACTGGGCTGACAGAAAACAACGGTTGGAGTGGATTGACCTCATAGGAGAAGTCATCTATCAGTATGGCACGGTTAGCTCCAGATATTCCGTGTTTGAAAGCGATGAAATATCTCTCTTCCTCGTCATAATCGTGTCCTTGAAAAGACACTTCGTACTGCTGATAGCTAAGGTTTAGATTTGTAATCCTCTGTACGGGCATGAACGAATTGTGATCTGTAGGATCTGTCATAAATCCGACCTGCATATCTGGGAGTGCAGTAGCAGAAGTCCCTGAAATTCTACTCCAAAAAATGATCCTGCTGGAAGCCAAATTTATAGCTTCCGGACTAATCAGCATAATCTGAGCGCCAGGGGTCGAATCTGTGAACAATCGTGCTACATTAGGGGCTGATCTTGGGGTCGTTGTAGCTATATTTACTGTGGCATTAGCAAAACCTGTAGGATGATACACTAAACGGCTCCATCCATTTTGAGGAGCAACACCGGTTCCGGCAGTCATATTATCAAAATTCTCGCTGTAAGGGGCTATCATTGTCTGTGCCGATAGGCAAGCAACTGCAAGTATCAGTATTACTAATATGAAGGCATTCTTCATCTTGTCTCCTGTTTTATACTCTTTATTTTATCATTAGCATTTTTTTTGTATAAATGCCTCTATCTGTATGGAGGCTGTAGTAATAAATACCGCTTGTAACGACATTGCCATTAGCGTCTCTGCCATCCCAAGCATAATTATGCATACCGGAAGACAAGGAACTGGATACCAAAGTTCGGATCAGCTGTCCCCGAGCGTTGTAAATAGCCAACCTTGCATAAGAGCTGAAGCTCAGAAAAAAGCTGAGGTTTGTATCTGGATTGAAAGGATTGGGATAGGCGGAGAATAGCATTGAAGCAGCTACAACCGGAGATTGGTCATCGACGGATAATGGCTCAATCATATACTCCTCCAAAAGAACAGAGCTGGGAATCCAGCCATCTTTGAAGCTTCTTGCCTGCAAAACTGTATCAGATATGAAAGTGAGCGGTTCCTGATACACTGGCGATTGATCTGTGGGTTCGGAACCATCAGTAGTATAATGGATTTGAACATCATCATCCACAGAACTAAGGCTTACTGTAACCAATCCCTGGTATGTCCCGGATGGAGGATCAGCTGTTGGCGATGTTAAAGTTGCCAAAACCGTGAATGTCGCTTCAGCTATATCACTCTGATAATACCCGGGTCTGCTGGCATAAGCTTCTATGTATAGCGTATGATCTATCGGCACCTCAATATCGTTTCCATTATACAACAACCAGTCGTTCCATACGATCTGATCTTCTGATATTCGATAATAAATCCCAGCAGATGGATTGGGATGAGTAAGATTCACCATCACGGGATAGTCATAAACACCAGGCTCAGGAGAGTATTGTGGTGTTTGCAAAGCCTGCCATTGATAGAATGGATAGCTGCTTCCTTCGTTTATAGACCACACGGTGCCAAAGTTCCACCCGATAAATGTGCTTTGCTGATACATCTGTGCAGTAGATTTTCCTTCTCCTCCGGCTGAATAGACGAGACCGGAGGTTTGTGTATCCCAATAAGAAAACTGAATCAGAGCATCGTAAAGCTGTTTTCCAATCAAACCACCCACATCATCACCGGGACTCAGTACAACCCCTGTGGAATAACAATCTGTCACGGACGAGCTAATCCAATGCAACCCGATCAGCCCGCCAATTGCTTCTCCGGCACTGGTTACCTGTGTATGAGAATGGCTTGCGCTGAGATTACTGTAGTTTGATAATGCACCCAGTAGTCCCCCTACAGTATTCCCTGCAGCATTAACGCTGCCAGAAGAGTAACAACGCTGGACATTTGAACCATTTGCTATGGATCCGGCTAATAAGCCTGTGATTGCTGTAGAACTTACAGATCCCTGGACAAAGCAATTTGCCACCCAGGCTTGATCTGTTCCTCCAACAAGCCCACCCACTTGCATTCCTCCGCTGATGTTTGCATCAACCAGACCCACGTTTTTTACACCGCTGCCGACTCCCAGAAATCCAAAAAAACCGATATAGTGTTGACTCGGCCGATTTATAAGCAGGTTGGATATCAAGTATCCATCACCATCATAGGTACCAATGAATCTCAAACTCATATCAGGAGTCTCAGTACCAATAGGTTCCCAAGCCTGGCCACTATTGTAGCCTGCACCACCGGGACTCAGATATTGCAAAAGATCAATATCCGCTATTTGGACAAAATGCGCATTCCTGTAAAATCTAACGTTATTGAGATGCTCTGGAGTCTGTACTCTATAGGGATCTGCCAAGGTACCGCTACCACCTGCGAATTGGGCAGCTAACCCACCTATTCCGAAAGCAAGAATAATAATCAGCAGTAGATATCTGGCTTTGTAAACTGAGTGTTTCATTTCATCTATCCTTATTTTTTTTACTTTATCATTAGAATTTTCATGATCTGACTTGTCCTATCGGCAGTCAATTTGTAAAGATATACTCCACTACCTACAGGCTTGTTCCCGTTGTCTGTTCCATCCCAGATAATGGTATGGTATCCTGGACTCATTCTCTTATCAATCAAGGATCTGACCAATTGACCTCGAAGCGAAAACACCTCCAGCTTGACTTGCATTGGGTTTGATATGCCAAACATCAAATTACTTATGGGGTTGAATGGATTGGGATAAGCCTTGATCAATTCAGTCTTTAGCGGCAGAGTAACATAATCTTCACTATTCGATGTCTCTATAGTATAAAGGGCGGAATTGATTCTGCTGTTGTGCCAGTTTGTGTGCATCGCTATAGCCCTTATCATCGTAGTACCATTTATGGAAATGCCGGATCCCTCATAAAGAATTGCTGAGGAATCTGGATCGCTGCCGTCTATGGTATAATATACATCTGTGTCAGTTACTTCGGATTGGATGAATACTGTAATTGGCTCATAGTATTCACCCGGAGCAGGATCAAACTCTGGAGCTGGAAGTATCCCCGTTACCATTTCAGAAACAATATTCGACTCCTCGGATTCACCCGGCTCATATACAGCCGTCACATAGTAAAAGAATTCTCCGCTGGGTAGTCCTTCATCATCAAAGGATATGCCTGTTATGATATCAGCATTCACCCGATCAAATGTAATGCCATCTCCGGATCTATACAGGTTGTAGCCCAAAGGAACCTCACGGGACAGTGAATGCTTGGTGTGTTCACGCTGAACTGAAACAATTGTACGTGATCTGTTCATTGTTCTAGCCCCATCATATACAGGCGGCTGCCACGTAATACTTACAGATCCAGGATTTGATTCAAGTGCCATTTCTACAGGAGGTCTTAGTATAAAAAACTGGCTTTCAGCAATGAGACTGCTAAAGTGGTTTGCTTTATAAGCCCTTGCTTTTACCAAAGTCTGATAACAATCGGTAGAGAAGGGTTCAGAATAAAGAGTGGATGATTCGTTTGGATCCGTTCCATCAGTAGTGTATCTGATTGTCGCACCTTGAGTATCGGTACTTATAGAGATTAAGATCGATGAATACTGAATTGGCTGTACAGGATCAATCAATGGCATTGGAATAGCATTCTGAGTTTGCACACCAATGATGTTTGAAGCGAAACTTTCATCGTCATCGATGATGCCTTGAATGAAGTAATAGTACCAAGTGGCAGGCAAAACACTGACATCTGTATATGATAGCTGCTCGATACCTACGTTTTGGAGTAAAATGCCATTCCGGTATATTGCATACCCTATCAGATTCATGGCATCCGCCAATGTCGTTTCCCATTCAAGAGCTACTTCGGTGCCAGTATGTACAGCTGTAAGGCTTATGTCCCCATAATGAGGAGGATTCGGTATCATTTGAAATGCTATCTGTGGCTTGTTTGAGGAGATATGAGTAGTGGGGGCATTACTTTGGTTTGCATTATCAGCCCTAACAAAACGGTAACCGTTTGGAACAGTATTTATTCTTAACTGACCGGAGCTACTGAATGCCACAGTCTGTGAAAATGCTGTATCGACGAGGATATTGTCAACACCATTGTAATTAAATGGAGTATCGAAGGTTATAAAATTCCAGTTCCCAGCTGTGGGAAGAAAAGTAGCCATGGAATGAACCGTTTCGAAGGGTCCATCATCGTGTTGTGAGATATCCGTAGCTATTGTGTGTTTCATCCGAATAGTGAAGTTTGGCAATGGATGCAAAGGAGCAGCCTCCACATAATAAGCCATACCCCGTATTATCGCCCCTCCCTGAGATACATATCCTGCCTGATGTAACTCTGCCAAAGTATAGACAGCCTGTCCTCTCAGACTTCGGTAGTGGATATTGATTGGACTTGCTTCCGATGGAGAATTGATCAGATTACCTGCTCCTACCTGTATGTTATTAACTCCACCCACAAACACAGAAAAAACTCCAGAGAATTCATGATATACGCCTTGAATTGCATAGGAAAAGCGTATTTCATCACCTGTCACTACCTGGTTGTTAATACACAGGTTCAAATACGGATATAGTATTTCGTCCGTTGGCAGTGAGGTATAATGAGTATTTGATACATGATTGATAGTGGCGAGATTATCCAGACTTTGAATTTGAACCGAAAATTCCTGGATTGGAAAACCACCGGAATTTATTATAGGAAAATATAGTTCCAATGTTTCTCCGGCTTCGGCAATGCCATTTCCATTGCCTCCGGGAAGTGGATCAGATACAATCGGGAATAGTAGTTCCAACTGCGGTGCCTGAACATCAATAAACATTTCCTGCTCCCACACCACATCACCGGATGCACTAAGATCAAGGACCAATTGGACACGATGATTGTGTGGTGTATTAGACGCAAAACTAAGGACAAAGGTATTTGATGGAAGGGCCATTTCCAAACCATCTATATCTCCATAAAAGACGCTGTTGCTATGGATTGTCACATATGGATCGGTACTCGTTATTACTGCATTAATGTTTTCTACATCATAAATACCATAGTTTATCAGGTTTATGCCCAAGTTTATCGTTTGACCCGAATGTGCATACGAACTGTTTATCCCATCGATAGTGTATCCATGAATGCTAATGTATGCTGCCAGATTGTTTAATGCGGCCAGTGCATCAACTCTTCCTGAACCGGTGATGTTATTTTTAACGGTAGATAGCTGCAATGTGCTCTGTTCCAGATGCTGAGATATCTCTTCCGGGCTGGATAACGGCTTTTTGGAGTACATCAGAGCCATAACACCAGCGACTGCCGGAGTAGCTTGCGATGTCCCGGACATTGTGGCATATGAAATATTATCATAAGCAGTGGAAAGAGAGACTATATCTACCCCCGGTGCTACCAAATCCGGCCTGATCAACCCAATGCCAGGATTGAGAGAATAGTCAAAATAGGGACTTATCAGATGCCATGCCGCAGGTCCCCGAGAAGAAAAACTTGCAGCTTGGTCGAGGTTGTTTGTAGCACCAACGCTGACTACTCCGCTATAACCACCGACAAGGGTTTGATCGGGATGTCTCCAGGGTGGGGGACAATCTCCGGGAGTGCGCAATCCAGCATTCCCTTCATTTCCAATCGCCACGGCAGAACTAATCCCGGCACTTAACGCATTGGTCATCACATTGCGCCACATACTTCGATCAGGATACCACGAATACTGCCAACCCATGGATATACTTAAAATATCGGCACCATTTTGGATGGCAAATTGAACTGCATTCCATACGTTTTGCTGTGAGCCTTGACCATTCGCGTCTGTAACTCTCAGTACCATAATCTTACTTTGGGGCGCTACTCCAGTATGAATCCCGGAAGCGCCATTACCGGCAATAATTCCTGCACAATGAGTTCCATGTCCATGCCCGTCTAATGTGTCGAAATTGTTAGAGAAAAAATTGTACCCATGATTCGGATAGTTTGGATGTGTCCATAACCTACCGGATAGATCAGTATGATTGTAGTTTACACCAGTATCCACCACACCCACAACCACTCCACTTCCTTCAAATCCTTGCTCCCATACCTGAGGAGCGTTTATCAGACTAACGTTTGGTGTTATTTCTCTATCGTTTTTGGTGCCTTTGTTTGGGGATTTTCGCTCGGTAGAAAAATCAATATCAATTGGATGACTTGGTATCAATTGCCGCAATGGATCATACTCTATCCTCTCAATATCTGGGTGACCAGCGAGACTGTTGATACCTTCCTTGGTAGCCTTCATTCCGATCACATTGGTGATCCAAAGAAAGCGAAGATCCGACACTAATCCGGCTTGTTCCAATTGCTCGAGCTTCGTTCTCAAGTCAGCTTGTGAATCTATTGCATAGCTTATCAGTCTATTCATTACAAACGCTCTCCGCTCGTCTCTCCCAAGATTTCTCGCTTCCATATACAGCTTGTCCACATCCGACTGCTCTTTTAAAACTACAATAACAGGTAGAAACTGATCGTCAGTTTCTTTCATTGCCTGATATAGAGAACTGCTGATAACAGCTCCAGACAAGCCTACACCAAAAAACATTAGCAAAATAAGCATAATGGAGGTAACTTGCCCAGTTTTATGCAAGGTTTCCGCGAATTTGTTGAATATTTTAACCTTGTTGTTTCCTTCCTTATCTACTTTCTCATCTGTTTCGGTACATTGTGATTCCTGTTTTTCCTCTGGCTCATTCTGAGATTCAAGAGGGGACACGGTGATTGACATCAATTTCTTTTGCAATGTGTCTTCATCCATTATAGGATTCTGTAAAGAGTCCCTATAGTAGCTCATATCAGCGGGTTTCCCATCCTTGGGATTTGTGGAATTTTCAGTTTTGGGCTCATCATTTTCGCGATCTATTGTGCTCATCCTGCATCCTTTGTCTTTTCTATACAGCATCATATTGCACGTTATGAACCAAAAACTCACGATGCTGTTATGATGTTGCTAAACAATTGCTTATGCTATTACGAAGGCATTTCTGACTGATAAGAGAGTTACCGGCTTGAGTTAACCTCCGATAATTTACTTGCCACCGGTAATATTATTATCAGTTTCGCTTTCACGATATCCCTTCTAAGGCTGAACAATACATGCTCAAACTCATTCATCCTCATTGCTACATAGTGATGAAACATCCCGAAAAGACCCCCATCATACTCTCTACTCTCCATGATAGTGTATTGCCTCCTATCACGTTCAGAGATGTATCCTATGTGTTTTAGAGCGATTTAAATGCCTGTCATAGTATCAATTGTGACGTTCACCGAAGATGAAGAACACATCTAAAATGCTTGCCGACTAATCACCATTTCAAAAAACACTTTACAGGAATGGCGAGCAACTAAGCCTTGGCATGATGGTGAAATGCTGAACAAAGGATCTATAGAATCTGCTCAAAACAAACACATCATTTAGTCCTTTGCATTGCACAAGGAGACACAGGATGATTGATGAGCTTATCAGAAAAGCTACAAAACACCTCCTAAACAAGGAATTTAACAAAGCACTGGCCTGTTTTAGAAAAGCACTGCACAGTCCGGATGAGGTAGAAATCTCCGGATACGACAGATTTCTTTGCACGGCTGGCATTGCTAAGGCATATATAGGTTTGCAGGATACTGCTCAGGTAATTGCTTCAATTCAAGATATCGAAAAGACTCTTGATACGGTCGGGGCTGCGACAGTGCAACTGGAAGTATTAAAAACAGTGGCAGATTGCTATTATCGGATTTCACACCACAAGGACGCATTTGAAGCTTTGAAAAGATATGCCGAGATAGAAGATAAACTGTATGCAGATCGAATGAAGCAGCAGATTAACGAGATCAACACCTCCTTTGAAACCGAAAAACGCCAGTACGAGTCCATGAACATTATCGATGTAGCTTCACGCCTGGCTTCAATTGGAATCATTATCGGTGGCATTACACACGAAATAAACCAGCCTCTCAGTGCAATTACAGTAAATTCGGACTCCATATTGTACTGGAACAAAAAGAATGTCGGATTTTTACCGGATATTATTACCCGCGCAGCAGAAGATATGTCTCTGTCTGCGAAGAAAATTGATGGTCTCATCAAAAACATGAGACACTATTGGAAAGATACGGAAGAAGCCAAAACCGAGCTTATTGGCCTAAATAAGGTACTAATCAAAGCAATCGAACTGATGCAGGGACAGATCGATTTTCATAATATCCGGTTGGAACAGTTACTTTCCACAAGCGATCCCCAGATTCTTTGCAACCCAATCCATATCGAACAAATAGTGATAAACATTCTGGTACACCTGCTGTCCCAATCAGAGAGTTCTCAGCAAACAGACAAGCAAATCATCATAAAAAGCGATACGGATGGTGGTATCAATTATTTCGAGATTTTGGACAACTTCAGCATCTATTCCCAGCGTCCGGAACTGGGTAGCAACAGCTATTCTTCAGTGCAATGGGACGACAACATATCATTGGGACTGGTGATCGTAAAACACGCCGTCGATAGATTTAATGGCCGGATTGTAT
Source organism: uncultured Candidatus Cloacimonadota bacterium (assembly GCA_964634275.1). Lineage (GTDB taxonomy): Bacteria > Cloacimonadota > Cloacimonadia > Cloacimonadales > Cloacimonadaceae > CAZZCS01. Next base: position 18,018 of record CAZWIS010000026.1, on the reverse strand, counting down.
ATCAGAAAAACGCAGAAAGCGGATCGACTTTTCAGATATTTCTTACAAACAGATAGCAAAGGAACCAAAGCATGAACATCTTATTGGTAGATGACGATAAACTGAGCAGAGGCTCACTGGCAAACTTTCTGGAGGATTTTGTTGGGCATAGCGTAAGGCAATGCTCCGGAGCCAAAGAAGCTCTCAAGCTGCTTGAAACCGAGTATTTTCCTGCTATGATCACAGACATCATGATGCCGGATATGTCCGGAATTGAGCTCTTGCAAGCAATTAAGGCAGACGAAAGGCTACGGATGATGGATATTGTTATCATAACTGGCTTTGGCAACATCAGCACTGCGGTTGAAGCACTCCGTGCCGGTGCATTTGACTATCTGTTAAAGCCTATTAACGTAGATGAACTTGCTATCGTAGTCGACAAAATTGCGCAGCACCAGTTCTTGTTGCAAGAAAACACTGAGCTCAAATACAATTTTGACCAAAAACTCTCTCAAAGCACCCGTGAAATACAGGATCAACTTTCGTCTCTGCAATCGGTGTATGCCGATATTGTTGGCGTTGGCAAAGTGGGTATCTTCTCTGAAGCGATGAAACAAGTGGTGGAGATGGCTGGTAAGTTCCATCAGGATAGATCAATTCCCATCCTTATCCAAGGCGAAACCGGCACAGGTAAAGAGATTATCGCAAAAATTATCCACTATGGAAAGGGAGATACTACCAGCCCCTTTATCGGAATAAATTGCTCTGCCATCTCTCCCTCTCTCTTTGAAAGCGAACTCTTTGGCTATGAAGGCGGTTCCTATACCGGCTCGCGCCAAAAAGGCATGCCCGGCAAGCTGGAATTGGCACAGGGAGGAACGATTTTTCTGGATGAAATTGGCGATATGCCGATAGATATGCAGCCAAAACTGCTGCGTGTAATCCAGGAAAAGGAAATGTATCGCATCGGAGGAATCAAAAAAATCAGTTTGGACATCCGCATTGTTTGTGCTACCAACCAAGACCTGAACAAGCTTGTTGAGGCTGGCCGTTTTCGCCGAGATTTGTTGTTTAGGATCAATTCCGGAAGCATCATCATTCCACCTCTCCGCGAAAGAAAGGATGCCGTAATACCCCTTGCGCAGATGTTTCTGGCTTTGTTTGCCGATCAAAAACGGAAACGTTTTCGCTATATCAGCAAAGAGGCTGCCCAATATCTCCAGGAACAGGATTGGGAAGGTAATATCAGAGAGTTGGAACACACGATCGAAATTGCCGTTTTGCTCCACGATGATATTGAGCTTAAGGTAAAACACCTTGTTCAACATAGCTCGGAGGAGCATCTCAGCGAAGAGGAAAATGGCGTATTCATAGGTTTCAACCGTGATTCCCTACCACTGGAAGAAGCAGAAGCGATAATCGTAAAAGCCGTTTTGAACAAGTTTCATCAAAACAAAAGCAAAGCTGCCGACTATCTCAAAATCAGCCGATTGACTCTACGGAAAAAATTGGATGTCAAACGATGAAAAACCCAGAAACCACCCTGTCCCAGCTTATTGAAATTGAGGAAAAGCTAAAGCTCGCCGCAAATAGTACAGAGCGTCTCGAACTGTATGTAAATCTGGTACGTACCAGTTTTCGTCTCAGATTGCATGCCAAGACCAAAAGCTATGTAATCAAAGCACTTATTCTGGCAAAAAGACTAAAAAGCATAAAGGATGAAGCTTATCTGAATTATATTGCCGGTGCTACCCTGATCAACCTTTCCCAAAATACGGAAGCCCTGGAATACTTGAAAAAAGCTTTGGACATCTGCCAACAGGCGGATAACAATATCCTTACTTCAGACATACTGGGTGCCATCGGGTTTGTTTATGGTCTGATAGGTGATTTTAATCGGGCTTTGGAGTATCAGAGCGCATCCATCCAAAAAGCGGAAAACAACATCGTGTCCCTGAATAATATTGGCTATGCATATTCACACATGAAAGACTACGAAAAAGCCCTCGAGTACCTTTGGAAAGGGCACAATCTGGCAATTCAAACCCAGGTAACGGAAGTGGCTCTGACGACATTAGTCAATATTGCCAGCAATTACTATAACCTTAATGATTATCAGACTGCGCTGAAACACTTTGAGGCTGCAAATAGAGAAGCAAACGAAAAGCAGTTCTTTATGCACGAAGTCTTTGCCTGTACCGGTTTGTCAAAAGTCTATGCTGCCCTGGGTGACGATCAAAAAGCCAGACATTATATCCTATTGGCGGAAAATGGCACCAAAAAGATTCAAAACCAAAACAGCCTGATGGAGTGCTATAGCACCTTGATTACATCATTCGAAGCATTCGAAATCTATGAAAAGGCTTACCATTACCTCGAGCTCTACTTGGAAAGCCGCAGATTATGCCACACGGAGGAACTCTCGCAAAAACTCAGCTCGATCCAAGTAAATTTTGATATCGAAAAGCAAGATATCGAAACCATGCGTGCTATCGAGAAAAACTCCCGGCTTGCCACCATAGGGATCATTGCAGAAGGAATCCTGAGCGATATTGGTAATCCGCTGAATGCCATCAAAATAGCTTCCGGAAGTATTCTTTATTGGGATAAACACAATCCCGGTTTCCTGCCCTCCATCATTACAAATGTGGTTCATAGCATCGCTGATTCCACTAAAAGAATGGATGTTCTGATCGAACACATGAAACAGTTTTGGAAAGATAATGATGACACTTCGGAAGAAAAGTTTGATCTGCACGACGCCATCGATAATGCTTTGCTTTTGATTGCTTCCAGAATTGCCAGCCATGGTATTGATCTGCAACTATCCACCACTAAGCAGAGCTTACCCATCCAAGGGAAGCAGATTTATATCGAGCAGGTCATCATAAACCTGGTCTTCAACAGCATTCAAGCCCTTGATACATTTGATTGTGAAAACAAAATTATCGGTGTCTCCAGTCACAAAAAAGGCAATATGGCTTTTATCGAAGTACAGGACAACGGACCCGGTATTTCTTTTGATATGCATAATAAACTCTTTGAACCATTTGCTACCACTAAAAGTCGAGTTGAAAACATGGGACTCGGACTCGCCATAGTAAAGCAAATCGTGGATAGATTTGAAGGGACCATCTCTTCAAACAGCAAGGACAATGAAGGATTGACCATTACTATCGGGGTACCCCTCAATTCAGAATCTTAAACCCTTGGTCATAAACCATCCATAATTATTAAAAAAGATGAATCCCACCTTCGAAATGAACGCAAACCAATATTCATTTGTTTTATCAATCTATCACTTTTCGCATCTGAATCCTCTACTACTCAAATCCATATTTACTGGATATCTCCCCTATATCAAGTCTATTCGTGAATACACTTGATATACGCTTGATATAGGCTTGATATACGCTTGACTACTAAGTTGACACCCAAAAAATCGGTTTTCAGAACCATGGGATAATCCATCACTTCCAAGACATCGCTACAGGATAGTCATTGTCGTTATCTGCCTCTGAGTGTTATGATTGTGAGTACACAATTGAGATATTGTACCAGATTCCGACGACCGAATACCCTATTGCAAGTACTCTGAAACAAACTATTATATACATAGAATGATGTTTTGTGAGGTGAGTATGTCCAATCTTTCTATTATGTCGGTGATCCTATTGTTGGCACTTTTCAGCACTTTGAACGCCCGTCCGGCTCCTCTGCAAACAGTGAATCAGGTAGATCTGCAAAGATATCTGGGGATGTGGCATCAGCTGGCATATTTCCCCAATACTTTTCAACCCCGAGATGCACAAGTAGCATCTGCCGAATATACTCTGTCTGACAAGGGATATATCATTGTCCACAATATCAGCTATTATGATCAGAAGATGACCCGGATCAAGAAACAGATAAAGGGCAAGGCATTTGTAACTGACAAGAGCAATTCAAAGCTACGTGTCCAGTTTTTCTGGCCCTTCCGGGGAAACTACTGGATCATCGATCTGGATCAAAAGGATTACAGCTATGCTGTCGTAAGTGAGCCAAATCGTAAATACTTATGGATACTTGTACGTCCGGATTCCATCACCAAAGAAGTGTATGACGGTATCCTCGAAAGGTTGCGCGCAAATTCCTTTGATCTGAGTAAATTGGTATTAACCGGAAGCCTGAAGGGGAATCCTTGACAAAATAGTGCCAAAAAAATATAATGAACGGTTAAATAAAACAATGCGGTGAGATAATGGCACTACTACTAAAAACAACAAAGCATATTGAGACTCAGATCGACCTCTTCCTCGATATTGTGAGTGATGCCGGGCTCCTGTTTCAGCTTGGAATTGAGGATTATCTGCATGGTAGAACAGCTCAGTTTGAAGAAAGACTGGCGATGATCCGGGAAAGGGAGCAAAAAGCTGATGATCTGAGAGTGGCTATCGAGCGTTATCTCTATGAGAGAACGTTGATTCCAGAAAACCGTGGTGACGTTTTGGCTATCCTGGAAAATACAGACGAGGTTATCGACAACATAAAGGATTCGCTACTGCAGTTTTCGATCGAGATGCCTGAGATAGAGCAGGAACTGAATGACCTTTGGCTCCAGACTACTCGTGCATCCGTCTCTGCTGTAGAACAGCTTGTAGGAGCAGTGAGATCATTCTTCCGCGACCTCCCTGCAGTGAACAACTATATTCATAAAGTCTATTTCTTTGAACGTGAGGCAGATCACCTTGGAGAGAAGCTCCGCCGGCAGATTTTTGCCCTGGATATCGAGCTATCGCGAAAGAGCCAGCTCCGTTGGTTTGCCATCCATATCGAAAAGATTTCGGATTATGCCCAGGCTGTATGCGACCGTCTGGCAATATATACGATCAAGCGTCAGCTTTAGGGTAACGAAGCCACACCAATCATGATTTTTGTATATCTGCTTAGCGGGCTTTTTCTGGGATGGTCACTTGGTGCCAATGATACGGGAAATATCTTTGGAGCTGCAGTCGAAACCCGAATGCTCAAGTTTAAAAAAGCTGCTTTGATAGCGGCGATTTTCATTACTTTGGGAGCAATGATCGAGGGTAGTGGCCCATCACAGACCTTGGGAAGGCTGGGATCTGTCGATGCAATTGGCGGAGCATTCACTGTGGCTTTGGCAGCTGCTGCTGCAATCACTGTAATGGTGAGGATACGCATCCCTGTTTCGACATCTCAGACGATTGTGGGTGCTTTGATCGGATGGAATTATTTCTCTGGGCGTTTAACGGACTACAATTCACTGATCACGATAGCTTCCAGTTGGGTAACTGCTTTTGTTCTATCCGGTGGTATAGCTGCATTGCTCTTTGTGCTGTTTCGCCGCTTCCTGAGTCGTGGACATATCCATCTGTTGGAACAGGATGTCTATACACGCCATGCCCTTGTGATTGTCGGTGCTTTTGGGGCATATAGCCTGGGTGCCAATAACATTGCCAACGTCGTCGGTGTCTTTGTTCCGGTATCTCCATTCAAAGATTTCGCTGTGGGGAAGCTATTTGTCTTTGATGGTCTTTCACAGCTTTATCTGATGGGTTCTCTGGCTATTGTGGCAGGGATTTATACTTATTCACACAAAGTGATGAAAACCGTGGGGAAAGACCTCTTTCACCTTTCTCCGTTGACTGCTTTGATTGCTGTAATGGCTGAAGCCATAGTCCTGTTTCTATTTGCCTCGAGGGGACTGTATAATCTGCTGTTAAAAGTAGGCTTGCCTACCATTCCTTTGGTACCTGTTTCTTCTTCCCAGGTCATAGTGGGGGCAATCGTTGGAATCGGACTTGTCAAAGGTGGCAAAAACCTGAAGTATAACATCTTGGGCAAGATCTCACTGGCTTGGGTAGTTGCGCCACTGATGGCTTTCTTCTTTTCGTTTATAGCTTTGTTTATCATCCAGAATGTGTTCGAACAAAAGGTACAGGAAGACATCCGATTCACTTTTAACTACACTACAATGAATCAAATCAATCAATCAGGATACGATACAAATCCCCTTGCAATGGTCAATGGGCGTAGTTTTGACAGTGAGCGGGAGGTGTATCACGAACTAAGGATATCGGAAAAATACACCCGTGATGAGATCATGGATATTATATCAATTGCAGAGGTTTATCCGATGAAAGTCGATACTGGGATTGTCTATGCAAAGGGGTTTGGCAAACGATTCAGCAAGCTGCAGTTGCTGGAACTGGAAACATTGAATGATAAGGAATTCAAACATAAATGGCAGCTGACAGAAGTGCTGCAAAAACTATCGAGCTGGGAATTGGTGAAAGAACCTGAGACAGAGAAAGACAAGAACCACAACAAGATACTCTCCGGGCAGATGGAATTGCTCTTCCGCAGTTTTTACTACCCTGGTAAATAAATGAACCCCTTTATCGAAAAGATCCTCCCTCTCATAATCGCATTCTTCGTCGGGATCGGAGCAAAGAAAGCACACTTGCTCAAAAAAGAGGATGCTCCAGTACTGCTAAAACTGGTACTGGCAATTACGCTCCCTGCCCTTACTGTTCTCTCTATCTATCGGGCAAAACTGAATCTTAATATGGCATTTATCCCCGTCTCTGCTATGCTGGTCGTCTTCCTTGTGTATTTTATCTCATCTGCAGTTGGCCGACTGCTAAAAATGCCACGCACTACTTTTGGCAGCTTTTTGGTGGGGACAATGATCATGAATACTGCTTTTTCCCTGCCCTTCTTCTGGGCTGCTTTCGAAAATGAAGGCCTTGCCAGAGCATCTCTATTTGATATGGGAAACAGTATCTTGATCTTTACTTTTATCTATTACAATGCCATCAAATATGGAGATAATTCCAAAAGCGACAGGATCGAGTGGAGCAAGTTTCTCCGCCTCCCACCGCTGTGGGGAATGCTGATAGCATTTGTGATCAAAGGCTTAAACGTCCATATCCCTACTGCGGGAATCAATTTTCTCGAGCTCGTTGGCCAACCTACCACACCTCTGATCATGATTGCCTTGGGTCTTTATTTCGAGCCAAAGCTACAGAACTTGCGCTATGCAATCCTGGCTATCTTTATCAGGATGGGGATAGGATTGGGATTGGGATGGCTATTGGCGACCGTCTTTGGATTGGAGGGAATTACGAGGGTCGTGGTTATCGTAAATTCCGCCACTCCAGTGGGCTTTAACACCTTGATATTTGCCAATTTGGAGAATATGGATCGGGAGTTTGCCGCCACGATGGTCTCGATTTCGATCTTGATAGCCCTGTTTTATATTCCGCTGATGATATATCTATTTTCTTGAAGACATTTTCGGCAGATCTGCTGGGATTGATATTGTTTGTTTGTTTATTTCTTTTTATTGAGGGCTTGGCTGAGTGACTGACGGAAGACATAAGTTTTGAAGAGGGCTTTGAGGGATCCGGTGATCATCCCCGTTCTGATGGCTCCGGAACGAATACTTTTGAAAATGAGAGGGATCAAACGCCAGCCTTTGGAGAGGTAAACTCTCATATATGCCCTGGGCAAAAACGCTTCCAGTTCCTCAGGAGACATTCCATGGGGCTGATAAACACAATGAACAATATCGTATTTCTCGTAATCCCTGTGTAACAGACGGCCTTCGGATTCCAATTTGTGATATAGCTCCGTCCCGGGGAAGGGAGTCAGAATCGAGATCAAAACATATCCAAAGCGGTGGGACTGAAAGAATTTGATGTTTTTTTCGATGTATTGAGGCTGATCAAATTCATCTCCACTACCCAGAATCATATACCAATTATGCGAGATATTGATCTTGTTCAGGATGTCTATGGCGCGGTTTATCTGCTGGTGGTCGATCTTTTTGTGCATCTTTTCCAGCACTTCGGGAATCCCACTTTCGATCCCTATCGCCAGAAGTTTGCATCCGCATCTTGCCATCAATTCTATCAATTGAGGATCGCGGCAAATAGTATCCACGCGGGACATGCAGTTCCAACTGATATTCAGCTTTTTTTTGATGAGGGCATTACAAAAGCTTCGTACCCAAGTCCCATCTACTGTCAGGTTGTCGTCATGAAACCAAAAGCTGTCATAACCCCAGCTGATATAGCTTTCGATATCCTCAATGACAGATTCGACAGAGCGTTGACGGTATTTGCCGGAATAGAAAGCTGAGATCGAACAAAATGAGCAGTGAAATGGACAGCCTCGGCTGGATACTATCTTTGGTGTAAAGCTGGTACCCGGTTCTACAAGGTCAAATGTAATCCTGGGCAGGCTTTCCAGATCGTCCAATATGGCAATTGTATTATCGTTGTAGTATTTATCATCCTTTTGATAGACAATGCCTTCGATTGCCGGATAGGGCTCCCCGGCTTGCAGAGATTCCAAAAGCTGAACAAAGACCTCTTCTCCCTCGCCGCGACAGACATAGCTGACATCTGTCTCTGCTATCACATCCTTGTACAAAAATGTGGCATGGTGTCCACCAATTATCGTATATAGCTCTGGATGTGAGAGCCTTACCTTTTTCAAAAGGTCTCTGGCTATGGGATAAGTCGCAGTCACACATGAAATGCCGAGAATCTCAGGATCGTATTTTTCGATGTAGTTTCCTACGTCCGAAGCATCTGCTACCACTACAATAACTGAATGTCCAGCCCGTTTTACTGCTGCCGCTACATACAGAATCCCTTGTAAGAGCTGATTTCCGCTTCTGAGCGACTCCAAGCCACCTGTCTTTGCCCTTGGCGAGATCAGCAATACTTTCATGGGCTTTTATACATTCTCTGCGAGACGTCTCGATAACACAGCCAATGAGGCAAACATATCCACATACTCCACGATAATACCGGGAGGAGTGCTAATCTTGTGTGGTGTGAAGTTCCAGATAGCCTTGATACTGCTATGAATCATAATATCGGAGACGAGCTGGGCAGATTCCGGAGGAACGGTAATAATCCCGATTTCGACCTGGTGTTGCTTTGCATGCGGAGTAAAATCCAATATGGAATACACCGGGATGCCGTGAACAACGGTATCGATCAGCTTGGGATCGTTATCAAAGGCTGCGATAATCGAAAGCCCCCTCTGGGCAAATTCCTGATAACCCAAAAGAGCGGAACCCAAATGCCCCACACCTACCAAAAAGCATGGAGAAGTATCGTTCCAATTCAAACACGCTTCGATAGCCTTGGAGAGTTCTTTGATCTTATAACCCTGCTTGGGAATACTGATCACACCGGTAAAGCCCAGATCCTTGCGAACAAGGGACTGATGCACATCAGCAAACACAGCTATTTTGGTCACCGAGACTTCTTTGAGTCCGGCGCGTAGAAACTGTTTCAGGACTTCCAGATACTGCGGAAGCCTTTTTAGGGTGGAGGTGGGAATCTTTGTCATAATCCTTCTCCTATTATTCCAATGGCATGACATTGACCAAAGCATTGTAATTCAAAGTAGATAGAATAACTCCAACAGTTACTACTGCTACGATGATAATCTTGTAATAGTCCTGGGCTTTGAGCATACTGACAAGATCGCGGTCCTGAGACATATATGCCGAAGCAGCATAAAATTCTTCTCCAATCAGTGTATAATCGCAGGTGGTGATAAAAAATGGAATCTGAGTAGTGGCATCGGTTCCGGCAATCTGGATAGCTCCACATTGGTTTCCGGTTTCTGTCATCAGCAAGGATTCGGCATTGAAAAAGCCCATATAAAAGATCGTTGCTACGCGTTCGCGGATCGTGACTCCATTGACGGCGGCACTAAAGGCAAATTGCATATCGGAGACGAAAAAGATATCATTTTGATTGAATGAATCTGGTCTGCCAACTTCACTATAGGCAGTTTTGACCATCTCCTGCGCCAGAGGAACCACGTAATAATCGCAATTGGGAGAGATCAGCCGGACATCAAACTCCGCTGTTTTCTTTGCCACTTGGTTTAGAATCATCATGGATGCTATTGTACAGACATCACCCAGAGTACCCCAGCCCGGGACAAACATCACAGGTCTGCCCATTTCCGTGGCTCTTCCGATTGCATTATCCAGCTCTTCCAATCCTGCGATCGGACGGATGTACAATTCCTTGCCACGCTTTGTCAGTAATACAGTATAGACTACGAGTAAAGCCAGAACCAAGCTACCTACGAGAGTAGGGTATTTGGTAGTGTCAAACCACTCGGACTGTGGATATGTCCATACTGTCTCACCTTCTATCGTATACGGCTCAGAAGTGCTGAATAGCCCTTTACCATCGGTCAGCCTCATCTTATAGGAAAACGTTCTGGCATTCTGTTGCCTCGTATTGACAAGTGTCCGCAACCAGCTTCGGTCGCTCTTTGCACTCTCCGCAGCGATGTATGCAGGATGATTGGTGATGTATTCGTACATGGCTTGCTGGTGCTGAAGAACAGTGGAAATCGAATCCGGAACCGAAGCAGCATCATATTTGCCTGCTTCTGTGCTCAATTCTTCGATTTGAGCTTTCATGTCGTCCATTTTCTTTGTGAATACGTCTCTGTATATGCTGGCGCTAAACATATCCCCCAGCTCTGGATTGGCTTCGATAACAATGTCCGGGCTCAGCTTGAGAAGCTTGGTTTTGGGATCGACATCAGTTATCTGTTTGTATAACACATCTTCGTAGGAGACGATATCGTCATAGAGCCTTGCCAGGGTATTTATCCTTTTTCCGGGAAAGTAATCCAGATCGAGCCTTGTGATACTGGCGATATCGTAATAGCGTTTGGATAGGTTTTGGCCATTGTAATAGACGTCTCCGCTCACAAATCGGCGATATTTTTCCTCGAAAGTGAGGCTTTGCTTGCTGTAGGTGTCCTCGGTATCATTGCCATTTGCATACTTTGCGAAGATATGGATATCCATAGCCTTGATATTGCTATATTCTTTGGGGAAGGTATAGGTAAGTGTTTTGTCGATAAAGTGTTCTGTGGCGGTTCCAATCTTTGTGCCGTCTGGAGTGTAAAATTCGAATACGACGCTCCGGACTTTGTAATTAAAGTTTTCGGATAGTTCATAATTGATCATCATCCGGCGTTTTTCTTTGTCCGTAAAAGCTGCTTGGTTTATGTAGGCAAGGGGTTTTCCGATGGAAATGGTAATGCCGTCACCTTTGTCATTGGGAGTGTCCTGAACAGTAAAGTGAGGTATCAGAGGCTTGTCTGCCGATTGCATATTTCGGATTTCCCTTCCCAGGCTATAGGCTTTTAAACCGCTGAAATCCGTGTAGCCCAATACTACTCGGTATTCATCCAGCTTTGTCGGTAGGGAAAGCCCCATTTCCTGTGGTTTCATCGCATAGAAATGGACGGGAATGGTGTGCATCAGGTCATTTGGATACTCAAAGAGCTGAATGGATTTGCTTTGCCAGGCATCAAAATTGCCCTCATACATACTCTGGGTATTCTTTTCCTGCTCGCTGTGGTACAGGCTTAGCTGGTTTTTTGGCATGAGCCATGCTTCCCAAAGATAGATGTCGTCACTATTCAGCGGAGCCGACCACTCAAAATTCCATTCATCGATATCCTGGACGTAGGCAGTATGGATCACGCCTGTGGTATCTGGCCTGTTGTCCATCGGAACGATTTCCTTGATCCCGGCATGAGGGAGGAGCCTGCCTTTTTCATTCACAGCCAGGACTGTATAGTAATAGGTATTACCGGCTACTGGATTGGCATACATGTTTTCAAACTGATGGACACGGTATCCGGCGGAGGTATTCTCCTGCTCATCCACTACTTTTCGAGAGCGGTGGTAAAAGTTCTTTTGTTTGATAGCGCCAAGGACGGTAAAATGTGGGATCAGCCTTTGCATGATCTTTGGATCACGAGGAATAGAGCCATACAGAGGACTCTGGGGATCCGGAGTTTTTTCTTTGCGTAGTTTTGCACTCGCCGATTCCAAATCAAAGAATACCTGATAATCTTTATCATAAAAGTAGAGCTCGTCTCCGATGACTCCAAGCGCTGGATCGATTTCTATATGGCTAAGAAGAAACAGCGAATCCGGAGTAATGCCTCTATATATTCTATATTGGATTACCCTTTGCTCCTGGGGTAGAGGCTTCCATTTCAGAATGACTCCACTACCATCATCATAAGGATTGTCAAGTACTTCAAATTCGGTTATCTTACCGTATTCATCCGTGACTTCCACGCTCTGGGAAGAAACCAGAGCCAATAAACATACTACAGCCAAAATCAGTGCTATTACAATCTTTTTCATCTATACACCTGTCTTATCAAAATCGTGCGTCAAAGCTTCTAAAAAACTATGCTGTGCCATGCTTTCGCACAGCACAGCATACTATGTATGTATCTATTTACTTTAGCAGTCCCATTACGTCTATGACCAGGAACTGGATACGACCTATCAAAAGTGATATACGAGCCATCACAGTAAGTCCAAAAGATGCCCCGAAGCCTATCATCATATACCATTTTCCGACGTTGACAAACTTCCCGTATGCTCCGGTATGAGCCTTTGAGAAGAAGAAATAGAGCAGCACTGCTATGGTGCCGATAAATATCAATGCCAGATTAACAGTCTCCAGTGGAACCATCGCCTGTCTCATTTGAACCAAGATACCAGCATGGATACCCATTGGTACTCCAGAGCCTACGCCCATCATGGAAAAGGCAATAGGATACCTTGAGAGCCAGCTAAGCTTCCTGCTGAAACGGAAGAGATAGAGCATACCGAGGATAGCCGGTAGGATCAGCATGAAGTTATGCTTCAACACAATCGGCTGATAAACATAAGGAATAAACACACGATTGTAGGTAAGAACGACACCATAGGCGAGCGAAATACCGACAAGCAGTTGTTCTGCCATTTGATAAAAGGGATTATCCTTGTACAGGAAGGAAAAGATGCATAGCGTAAAAAACGCTCCGACCAGATTACTCATCATTTCAAAAGACATTTTTCCTCCCCCTTTAGTTCTTTCCGGTTCTCAGCTTTTGCATGAAGTAACCGATATTTCCCAGAATGATAAACAAGATTATCATAATATGCGCCACGGATTGGGCATTCATCCCGATTCTGGCAACCTTGAACTTGTATTTGATGTCCCTGGTTAGGCGATCAAGATCGTCAAAGGCATAGACGCCAAGTTCGTTTTGGAGTCTTTGCCGGTCTGATACATCCAGAAGCACCTTTCCGCCTTCTTCGGATTTGATACTCTCAAAGACGGCTTCTTTTCCTGGATATCTGGTAACAAAGATTTGGTATTCTTCGGGTGAAAATTCCGCTATTGTTTGTTTTGTGATATTGATCAGCTTTGTCGTCGATTCATCAGCCAATATCTCACGGCTGAATGGACGTCCCGGAATAATCTTGTTACCATACTCATCGGTTTTCTGTCGATAATCCACATCTGCTTCACGATAGGCGGCAAAAACATCCACCAGCTTTTCGTACTCGGCAGCACCTTTGAGACCGGATAGCATACCAATCAATTGACCGGATTGGAGGAACGGATACAGGTCGGCTGCCATAACAGCAGTGATTCCGACTGCTACATTCACACCAAACTTGGGACGAATATAAGTATACCAGATAGCGCCGGCGACAGAACCTGAGAATTCCGTTACCAGATTCATTTCGGTGTAGTTATTGATTCCGTTCATCATTGGCAGGTTTTCGAGCTTGCGTCCTTCCGCATCCGTATTCATAGTGTTGGCAATGTTATCACCCATACTGATTGCCATGGCAAAAAGCATCGGTTTGTAGCCAAAGTTTATATA
>CAZWIS010000026.1:0-4190 GCA_964634275.1 uncultured Candidatus Cloacimonadota bacterium | reverse complement strand
ATATAACGGCGGTCAAGAGATTGCATTCTTTCAAAAAAGTTCATTTTCATACTCCCCTATCAATCTCCGCCACCCAGATAGGAGCGTTCGATTCCCAATAATATCTTCAATGATGTTGCCACACCACCCAGACCCACACCAAGTCCGATTCCACGCTTGGAAGCAAGGTTTGGAACGTCGAGGATCCATTGTGAAATGGTCGGCATATGCCTGCTGATTTTCACTCCGATAGGTACCTGAGCCAGCATCACTACAATAGCTGCCACCAGGAGAACAGTTGCTTCTGGAGAACGGGCACGGAATGCTTTGTAAGCTGCTGATGCCATATAAAATGCCAGCAACGAGAACATCGTAGCGCTCATCGGCATTTGGATGTTTTCGAAGAGCCACATAAAGAGGCTACCTTTTTGGACTCCTCCAATGAAGCCAGCCAGAGATGTAACTATAAATCCGGCAAAGAAGAAAAAGCTGTATTGCCAGTTTGGCGCTTTCCTTCTTATTTTGGCATTGTGCATCATGGTCAAACTCATCACACCCAAAAGCATCGCAAAGGGAGCAGTAGCATAAGACCAAGGCAGGAAAAACTGGTTTTGGAAGACTTCCTGTAGATAGTAGTGAGGGCTAAAAGCCCAAAGGACCCATACAAGTCCTCCGACTACGACGATTAATAATGGTATTGATTTCTTCATAAAAATACCTCTTTATTTAGCTGGAAATAATCTATTTATGTGCATGATCTGGAAGGTTGCGAATATCGTCCCTGCCGTGATAAAAGTCATGATCATGAGTTTGTAATAGTCTGCCCCTTTCAGGGTTCCCAAAAGCATCGGCTCACGATTGAGATACGCCGAAGCAGCATATAGCTCTTCTCCGATCAAAGTATAATCACAAGTAGTGATAAAGAATGGAATCTGAGTAATGGCATCGGTACCGGCTACTTGAACTGCTCCGACGAAGTTTCCTGTCTCGGTCATCAAGAGTGTCTCGGCATAGAACATACCCAGGAAGAAGTTTGTGGCTACCTTCTCACGGATCATTATACCATTTACACCTGCCACATAGGCAAACTGCGCATTGGTAAGATAGAACACGTTGTTCTTGTCAAACGAATCCGGCCTACCCACTTCATAATGAGCATCCCGGACTATTTCCTGGGCAATCGGCATCACCATATAGTCATAGCAGGGAACGATCAACTTCGTATCGTATTCTGCGGCTTTTTTGGCAACCAGACCCAGGATACCCAAAGATGCCAGAGTAGCAGGATCGGAAATACTCCCGGCTCCCAGACAGTAAAGCATCGGACGACCCATTTCTGTGGCACGACCAATGGCATTATCAATTTCTGACAGACCGGCAATCGGACGGATATAGAGGTTTTTACCACGTTTGGACATATTGATGAAGCCAACTACTGTGATAACGAAAAGGATCGTAGCAACCAGAGTAGTGACTTTGTTCCGGTCAAACCAATCTGAGGTTGGAATCATATAAACATGATTTCCATCGTCATCCAACTGCAAATCGGATTCCGCAAACAAGCCTTTGCCATCAGTGCGGACGATCATATAGGATTGCTTACGTTTGTCATTTTCCCTGATTGAAGCAATATAACGCATCCGGGAACGGTTTGATCCTATTTCATTTGCATGGACGAGGTGTTCATTGGTCAATAGAGCCACTGTCTTTTTGGCGTTTTCGAGCTTTGCATTTACTTCTGCAAGCATCATGACTTTCTGTGGCGAATCAGCTTCAGCCTGGAGTTTCTTTTCTTCTTCTTCCAGTTCCTGGAGTTCTTTATTGGCCTTTTCAAGCTTTCTCGAATTGTCTTTGACCGCTTCATCCCTGTAGATACTGGTCATGATTGTTCGGTTGTTATCCCTGTCAAAGATCAGATCGATATCGGCAGATACCAAGGCTACATTGGATCTCGATGGTCTTTTGTCGATAGCTTTGGCATATCTGCCAGAGCTGGTGATTGTAATCAGGGAATCACCCTTGGCATAGTTAAAACCATTTACAATCCGGTATATTACCGATTCGTAGGAAATCGTGATTTCCAATGTATTATCGTAGGATGTATTCTTTTTGATATTTGTATAGAATGGAGTATTTGTCCTCTTGCGGTAAACGACGTTACCCAGAACCGATACATCAACTCCATTTCGGTACAGAGCTTTGCTCGGCATCAGGGTCAGCATCTGTTCGTCCCATTCCAAATCCTGTGCCAGAACATACTCCTCAGCATCCACATCACCCGTTTTGAGAGTCATTCTGACATGCAAACCATTCTTGTAATCGTAGTCTGCCGGAATTGTGATGAATATCTTGTCGTCTATATAAAACTCGTTTACAGATACAAAAGGCTCAGTATCACCTTTTTTGAAGAAATCAAAATAGATATTATCCACTCTTTGGGTCTCCGACATATTGAGCTGATAGTTCACTCTCAATCTCTTGCCACTTTCTCCCACCAGGGTGGTCTGGTTTACAAACACAATCGGATTGTCCCACACAACCAATAGTTTATCGCCTTTGTCGTTGGGCTTGTCGATGACTGCAAATTCTGGCTTGGCGGGAAGCAGGTCCGAATTAACCGTACGTAGTGCTGATAGACGGGAATATGAGAACTGCGAAGAATAGTCCATCAGTTCCAGCGTGAAACGGGATCCTTTAATCTGCTCGATAGTAATACCTTGCGCCAGAAGCTCTTTGACATCCACAATCGTGTAATTTTTGGGTGCATCGGATCCCATGGTGGAAACCTGCCCACGAGCTATTGGCTTAGTCCCAAGACCTTCCAGATTTCTGCTGTTGCTGCGTTCATTCCAGATCGCCGGATCCATATCCGGAGTCATTATCACCTGCCAACTATAGAGATCGTCATTGATCAGAGGATATTCCCATTCGAATTGGAGCTTTTGTTCGTCCTCCACCAGCACAGAAAAGAAATCCGTCGCAGGATCGGGAGGATTGTCCACCGGCTTGGCAGATGAAATCGGAGCAAAGCTATGGTAATTGTTTTTCTCATCAACTGCCACCACGGTATAGAAGTATTCCTCACCAGGTTTGAGCTTTGCCAGTAGAGTCTGCTGACGGAGCAGCATTCCGGCATAGGCTGTCGTATCTGCTTCATCGGCAGAGTAGCTCAGTTTGCTACGGTAATAATAGTCTTTTTTGTCTATCACCGACAGAACTGTAAACTTTGTAGCAAGCTCTGCTACTATTTCCACATCACGGGGTATCTTGCGATACAGTGGACTATCTGCCGATTGCTGTCTCTCAGGCCGCAATTTTCCAGGAGACTTTATATCGACAAATTCTCCCCATGAACTATCATAATAGTACATCGTATCGGCTGCCACACCTGTACGTACATTGACAGGAATTGAGCCATGAAAAAATAACTGGTCTTCGGATACTCCACGATATATACGATATTCAATAATCCGCTTGGATCGATGTAATGGCTTCCAGCTAAGCATCAAAGCCGTTCCATCATCAGCAGGAACATCACTTACCGTAAATCCCTCAACAACAAATTCGTTTTTGCTCTGTGATCCTTGGGCAATCATCAGTGACGCCAATGCTACTAATCCAATGACCAACAAAAACATAACGCGATGTTTTGTAAACATCATAGGCGGTCTCCTATGTATTTTATATTCAGTTTTTTCTTTTGTATCACTCCCTACAAATGATGCCTTTGTTGTCAAATACTTTCTATGATCGCAGATCATGATCGTAAACTTATCTTAACTTGAAGAAAAATCCCAGTCCATGATCTGAACCCATCAGGATAACATGCTATTGAAGCTATATCTCTTTTAGCTCTCAAAATGCTACAAATTCATACAATCCTGCAATAGCTAAAACGTATGTCTCAAACATCTGCTGGTTATGAGACAACCCCGGCATACATGCATGTGCCAATGATATGGCGGGGTTCGTGGGAACTATCCCCTGATCTCCCGCCACATCCCAGCCATATCTATCCGGACAGGAATATGGAACCTGGACAGGCACAAGAGACGGCTGACTTAGCGGCGAATGAGGCTGTGCTACTCTATTGGGGCTCCTCAGATAAGCTCAACCAAGATGCAGGCAAAATGCCAAATGGTTGAGATACAGCTTTTTGGGATGTACCTCTCTCAAAATGAGCAATTTTTCCGATAATCTTCTTGCCTGGC
>CAZWIS010000025.1:0-43286 GCA_964634275.1 uncultured Candidatus Cloacimonadota bacterium | reverse complement strand
CCGAAAGCTTTTGCGGATCAACAAAAGATCGGAGGATCGGAATCCTCCGCTACCCGTAGCGTAGCTTTCCGAAGCTACGAAATCCTTCCGTCATTCCCTTGGAGAGGGGAATCCATACCATTTCATAAGCACAGGTAATACATTTAGATAGGCTGTCTTTCCAGAAATATTTCATAAGGCTGGTTCCCAGCCTCCGCTGGGAAAGCGAACTACCTCATCGTGTCACCCTTCACTGTTCACTGTTCATTGTTCACTGTTCACTGTTCACTGTTCATTGTTCACTGTTCACCATACACCACATTCTACATTTGTTTTTCACTTTCCTCCCTTGGAGCAGAGCGTCAATCACTTCTTTATCAAGCCTTAATTTAGCCTTAATAGTTAAGGCTTGATTAAGGCTTGATTAACGCTTGATTAAGGCTTACAAGTAGGAGCCATTCAAAAAAACACGAAAAAAACCGTTAGCCAGTTAACCAGTTAACCCTTCACCATCACTGATTGACGTCAACGTTTAACGATTATCGTTTTACGTTTAACAGTAATCAGTTAACTGAGCCAATATGAGTGAATAGATTTTGGTCTGATTATGATCCTGATTTTGGTCTTAGCTTAGTATATCCTTTTTAGGGAAATGGTGAGTGGCTCTATATGCACAAAGGTCTTTCCTCTTGCACACAAATAACTCCACATCATTGTCTATCCTCACTTATAAACATATGTTTAGCAAAACTAACACAATAAAGTCAAACATTTCTATTGACAAAAACATGACCATGTAATTATTTGCTGACCGACGGTCATTAAAATGCCGTTAGTAAAAATATGGAGCATAGTTATGGGTATCCAGGAACGAAAACAAAGGGAGAGGGAACAACGCCGGGAGCTCATTATCGAAGCTGCATCACAGGTCTTTATGAAAAAAGGGCTGAATGCAGCCACGATGGAAGAGATAGCGGCAACAGCGGAGCTGAGCAAAGCAACGCTTTATCTATACTTTACAAACAAGGAGGAATTGTTTCTGGCCGTTTTGTTGATAGTTATGGATAATTTTGCCAAGGTTATGTCCGAAGCTCTGGATGAGTCCATGAGTTGTCGAGAGCAGATTTTGAAGATGGGCGAATGTTATCTGGAGTTCTATTATAAATATCCGGCATATTACAAATTGCTAAACACGATGGATCTTACCGATGACTTTAATTATGCAAAGTATGAATTGAGCAACTCTCTGGTAGAAGCGAACACACGAATATGGGAGATAGTATGTTCCCCAATCATCAAGGGGATGAAGGATGGAACATTCAAGGCTGATCTGAACCCTTTGGAAATAGGACTGATACTTTGGACTTCCAGTACTGGTATCATGAACCTGATGGAGCATATACAACAATCACCTCATCACAACGATCAGTGTGCTAAACTACCATCAGACAGCTCGGTGAGTCAATTCACAAAAGTCGATTACAAAAAAATGTTGGAGAGCACATGGCTTTCCCTGGTAAACTACATTCAAAAATAATATATTACTTGAGGTATCAATGAAACAATTAGTCATGTTCTTAATGCTGATAATGATGCTTGCGATCTCTCTGGATGCAGCTACAGTCAGCGGATTTGTGACCCACGCGGACAGCGGGGAACCATTGCAATATGTAAACGTCCGCATTATCGAAACCAAGGTTGGGATACAAACCAACAAAAAAGGCTACTACGTCTTAAATATCACACAACCTGGTACTTATACCCTTCAAGCGACACTGATCTCGTTTGAGACATGGTCGACCAAAATCAACGTAACAGATGCCAGTGAAAACCTGAGCTTTGATATTCCGATGATAAAGTCCGGGATTGAGCTTTCCAAAGTGGTCGTAACTGGGAAGGCTTATGATATGCAGGGTGATGATACACCTCAGATCAAGGTCAGTTTGATTCGTCAAAGCACAGAAGATATCCAAAATGTGGTATCCGTGGCGGAAGCAGATGTTTTCCGAGCAGTTCTGACCCTTCCCGGAGTAACGCCGATATCGGATTTCTCTGCTGGACTCTACGTCCGTGGCGGATCTCCAGATCAAAACCTGATTCTGCTCGATGACATCGATGTGTACAATCCCAATCATTTTGGGGGTGTTTTCAGTACCTTCAATTCCGACGCAGTTGGTTCAGTCGAACTGATCAAGGGAGGTTATCCCGCGCAGTATGGAGGAAGGCTTTCTTCTGTATTGGATGTGACAAACCGTCAGGGAAACAGAAACTATCATCAAGGCGTGGCAAGACTTAGCGCCATATCTTCCAGTGCTACTCTGGAAGGACCATGGAAAATGGGAGACCAGAGCGGGTCATATATGGCATCTTTCCGCAGAACTTACCTCGAATTGATCAAGGCAATCTACGACGAACTGCCAGATTATTACTTCTACGATGGGCATGCCAAGCTGAACTGGGATGTGGATAACAGCAACAAACTAAGTGCCAGCACGTATTTTGGCAAAGACTATCTCAATTTTGATTTTGGTGCCAAACTAAAGCTTGATTGGGGGAACAAAACACTTACGACTCAATGGGTTCACCTCTTTTCCCCTGTCCTCTTTTCGCATTTTATCCTCGCTGGTAGCGAGTTCAGAAGCAACTTTAGCCAGATTTCACAAGATTCGGACAATCGTTTTGATCGTAAAAATGGGATAAATGACATCACAGCCAAGGGTATTCTGAGCTGGAAACCCAATAACCAGCATCAGGTAGATTTTGGTTATGAAGTCAAGCACAACCAGACCTGGCTCAAGATGGAAACCAATTATCAATATGATATGAACGCTCTTCCGGATGTCGATGTATCGTCTTTGACTACCAGTGCTTACGTTCAGGATGTATGGGATGTAAACGAGTTGTGGACAATTCAGCCAGGCTTGAGATATTCATGGTACAAGACCATGGACATCAATCTGTCAAGCATTCCCAGTGCTTCATATATGAATCTCGAACCACGCTTTTCACTCCGAAGAAAGCTGGATATTGCTGAAAGTGTGTTCATCAATTATGGCAGATATTATCAGTATATTACTTTGA
This sequence comes from uncultured Candidatus Cloacimonadota bacterium, assembly GCA_964634275.1. GTDB lineage: Bacteria > Cloacimonadota > Cloacimonadia > Cloacimonadales > Cloacimonadaceae > CAZZCS01. The sequence continues at coordinate 40,226 of CAZWIS010000025.1, read as the reverse complement.
TGTCCGTCGGGATGAGCTCACCGTTTGATATGTGGTTTCCACTGGATGGAAGCTTGAAGCCTGGTCGTTCGGATCATTATACGTTTGGTTACAAAAACGATCTGTCCCAATATTTTGGATTTGACTTTGAACTCTATTACAAAGATTATCGTGATATATTGGAGTACAACATCGCCACCGGATTCGATTGGGACAATGAAAACGGTAAGCTATCCGATACCTTCCATGTCGGTAAAGGTTATACCTATGGTGCCGACTTTTTGTTGAGAACAGACTGGATGGGTTGGCAGGGATTCATTGGCTATACCCTGAGCAAGACACGTAGAAAGATGCAGGGGATGAATATCAATCCAGAAACTGGCGAGAGCATCCTTTTCTATCCCAAATACGACAAAACACATCAGATAAATCTGGTCGAAACTTTGAATCTAACTCAGTTGACAGGCAGGCAAGTATTTGGTGCAGATTTCAAAATAGGGGTGAACTTTACATACACAACCGGCCAACCTAATCAGAAGCCAGAGCGTGTCTTCTTCGATGGTGAGGACTTTCAGCTGATCTACAGCTACTCCGATAGAGAACGTTTGCCACACTACATGCGCCTTGATCTGAGTACCAAATATGAGTATCACAAATCTTGGGGGACTATTGAACCATATTTCGAAGCAGTCAATATCCTGAATCGTAAAAACGTAGGTTCTCGGGAGTATTACATCGTTCCAGATGAAGATGGAGTGCTCAAACTAAGCAATAATGACAGCACTCAGTTTCCTTTCCTGCCCTTCGTTGGCGTAAATGTTAGATGGTAATGAGGTATATCATGAAAATATTAAAAGTAATCCTTTGGGGCTTGTCACTGCTATTGGTTCTGACTTCTTGCAGCGACTTCACATCACCAGATAGGTTTGATGGAGATACATATTCGATTTCCGGACTCCTGGTTGCAGGCAGCAGCATAAACTTGGAGTGGCCAGTTTACGTATGCCGCAGTTCTTCGATAAACGATTTCAGCTTTTTGGAGCTATTTGTAGCTGATGCCACGGTCAAGATTTACGATGAGACACCAGGAGCAGAAATACCGGTAATCGAACTGTTTCCAGTATTGGATCTCGATTTGGGAGCTACAAACCCAATGCCAAAGATAAAGTATATCGATCTTGAAGAAACGATCATACAAGCAAACCATACCTACAAAATAGAAGTAGATATCCCAAACTATGATAAACAGATCTGGGCAAGAACTACAGTGCCCCAGATGGCGATACTGAATCCGGACTATTTTGGGTTTGATGATGAAGAATACGGCTATTCCACCAATCCGGAACAGATGAAGAAAATGAGATACTCCGATGTCGATATCAAATATCCTTTGGCTCTGGATATGGGTGACTTTGAAGGTTCGCAGTACTTTATGTCCGAGTTGTTTTGCCTGGAAGAGTTCTCTACCGATCTTGAATTCACTACTCCTGTGTTTGGATTTACCAATCCAGATGAAACGATGAGGGATGGCTATTATCAAAGCGGAGAAAGCATCAGAAGAATCCAGATTATGGGGAAATACGCATCCCTGCCCCAACCTGATGCAGAATCAAACTACATAATGATCCGAGACTACAAACAAGCATTTGTCTTCTATGGCAGATACCGCGTTACAGCTTTTGTTGTCGATAAAAACTACTATGAGTACTCTTTTATGCCGGAGGGATACTTATCTGGTGGAGTTAAAAATGGTTTGGGCTATTTTGGCTCTGCGAGCGGTGGATACTTATACACCGAGATTGTAAAAAACTAAGGTTCCGATAGAAAATAGAATAGCGACAAGCCCATGGGACTTGTCGCTATTTCGTTTTATAGTCTTAACTCTTCCTGCGAAGAATTGAGGCTTACTATTTTAGGAGCATCATTTTGCGGGTTTCGCTATTACCATTGTGTGTCAGTTTATAGAAATAGATACCGCTGGTGACGTTATTGCCATTGTTATCCACTCCATTCCAGACTACATTTTGTGAACCGTGCAGCATGCTTCCATTGACCAAAGTCTTGATCAATTGACCCTTGACATTGTAGATCGAAAGGTTTGTGTGTCCGGGGTTTGGAAGGAAGAAGCTGATATTGGTTTCTGGATTGAAGGGATTTGGATAGTTCTGCTTCAGCATTTGAGTAGCTGGAGTTACCAAATTTTGCTCCGAACCTGGGTTTGGGATTGGGAATACAATTTCGATTTCGGCAAACATAACTCTACCACCATCGTTGGTCGGGAAGTCTGCAGGCGTATTGGAATATGAACCCCAAGTGTAGTCATCAAAGAACATCATACCAATTCTTCCGACTTTGTGTCCATTTTGCATCCCAACGAATTTAACTTTATCCGCAGGATATGGCCACATTGGTTTGATGTTGGCAAAACCTGGAGTTTCCACGTTATTGATTGAAATCGGTTCTGACCAGGTATGACCATTATCAGGAGAAGCTACAAGATATATCTCGGGCACATTCGCAAACTGGGCATAATCCGGATCGTTTGACAAATTGTACATTCTGGCTCTCATGGCATCCTGCCATACTACTACAAGCATATCCTGATCGTTCACTTCGCTCATCTTGATATGATTGTAGTGAAAGAGCATCGAACCACCAGCAAGAGTAGTATCCCAATGTGGGAAGGGCCATATCAGATTGAACAAGGGATCACCATTATCATCCACTTCATCCACTTCTCCCCATGGTGCTTCTGTATCCCAAGGCTGGTAGAAATCATTTGGGTTCTGGCTTTTGGGATAGATTTCTTTGATGACAAATGTTTCCGTACCGATATCAAAGACCATTTCTTTGACGGTATGAAAAGCTGGCCAATATGTACCTTCGGTATTTTTCAGAGCCCACATAGCAGCGGTGCGAATCTTGTTGTTGTTGTTGTTGTCGATCATGGTATTGAGATGACCCGAATTGGAAATAGACCATAGAAGCTGGTTATCTGCAAATGGTCCATCATCACCTTCGAAATATCCCAATGGGTTCCATGAACTCAAATCACTATAATGAGATACGCGTCTCCATGTACCAGCACCATAAGCATCACAAATATGGACATCAAAATCAGGTTCATCAATGTCTTCCTCTCCAATAGCGGCAAAATGAGTACCTACATAGTAGATGTTCCCAGCATCATCAGCTACCAGCGAATTAAAGGTTCTGCGCCATTCTACATCGTCTGCGTCCCATGCATCAAGCTCGGGGATAGTAGTATAACTCCATACGAAAGGATTACCCAGTTCTATATCATCCCCATCAAAATCGGCGTAACCGATACGTGTATTTCCTACTGGTGCTGTAGAGTGGTTCACGGCATTTGGACTTTCGATATAGACTCTGCGTTTCCCGGCTATTGGGGATGGGCCTATGACTACTGATGGCCATATAAACTCGTTGTCAGTTGTGCCATTTGTTGTCAAAGAAACCGGATTATCATGGACAACACCTACATCGTTGAACAAACCTGCCAAACCTTCGAGAAAAGCATCAGTTACATATTGAACTTCCAACTCGGCATCAGCATCGGCGTTTGCATGCCAGGCATAGATAGGTTTTCCACTGACGGGATCAACTCCCAAAGAGGGGAATCCTTCCCGGTTTACGACGTTTGTGATTTCGTTGTTGTTCACTATCTGTCCATTGCTGTTGATGTAAGTATAAAACACACGACGTTGTGAAGAAGCTTGGCGCTGTCCCATATAGGTCATAAAATATCCGCCACCTGCGACATCAGGAATCACACGGATTGGGGTTGAATTGTAGCTGCCAATCATATAATCGAAAAACGAAGTTAAAACAGCTGTGGGGGCAACCGAAAAACTAAATTCGGGTACTTCCCTCGTTTGCGGCATTCTTCTTCCGTTTGAAGACGGAAGGCCTTGTTTTTGCGGTCCTGCTGCTTTGATGTCGGCATAAGCCAAACTAAGCAACAGCACAAGGGTAAGTGCGACCAATAGCACTCTTTTCATCATTCCTCCATACTTTGGGTATTTATATTCTTTGGAAGGTAAGCTGCCTTCCTGTTTCACACTATATCATCCGCCGATTCATTACAACACAGGATATAATTGAAGCTAAATAATAAAATATTCAAAAGCAAAATCCAGTCAAGTAGAATCTTTCTCCGGGACTGGCCATAAGTATAACATCAATGCAAATTGCTATAGGTTGGTCAAACAAAAAAATAGTCCGATACAGGATAAGGTTCGGGATGAGTGGATCCACTCATCCCTGAATAAGCTATTGTTTACTATAGATTTGCCATGTAGTGTGTAAGGTCTGCCAGGCGGCATGAATAACCCCATTCGTTATCATACCAGCTGAGGATTTTGACAAGGTTTCCTTTGACATAGGTAGCCAAGGAATCATAGATCGACGAGTATGGATTGCCGACGATATCAATCGAGACTATCGGCTCATCGCTGTAATAGAGGTACCCCTTCAGATATGTCTCAGAGGCTTGTTTCATTGCAGCATTGATCTCTTCTTTGCTGGCTGTTTTTTGCAGATTGACAGTCAGATCGACCAGGGATCCGTCCGGAGTAGGTACGCGCACTGCCAAACCATCCAGCTTTCCGGACAGTTCCGGGATTACGAGTCCGATAGCTTTGGCTGCTCCAGTGCTCGTGGGGATCATACTCATTGCCGCTGCTCTGGCTCTGCGCAAATCAGAATGTGGCAGATCGAGAATCTTTTGATCGTTTGTATAGCTATGGATAGTGGTCATTATGCCTTCCACGATCCCAAAGTTGTCTTGTAAGACCTTTGAAACAGGAGCCAGACAGTTTGTTGTGCAGGATGCGTTCGATACGATCTTATGTTCCGGCTTCAGGGTTTTGTGGTTTACGCCCATTACTATAGTGGCATCAATAGCATCTTTTGCAGGAGCGGAGAGGATTACTTTTTGGGCTCCGGCTTTGAGATGTTTGGAAGCTTTTTCCATGGAAGTGAACAATCCGGTGCATTCAATTACCAGTTCCACTCCCAAATCTTTCCATGGCAGAGCTTCCGGATCTTTCTCGGCATAAATCGGGATAGTTTTTCCATTTACGATCAGATTGTTTGCATCATGAGCCACGGTTCCATTAAACTGACGGTGAATACTGTCGTACTTGAAGAGAAAAGCCAAAGTTTTGGCATCTGTCAAGTCGTTTATTGCCACTACATTTATATCGGGATAATCCTTCAGGAAGGCGCGCATTACCAAGCGTCCTATCCTGCCAAAACCGTTGATTGCTACTTTTGTCATGATCTTCTCCTTTCTATAGTTCATTTACAACAGAATGCTGTTTTTTGCGCTTCCGCTCATCAGGCAAAAGTCTTCCACCGTCTTTTGCATTACTTCCTCGCCTTTGATAAACCATTTGCGGGGATCAAACTTGCCTTTGTTTGGGACGTAATCTTCCGGTTTGATATCTGGAGGACAGACTATGGAGTATTTTTCCTTTTCCCAATATGCCTGTATCGCAGTAGCCATATCCATCTGATAATGAGTATCTTTGTTGATTTTTACGACTCCGTTTTTGATCGCTTTTTGCTGCTGATCGTCCGTCAAACCAGATGCTCCATGCAAGACAAGCCCACGTTCTACCCCGTGCTTGATCAGCAGGTCGTCTATTTGCTTGATCAGGTCCAAGCGCAAAACAATGTTTGCCCCTTTGGAGACTCCATGGTTCGTACCAACCGATGCTGCAAAGAGATCGACGTTTGTCTTTTGAACAAATTCAAGGGCTTCCTCAGGATTGGTATAAAGCTCGGTTTCCGAAACAATCTCGTCCTCGGTACCCTTTATATGGCCGATTTCTCCTTCGACGATGACCCCGTGTTTATGAGCAAAATCTACTACTTCTTTGGTGATCCGGATATTCTCTTCCAGTTTTTCCTGAGAAGCATCGATCATAACAGAGCTAACGAGATTGTTTTCAATGCAATAAACAATGAAATCAAAGTAATTGGGAGTCGCATGATCGATATGAAGCCCCACGCCGCTATTTGCAAACTGGGCAGAGAAAGTCTTGATCATTGTGGAGATCAATTGAGCACCGGTTTTTATATCGGCAGATGCACCTGCTGCATACTTACATGCTCCGGAACTCATCTGCATCAATCCATCTGATCCTACTGCATTATAACCTTGTACGATTGCACGAATCTGGGTATCAAAGACAACGTTGGATGCGATGATCCCAAAACGCATTTGCTTTGCTTTCTGAAAAACGGCTTTTAGCTTTTCGCCACTAAGAAACATTGTGAACCTCCATATATTCATAATTAGTCTGATATTACAATACTTAAACTAATCGATTTTGCCGTCAAGGAAAATAATCCCCCTACATACCCATGGCCATGATGTGGCGGGGTTCACCGCAAAAATCCCCAGTAGTCCCGCCAAGTCGCAGCCCTATCTGTTTGAACAAAATAAAGGACCGTTGAATAATCCGGGGACGGGGCAGCGCTCCATACAAAAAGGGAGGCGAAGGAGAGCTATGGCTATACTTTAGGGATCCCATGAATCCCTTTGTCATCAAGGATTGGCTATGTGCTAAGAATTCTTGATCGAAATCAGGCAGATTGTTATTGACTAATTATTCAATCCTGTAATTGATGAAACTGTTGGGTTTTTTGTCCCGACTGCAAATGCCAACGAATAGAGAGTGTTAAGCGAAAAGCTTATAGATCCAAATGCAAACAGGTTTTCGTATATTGGAACCCACACAAATAGTGTGATGGGATAAAACGTTTAAACAAAGCAAGGAGAAAATCATGCTTAGAAAAGTAGTATTTACTTTGATCCTAATGCTGGTCATGGGATTGACCAGCGGTCTTTTTGCACAGTATATTGTTGATTTTGAAGGTGTCGGCGAGACCAAGACTGCTTATGCATCAGGTACTGTCAATTTGTCCGGATTAAATTGGAACATGACAGAGTCTTTGATTGGTACAGAAGCTGCCGATTGGAAAAACGGAGCTCGTTCAACTCGTATGAGAGGTTACGCTGCTTCTTCGATGACAATGCTGGCAGACAAAGCCAATGGCTTGGGAACCCTGTCTTTCCAATACAGAAGATATGGTACGGATGCACAGGTAGATTGGAAAGCCGAGTATAGTACCGATGGTGGAAGCACATGGGCGCAGATTGGTGCTGTGTTTACTGCCCCCGCCAGTGATGTCGTACAAACCTTTTCCGAAGTAGTAAACGTCGAAGGGAATGTAAGGGTCAGGATAAAAAGAGCCACTGAGTCTGGCTCTTCAAACCGAAGGCTCAATATCGATGATATCACTCTGACAGACTTCACAGACGAAGAACCTCCAGACCCGGAAATAGTGATTACAGGAACCATCCTGCCCTTTAATACTACAGTCGGTGTTCCATCCGCTACTCAGGAATACCATTTGCAGGGACTTGGTCTGGAGAATGATATATCTGTGGCAGTTAATCCTCCTTTCCAGATCCGTAAGCCCAACGATTCATGGGGTACTACTCTGGATCTTCCATATAACTACAATGGTTATATTGAGGTGCAGTACAACCCAGACGCGGCGGGGACACACAATCAAACAATTACACATATTCATTTTGATGCCTCATTTAACCCTACTCAAGCTTCGATAAACGTCTCTGGAACTGCTGTTCAATCACCGACAATAGTGGTGGGTGGAGCACAGCTTCAGAACTTTTCGACCTTTGTGGGAACGCCGTCAGCAGCGCAGAGCTATACTGTAACAGGTCAGTTTCTTACTGAAGACATCGTTGTGGTAGCTCCTGCCCAGTTTGAAGTGTCATCCGATGGCACTACGTATTTACCTCAGATCAGCCTTTCACCCACTTATAATGGATTGGTTTACGTTCGAATGACTGGTGCGACCGAGGGCTCTTACGCAGGGAACATCACTCATAACAGTACTGGTGCAGCTGAAGTCGTAAAAGGTGTGACAGGTGCAGTGAATGAACCGATCATTCCGGAACTGCTGTTGGAGGATAACTTTGACTACGCCCAAGGATCTCTCCTGACCGCCAATGGATATGAAGCTCATAGTGGAGCAGGCTCAAACGCAATATATGTAACGACACCAAATCTTACTTTTGATAACTATCCGACGAACCTGGGTCTGAGTGCGTATTTGAGTGGCGATGGTGAAGATGTTAATAGAGCTTTTGAAACGCAATCTACCGGTAGCGTTTATGCTTCCTTTTTGGTAAATATATCAGAGGCCAAAGCCACAGGCGAGTATTTCTTCCATTTTGGACAGAGCACTCTTGGAACAGTTTTCAGGGCGAAAGTCTTTGTTAACAAAGAGAGTGATACAAACAATATACGGTTTGGTATTACCAAGGCAGCGAATTATAGTGTATCAATAGCAACCACCCCGTATGATTACGTGTATGGCACTACTTATCTGTTGGTGGTTAAATATGTGTTTAATGAGAGCGGTAATGATCAGGTTTACTTATTTGTAAATCCCGATTTTTCTGGTTCTGAACCAGCTCCAACCCTTACAGCCTTAGATCCGACTGGTGGTGATCTCACTGATTTGTCGAGATTTGCACTCAGAAAAGGAACATCATCAAATGCCCCAACTCTACTAATTGATGGTATCAGGATAGCCAATGACTGGAATATGCTATGGTATGAACCAGTTATTGATGGCGAAATAAACGTTGTCAGCGATATGGAGGATTTTGTATCTGTAGCCGGAAGTCCATCCGAACGCCAATCCTACAGTCTCCAGGGTATCGATCTGGAATCTGACATTCAGATTAGCGCTTCAGCAGGATATGAAATCTCCACCACAGGTAATGCTCCTTGGGTTAGCAGTCTGTCAGTCCCAGCCAATTATAATGGTTCTGTCTATGTTCGTTTGAATGTTGCGTCCGAAGGACGGCACTCGGGAACTATTACACATAGCAGCTATGGTGTATCCACTGTAATTCTTGATGTCGATGGAGAAGCATTTCCTCCCCAGGCTACAATAAACGTGACTGAGAATTTGGCCAGTTTCTTTGCCGTTGATGTCTCCGCTCCATCTGATGTTCAGACTTACAATTTAAGCGGATCAGACCTCATTGGTGGGATAAACATACTTGCAAGCAGTCCATGGCAGGTAAGAGTAAGCCCAAGTGGAGAATGGGGCAGCAGTGTAAATGTTGATCAGTATTTTAACGGTAGTATAGATGTCCGCATAAATACCGCTACCGCCGGTAATTACACAGGTACAATCACGCACAGCAGTAATGAAGCTGCGAACGTGGTTATCAATGTAAGTGCTAATATTTCCAAGAGTGTCTCAAGTATTACCGAGCTAAGGACACAAACAACAGGAACCATGTGGTACACCCTGTCCTCTGAGGCAATACTGACTTACCAAAAGCCTACCTACAACCAGAAGTTTCTACAAGATAGCGGTGCAGCTATTCTGATCCATGATACTGCCGGAATTATCACTACCACATACAATTTGTATGATGGTATCACAGGCATTACCGGAACTTTGGAAACATTCAATCAGTTGCTGCAAATCGTTCCCAAGAAGAATGCTGCTCCTGCCACTTCAACAGGCAATGTGGTAGTCCCTGAAGTTCGCACTCTGGCAAGTCTGACAAGCAGCGATCAATCGAAACTCGTTAAAATTCCGAGTGTTAGCTTCTCTGATACCGGTGACTTTGGCTATAATGTTAGCTACAATATTACAGATCCATCTGGAGCATCAGTCTTCCGTACAGGATTTTCTGCAGCTGATGGATGCGACTATATAAGCACTCCAATTCCCACCGCACCAAAAGATATTGTGGTTTTGGTAGGCCAGTATGGAACAGCAATACAGATTACTGCCCGCTATCTGTCAGACTTTACAGATGTCGTGGCGGCTGATCCTACCAAACTCGCAATTACAAATATAAACCCTGCATCGCCAATTGTCGACACAGAATTCAGCATAACTGTCCAAGCCCAGGATGAAGAGGGCATTGCAAGAAATGTTACTACAGATACTGTCGTAACTCTCAGCCTCTTAGTTCGAACTGGGGAGTTGGGTGGAACCCTCACTGGATCCATCACACAGGGAACAAGCAGTGTAACTATTTCCGGGATTACATACAATGCAGTCGAAGATATTATTGTTACTGCTTCTGCTACCTCTGGCATGACTCTTACAGCAGTAAACAGCAATTCTATCACAATTCAGAGCGTACCGGTAGTGCCGGGAGCATTTGTGGTTACCAGACCGTCTCAGATAGATATTTCTGAGGCTTCATCCCAGAGCGCTGTCTTGATGCAGGTACAAGCCTACGAAACTGCTGAACCAAGATATCGGCTTTATAATGGAAGTAATCAATATAATTGCTGGAATGGGACGACGTACGTAACAAACACTTCTTATGCCAACGGACCTGTAGTCTTAGGGGATCCTACTACTACTACGACATGGTGGATTGTTTTCCAACGCGGAGGAAATGTTAGTGTCGCCGCAACCTATCGTGACAGAAAGCCACCCTATACCGCTACTGCCGATAACATCTTTACAATTCCGCTTCCAGCCGCTACCGAAATTACAAACGCCTTTGGTATATCAATGAGATTACCGCTGGTTGATGAGACTTATAACCTGGAAAACAAATATGTAGTCTTGGGTTATGATGCGGAAGTAGCAGGTACATTGATCACAGCTACTTCGACTGATCTCACAACCGGTGCTTTTACCCTGAAAGTTCAGGATGGTACTACGATTCGCAGAATTGAAGTCCGCAGCCTTACAAATGAATTGCTGGAAAGCATGACGGGGGAATGGAGTGAAAATTACGAAGAACCGGAAGATGACTACTATGCCAGCGTAGAAGGTCTGAGTGGAAGCGAACTGAGAAGCGGACTCAAGACTATCACCACCACCGGCCACAATAGTACAAGCTACGACAATGCCAGACTCCACATGATCAATACCCTTGATAACATAGGTGGTACCGTCACTTGCGTCTATACCGGTTATCAATGGAACAACAGAGAAACACTTTCTGCCGAGCATAGCTATCCCCAAAGCTGGTTCTCAGATCATCCTGAAACCAATTGGATGGTAAGTGACCTGCATGCTCTCTTCCCAACTACTTTGACATCAAACAATGCACGCAGCAATTACCCCTACGATTACATCACCAATATCACAACCATTTATGGATCAGGGGATTATCTCTCTTACAGTGGAAGGAACTCAGCTAATGATCTGGCATTTGAAGTTCCGGATGATTTCAAAGGTGATGCCGCTCGTGCTTTACTCTATATGGGTATGCGGTATTATGATGATGATACAAACTTCATCCGCGGAAATGTAAATCTCCTGCCGATTTTATTGCAGTGGAACGAGCTGGACCCAGTGGATGCTTTTGAAACAAACCGCAATAATGGGGTCCATAGCTTCCAAAATAACCGTAACCCCTTCGTCGATCACCCAGAGTGGATTACATCGATCTGGGGATCAATCGGAATTAACACTCCCGTAGCAAGTAGCGCTTCTGCTATCAACGAAACAAAATTCAATGCGAATTGGGCCTCCATTACCGGAGCTACCGGTTACAGACTCGACGTATCAAACAACAGCACCTTTACCAGTATGATTCCAGGATACAAGAACAAGGTTGTAAGTGGCAACAGTCACGAAGTCAACGGACTTACATTGGGTAATACCTATTATTACCGGGTTCGTGCACTAAATGCCAACAACCTCAGTCTACATTCCAATACAATCTCTGTGACAACAGCTACTCCAACCGTCGGTGAAGCCAATTACTACTGGAATTTCAATGCTAACGTTCCTACATCTGGCAACTGGTCTCAACCAATTGCATCTGTGTATGGAGATGGTAGCCTGAGCTATACATTCCTCAATGCAGTTTCATTCGGCGGAACCATAATAAATGGAATTACTGGTGAAGAAAATGGAGGAAGTTTCGTTCCGCAGGGTGGTACTGACAACATCAACAATGGTAAGTATCTCGAACTGACGATTCCTTCTACCGGGCTGGAAAACATCGTCCTGTCTTATGCCGCCAGAAAAACCACGACCGGATTCAATCAGCAAGACATACAATACACCGTAGATGGCGATACCTGGCAGAGCAAGGAAGTTGTGGATGTTTCATCGTTTACAAATAATTGGCTTGCAAATCAAGTGATTTCCATAGATTTCACAGGCGTTGCTGGAGTGGATAACAATCCTAATTTCAAGGTACGCATAGTACTTACTGGAGCATCTGATGTAGCTGGAAACAACCGCTTTGACAATATCAAAGTAGTCGGTGAACCATTCTCCGGTGGAGGTGATCTTGATACTCCGCTGAATGTCCAGATTTCTCATGATGGTACAAACGTCACGATCACTTGGGATACGGTCAACGACGCCACGGCATACAAAGTATTCTATACCGATGATCCTGAGAACTGGAACGAAGATAACTTCTATAATGCAGCAACCAATTCTCTCAGTCGTCCGGAAGCTGATGCGAAGAAGTTCTACCGCGTCAGAGCAGTTAACTAAAGTATAAAATGCATATATGAAAAAAGAGCCGCTTGTTTGAGCGGCTCTTTTCTGTTTCATTGTTACTCTGGGTAAGACCGTCGAAAGAATCTTTCCACAAAGCAAATCAGAAGACCGTTGCATGTGTCTTCCCGTAAAGCAAACCGGTATGTTTTCAGGCAATTTGAGCACAAAAAAAACAGCTATCTATACCCACCCACCACCCTTTTAAATGGGGCGCTGCCCCATGCCCCGGTTATTCAACGGTCTTATCAGTATGTTTTCAGCTTATCTGAGCGGATAAAAAACAGTTATAGTTTATCTATTTCCCGGCAGCGATACTGATCATCTTCCCCGGGATGATGATTATCTTCTTGATCACCAGTCCATCCAAAGCCCGCTGAACGTTTTCCACTTCCAGTGCCAATTGCTGCAAAGCTTCATCGTTACTATCCGTGGCAGCTTCGATCTTTCCACGCACTTTGCCATTTACCTGGACCACGTAGGTTATACAATCCCTTTGCAGATACTTTTCTTCAAAGCCAGGTAACCCGGATTTGTGCAATAGATCTTCAAAGCCCATCATTTGCCATAGTTCCTCTGCAATATGCGGAGCAAAAGGATAGAGCAACTGGGGTATGATCCCGCATGCTTCTGCATATACTGCCAGGTCATAGTCGTTCAGGTTTTGTGGATCTTTGACGGCGGTACAGTGATTCAGATGTTCCATAATCGATGCTATAGCCGTATTGTATTGCATTCTGCCCAATGAATCTTCCAGCCAGCGTTTGACTGTGTGATGGGAGCTATAGAGCAGCCCTTTCATCGCTTCGGAGATATCCTTGGGTTCTGCGCAAAATTGCAGACCCTTCTTAATTGATGGCAGATTATTTTCGATCAAACGCCATACCCGGTTCAAGAACCGGAATGCACCCATGACGGCTTCATCGCTCCACTCTACATCCTTTTCAGGTGGAGAGGCAAAGAGTAAATACACTCTCAGGGTATCGGCTCCATAGCGATCAATGATGTATTGGGGATCGACGACGTTTCCTTTGGACTTGGACATCTTTGCCCCATCTTTCAGAACCATCCCTTGCGTCAGAAGTCTGGCAAATGGCTCGTCACTATGTACCCAACCCAAGTCCCGCATAAATTTATGGAAGAAACGTGCATACAAGAGATGCATACAAGCGTGTTCAATACCACCAATATACTGGTCTACCGGTAACCAGTAGTCCGCATGCTGGGGGTCAAAAGGCAGATCTTCGTTGTTTGCATCGGCATAGCGCGCATAATACCAGGAACTATCGACAAAGGTATCCATTGTATCGGTTTCCCGTTTTGCCATTTTTCCACATTTGGGGCACTCAACGTTGAGCCAGTGTGGTACAGACAATAGTGGATTGGATGTGGTCTTTCCTACTTGAACATCATCGGGAAGCAGTACCGGCAGGTCTTCATCGGGGACAAGTACAACCCCACAGCTATCACAATGGATTATGGGAATGGGATTTCCCCAATATCTCTGACGGGAAATACCCCAATCTCTCAGTCTGTAGGTATGCGTAGCTTTTCCCCATCCCTTTGTTTCTATCCAGTCCGTGATCTTTCCCTTGGCATCGTTGCTGTCGATTCCATCAAACTGAGCTGAATTAATCATAATCCCAGGCTCGGTATAGGCACAGGTCATGCGATCCACGTCAAGTGCTTCGGTGGGGTTCTGGATCACGATTTTGATGGGGATACCATACTTTCTGGCAAACTCAAAATCTCTCTGATCATGTGCCGGTACAGCCATCACGGCTCCAGTTCCATAGTCCATCAAGACATAGTTTGTGATCCAGATCTGGACTTTGTCGCCATTGAGAGGATTGATGCAATACCTGCCGCTAAAGATACCTTCCTTTGTGGCATCTTCAGCTGTGCGTTCTATCTTGTCCTCGTTTATTATTCTATGGCAAAACTCGTGCAGGGAAGTGTTCTCCGGCTCTTCCTGCAACCAGTTCTGAACCAGTGGATGCTCTGGAGGCAAAGCCATGAAGGTTACTCCAAAGATGGTATCTGGTCGCGTAGTAAAGACTTTTATCTTGTGATCAGAAGACATCAGATCGAAGACAATCTCCGTCCCAGTGCTCTTACCGATCCAATTCTTTTGCATTGTCATGACTTTTTCAGGCCATTCGATCACACCGGAAAAATCCAAAAGCTGTTCAGCGTACTCGGTAATCCGAAAATACCATTGCTCCAGTTCTTTTTGGCGAACTTCCGTTCCGCACCTCCAGCAAGATCCATCTTCGACCTGTTCGTTTGCCAGAACAGTCTGGCATTCATCGCACCAATTCTGATAGCTCTTTTTGCGATAAACCAAACCCTTTTCGTAGAGACGCTTGAAGATATACTGTCCCCATTTGTAATACTGGGGCCTGCAGGTTGATACTTCCCTATCCCAGTCCAATCCAAAGCCCATACCGTCAAATTGCTTTCTCATAGCCGAAATGTTTTCTTCGGTAGTTATCCGGGGATGGGAGTTGTTTTGGATCGCAAAATTCTCTGCTGGCATACCAAAAGCATCATAGCCCATGGGCTGCATGACGTTGTAACCTTCCATCAGTTTCAGCCTTGTAATCGCATCTCCTATCGAATAGTTTGATGCATGTCCAATATGCAATACTCCGGATGGATAGGGAAACATCGATAGCACATAGTACTTCCGGCTATCGGTATTATTCGAGGCATTGAAGATCTTTCTTTCACGCCATTTTTGTTGCCATTTGGTTTCGATATTACTAAAAGGATATTCCATAATAATTCTCCAATATGATGCCATTTGTATGGCTTAGGATAATTGTCAAGCCCAAATAGGACTTGATCTTGTTCCTCGTGGCAAACACAATCATGACCGTTGAACCTGTACTCAGATAAAGCTAAAGACCGTTGAATGTGTCTTTCTTTAGAACAAATCGGGGGGGCAGCCAATATGAGCGCTCAACAACAGTCATCTATACCCACCCACACCTTTATTGTATGGGGCGCTGCCCCATACCCCGAATATTCAACGGTCTTAGCTATATGGTGTGTCTTCAGCCGGTATAAGCGTATAAAAACACACTGTTATTCCCATTTACAGCCCTTCATGTATGGAGCACTTCCCGTAGCCCGCTTAATCGACGGTCTCACAATATTGCATTATGCATAATCGTTGGAACGATATTTGCTCTTACAAAATTGCATATTTTAAGATTGAGCGAGAGGTCACTAATGAAAAAGTACATTTTTGCCGTCACATTGATACTTATATTCGCTATATGTATCGCTGTACCGATTTCTATTAGCCATACCGAACGAATTGTCACAGCACATATCGAACGGACTTCTACCACCCCAAAACCCATTTCCTTTTTTAAAACCATAGACTACCATGGTTATCCCCTTGCTTTTGTCTATCAGGTCGATCCCATTGGTTTTGTCGTAATCAGTGCAGATACAGATTTACCTCCGATCATATCATATTCATATGATTCTGAGTTTGAAACCACTGATTGCAACCCTGGTATTTTGGAAGAACTGATCACTTTTGATCTGGGGCAGCGCTATGAGATGAGTGGACAGGATACAAAAGCGATGAACAGGGAGCTTTGGAGAAGGCTCGAACAACGCTCCCGCGAAGATTTTGTCCAATATCCACCCGAAGGTTATTCTCCTACGGGAGGATGGCTCAAGACTAACTGGACTCAAAATGCTCCATATAATATGTACTGTCCGATGGATCCGGTTACTTCCGTTCGCAGCGTGGCAGGATGTCCTTCGGTGGCGATGGGGATGATTATAAACTACTACGAAACAGTAAATGGTACACGCTTTGGTGATAGTGACGATTATTATCATAGCTATGCCGGTAGAAACTATTGGATAGACAACGATTATCAGACGATTGGTTTTGCCTCTTTCCCCCAGCTAAACTCATACCTGGACTCAGCTATGAATCATTACCGCTATCAGGAAGCCATTACGAATTCGGACAAAGGTGCTATAGTATGGGCAGCAGGGATAGCCTGCAGGCAGGTTTACAGCTCAGCAGGTTCCGGGACTTTTAATGTCGGACAGGCTAATACAGCATACACCAGATTTGGTTTTGAAGGATTTGAGCTCATAGACGATAGCAGCCCAGAGCTCTATAATCGGATAGCTCAAAATATGATCGATGCCAAACCAGTCCATCTGGCAGTGGTTACACCCAGTTGGGATGCAGGACACAATGTAGTGGTGGATGGATACAATACTGATAATTTCTTTCATTTGAACTTTGGATGGGGTGGTCAGTACAACGGGTGGTATCTCCTTCCAAGCCAGATACCATATAATCTGACAGTTATAGAAGGTGCCATAGTAGATATCAATCCCAAAACCTATCTGTTTTACTTTCCTACAGAGCTGGAATATTTAAGTATGGATGATTTCATGAATTCGCAGCAGATAGAGATTATCAACGTCACAGACCAGCCCCTAAACATAGAAGGATATATGTTTCCCGAGAGCATCAATGGATCGTTGTGGTCTATTACTACACAGCCACAAACGCTACCATTTGTACTTAACCCTGGACAGAGCATGTTTCTTACTATCAACGTTGATGTACCCGTCAATGGTTTGAGAGAGTTGATCGTCCAGCGTCTTCGTTTAATCCATGCTGATGGAGTCATCGAAATACCGGTAACAATAGATACCGACTATATTTCCGATGTTCCTTCAGACCATCATACTCCTGGTGTTCCCAATGTGAGCATATACCCAAATCCCTTTACCCGGGATCTTACCATCAGGTTCGATGCCAAGGTCACGCCCCAAACCAGGATCGATATCTTTAATATCAAGGGTCAACACGTTCAATCTCTTATCCCGGGGTATGATAGTATCCAGCTATGGAATGGACAGGATAAAAACGCCTTGGATCTTGCTGCCGGAGTATATCTATTCAGAATCCATGATGGGCAAAGCTCGGTAAGTAAAAAAGTACTGAAGTTGAGGTAATCCCGGTTTAGCCAAAGAAAAAGCCCGCCAAACCTGCTCCCAGCAGGAGGAGAAATGGATTGAGCTTGTAGCGCCAGGAAAGCACGAAACTGATGATGAAAACAGCTATCGAAAAGACATCGACAATAGCGTCTCTTCCTGCTATTATGGCAGCCGATGCTATCAAGCCTATGGAAAGCGGCCTCAGATATGTAAAAATTCCCTTGAACCAGGATTTGTGCTTTAGCTTGATATAGGTAAGAGTCAGCGCTGTCATAATGAGCAGGGAGGGCAAGATTACTCCAAATGTACAGATGATCCCTCCCAGGAGCCCAGCCTTTTGATATCCGATAAAGGTAGCAGCATTGATCGCAATCGGCCCGGGTGTCATTTGCGATAGAGCGACAATATCAAAGAACTCCGAAGAACTCAGCCAGCTGTTATTGATTACTACTTCATGCTGTATCATCGCAAGTATGGCATATCCTCCCCCAAAGCTGAAGAGGCCTATCTTGGCAAAGGTATAAAGCATCGTAAGATATAGCATCAGGATTCCCCTCGCAGTTTTGGCTGGGTAAGGCTATGAACCAAAGCTCCGGCGATCGTCAACAATATCAGATAGATCGGATTGACCTGGAACATACCTACCATTATTGCAGCTATCAAAGGCAGCCAGAATGTATAACGGGAAATCCCACCGCTTCTGGACATTTGGATGACAGGCACTGCAATCAAGGCAGTGACAGCTGGTTTCAAAGCATGGAAAATCCTTCTTACGACATCCAGATCTGATATTTTTCCAAAAAAGGAGGCTATAATCATGATAATGACTACCGATGGCAGCAGCGTTCCCAAAACCGCCAGTAACATACCCCTATAACCCTTGATGTGAAAACCCGCATAGATACTGATATTGATGGCGATAGGTCCCGGACATGATTGTGCGGCAGCCAAACCATCTATAAATTCTTCGTCACTAAGCCATTTGTGACGTTGCACTATTTCACGGCGGATCAATGGTATCATTGCATAAGCTCCACCAATGGTAAAAGCTCCGATCTTGAAAAAAGTCCAAAACATACTCAGGAGCATACAGACTTCCTGATTATTTGCTTCAACTCCTGCAATAGCTCTGCTTCCGGAACTTTTCTGATGATCTCACCTTTCGCAAAGAGCAAGGCTTCATTAGTCCCCCCTGCTATACCAAAATCTGCTTCACGTGCTTCCCCCGGTCCGTTTACGACACAACCCATTACAGCAATCGTCAAAGGCAAATGTTCAAATTCTTGTAGCTCGTTTTCAACTCTTTCTGCCAAACCGATCAGATCGATATTTGTCCTTCCACAGGTGGGACAGGAGATGATCTGCAGGCCCTTTTTCAGGTTCAAGGCTTTTAGTATTTCACGAGCTACCAATACTTCTTCCACTGGATCCGAGGTCAAAGATACGCGAATCGTATCGCCAATCCCTTCCTGCAACAACTGTCCCAGTGCCAAAGTGGATTTGACTGTTCCCCTCCGGATCGTTCCTGCTTCTGTGAGTCCCAAATGCAGTGGATAATCGACTCTTTCACTCAGTAGTCGATAGCTATCCAGCATCAGTTCGAGGTTGGATGCTTTTACTGATATCTTCATTTCTGGATAGTTCAAGTCCTCCAATATCCGGATATGTTCCATTGCGGCTTCTACCATTGCTATACTCGAGACATGGTATTTCTCTATCAGATGCTTTGGCAGAGAACCGCTATTGACCCCGATCCGAATAGGAACCATGCGTTCCCTGGCAGCAGCGACTACTTCAATGACATTCTCTTGCGAGCCAATGTTACCAGGATTGATCCGTAAACCATCAATTCCATTCTGTAAAGCCAGGAGGGCTAATTTGTGATCGAAGTGAATATCAGCGACCAATGGTAAGGGAGTAACTTTCCGGTACTCATTGATGCATTTTGCATCATCCGGCTTCGCAACCGAAAAACGAATGACCTCGCATCCCGCAGCTTCCAAAGCTTGGATCTGCTGGGTGGAGGCTGCTATATCAGAGGTTTTTGTGTTTAACATGGACTGAATACTAATCGGGGCATTACCACCGATCAAAAGACGTCCCAGCTTTATCTGTCGGGTTGATTTTCTCTTTTGTACCATCATAGCTTCAAATCCACAGGATCGGGTGATTTGTCAAGGTTTAACACGGGAACATGCGTTCAATGGTTTTATAGAAAAGGGCTACCCTTTATCTGGGTAGCCCAATGTATTCGTACGATTTAGTAATCGTCGCAGGAAAGACGTTCAGTTTATTTAATCAATACACATTTCCTGGTAGAGATTGCTTTGTTATCAGCCATGACACGGATGAAATATACTCCGCCGCCGACATATCTACCGTTGTCATCTTTGGCATCCCAGCTAAACTTATTTTCTCCGCTCTTTGCCTGAGTTTTGGCAAACTGCTTTACTTTTTGTCCCTTGACGTTATAAATACTGATCTCTACTTGAGCAGCTTTTGGCAGCTCAAGCGCGATATTCAGGTTTCCATTGAAGGGATTGGGATAAGCGGATAGGGTTGTTCTACTTGCAGGTACCAATTCAGTGTCTGTAAGTCTTTGATTCCAGTTTACAGTGATATAATCATTGTATCGAGTTATGTAATGATTGTTGTTGTAGTTGTCCTTGGTGTCTGATTTAGACTCATCAATATAGAAATACATCATTTTTCGATGAGTGTGAAACCGGACTCCATTCATGCTTTCATTAGTATCCATTACGCCGTTGTTGTTATAATCAACATAGTAGTTGGATCCAATGTTATAGGATATATAGACTCGGTCATAGAACATGTTTTTAGCTCTTGAATCATGTTCATTCCTGTGCTCATCTCCATAAAAGTATTCATAAGCAACAGCATGGTTCCTCGAAACGATGTTGTTTGACTGGTCTCTTACGTTGTAGAAGCGGATGTTTCCCTCTTCTTCCAGATTCATTACTGTATCGGTCTGGATTACTGTTAGAAAACGAGATGATCCATTTGCTATCTGATTGGGAACCGAGAGTATTTTTGTAGGTTTCAGCGAGTTATTACTATCTGTATAGTGTTTATCGTAATATGCAAAGGCTTTTACCAGTTCTGGCTGAAATTCGTTTTGATCCAGATTCGTTATCTTGAGTTTTGTTACAGGTGAACTCAGTTGAGAGAAATAAGCATTGTACTCCAGGTTCGAATCCTGATACAGTGATAGATCGGAATCGGTTGTCACGGTAGGGGATAGATGCCAGTTCTGATATACTGCTTGTTCATTCAATGTTTCTGCCTGTATGAAGTCATCCACTATTATGTAATCGTAGTGCATTACATTGTTGAACTGTGGTTTTACATAGTAGATATTGCGCGCATAGCGGTGACCGTTTTTCTTTACTGAGCCGCTTACAATATCGATTTTGTTTTGAGGATGGAAATAGTGTTCGAAATCGTTTTCGGTATATTCATCGAATTCACCATCTATATAACCCCAATACCAGCAATAGTTCTGGTAGTCGATATTGTTTGGATAATCTATTACATCAAACCCAACGTCATAGTGCAACAGCTCATTCATGGGCATGTACAAGTTGCTGTGAACGGCATTTCCCTTGAAGTATTGACGCAACTGATGATATTGAAGTTCATTCATATCGTCGGGCAGGTCAGTCAGATTGGTATGTGTGACAGCATGAATTGGAGGTACTCTGTAGATATCCTCAAAAGCTGTGGCAATATCCGGGAAATCGTTTACTGGTAAGGTGGAGCTGCCAAATCCCGCGGGGTCGATGATGAGATTCTGGTTGTTTGCAGTCAGTTCGATACTCAGAAAATCAGCATGAGCATGTTGGTTCAGAGGATAGGGTTGGGGGCTTCCGACTTTGAAATGGATATGCTTCGCATCGTGATTGTATTCTCCGTTTTCTTCCCAGTTGTTCCTCGCCACGTATATTTTACCTTCAGTAAAAGCAACTGATTTTTCGAGGTTGTTAGGAAGTATGGGTGTCATTCCCGCAGCGTAGGAAAGCTTTGTAATCCCTACTTCGTCTGCAAAGGCATCTCTCAAGAAATTATACTCCGGTCTGTTCAAATATGGTGTGGCAAGCACGGATTCGGTGTAATTGTGATATTTCTTACCATACCAGTACTGGGAGTTGGCATCCTTGTTCATGTATGCATAGGTATCTCCGTACATTGGCAGGTCGGTGCGGTAAGGTCTGTTTGTATTCGGATCGAGTCTTGTATTAAGAGGTTTTATAGCATACATAAAGTATTTGTACATTCTGGCAAGGAGCGGATATTCAAGCTCTATTCTCGGCTTTGAATTTGTGTACAATTCACGATTGTTATTATAGCTTGTTGTCACCATGCGGGCTATTTGAAAAGCGTAGTTCACAAAGATATAACTGTGATAAAACGAGTTTTCCATATAGACCCCATCTGTATACACCTGTTTTTGAACCAGATGCGAGAAACGACGGCCAAATATTTCGTCCAACTCTCTATGATTTACTCTGTTCATTCCATTGATAGCGGATAATGCCTCTCCAAAGTAGGGTTGAACATAAACCATTCCATCGCTGTTGCTCAGAAGTGCATTGGATGCCGAAGCCAGATAATGAGTATGCGAGAGAAGGGATTTGACCAAATTCAACCTGAAATCATAATTCGTCATGGCTCCATTTTTCAGTGTTGCGATGATTCTGTGAAGACGTAGGGCTATCGCAGCATTATCTCCCAAACCTTGCTTGCTCCACATGTCGGTTTGCAGGTTTCTGCCATAGACAGTTCTGTCTTCTCTGGCATCTACCGTTGAATACATACCGAGGAAACCGGCATTGTGGTAATAGGATTGATTGCTCCCCACCAGTTCCATACGCCTTGTGTTTCTCATTATTCTTTCGACAACTTCCCGCTCTTCGGTAGTTTCGAAGAAACGTAACAAGTATCTGTCCTTGTAGGCGTTATTGGCTCTGGTGATGGTTCTCCACTTCATACCATCTTCTGGGAAGAAAAAGAAGTCTGGATTTGTGTAAACAGGAGCTCCAATAAATGCACCGTCTGGATCCAAAACTACCTTCATATGACGGGCTCTGCCCTGGATTTCGTTTTGTTCCACAAAAATCAGATCTGTGATCTGATGGTTATTAGCAGATCTGTCCTCCAGACTAAAGTCACAGGGAGCCAGTAAGTTTATGCTTAAAGGTGGCTGTATAGCATGAGGAGGGCTGTACCAAAGAGTAGGTACAATGCTGTTTAACATATGAACATCATTACCGTCCTGTCTGACTCTAAAAAACCGTAAATTGCTGGTTTGGACCGGATAAAAAGAGTGGGTAGCTACTACCTGATGATATGGCGTACGATCGCTATTAAAATTGAATGTATCAAGTAGCTGAGCAACTTGGTTTTCTCCAAAACCAATTTTTCCATAGGTTCTGATGGCGTTATGAATATCCCTGCGGATGATCAATCCACCCTGAGTTCCCCAGTTTCTGGTATAGATCAGTTCAGGAAACTCGTTTCTGATTACATCTGCCACTCGGACAGCCCTGATATGGCCTCGATCATGTGGAACATCCTTTTCTTCATCTACATCAATCACCCAATTGATCTGATCTATCATATGGTTGTGAAGAACATCCCAAATGTCAAGATAGGATTGCTCGCCTACCGGCTGGCCTGGTATTGGAATTTCCGGATGTATTGTATCGAGTATGAGTCGATCTCCACAGTATCTAACCCGGATCAGTTCATCCCTGCCATCCAGATCCATATCGGCTACTTCCAGAATATAAGTAAAGTAACCTGGTTCTATCATCCTTTCGCCATGGTAATTTGTCTGATAAAACATGGTGGATCCATCCCTGCCATTCAGTACCAGAGTGATACTATTCCGGATATTGGGATAATTTCTGAGGTATTTTCCAAACCTTTGAACGATGGCAATATCATCTCTGCCATCACCATCGAAATCACCAAACTTCATGATGTCTATTGGTTCATTCTCCGTCAGAGTCCAGTCCACGCCATTTATATTGTAGACAATTCTGGAGTCGTGGGTGTATCGCCATAACAGACTCTGGTACATTCTTCCCAGTCTTTCATAACCCAGCGTAAATACTTCCAATGTACTCCCATCTCCAAAGAAATCTTTTGCCCTGCCGATTTCACTAATGTCGTGTTCCAAGTCATCGCCACTATGCCTGAGAGTGATGATTTCGCATCGACCGTCTCCGGTGATATCAGCCAGACCGATATCATAAAATCCATATCCCGGAGCATGTTGTGCATTATCCAGATACAGAAGTTTTCCTGTCAAACCATCAAAAACAGCGTAGCTTGTCTTGTCGCCAATTCCATCCAAAAAGCCATGATCATTTTGGATAGTGGCAAACCTGTCGAAGGTGCCGATATCATGACCATAGGCATAGAGGTGGACTATGTCGTCCATTCCATCGCCGTTGACATCACCTGTGGCAGTTTTGATAATAACTGCATGCACCATCAGGGTCATAAACTCGGAATGTGAAAGCTCAAGCTTGTTCTCGTTTACGGGAACAGCTTCAGAACTCCCTTGCTTGTGACCAAACAAAACAGAACCCCAATAAGCGTTAATCGGGTCTCCTGGTTGTGTCTGAAACCCACCATCCCTGGTTAATACGACTCCTGAAGTACCAAAGCCTTTTTCATAATATGCCCATACAGCTATAGGCATAATCATGATGGCTAAGATGAGAAACATCGTGAGTTTTTTCATCTCTTTCTCCTTTATTTTTCGGGCTTTATGCCCGCATTTTTTTGGCTACTGGTACAGCTATACTTATGTTTGCAGTCTTACGAGAAACAAAGCGTATATGCTCATAATGATTCTTCACATATTAAATTGCCAACATATACCCAGGAAAATGCCCAATTAATCATAGCTTAGCGCCAACACAACATTGCATTTATTGGTTGAATACTTTAGTATAATCAACTATACAGATACGGAAACTACATACTAAATGTCAAGAATTATTAGTAAATTATATTGTGATAATATTTCGCAAAGATAACATTATTGAAATTTCCCAGGTGTCAACCTTGTAGTCAAGCGTATATCAAGCGTATATCAAGCCTATATCAAGTGTATTCACAAATACGCTTGATATAGGTGAGATATCCACCAAATATGGGTTGGGGTAGCAGAGGATTCCGATCCTCCGATTTTGTTGATACTTCGTAGCTTCGGAAAGCTACACTACCTTGTAGCGGAGGATTCTGATCCTCCCAAGAGGGTTATATTTTGGTTAGTAGTAGATACAATACAGTAAAACAGCGATTACTATGCTTCCAGGCAAGCCAAACAAGAGATTCCCTACATGGTATCAGGTATGCGGATTGGTCGGTCGATTCATTGCACGAGGCTGGGAACTGCTTTTCCTTCTATCACGGCGATAGCGTTTTCTGCAGCAAGTAGCCCCATTTTGGTTCTCGTATCGATACTGGCGCTGCCAATATGGGGAGCGAGGACCACGTTTGTCAATTCCTTCAAACCCTCTGTGATCTGGGGTTCAAACTCGTATACATCCAATCCGGCACCAGCGATTTGCTTTGTTCTAAGGGCAGAAACAAGAGCAGCCTCGTCTATGATGGCTCCACGAGCAGTATTGACCAAAATGCTGCTGGGCTTCATCAGTTCCAGTTCTTTGGCTCCGATCAAATGATGGGTATTGGGAGTCAATGGAGTGTGTATGGAAACAAAATCAGATCGTTTTAGCAGTTCCTCCAGCCCTACATTTTCGGCGGGAAATGGAAGCTCTTTGGGATTACCGCTGTAGAGGATCTTCATCGAAAACCCTATTGATCGTTTTGCTACTGCCTGTCCAATCCTGCCCATGCCAATAATGCCAAGGGTTTTTGCATAGATGTCGTTACCCAGGAGCGCGAGAGGTTCCCAACCTTCAAATTCTCCTTTTCGCATCACGGTGTCAGCTTCGATCAATCTCCGGGCACTTGCCAGCAAAAGAGCCCATGTAAGATCAGCCGTAGTTTCCGTTAGCACTCCTGCAGTATTGCAGACCCTTATTCCTCTTGCCTTTGCGGCTACAAGATCGATGTTGTTGTAGCCCACTGCATAATTCGATATTACGCGTAGATTTCGGGCTGATTTGATTAGCTCTTCGTCTATAATATCACTCAGCATGGAGATGATGGCGTCGCAATCCTTGATTGCATTCTTTAGTTCACAAGCTGTCATATT
This sequence comes from uncultured Candidatus Cloacimonadota bacterium, assembly GCA_964634275.1. Classification (GTDB taxonomy): domain Bacteria; phylum Cloacimonadota; class Cloacimonadia; order Cloacimonadales; family Cloacimonadaceae; genus CAZZCS01. The sequence continues at coordinate 14,422 of CAZWIS010000025.1, read as the reverse complement.
GCGCGGAAAAGGATTGATTATCACGTCAAAGACGTCTTCCATCCTTCTGATGGCCGGGCTTGGGATCTCCCTGGTCACAAGTATCTTTGGTTTCATATTTTCCTCTTACAAGTTCTGTATCTGTCTTCAATGCCTTTTAGTTTTGCCTTTGTATAACAATGTATAGCCGGGCTCTATAAATGCAAGCGGTATCTGTGTTGAGAGAGTATCGGGACTGATTTTTGTGTGCTCAAATTGGCTGAAAACCCACCGATTCGTTATACAGGAAGACACGTTCAATGGTCTTCAATACTATAATGCCAAATCGATCTGCTACATTGTACTTGACACCATAGCCTTGCTGTTTTTCATGGCTCGAAACAGGTGCATCTTTAGCTCAGCTGGTAGAGCAACTGACTCTTAATCAGTGGGTCCGGGGTTCGAGTCCCCGAAGATGTACCAAACGATCCCAATCCACTTGCAATGCATGGTAGCGATTCGCTATTGACCATGCAATGCTTGTGTATATATATAGAGAAATAGCGGCGATTTGCTCTTTGCTCCGCTTAATAAATGTGCTAAAGCGCGGATTTTCAAAGAGCCGGCTTTAGCAGTCGGCTCTTTTGCTTTTGAAAACGAAGTATTTTCAAAGGCAATCACAAGGAGAAGAAAATGACTGCATTACACCCACAGCAAAAGATGATTGACAATGAATTTGTCTTTACCTCTGAATCCGTATCAGAAGGTCATCCCGACAAAGTATGCGACCAGGTGTCGGATGCTATTCTGGATGCTCATCTTAGCATAGATCCCAATGCCAGAGTAGCTTGCGAAACTCTGGTTACAGAGAACAAGCTGGTACTGGCTGGAGAGATATCAGCCGGAAATGCTATTAGCAAAGAAGAGATAAATAGTATCGCGCGCAAAGTAATTGCAAATATCGGATATGTAAACCAAGACAAGGGATTTGATTATAATTGTATGATAGACAATTATCTGCACCAGCAAGAGGGAGCACTGAACGAGAACAAGGGGGCTGGTGATCAAGGCTTGATGTTTGGATATGCCTGTACTCAGACAGCTCAGTTGATGCCGATACCGATAGAACTGTCGCACAAACTATTACTTAAGCTTGCAGCGCTTAGAAAAGATGGTACTATCCCTCAGTTATTACCCGATGCCAAAAGTCAGGTGACTTTCCACTTCAAAAATAGAAAACCGATAGATCTGAAAACCATAGTAATTTCGACTCATCACCAGGAACTGGATCAGAAGGGTTTCAAAACCATGAAGGATGCGGTAATGGATTTGGTAATTAAACCATCCATCGAAGAAATTGAGCGGGATAGTGAACATTATTTCGAGACTGCGGCTTGCGATATCAAGATTAACCCCCTGGGCATGTGGACAGATGGAGGTCCTGCAGCTGATACGGGATTGACCGGCAGGAAGATAATCGTTGATACTTATGGAGGATGGGCGCAACATGGGGGTGGGGCATTTTCTGGTAAAGATGCTACAAAAGTGGACAGGAGTGCAGCCTATATGGCCAGACACATAGCAAAAAGCGTCGTGGCATCTGGTATCGCCATTGAGTGTTTGATCCAGTTCAGTTTTGTAATCGGAGAGGACCTTCCGGTGTCCTTGATGGTGGATACTTTTGGTAGCGGGAAATATCCTGATAAAGTGATCGAGGATATGATCCGGCAGAATTATGACTTGACAGTATTGGGAATAATCGATTATCTTGAATTAAAGAGACCGGTCTATTTACCCACTGCTGCGTATGGGCACTTTGGCAGAGTGGATCAAAACTTTTCCTGGGAGAAAATAAAAATCCTAAGCTAAGCAGGTATTGATGCATAAAGACTTGAAGATACTCTTCTGGCTACTGATGTTTGCACTGATGGTATTGACTATCTATACAATAGTGGACTATACTTTTGCAGCATTGGACAAAGTCAGCGGTACGAGCTACTTCAGGACAGTGACATCCACCTATACAGACCAGCCAGTTGTCAACGAAGAACTTGACCCGGGCTTACCCCAAGACAAAAGCTGGCGTCCACGACGGGAGCCCCTGCCATTTTTGGGATATGCCCATGAATCGGTAGTATATATCATTACCGGTATTCTATTGATAGCCTTACTGGGCTTTCTGATGGTGTATCTCATCCAGCTAAGGGCTGAATCGCATAAAAAGTGAGTAATTAATGAGTCTTTATCTTGATCTGTGCAAAGCAAAGCCATTCTTTCTGATCGCCGGTACATGTGTCGTTGAAGACAAAGAGACAATGCTATCTACCGCGTCATACTTGAAAAATCTGTGTGAAAAGCTCGGTATTCCTTTGGTTTTTAAGGCTTCTTACAAAAAAGCAAACCGGACAGCCGAAGCTTCATACTCCGGTCCTGGTATTCAGGAAGGGCTAAAACTGCTTCAGAAAATCAAGCATGATTTTGAGCTACCAATCCTGACCGATGTTCACGAAACTATTGATGTTCCCACCGTTGCTGAGGTGTGTGATATCATTCAGATTCCTGCATTTCTCAGTCGTCAGACAGAGCTTCTACATGCCGCAGCCCTTAGTGGTATGATTATAAATATCAAAAAAGGGCAATTTATGGCTCCGGAAGACATGCGCTCCGCAGCGGAAAAAGTAAGTACCATGGATAACTATCAGATTATGCTGACGGAGCGTGGGACTACTTTTGGTTATCATAATCTGGTGGTAGATTTTCGGTCTTTTGCGATTATGAAATCCATCAAGTATCCTGTGATCTACGATGTGACACACAGTATGCAGAGACCCTCTGTAAATCAAACCTCGGGAGGCACTCCGGAATATGCAGGGATATTATCAGGGGCAGCGATAGCGACCGGTATGGTCGATGGTCTCTTTATCGAGACCCACCCCAACCCAATTGATGCACTCAGCGATGCGGCTAGCATGCTGAATTTAAGAGAGTTAGCTCCTATCCTGGAAAAATGTATTCGCATCAGTAATGCGCTTGAGAAAGATTATGATATATAACAATAGTGTATTTTCCAATCCCCAAAAGAAAGCAGTGAACTGGTCGAACATCAAGATGATTATCTTTGATTGTGACGGTGTATTGACAGATGGTAAGATAGTGTATTCCGGAGAGATGCTGGAAAGCAAAAACTTCTGTGCCCATGATGGCATGGGTTTTGCCCTGCTCAGGGCTGCTAACATCATTCCGGCAGTAATTACTGGGAGGTCTTCCAAAGCTCTGTCCCGGAGATGTGATGATCTTCAGATCAAGCACGTTAAACAGGGGGTCAAAAACAAACTGCAAGTGGCAAAAGATCTGCTGGATGAATTGGGTTTTAGCTTCAATCAGGTAGTATATATGGGAGACGATTGGAATGATGTACCGGTGATGTTACAAGCTGGGTTTTCTGTATGTCCCGCAGATGCAATGCCGGAGATTTGTCAGATTGTCGAATATGTGACACACCGTCCGGGGGGTTATGGAGCTGCGCGGGAATGCATCGATTATGTGCTGCAATGCATGGAACTATACGAGATTGCAGTGTTACGTTTCCTTGATGAAATTACATAAAGAACTCACGTTGATCCCCTTTCTGTTTCTGCTTCTCTTTGCGGGTTGTAAGAAAACGGATCTGGATGCCAATACTCCAGTAATGGATAGGGCTTTGCCAGATGAGACCAGCTATAACATCGAAATCTATCAATACAAAGAAACGCATCTCGAGTATATTTTGAAGGCTGCCAAAGTGGAAAGATTTTACGACCGCCAAATACTGAATGGATATGCCGTCGAAATTGTATCCTATGATCTGGACCAGAGTATAAAATCCACGATCCTGGCTGATACAACCATAGTGGACGATGCCAGAAACCTCATTTATGCCTATGGAAATGTAAGGTTAAGCTCTGAGAATGGGACAATAATAGCTCGAAAGCTTACCTGGGATCGTGGTTCTGATGAGATAGTGTCACCAGACAGAGTTACGCTTACCAGAGATGGCAATGTCCTTCGGGGGATAAACCTCAGAACCAATTCAACCATTAGCTATGCTGAGATGGAGACTGTATCAGCAGAGGGTATGATTAGTGAAACGGAACTTAATTGGTAGCCTGATAGTACTTTTGTTCCTGCCATCGTTTTTGATAAGTAGTACCAGGACAAACAAGCAGGAGAACTTTAGGTTGATCAATGCCGAGAAGATGTATCTATATCGCCAGCTCAATGAACAAATACTGGAACTGAATGGCAAAGTACATTTCTTCTATGGTCAAACAGAATTCAAAAGCGACCGGGCGGTGATTTATGATACGCAGAAAATTGCCCGAATGTACGGCAATGTACAAGTCTCGAATGATACTCTGGTAGTAGTAGCGGATACTGTGGCTTACTACCGGATCCCGGAACAGCTAAACATGGGGAGCAATGTATTGATCACAGAGACAAAACCAGATGGCAGCCTACGATGGTTTCGTTCTCATTATGGGGCGTATGATCGGATCGAGGACAAGATAACGGTATGGAAAAATGTCCGGGCTTATGACAAAACCGAGAATGCCCATATCGATTGCGGTTATGCATTTTGGGACAGGAAAGCCGGGTATGCCTTTATGATAGAGGAACCCAGGTTGGTGGCAGGAACTACGGATACGCTACGAATCAGCAGCGAAAAAATGGAGTTCTTTGATCAGGAACGAAAGCTGATAGCTACCTTTAATGTCAGAACTCAAACCAGGGACTATAATGTTAGCAGTGATTTCCTGATCTATTTTCTAAGGGAGGACAAGGCTGTCTTTACTGGTCAGCCAGTCTTCAAATCCGATTTTGCAACTGCTACAGCAAGTGAATTTTACCTGTATATGGAGGATCGGAAGCTTACCCGGGCAGAACTCAAGGACTCCTGTAGCGTCCATTTTGCAGAAGAAGCCAATGCCGAGCAAAAAAACTGGGTAAGAGCATCGTTTATCGAGATCGAGTTTCGTGACGATATCATCAAGAAGTTCATCGCAGAGGAGAAGGTGTCTTACTATTATCACCAGGCTAAGACAGATAAAAGAGACTTTATGCTCAATGAAGCGACCGGGGATTTTTTGGAGGCTAACTTCAATGATGATAACAAGCTTGATATTATGCGCATGAAAAAGGGGATCAAGGGCAAGTATAAATTTCATAACAACTCTTGACAAAAAAACAGCAAGCACAAATCATACCAAAATGGAATTGCATAAACTAAAAGCCGAAAATCTGGTCAAAATATATGGTAAAAGACGAGTGGTCGACGACCTCAGTATGGATATCAGTCAAGGGGAAGTCGTAGGTATTCTGGGACCCAATGGGGCTGGTAAAACCACTACATTTTACATGATCATTGGTCTCACTAAGCCAAATGCCGGAAAGGTCTTTTACAATGATAGGGACATATCCCATAAACCAATGTACAAACGTGCCAGACTGGGGATGGGATATCTGGCTCAAGCGCCATCTATCTTTGCAAAATTGACCGTCGAACAAAATATCCTGGCAATCCTGCAAACACTCCATCTAACCAGAGCAGAACAAAAAAAGAGACTTGAGCTGGCATTGGAAGAGCTCAATCTGACTATAGTGGCAAAGCAAAAAGCTTATACTCTCTCCGGAGGTGAACGGCGCAAGCTTGAAATCACCAGAGCATTGGTGACCAATCCTACCTTCATATTTATGGATGAACCATTCGCGGGAGTAGATCCCATTGCTGTTTCTGATATTCAGGATATTATCGGCCGTCTGAGAGACAAAAACATTGGTATTATGATCACTGATCACAACGTAATTGAGACTTTGAAAATAGTTAATCGCGCTTATATTATTTACGAAGGTAAGATTATCGTTGCAGGGTCGTCCATGGAGTTGATAAATGATGAGAAAGCGCGCCGTGTGTATCTTGGGGAAAAGTTTACGATGAATCCGGTTTACGAGCAGTAGTATGAGTTCGTTCGATCAGTATTTATCACTGAAACAAAAACCAGAACTGGCACTAAAGCCAAAGATGCTTCAATCCCTGAAAATGCTTTCTTTGCCAATATTGGAGCTTGAATCCTATATCAAACAAGAACTTATAAACAATCCTTTACTCGAGCTGCGGGATGAAAAAGATGAAGAAGATATTGAAGACCGCTCGCAAGAGATTAGCCCCCCAGAGAGCAATACTCCAATCGAAGATTCGGTAGTAACAAACGATGCTTCCCAGACTATATCCGAAGCCAAAGAACTTACAGACATTCTGGATCAGTGGAACGATTATCACCAAAGCTACGAGTTTTCCCATGGCGATAGCGAGCAAGATCAAACCGAAGCCCTGATCCGATATGAAGAGAATGGCAAGGACACTTTTTTGGAGCAGTTGTATCCACTTAAACTGACTGAAAATGAATTTGACTATGCAACTGATTTGGTTGATAATTGCGATGTTTATGGCTTTTTGCCTTCGGACTTTGATATCTATGTGCTGGGCAAAACTTACGGCTTGCCAAAGAATCGCTGTGATGAGATTCACAACGTCGTTCTTTCACTTACACCACAGGGGATTACAGCTCGAAACATATCAGAGTGCCTATATGCACAACTCACTGAGGCGCAAAAAGAAAACCGTGTAATAGTGGGCATGATTACAGAGCAATTTGATAACCTTATCCATCGTCGGTTTCAAAAGATCGCTTCCAGTTTTGGAGTTTCGGAAGAAACGATTATCAATTGCAGGGAGCAAATAGCAAAGCTCGATCCCAAGCCGGGGCTGAGAATCCTGGCATCCAATGCAAATTACGTTTTCCCGGATGTTACCCTCAAAATTGTCGATGGAGAATATGTCGTCATTATCAACGATCAGATAACACCAAATATCATCATTAGCCCCCGATATCGCAAAATGATATCAAGTAGCAGGTCTGACAAAGAAACCATGCATTTTGTACGCGATAAAATCAATTCAGCCAAGTTTTTGATCAAATCCATATATATGCGGATGCGTACTCTGGAACGAGTATCACTATCTATTATCAAGTATCAGCATGATTTCTTTTACAATGGATCAGGTGTGATGCAACCACTTACTTACGCGGTCATTGCACATGATTTGGGAGTAAGTGAATCTACCATTTCCCGAGTAGTGAAGCATAAATATGCGGAAACGCCATATGGTATTTATGCCCTCAAAGACTTCTTTACCTCTACTGCCGGGAGAGACGATAATTACGAGAGTATTTCCCGGCAAAAGGTGAAAACTCATATAGTCCGCTTGATCGAACAGGAATCGGTAGATAACCCCCTGAGTGATCAGGATTTGGTGGACAGGTTAAAAGCCGAAGGCTTGAATATATCCAGGCGAATAGTGGCAAAATATCGGGATGAACTCGGTATACTCAATAGTCGTTTACGCAGGAATAATGCATAACGGAGGAAGTTTGGAATCTATCAAAGTAGCAGTGATCGGAGGAGGACCCGGAGGATATGAAGCTGCGATCAGATTGAATCAATATGGTATCGACACAGTTGTTTTCGAGAAAGAACGCATTGGTGGTATATGTCTGAATTGGGGTTGCATACCTACAAAAACACTGGTGAAATCAGCAGAACTAGTCCGGGAGCTATCCGAAGCCGGGAACTATGGGATTAAACCCCAAACCAATATCTTTGAATATGTAAATATATTCGAAAGAAAAAACAAGATTGTCGAACAGCTTGTTTCAGGAATAGAATTCCTCTTTCGCAAACGTAAGATTCCAATAATCACGGAAAAAGTGACAACCGTTACTTCCATTGATAATAAATACATGCTCAAAACAGAGCAGGGCAACAGCTTTATAGCCGAATACATCATAATCGCCACGGGGTCTGATTCAAAAGAACTACCAGGGATCAAGATAGATGAGGAACGTATCCTATCTTCGACAGGTATCCTGAAGCTGGATAGTTTGCCCAAAAGCCTTGCGGTAATCGGAGGTGGAGTGATAGGATGTGAATTTGCATCTATCTTTTCTGCCTTTGGCGTCGAAACTCATATCATTGAGTTTTTGCCTCGTTTGGTCTCTACCGAAGATGATGAGATCTCCAGGCGTTTGGCAATGGCGCTCAAGAAAGCCGGCATCAAGATATTGCTAAACACAGCAGTGGAAAGTGTTTGCCATACTGATGAAGGGCTCTCTATCAAGCTCTCCAATGGTAGTGACCTTGTAGTGGATAAAGCTCTGATGAGCGTTGGGCGCATTCCCGTAAATAATATCCACTGGGAGCAATTAGATCTGAAAACCGAGCGGAATGCTATCATTATCAACGATACTATGCAGACAAATCTCAACAATGTCTATTCCATTGGAGATGTAACTGCGAAAATGATGCTGGCTCATACTGCCAGCAAACAAGGATTGATCGTAGCAGAAGACATCAATTGCATAATAAACGGAAAAGAATTTCATCACCCTATACTGGAATACCAAAACATACCGCGCTGTACCTTTACAGAGCCGGAAATCGGTTCTGTCGGATATACGGAAGAACAGGCAAAAGCCCTGTACGGAGAAGTCTTGATTGGTCGTTTCCCCTTCTCAGCCAGTGGTAAGGCAATGGCAATGAGCAACACATTCGGTTTCGTCAAAACAATAGCCCGTGCGGATAATCATCAGCTTGTAGGAATGCATATTATCGGACCACAGGCTGCAGAACTAATTGCACAGGGCGGGATATTGATCTCGATGAAGGCAAAAGCCGAAGATGTGGAAGCCATTGTATTTGCCCACCCCACACTGTCAGAAGCTATTATGGAATCGGTCGAAGACTTACGAAACCTATCAATTCACAAAATCTAAGACAAGGAGGTCTTGAACCATGCAGATTACTATTACTGCACGTCATTTCGAACTCACAAAAGCTATTCGCGATTATGTGGAAACCTCGTGCCTGAAGATCAAACGTTACTTTGATCATATCATCACGATTCATGTCACATTGGCTCTGGAGAACAGCCGTAACATTTGTGAGTTATCCCTTCATGCCTCAAAGTTCAGTTTACAAAGTGAAGCCGAGGAGATGGATATGTACCTCTCTATCGACAATGCCATCGACAAGATGGAAGTTCAGATTAAGAAACTAAAGGATAAAGTAACAGACCACCAAAAGCGTGCTCTAAAGGATCACTTCGATGATTTTTCCAGAGCCTCAGTTATTCATGTCAATGGCGAAAGCCGTGCAAATAGAACTATCAAAACCAAAAGAGTCGTTCCCGAATCAATGACTGTTGATGAAGCCCTGGAAAAGATTGGTGATGGTAAGGATGAGTTCCTTATCTTCAAGAATGTAGAAACAGATCGTCTAAACGTGTTGGTTAAAAAGGACACCGATCACTTCAAACTGTTTGAACCATAATAATATATGCCGCTGCAGGCAGCACTATCCTGTCTGCAGCGGTTTTCTTGTTTATTTTTATAGTTTCGGAAACACAAAAAAGCAAGGTTACAAATACTCATTAGGATGGCGGTGACTCGATGAAAGAAATTACAGTTCGCGATTTTTTTGACGCAAAAAAGAAAGATATGGCACTTTCTCTGGTAACAGAGCCTGATACTTTGGGAAAAAAGATAGTGTCGCCCCATGTCAACAGACCAGGCCTGGCACTTTCAGGATATCTCGAAGTGTTTGCTGCAGAGCGCATCCAGGTTTTCGGTGAAACAGAGGTTCGTTATCTGCAGACCCTTCGCGAAGAGATACTGGACCAGCGGATGAGGGACATCTTCAAAACAGAAATCCCATGTATTATCGTATCAAAAGGGCTTACGCTACCACCCAATCTGGAGTATATGGCAAATGACCTGAATATAGCAATACTCTCCAGTCGTCTTTCCACAATCAACCTGATTCAGCACCTCTCCAGATACTTGCAGGATATTTTTGCCCTGGAAAAGACAATCCATGCCACTTTGGTCAATGTCTTTGGGATGGGAATTCTTTTGACCGGGAAAAGTGGGATCGGTAAAAGCGAATGTGCCCTTGATCTTGTGCACCGGGGTCACAGTCTTGTCGGTGACGATTTGATCACCCTGCGCTATTTGGATAATCAGTTAATCGGTCGTTCAGGAAGGGAATTTGGTCACTTCATGGAAATCCGTGGAGTAGGGTTTGTGAATGTCGAAAAGATGTTTGGTATCGAAAGAGTTCGTAGACAGGAAACTATCGATATGCAGATAGAACTGATGCCATGGCAGGAAAACATGGATTATGAACGTATCGGGCTGGCAAATAACTATGCCGAACACCTGGGCGTAAAGATCCCAATCATTTATCTACCAGTATCTCCAGGCAAGAACGTATCGGTAATCGTCGAAGTTGCCGCAATGAATATGATCCTCAAAGGGATTGGATATGACGCCGCGGAAGACTTCAACCATAAGATTCAGGAAGAAATCCGCAAAAAGTCCATCCTTAGAAATCTCGATCTCAAAGAAGCTCCAGATGAAGAAAAAAACGGTAAAGATAGAAAATAAACTGGGTTTGCATGCCAGGCCTTCAGCTTTGCTGGTCAAGGCAGCTACCAAATTCAGATCCGATTTCTTTATTGAAAAAGACGGAATGAAGATCAATGGAAAGAGTATCATGGGTGTAATGATGCTTGCCGCAGAAGGTGGGTCGGAAATTGACCTGATCGCCGATGGTGTCGATGAGGAGTACCTTCTGGAAGAGATTACTATGCTGATAGCATCAAAGTTTGATGAGGACTAATGACCACAATACAAGGCATCACACTGAATCCAGGATTTGTCATTGGAAATGCCAAAGTCATCACCCAAAAACAATACAACATCAAAAGCAAATCCATAAAAGAACTGCAAATCAGTGATGAAATTATCTGTTTGGAACAAGCCCTCAGTAAAGCTGAAAAAGACATTATTGCCATTTTAGAAAGTAGTAATCTGGCAAATCAAGATAAAGATATTATTGAGACCCATCTCCTGATCCTGAGGGATCCGGATATCGTCGATAGCATAACGTCTAAAATCACCGATAATTTGCATTCCGCTGCTCACGCTGTTCATCAGACTTTCGAGCAAATTATCAAGCAGTTTGAAGAACTTCAAAATGATTTTTTTGCTCAGAGAGTAGGTGATTACAAGGATGTAGCCCATCGACTTTTGGGTGCTATCCTGGGAGAAGGGGCAGACGACGCTCCCGAAGCTAATGCCAATGATATCATCGTGATCAAGGAAATGAATCCAAGCCATGTAACCAGTATTGCCCGAAAAGGATTCAAAGCCTATGTTAGTGAAAAAGGCAGCTACAATTCTCATAGCTCAATACTCAGCCGAGCATTGGATCTGGTAGCCGTTACATCACTGCCCGGGTTGATGGAAAGTGTCCGGAATCAATGCCGGATCATCGTAGATGGGATCAACTCTTTGGTGATTGTCGATCCCGATGAAAATACCATCTCTCATTACCAGGAACTGATGCAAAAGTATCAGGTTCAAAACGAAAACCTGAAGAAGCTGAAGTTTTTACCATCACTGACTCTGGATAACAGAGAGATCAAACTCTCCATCAATCTGGAGCTCCCGCAGGAACTGGACACGATATCCGATCTTGGATGTGATGGGATCGGCCTTTTTCGGACAGAATTTATCTATCTCAGCCAGTCACAATTGCCTTCCGAGCAAGAGCAAACAAGGATTTATCAAGAGGTTGTTCAAAAGATAGCTCCACAGATTGTTACTTTTCGTACATTCGATCTGGGTGGAGACAAAATGTCTCACTTGCTACACTTTTCCAAAGAAGAGAATCCTTATCTTGGATGCCGGGGGATCCGTTTTTCCTTGGCTCAACGAAATCTGTTTAAAACTCAGTTACGGGCTATTCTAAAGGCATCTGCTTTTGGCAAAGCAAAGATCATGTTTCCCATGGTAATTGATACAGAAGATTTTTTGTCTGCAAAGGATCTATGCACACAATGCATGCGTGAATTGGATTCTGAGGGAGTTACTTACGATAGCGATATCCAACTGGGAGTTATGATCGAAATCCCCTCTGCAGCCCTATGTTCCGAGGGTTTGGCTCAGATTGTGGATTTCTTTAGCATCGGTACGAACGATCTGGTCCAATACACTCTTGCTGTGGATAGAAACAACGATATCATCTCTTCATATTATACCCAGCACCATCCCGCAGTACTTTCATTGATTCAGCTTACAATCCAAAGTGCCAAAAAGTATAATACACCTGTTTCGATCTGTGGAGAGATGGCCTCAATAGATGAATATATACCACTATTGATCGGGATGGGGATCACAGAGCTAAGCGTAAATCCCGGAAGTTATTACAACACAAAAGCCATTATCAGAAAGTGCGATAAAGCATTGAGGGAAAGAGTTGGCAAATGGGATTTTTTGTGTTCTGTGCAGGATGTCGAAGCTCTTATTTACAAAGACCTTAAACAGTACTACCAGAAATAAATCGAGGTGCGATTATGTTAAAGTTTGATTATGCAAATTTACTTGCAAACGACCTTATACGCTGTGGCATTAGCATTGAAAAAGTAGATGAGTTTTACACTACCTGCCTTCAGGCTCACGAAGCAATCGTGTCAGACCGTAAACAGGATATCCTTGGCTTTTACGAACTGCCGGAACAGGATGTAACTTTTATCAATGACTTCATAAAAACTCACTGCAACGGCTTTGATACCATGGTCGTGCTTGGCATCGGTGGTTCAGCTCTTGGAAACAAAGCACTGTATTCGGCCTTGAGGACAGAGAGGAAGCTACGGAAAAAGCTGTATGTTTACGACAACGTTGATCCTGTATTCTTGCACGAGATACTGGCAGAAATCAATCTTGACACTACCATCTTTAATGTAGTTACCAAGTCTGGAACAACGGCAGAAACCATGGCAGGATACATGATAGTTGCCGAGATGCTCAAATCTCGCTATCCAAACGATTATGCCAGGCGACTGATTATTACGACAGACAAAGAAAAAGGTTTCTTGCGAAAAGTAATCCAGACAGAGGGTTACCCGTCATTTATCGTTCCAGACAATGTAGGAGGCAGGTTTTCCGTTCTTACCGATGTAGGATTGGTTTCATCTGCTTTTGTGGGGATTGATATTTCTGCATTGTTAAAAGGTGCTGGTGACATGAAAAAACGTTGTGAAACTACCAATATCTGGCATAATCCAGCTTATCTCAATGGGCTTTTACACTATCTTTACTATCGGGAAGCAAAAAACATATCAGTGATGATGCCATATAGCAATTCCTTATACGACTTTGCGGATTGGTATCGCCAGCTATGGGCAGAGAGTCTTGGTAAACGTTACGACGACAAAGGCAGAGAAATATTTGTGGGGCAAACTCCTGTAAAAGCTCTGGGTACCACTGATCAGCACTCCCAAGTTCAGCTCTATGCTGAAGGACCGAATGACAAAGTTTTTACCTTCTTGACGGTCGACGAATTTAATCATGACTACAGTATCCCAGATTTGCATCCAGATCGTGAGGAAGTAGCCTATCTGGGCAATAGAAAACTCAGCGAACTACTCAATACCGAAAGACTTGCTACAGAAATCGCCCTTACCAAAGCAGGCAGACCAAATGCCAATATATCTTTTCCGCGGCTTGATGAACAAAGCATCGGTGAGTTTATCATGCTCTACGAAATACAGACGGTTTTTACGGGCAAACTTCTGAAAATCAATCCATTGGATCAACCGGGAGTGGAAGCCGGAAAAATTGCCACTTATGCAATGATGGGCAAAAATGGATATGAATCCGAACTGCAAGAGATCAACGAATATCTCCGGAAAAAGAACCATTAATCAAAACCAGTCTCAATGGGGGAGAAAATGAAGAGAGTTGTTTTGATCATTATGGCTATAGCCTTGATGTTTCTATTGGGGTGTGGGACAAAAAAGGACATGAGTGACACCCAAAGAGATGCTGTCCGCCTGGAAGTAGAGTCTTTGATGAAAGAACTACTCGCTGATGCAGAGAAATTGCAAACCGGTTTGATGGAGCAGTACCTTTCGGACAATCCGCAAGATAGCTTTTATATGGATGCCCAAGCCTTCTCAAAAGCTGATCTGATCGCGGAAGCACAAAAAGCTTACAAAGACTTCCAGAGCCAGAAAATCGAGATCCTAAAACAGCATACCTATGTTCTCAGCCCTGTTTCAGCTGTGTGGAAGGCAGAACTAAGAAGTGATGCGATCAATTTGGACGGGGAAACAGAAAGCACTTTTATCACTGAGACATGGCTTTGGCAAAAACAGGATGGAGACTGGCTGGTTCTGCATTTTGACGAGAACTGGTAGAATTCTATTGACAAAAAAAGCTCTTCAAGATTGAAGGACTAAACCTTAGGGGAGGATTAGTCCTAATTGGTAAGGCAGCGGTCTTGAAAACCGCCGGGTTATGCC
>CAZWIS010000024.1:0-43610 GCA_964634275.1 uncultured Candidatus Cloacimonadota bacterium | reverse complement strand
CGGAATCCTCCGCTACGTAGCGTAGCTTTCCAAAGCTACGAATTACACAATACCAACATTCTGCATTTTGTAATTTCAATATGGCTCCTACTTGTAAGCCTTAATCAAGCGTTAATCAAGCCTTAATCAAGCCTTAACTTTTAAGGCTAAATTAAGGCTTGATAAAGAAGTGATAAACGCTCTGCTCCAAGGGTGAAAAATAGGAAAATTGAGAAAATGCACATGTTTGGAATCGATGTTTGGAACAGCTAATTGGAACCGAGAATTACGAGAATTCAGTACCGGCGGTCGCTGTACTGCCTATGCTTTTTCTCTCTGTAAAAGTGAGCGCACCTACAAACCCCAGACGTAGCTTCGGAAAGCTCCGCTACAATAAAACCGTTGAATCGGGTATTGGGCAGCACCCCATACAATAAGGGTGGTGGGGGAGTATAGATGACTGATTTTGTGCGCTCAAATTGGCTGAAAATACACCGATTTGTTATTGAGTAAGACACGCTCAATGGTCTTTACTGATAATATTTGAGAGTCTGTGATAGAAAAGCCGTGAAAGAGGACTTGCCGAACAGCCTCGGTAAAGACATCAAAATCCAGCCGGGCTGAGTAATGTGCGACATTGTCGGCAAAGCCCTGTTCACGGCTCACTCTATGGCAGCCACATGGACTGCCGGTTGTTGTATGGGTAAATTATCTGATGGCGGTCACATAATAGAATTTCATCGTGCCGCTTTGTGCAAGAGATGCCTGGTTTGTACCAACGGTTTCTTCCAATAACCATTGATCCTTTGGCAGTTCCGGGTCTTCCGAGCTATATACTTTGTATGCGGAGACACCATCTACCAGATCCCAGCTAACCACTATGAAGTCACCATCTCTGTCTATTCTGACGTTTGCAGGAGTTTCTGGACTGTCTCCTATAGCTGCAAAATTACCTTCATGAGCTCCGATATCCGGAGTCAGGGGATCTCTTGGGTTGCCATCAATATCAGTGGTTACGCTTGCAATCGGAATCGCATTTCCTTCGACCACAGTAGGAACATCCGTCCGGATATGCAAATCGTGAAAAGAGACAAATGGGACATCTTCTGTGTATGATCCCTGGTCAATATTCACTGCGAAGGCTTTGTAGTCATCGAGTTGCTGAATGGCATTTGTTCCATCATAGTAGATCAAATTGGAGGCACTGGGAACACCTGCGTAATAGATATTCCTGTCTGAATCCAGAGTGATATTGCTGATACTATTGATATTTCTATAGAAGGCAACTGTGTATCCTTCCGTTCCTGCCCTGCTTTTGTTTACAACGATATTGTTTTTGATGTCGACAGAGGTCAAGGCAGTAGTTGTATAAAGTCCGGCGGTGGAGAAACTTGGATGTGTTCCCTCGGTGTCCAAAAAGATACTGTTGTTGTAGAAAGTAGCAACGCTGCTTCCGGTATAAGCGTGGATTCCACGTACTTGAGGGGCAGCGGTTCCATTTGGATTTCTGAGGTCTGAGATCATGTTGTTTGAGGCATTGTAAAAGTTACTCGATGGCAGGATGCCATAGACTATGTTTGTGCCTGTAGTGGTCGATTCCAGATTCGTTACGAGGTTTCCGTGCACGTTTGTGGTTGTTCCGGCAAAAGAGTATATCCCATAGACGGTTCCACCACCTCTTACATCCCGGAATTGGTTGTTGATTATGTTTAATTCGCTATTCGTTCCCATGGCAATTCCTTGGAATGCGTAAACCGCGGAAGTCCCGGTTGACAGGAGGTCACTCACAGTATTGCCGATAACGTTTATCAACTGACCGTTGTTTATATAAATTCCTCCTATTAAGGAAGTTGTGGATCCACCACCCACAGTGTTTCCAATTATATCCGCTGTAGTAGTGTTTGTATCAATGTAGATCCCATACAATGAAGTACTCATTTCATCAGCGAAAAGGATTGTAGATCCCAATATCTCAAGATCAAGTTGGGCTTGGGCATATATGCCATAGTTTGAGATGTTTGAAATCTCGTTGTTCTGAATCCTGTTACCAATGTCTTCACGGGATGTACTTGAGCTACCCATAATCAATATACCACGGTTTGTATTGTCTATTGTATTGCCTATAATCTGGTTGTAGTTGTTTCCAAATCCTGCACTGCCGGCAGTAGACTGAAGGTAAATAGCTCTGGTATTTGAGTTTGAAAAATCAAGGGCGATGTTACAATCTGCGATTATGTTGTAATTGCATCCTTGAACAGCTGATCCAGCCAGCCAGAAACCGTACTCGAGATCGGTCCCGCTCTGGTTTGCTATGTCTATACCTTGGAAAGTGATGTAGCTTGCTGCTTCCAGTTTGATGGCGTAATCATTTGTAGCAGCAGTTCCCAATGGACGGAGCAATGGATTCTGCCCGCTTCCGTATTTGCGGAAGACGATTCTTCCAGCTGGTAAACCACTTACTGTAATCGGAGGTGGGTTTTCATCGAAGACTTCACCGGCACCTACATTGAAAATTACACCGGTATAATCTGCTCCTGCTGTATTGAGAGCTGTGATAGCAGCTGTAAAACTGGGATAATCTCCTTCACTGCCGATGCTTAATTCTCCGGCAAGCATTTGAGGAGCAGTGACAAATGACCATACAGGTGCATCTGTGTTTTCGCCATAAGAATTGTAAGGAACTATCTGCCAGTAGTATGTGGAGAGGGGAGCTGGATCTGGCTCTGGATTGAAACTGTGTATATATCCAATGTCCGTTCCATTAATGATGTTTGAAGGAGGATTGTCGGTTCCATAGTACAACTTGTATCCTGTAGTCCATCCTCCACCTTCCGACCATTGCAGGATTACGTTTTGGTATACTCCTACGGCTTCATTTGATGGATAGCCAATATTGGCGAAGTTTGGAACATTAGCTACTGTGGGTGGAGTAAAAGTAAAGGTGAGCCCACTTATAGGGTACACAGAGCCAGAGAACGTGCAGGTAGCGGTTCTTGAAGTACCGGCAGTAGTGCTTGACCAGTTCATTGTAGTGGTTCGATTGTTGAAATCATCTCTTGTCAGTCCTCGTAAGCCGACTTGAACCGTGGTACTTGTCGAATATATATTTACGAATGATCCATAAACAAGCTTGATCACATTGGAGGTTTCCACCATTCGGATTTGAAAGCTAAAGCGTTCATTAGCATAATTAGTCCCGTAACGGCGGAAGTTTTTGTACTGGATTACAAACTCACGGTCTGGAGCGGTTCCAAGTACCTGATAACTGATATCACCGAGCCAGGTTTCATCGGTTCGAGCTTGGATACCGGTGTTGGCGGGTAGTGCACTAATGGCACCATCGAATGCTGTGGAAGCACTGATCGGAGTGTATGATGATGTACTGGGGGTAACGCTACCGAATGTAATGTACCCATTAGTGCTGACGGTAAAACCCGTATAGCCCAAACCATTATAACGAAACACAAAGGGGATGGTATTTTCGGGCATAACATAGATCAGGTTTCTTAACATACCCGAAGCAGCAGTGCTCCCGACTGTGGCAGTGGCTATTTCCACAGGCTCTGTAAGCTCCTGATAGGTATTTGTAGCCCCGGTAAAAACATACTCGGACACATCAGCCCATGCCAGGGCTATTGAACATAGCATCATTAGCGTAATAATGAGCTTAAAACGACTTTTCATCTGTAAATCTCCCTTAAACTTGAGACAAGCTGTTGCTTGTCATTTCTTATTTGACCAGCATCATCTTCTTGATGCTGCTGTAGTTTCCGTTTTGATACCGATAAAAATATACACCTGAGGATACAGGCCTTTGGGAGGAGTCTTTACCATTCCAAACAACACTATGTATACCTGTAGGCAATTTTGCATTAAGTAGTTCGATTACTTTTTCGCCTCTGAGATTGTAGATACTGAGAGTGGATGGCAGATCTGGATACTTTGGAGAGAACTCTATCCGGGTTTCCGGATTGAATGGATTGGGGTAATTTTGCTTCAAGGTAAATCCAGGGGCTGGAACTATTTCCGGATCTGTAGAAACCGGTCCTATCCCAAACCATTGCATCGCACTCACAAACATATTGTTTCTGTCTGCATAGCTCGTAACCTGCGAAAAATCAAAGCTGAAAAAGAAAGCCTTGTAGTGGATATTATCAATCCATGTACCGCAAACTCCATGGTAGAGATAAGCCTGTCCATTGATAGGGCCATCTTCAAAATAATATGCATTGCTTGCCCCGATTTCGGGATACAGAACCTGATCTGCATACCAGTCCGGACATTCGCTGATTCTGAAGATGCAATCCGGGCTATTGGCATAAACTGGAATCTCTAATCCCGGATTTCCAATTGGGGATGTGCTGGTAGCCACTATTGTTCCATGTTCGTAGTTCAGGTTATTTGGTCCGCCCAGTCCGTTGGTTCCTCCTCCAAGGCCTGTAGCAATGTATGATGTCCTGAAGTATGCTTCCATCAGTTTCTTTCTGGGATTCGAGTTCGGAGTTCCATGCTGGCTCGAGGCGAATCCGTCAGAAGCAAAGAACACGTTTTTGGGGCTCAGATCAGTGCCGCGATCAAAGTAATCCATCAGCACAATGCTAAGTGTGTCACTTTTACTGCTGGCAGAACCTGTGCTGGCATAACAGATCACAGCCTGGTACTGGTCTGGAATTCTATAGGAAGGATATTCTTCCCAATTATAGATATCGTAGCTGATATTGTTTGCATCAAGGTGTGCCATGTATACAGGAAGCTCTATTCTCTGATAATCCTGGCTTCCGGAGTAGGCGAGAAGAACGTTTGCTCCAACCGTTGGCAGGATATCAAAGCTGAATACTTCAAATGGAGCATCAGCAGGCAGGGTAGCGATGTTGCTATGTAGATCCACCGCTTCGAAGTAATACTCAATAGTGGTGGAAAGGGGGATATTTTCCAGAGCATAGGAGTAGATGTTTGGTTCTGTAAAGGCAGAGTAATCTACCGTTTCCCACCCGTTGCCAAGATTGTAGTGCAATACAGCACCTCCGAGCTCGGACATATCTGTAATGGTAGCCACTAATTCCGGGTTTTGGTTGAATGTATTACCAGGCTGGATATGAGTGATGAAGGGAGGCTGTGTATCCATACCCGTGTAAAAGCGAATGGCATGGTTATCACGAAGCAGATTTCCCACGGGTTCTACGCCTATATAAGTACTGTTTTGGACGATCTCTCTCAGATAACACAAACCAAGTTCTGCAGTCTGGTTTTGAATTGCTACTGTAGCACTTCTGCCGTTATCGTGAGGTATAGTTGCACCTGTTTGTCCAGTTGCCGTAGTGTGATATTGCATTACGATATCTCCATTTTCATGCAAGATAACCTGGAACTTCAAAGCAGGATTACCACCTGTACCGGAATGAAAGCGGATATTATGCCATTGTACTACGCAGTATCTATTGGGAGCTGTTCCAAATGTCTGAAAGAAAACATTACCGATTCCCTCATCGGCGTGCAGATCATCCCAGTAAACAGCTATTAATCCTGGCATTTGTGAATAAACAGGAATGGGGTACATATAATTGAACATGTTTCCATCAGTGTTCCAGCCCTGATCCGGATAAGGGCGATACCATGTATTGGGAGCCATCAGGATCTCACCATTTGTATCTATATACATTGAGCTGTAGGACATTCCGTAAAAGGGGAAATTAAACCCGATTGGAATCGGTTCGGAGAAGTTGTCATCTCCGCTCCATGTGGGAACTCCATACATGACAGATGATGTCCCCGTTTCGCTGATATCGATCCAATCAAATACTGGACCCCCAGCGACCTCGCTACTAATCCAACGATATCCAAAAGCATCCGGTCCACCCACACCAAAGTGCTCATAAGCTTCACAGGCTATACTGAGCTGGTTGTTGGATGAGTCATCGTCGGCTCGGAGGATAGTGAATGACACCTGATAGCTTCCCAGTTGACTTACTTGCCATGAAACAGGGAACTGTACAGAGACTTCCTGACCAGGCAGTAATAGACCGATATGGCTGGATTCTTGGGAATATACGACCTGAGAAACTGCATTTGTAATAATGCACTGGATTGGGATTTCGTCGTCAATGGGAGCATCTCCATCATTACGAATGATTAACTCCGGGTATATAAAATGGTTTAGGTACTCATAAGGTCTCGGTGATATGATAGATGCAATCCCGGCATCATCTGAAGGCGGAGGATTTACCGTCACGATTGCAGTATCACTTGCCGATCCGCCTAATCCGTCAAAAACTGTGAAAGTCAGCGTTTCGCTCCCTGCCCATGCAGGTGAACTAAAACTGAGATTCATCCCGTTGATGCTTACGGCAATGTTTGTGTTTCCAGTTACTGCAAGTGAAGCTATGCCGATGTTTGTCACCGTTACATAAGGAGTGAAGTTCACATCAAGAGTTTCTCCCTGGAAGAAGCTGAAGCTTTCCGGAAGATTAATGGCTGGATTAACATAGTCTGATTGACCAATCTTGACATCATCGACAAGAATGCCATAAGTATCACACTGCCAATGGAATGCCAGGTAGATGTTTTGTCCTGCATAAGCGCTCAGGTCTATCCTGCGATATTGATAAGTGGTGTTTAGATTTTGGATGTAGGATAGAGTCGTAGAAAAGTTGTTGATAGCGTTACCGGTGGTTGAGACTTTGACATAGAGATTTTCTGTGCCAAACCAGGCTCTCGTGTAAAAGGATAGAGAGTCTCCCGCTTGAACGCTGATTTGTGGTGTAATCAACCAATCATTGTTTTGGTTCGGGAAAAAGTTGTGGCAAAAAGCAGCTCTATCACCGCTATGCGCATGAGTAGGCTGGTTTATCGGATACCAGGCATTTCCATCATTGTCTTGGTCATACACTGTCCATCCCGCTGGTATTGTACTGCTCTCAAAACCTTCATCAATATGCCACAAGGCATTTAGTGAGAGGGTTATTAAAAGGGCTGTGATAATTATTATCAGTTGTTTCATGATATCCTCACTTAAACAAATTTGATTGTTGGTGTTTCGATTTGGACAAACCATTCACTGTTTCCTGCAACATTTCCACCCAAGGTACGGTTTTCTCCCCAGTAAACGGTTACGAGACCGCTGGCTTTTTGTTTGTAGGAATTGTCTATGTTGCCCAAACCAATATTATCATTTGTTCCGATACAAACCAAAGCGACTTTGCGTCCATCCTGACCTCCTGCTACTATTGCTTCGCTGATCAGATGCTCGTTTTCTTTGGCTTCATACATTACAATTTCATTGTTGACTATTTTAATCCGGGGCTTGAGAATTCTCTCACCAAAGGCATAAGCCACATCGGCTTCGATGATTCCATTCATTGTCATGGGTTTTGGTATCATGAGGATTTCGCCCCCGGGGAAGTTGATTACCGGGCTTTGATATTCGCTACAGCTAAATGATCCGCACTCCGCAATAATCCGCTGGATTTCAAAGCTTAGTGACTCATTATTGCTCCACACTTGCAGCCTTTCTTTGTCGCCGAAACTCTTGCATAGGTCCACTGTTCGTTTACACAATTCTGAGTAATCGATATCCAGTGCCTGCCAAAACTGCAGTTCGCTCTCGATTGCTTTTTCGGACAATGTATCATGCAGGAGTCCTGGCATTACTGCTACCCGGATATTATTATCATGAATGATCTGTCTGCTTTTGGCAAAGTGCCGTTGACGGAGGTTTTGTTTTTCTTTGTCTTTGAGTGCCAAAAAGCGGGATTCACCGTTTAGATTCAGATATACATCATGCGCTTTGAGAAGCTTGTTAAAGTGTTGGTAATCAGCATTAAACGCAGCCAGTGAAAAGTCTTCGTACTTTGCCTTCAACAGCTCCGTATCCTGATGGATAACTGTACAGCGTACATTCATCCTGCCTGCTTCGACGATGATCTTTTCTACGAGAGGGAGGTTGTATTTTCCGGTAACGACCAATAGCCTTTCACGGGCTTTGAGCTTCAAAGCATCGCGCAATATCTTGGCAGCAATGTCTGATAGCTTTAGATGATATTCCCCTTCCAGGATATTAGTTATCACACTCCGGCTATTGATCAGGCTATCGCCCAGGTGTTCACCAAGGGAAAAATCCAGAACGTAGTTTTTTGCTGTAGCTCTGTAATATACTTCCTTGCCATTGTTTACAGGTTCCTCATCCATCTCTATCAATCCTTCACTGAGAAGCTTGTTGATATTATAGTGAACCTTTTGCTTGCTCACCGAAAACAACGTCGAGAGTTGCTGACATGTTGCAGCCCCGCGGATCAGTTCTTTTAGCATATCATACTTCAAAGAATTGCCCAGTTCTTTGATCTGGGAGTGCTTTGATATAAGCTGCAAGTTTTTGATCATAATTAATCCTTTATTCTTGTTATTAATATAAAAATGAGGCCTCGGAAATCATTTGTAGAAATGGCCAGAAATCATTATTGGTAATGTTATCACGCTATCGATCACATCAAAGTTGGGCGGCAAAAGATTGTCAAGAACTTTTTGACTATCTTTTGAATATGGCATGTTAATGTGAGAGATATTGATTGTGATAATGGTAGAAAAATATGTCTTGATACCCAGTTTCTGTCTAATTGAATACGGTCATGATCTGGCGGGATAAGAGGGGATTTTTGCGCTCAACCACGCCACATCAGCTCCAGATACAAGAACCACGGGAAAACCTGCTATATGATAAGGCTGCAGAATTATGGCAGCGTAAGACCATTGATCAATCGGAGTATGGTGCAGAGCTACATACGAGAAGGGTGGTGGGTGGGTATAGATAGCTAATTTTGAATGCTCAGATAGTCGGGAAACCTACCGATTTATTATACATGACTACACATTCTACGGTCTTTTTGTGTAATTAACTAATCAAGATTACCACTGCATAGTATAAGTAACAAGGTTCGTTCGGTAATTTGAATATGGAGGAGTATTATCAAAGAATTCGGTTTACGAAGCTAATATCAGCTTGAAAAATAGAGAGCTAAGTGACTACTCCATCATAGATTCGATGCGCGGGAGCATTTCGTCCATAAAGCTCTGATAGCGGTCTTCGAGGATAGCCTGTCTGGCAATTTGCATCAGTTCCTGATAAAAATGGAGGGAGTGGATAGTCGTTAGCCTCATGCCGAGGATTTCTTTCATGGTAATCAAATGGCGAATGTATGCCCGGCTGAAGTTTTGGCAGGTATAGCAGGTGCAGAGTGGATCGATAGGTGAGAAATCTTCTTTATAACGTGCAGCTTTGATTATCATTTTACCATAACGGGTAAAAATACTGCCTTTACGGGCATTACGGGTAGGCATAACGCAATCAAACATATCGACTCCGTTTGCGATATTGCGCAGAAGATCACCGGGAGTACCTACACCCATCAAATAACGTGGCTTGTCTTTGGGCAGGATCGGATCGAGAAATGAAGTTATCCGTAGCATGTCTGTCTTTTTTTCTCCAACTGCCAGACCACCAATCGAATATCCGGGAAAGTCCATTTCTATCAGTTTGGTGGCGCATTGTTCCCGCAGATCTTCATAAATCCCACCTTGTACAATACCAAAAAGTGCTTGATTCTGATGATTGGAAAATGCCCTTAGTCCTCGTTCTGCCCAGGAAAGGGTGAGCTTTAGGGATCTTTCTACATACTCTCTCGTAGCAGGATAAGGGGGGCATTCATCAAAAGACATGATGATATCTGCTCCGAGTGCCTCCTGGATTTCGATCACTTTTTCCGGAGTAAAGAAATGATAACTTCCGTCAATGTGGGATTGGAATTTGACACCATCCCGACTTATCTTACGCAGGGATGACAGACTCATTACCTGAAAACCACCGCTATCGGTAAGGATTGGTTTTTTCCAGGAGATAAAACCATGCAAGCCTCCAGCGTTGCGGATTAGTTCGTGTCCGGGTCTGAGGTAAAGGTGATATGTATTGCCCAAGATTATCTGAGCTTCAATCTCGTTCAACTCACGGGGAGACATTGCCTTGACGCTGCCGACAGTGCCAACGGGCATAAATACAGGGGTCAAAATATCGCCATGATTGGTACTGACGATACCTGCACGAGCTTTTCCACTGGTTTTTAATAGCGTATATTTGAAAGCGAACTCCTTGAGGGACAATTGGCAAGTATATTTGCAAAATACAGGGATATGAGCCTGATACTGGTAGGGTGATCTATTCTATTATCCATTTATTAACCGGACAAGCCACTTCATTATATCGTTGTAAGAAGCGTAAATCATCAGCATTATGAGGAGGCTAAAGCCTATACGTTGGAGCAGAGCTTGTGCTTTGACTGGGATTGGCTTTTGGATGATCCCCTCAATAATGGCAAAGAGGATGTGTCCACCATCCAGGATCGGAATCGGTAAAAGGTTCATTATCATCAGGATAAGACTTATACTGCCAAAGAATAATACCAAATAGCCAAGTCCCTTTTGTCCCACCTGTTGGGACATAGATACGATCATCACAGGTCCACCAAGGCTGTTTTTGAGTTCGGCAGGTTTTTGGATGAGGTGAAACAAGCCTTTGTAGTTCATCACGATAAAGCTCTGGGTAGCATAGAACCCGGCTACGAGTGATTGTCCGACTTCACCTTTGTGCTGATACCTTACAGGTAAAAACTGAGTAATGCCGATCATTGGTAGATTGTCGGTCATAAAACTCTTTTCAAGTGGCATATTCCGGCTGTATATCTCATCCCCCCGTTTAAGGGTCAATTCTATGCTGTCTTTGGTAGTGCCGACGATCAACTCTCGCATCTCGTACCAGTTTGAGATCTGAACCGAATCGATGGCGATGATATGGTCTCCGCTTTTCAAGCCTGCTTTCCAAGCCGGCATCCCTGTCTGAAGGTCACCCACTATCGGTAATATCACTGGTTGAACGCCTTTGACAAATGATTCCAGGTCAGCCGAATTTACCTGAACCGCTGTCTCTGTGCTATCCCGGAGGATTAAGATTTCGTTTGTGTCTGTCTGGGAAAGCTCTGAAAGAGCCTGATACCATCCAATAACAGGGTTTCCATTTACCTTTAGGATTGTATCCCCAGGTTCGAAAGTAGAGATCCAATCCTCTGCTACAATAGCGATTGTAGGATAATGATCTTCGATTTGTCGGGGGAGAGCATAAGCCAAAAAGAACAGGAAAAAGCCCAGGATCAAATTTGCCATAGGACCTGATAGGGCAATGATCCCCTTTTTCCACCAGACTGATGATTGAAAGGCTCCGATGCCATCCAGTTCATCATCATCGGGGTTTTCGCCTTTCATCCGGACATAACCACCCAGAGGAATCCAACCAATTCTGTATTCGACTCCGTTTTTGACAAAATGTGCCAAAGCCGCTCCAAAACCGATTGAGAACTTCTCGACTTCCACTCCACATTTGCGGGCAGCTATAAAGTGCCCCAGTTCGTGAATCGCTATCATCAGGCCAAAGGCAAGGATAGTAAGTATAAATGTCAACAAACTCAAGCCTTTTTCGCCAAAGTTAAAGCGATGAATGATGCTACATCAGTCGAATATGATCCAGTTCCAAATCCTGCATCATAACCAAGCTCTATTGCCAGTTCGTGAGAGATTCTGGGTCCGCCACAGATAAAGAGCATCTTGTCCCGCAAACCTTCAGATTCTGCCAATTCGATCAAGCGAGTCAGGTTTTTGATGTGGATGTTCTTTTGGGTAACGACTTGTGATACCAGGATCACATCAGCCTTCTCTGCTCTGGCACGGCTGAGAAGATCTTCTGAGGGTACCTGTGCTCCCATATTGATCGCATTAAAGTATTGGTAGCGCTCCAAGCCATAACGATGGTTGTAACCTTTCATATTCATAATTGCATCGATACCGACAGTATGCGCATCACTTTCAATGCAGGCTCCGACCACAGTAATCACCCTTCCCAGATGAGTCTGAATATACTCGTCGGTCTCTTCCATATTCATTACTGGAGTATCGACGGTTTTGACCCTGATCTTACTGACATCGACAAAAGCAGAGGTGCAGGCATAAGCGATGAAATGAGTAAAGCCCTCGCGCATGTCTCGCATTCCACAGATTTCAATATCATCCAGACCAAGCTGTAACAGGATTTGACGGGCTGCTTCCTTTCCGCGTTCATCTGCGGAAATAGGAAGTGTAAAGGAAAGCTGTATCTTACCATCGTTTGAAGTGTCTCCATAGGGACGGATCAAATTCTTTTTGTCTTTCATCATAGCTCCAATTCACTGCGCATCTTGATCTCGAAGGGATTGATGTATGCTTCATCACGAAGGAATACTCCATCCAGACCTTTACCTCCGGATTCCGGACGCTTGATATCAGCAAAATCACCTCTTGCCATTGCCTTTAAAAGTCCTTCTTCCGCTACTTTTTCCAGAAACTCGCATGCTTCCTGAAGCACCAAATTGGCTCTTTGGTTGACAAAGCTATGGGGGCATAATTGCAGATTTTGTGACAGGTCTTTAACCGCACTAAACACATATTGGGCATTTTCAATAGCCAAGGAGCGATCTGCCAGATGCGGTGTGTGGATAGCTTCCGTCATCATTCCCAGGAGTTGGACTCCCTGTCCTGTGAGTTGGGACATAAAATTGAACATTGCATCCATCAAATGTGTTTTAAACACATTACCGGAGGCGAACTTGGTGGGGGGCATATATTTGATTGGGCTATTGGGAAATAGCTCTTTGGTCAGCATCGCATGAGCAAGCTCGTATACAAAGCTGTTCTCTATCTCCGGGTTGATCTCGTAGGCATGCCCCAACCCCATTTTATCTGGTTTGATGCCGGACATAATGGCAAATTGTTCGTTGATAAGTTGTGAAGCCGTAACGGTATATGCTTTGTCGATGGCATCGGAGGTCGTCAGATAATTGTCTTCTCCGGTTTGAATCTCGATCCCGGCATAGGCATTTATCATACGGGCAAAGTATTGATCCAAAAGGGTACGGCGGGGGTTTATATCCCGGAACAGAATCCCGTACATAGCATCATTGAGCATCAGATCCAGCCTTTCAATTGCTCCCATGGCAGCAATTTCCGGCATACAAAGACCCGAGGCATAATTCGTCAGACTGATATATCGTTTTTCCTCTGCGGATACTTCATCCAAAGCTGCTCGCATAATCCGGAAGTTTTCCTGTGTGGCAAATGTACCTCCGAATCCCACCGTCGTAGCTCCAAAAGGAACGTAGTCCAATAATGACTGGGCAGTGGACCGGATCACAGCAATAATATCCGCCCCTTCACGAGCTGCTGCTCTTGCTTGGGATACGTCTTCGTAGATATTACCTGTGGCAACGATTACATATATGGCAGGTTTGCGTCTGGGTCCATACTCGGCATAGCACTTTTCCCGGTGTTCTTTTTGAGTACGAATATGAGCCAGCATCCTGGTAGAGAGCTCTTCCAGAGTGGCAAAGACCTTATCTGGAGATTGGGCAGGGATCGCAGTTACATCCAGTTTTGAAGATGCAATTTCTTCGGCGATATGCTGGGCTGTCTGTTGCTTTGCTACCATAGCATTTGCAATCCACCAGGCAGCTCCGCGACCCAAAGCATTTTTTGCTTTGAGATGGTCTATTACTACGTTTGGGAGTGGTTCACCATCTGAAAGCGCACCGTCGATTCCCAGCAGACGCAATACTGTTCGCTCTATAGTGACAGAACTATGTGTATCAAAAAGTTCCTGAAAGGAAGATGTGATCTTACGTGCAGCATTCCTTGCACGCTCAATCAATTGGGTATCGAGTTCCAATCTAAGCAATTGATCCTCCCTATTTTATCTTAAACTGACTCGACCTCTTTTAGGAAAGGCTGATTATGTCAAGGGAATCGTTGGCTGGAACTATTGTAAGCACTGAGAAAGATAGATGGTACACATTGATATCCAATGTGGCCTTACTTGTTTTACTAAGCAGTTTAACTGATAGTACAGATCGTTAAATAGTCAATCAGCGAATATTAGAAATTCAATTACTACATTCAAATCAATCTGTATATT
The DNA here is from genome assembly GCA_964634275.1 of uncultured Candidatus Cloacimonadota bacterium. Lineage (GTDB taxonomy): Bacteria > Cloacimonadota > Cloacimonadia > Cloacimonadales > Cloacimonadaceae > CAZZCS01. The sequence goes on along the minus strand of CAZWIS010000024.1, from coordinate 29,596 downwards.
TAATGGATAGTTGAATGCTTATGATAACTTGATTAATATTGGTGCAGGTTTTGCTACAATCACTTGAGATATGTTGTTCACTCTCCAAGGGACCTCACAAAAACACTTTGTATGCAATCCAAATGGCGCATTGTATGAAAAACATTTACATGCTATGAATCAATAAATATTTGTTGACACAATAATGCACTCAATAGTTATGGTATATATTATTAGTGTATCGCTACATTTATAAGTGTAATGAGGCAAAGAATAAATATTAGCATATTAACGGTTCATAATGCTAAACTGATAAATGAGCAATGTTATACGCAAATAAAGATTTGTATTTTTGAATATGACCAATAAGTCCTTAGTGTATTAACAATACGAGGTAATTATGAAAAAAAATGATCCCTCTTTAAGTGTTTCACCATCAATGAAAGAATGTTTTTATAAGGATGTAGAAGAAGTTGAATTGTCTACTCTTCGAGATTCAATTTTAGGTAAATATCGTAAAGATATGTCAATGCTACACAAAGTTATTTGTCTTGCTGCAGTAATATCAATCGTGATTGTTGCTGCAACATTAACAAATGTGGCAGAAGCTGATAGTATCTATATCTATTTGAAGCGAATTACCTTGATTGCTGTGTATTGTTTTCTGTTTGTGATCTCTCCCAACATCAATATAGCTGATAAAAATAAAAACAATTGGAGTTATATCTTTTTGCCTATAGTCCTCCTTTTGTCTTCAGTATCACTAGTTCCACTTCATCCGCAAGACAATTCACATTCAGTTGAAAAATATTGGATTTTTATAGCCATCACTTGTTTTTTACTCCTTCAGCTATTCTTTATTCGGTATTCATGCCGTCATAAAGATAATCCATTCTATACTATTTGGAGGAGGTGGCGAACACCATTTGGTGCTAGTATTGTATTAGGACTTTCCACAATTTTTCTTATTTTTACATTGAAAAAGAATCATGACGAATACATATCTTATGTATTACCTATATTTTTGTTACTAATCAAAATATCAACAGTATTAGGAATCAGAAGACGATCGAGTGAAAACTCCCTTGTGCGCGTGATAATGTACTCAATTTTAGGTTTGATTGCCATTGGAGAATCTGCATATTGTGCTTCTTATTGTTTACTCCCAGATTCGTCCAGCTGGGTTGTTATTGTTGAGTACTATGCCCTTCTGGGACTTACCTTCGCGCTTTGTGTTATAATGCCTGACGAAATACGTCGCGAGATTAACAGACTATCAAAGCAAGATTTAATGTTTTGGCCAATATACTGGATCCAGCTTATTAAATCATTGGTTTTTTACAACATAGCTTTTGCATTAAGCGCATTTTGGGTTACATGTAGTACGGTCGTTGCTGTATACTTATATTCAATAATAGGTGATGTTAACGCGACTGAAAGCTCTCCATATAACGTCTGGATAGCAAACCCAGATGGATTGGGTGCTTTTTTTGGAGCTTATTCGATAATAATAATATCACTCATATATTGTTACAGAGATCATCATAGAAGTTTCAGACGTTACTCGACAAGAGTAGTTATGGATAATCTGCTGAATGAAATCAAAGATCATATGATAATCGTTGGTACAAAAAGCTTAGGAAGGCTAGTTTTAAAATCAGTGTTCAAAGATATACACTTGTGTCGCAGAGGTATAAACAACAGTTACTTCAGTAACAAGGACATTGGAGCTCACTTCTACCGGGTAAAGAATAGACCTGCTTTCGATATCTTGATTGATGATAACTTTCATTTACATCTAATATCGAATAGAGTTATAGTGATAGATGAAAAGAATACTCGTTTTAAATGGTTCAGTGAACAATCATCTGATTATGCGATAGGGTTTTACTCGCCATGGAAAAGTGAAAATACAGTCTATTTCGTGGGCATTTGTGGTGACATCATGCATCCAGCCATTCAAGCTGCTTCTAGATTCCAGTACGCAAGTATGATTAATAGCACTTCCCATGAATATCAAACAGCTCTTACTTTGGCAAAGTCAATACACCCTAAAAAAAAGATACTATCAGTAATCGACACCCCTGTATTCGATACGATTACAGCAAATACTTATTCAAGATCAACATTCCTTATCAATCCAGAACTTGTTGAAGGCGTGTCAGTATCTCAAAGGATTATCGTATGGTTTATGCAATATCTATATAATATTAACAAGTTGCATAATAACCGTTATTCATTGGACGTTTACTATGATTGTTTGCCAAACATTCTTCTTATCGGTAGCGGGAAAATTTTGTTCTATATAGTTCAGTCGTTGACTCTATCTTTGCTATCAATGGGTATATCGTACCGAGATGCAAGAATCATTATCCAAAGATGCTTAACGGTGTTCACAAAAGAATGCCTTTTTCACGATGAGTTTAAACCCTCTTCTTTAACAGATTATTTATGTGGGTTTCAAGTATGGGAGTTTTACCCCATCAGGAATCTTGACCTAAGTTTAGGAGTTGATTCTTTCAAGATACCAGTTTATATACAGGACAATGAAAACTTTGAAAATTATGCCGATGCACTATGTAAGCTTAACAACAGAGCGGAGGATCGCTATCCACATCTCTCTGTTATCGTTGATCATAATCCTGAGAATGCTCCCGAAATAGTAAATAGGGCGATTAATGCATTCCAAATTGTAGAAAGAGTAAATCAACGACCAAGACCGTCTATTATATCATCAGTAAATCATATTGATAGAGAGTTAGTAAATGAGCAATTGATGAAATACTTCGTGGCTAGCAATCCTAGCAATCTATATAATGGCTTTCCGTCTCCTCTGCCAATTGAAGCAAACTTTACAAGAGACTCAGTGGCAGCAAACCAAAATGCTTCAATTGTTAGAGCTCTCTATACAAATACAGAAGATTACTTGAGACCTTGGATTCTTAGAAGTGAAACTGATGAGTCACTGGAAACCAACTCAGACTTGGTTGCAGAGACAACATTTTGCTTGAAAGATGTGGCCGGAGCACTTTGTTTTCTTTTAAACGATTTGCATGGTTTCAAGATTAATCTGGCAGAATACAAGAAAGATCACCTAAGACCTAGTTTTAGCTTTTGCTATTCGTTTAAAGAACGTCACTTTCCTGAAACATTTGTGTTTACAAGTACCGCATATCTAGAAAGTTTAAATTTGGAAGAGTCCAAAGAATACACATACTTGAATAGCTACTATATAAATTGTGACCAAAATGGAAGAGAAAAATTTATAAAAGCTTTTGATGGTGCATTCAATACAAAAAAAGAAACTTTAGATTTAAACACATGCCCAAACTCAAAATTATCTGATTGTACTATCTCAACTTTTGTTATGCATAAGCAGATTCCTTCTATAAGTGAGGAGAGACTTAAAGTATTTGATAACAGCAATATCAACAATGATGTACGCAAGAATGATATTCCTGAAAGAGTGCATCTCAAAATATGGTCTGATGGAGATGAAGTCCCTGGTTCCCTGTGTCAAAGTCTAAACGATGTGATGATGTTGAAATTGAAAAGAGATGAGAATTCTCAACTGATTCAAAACTTTATCCAGCCATATATTGAGTTCACGACAAGTATGCCTTGTGGTTTTCCAAAAGATTATCATACGGGACTAGCAAAAAAAACCTTGATAATGAGGTTGTGGGATAGTAATAAATATGAAAATGAATCTAAAGAGACTAAGAAGCGATGTAAGAGCAATTCTATAATCGATCGTTTAGAAATAAGGAAGAAATATATTAATGCTAACGGCACGATCATAGGTGTCAAAATAAAAAAAGGTGGTGGTTTGGGTACTATAAATGGTCAACACCTTGAGTTTAATGACAAAGATAATTGGTTCCAATACACGATTGGATTAATGAAGTTTTTAAATGAAGATGCTTTGATTCCGCATGATTCGTCCGAACAAAATAGCCTACTACCATCAATTTGCTGTCAACCAATTATCGGCATAGCGGGTGATCAACCAAAAAGGTATCGCGCCTTTGTAATTGTAAAAACACTTGAGGGAGGGAATTTTAACAAAAAAGACTGTACAGGATTAAATGATATAAGCGATTATTACGAAATATCAGAAGATAAAGAACCGCAGTACAGGTTTAGAATAGTTAAAGATTTGCTAAATGAATACAGGTCAGGGTGTATTGACAGATTACACCCTGTTGAGCCGCAAAATGCAGATATAAGCTCCCAGTATGCTAATAGGAATCACTATCAGATTCAAATTGATGAGAGTCCTGTATATGCTAAAGACACTATAGGTGCAATATATGAGATCGTCTTAATACGTACTGATATTCTAAAATATAGCGTGCTAAAACACAAGGATGAATGTAACAATGATATTGAACTCAAGTTAAACAACAGATTATTCTTTTTTGATGATTTATAACACTGTACGTCTTTGGTATGTTGGGTTTTTATTCAGTTTGAAAGTTTATTCTTGTGTCCTATATAATTTATATGTATAGAATTATTTTTATGTAAGATCGTTTCTTATTAAAAAAAAGTATGCGATATCTTAAGAACTCAGTAATGCATATTTCCTGGACATTTGTGATCTATCATCGTTTCTGTTAGTGATAATTCAATTGTATCATCTAAGCATTTCCATTATTCCTAAATCTTTTATCACAGTTTGGGATATGTATGAAACAAAACTGCCTAGACATTTAGATAATAGTATTGAAGCCAATCGAAATAATTGACAGCTACTTTTTGCGCTATCTAAAATCAGGATTGTGCGAACATAAGCGGTTTTCAAAGCCAAAAGTCACACCTATGCTTCTTAACTATCGTATTTCTGATTCTGTAATGTTCGTTTGCAGAGTATGATTGTAGATGATATACTTTGACCTATTGAGCCCAATATCAAGCTTGACTTTTTGAGCAGGTGTATTTGCTTGGGTCAAATCTTTGATGGAAGCTGGGAATGAAAAACGAAAAAAGCGGTTCCTTTTTGGAAAGAATACCCTTGAGTTCAAAGCAGAGCCTGGGTGAAGAAATAGCCAATAGTATTACTCACGGGACTGGAGTAGGGCTTAGTATCGCAGCGCTTGTGATCCTGGTCGTATTTGCTGCCAAACAAAGCGATGTTTGGAAGATAGTATCATTTAGTGTATATGGCGCTACACTAATCACTTTATACATGGCATCGACACTTTACCATGCTTTTCCGCAACCCAATGTAAAGCGTTTCTTCCGCATCATGGATCATTCCTCGATATTCCTGTTGATAGCCGGTACCTATACTCCAATCACCATAGGACATATGAGAGGAAAGTGGGGATGGGCATTGTTCGGTGGGATATGGCTATTGACAATTATCGGAGTAACCCTGAAGATTTTTGCGATGAAAAGCATGAAATACATCTCTGTAGTGATCTATATCATGATGGGCTGGATGGCTTTGATAGCGATCAAACCATTGGTCGAGAGTACCTCGCCATCTTTTTTGAGATGGATCATAATCGGTGGTGCTTGCTATAGCTTCGGGGTAATATTCTACGCTTGGAAAAAGCTGCCATATCACCATGCAATCTGGCATCTCTTTGTGTTAGGTGGCAGCATCTGCCATTTCTTTGGCATGCTACAGCTAATGAAGTAAACCCCAGAGAGTAGGCTTTTACCGGACAGGTAGCGTAGGATTCCGATCCTACAAGTATCAGTAGCGTAGGATTCCAATCCTACGTGCCGCTTACCCCGTGTAAACGGGGATCCGGGACGAGAACAACGAATTCTTTCAATCTGTTTCATCTTTACCCACCCACCACCCTTTTTGTATGGGGCGCTGCCCCATACCCCGATTGATCAACGGTCTTGTAATGGCGGATTCCAATCCTACGTACCGCTTTCCCCGTGCATACAGGGATCCGGGATGGGAAAAACAAATTCTTTCAGTCGGTAGCCATCTATACCCACCCACCACCCATTTTTTATGAGGCGCTGCCCCATGCCCCGGTTAATCAACGGTCTTTTACTACATAAAAGCCAAATGCCCGATCATTAGACCGGGCATTCGAAATGTCTATTTTATCATGTGATTCTTATTTGAATCCTTGGCTGATAGCTTCTCCAAGATCAAATATAGGTAGGTAAATCACAATGATTATTGTTCCTACTACTCCTGCCATCAACACGATCAGAAGGGGTTCGATCAGGGTAGTCAAGCGGTCGATAACAGAATCCACCAGTTTTTCATAAAACTCAGCAGATTTACTCAGTAGCTTGTCCATATCTCCAGTTTCTTCACCAGTGGCGATCATTTGCAGCAGAGTAGGAGGGAAACATTTGGTACGGCGGAACGCATTAGCGACGCCATATCCCTCTTTTACCATAACTCGTGCCTTGCGAACAGCGGCCTCTACAACTGCATTTTGGACCACGTTTTCTGTCAGTTCCATCGTGTCCATGATCGGTACACCAGCAGCCATTAGAATAGAAAAGGTACGGGAGAATTTACTCATAATCGAGTTGTTTATCACCTGTCCGACGACTGGGATCTTCAGCTTGAAGGCGTCGACAAAATACCTCCCTCTATCGGTAAGATATACCAAGAAGAGCGCAAAGAGGAAGACGAGGAATAGAAAAACAGTAGCCAAAGCGTTTTCCGTAATGAAATTACTGGTGGCAATAGCGGCAAGTGTAAGATCAGGCAGATCGGCATTGAAGTTTGAATAAACTTCTGCGAACTGTGGGATAATCCAATAAAACATTACCCAAACGACCCCGACCAAAAAGATGACCATGAATGCCGGATATGCCATAGCGGAGAGAACTTTGCGGCGTGTATCCTCTATTTTTTCGAGATAATCGGAGAGTTCATCCAAAACAGTGTGCAGAGTACCGGATACTTCACCAGCCTTCACCAATGCGATATACAATGGATTAAACACACCTGGGTGTTGTTCCATAGCTTCGGAGAGTGAATATCCTTTTTTGATATCGTCTCCGATTCTGCGCAGAACTTTGGCAAATTTGCGGTTTCTCTCTTCCTTTTCAAGATCAGTGATTGATTTCTCGATGGTGAGACCAGCAGAAAACATGGTAGAAAGCTGACGCGTAAAGAAAACCAAAGTCCGGAGTGATACACCCGTGCGGATTTTGTATATAGTCAACATCACCTTGTCAAATAGGGATAGCTTACCTTTAAAAGCTCCTTCGGAAGCAGTTTTGACAGAAATGATTGTGCTTCCTTCCTTGCTGAGCTTATCAATTGCCAAATCCAGAGTGTCAGCCTTGATCAGACCTTCTACTCTGGCACCTTTGGCATCTTTTACTACGTACGAAAAGTTTGGCATATACTAAACCTTCTCTTTATATGTTATTTATTATCTGTATATCTATTTGTGTCACCGTAGTTCACAGTACTATTCTACCACGGTCATCTTGATGACTTCGCGTATGGTGGTAACACCACGTTTCATTTTTGCCATTGCGGCATCATGAAGAGTTCTCATCCCAGAATTCAATGCCGACTCACGGATCAGATCCTGATTGCCACCTTCGTAAATCAGGCGGCGAATATCAGCATCGACTGTGAGCATTTCAAAGATACCGATACGACCAGAGAAGCCGGTGTTATCGCAATGTACGCAACCAGAGCCGATCTTGAAATCGATCTTTGCGGCTTCTTCGGCAGTTACTCCACAATCGATTAACTCTTGCTCTGTGGGTTTGTAGTTTGTCTTGCAATGGTTACAGATTTTTCTCATAAGACGCTGTGCCATCACAAGAGAAAGGGAAGATCCCACGAGGTATGGTTTGATCCCGATGTCGATCAAACGGGTGATGGTGGCTGGAGCATCGTTTGCGTGCAGAGTAGAGAAAACCAGATGCCCGGTAAGTGAGAACTTGATAGCAATATCAGCGGTCTCTTCGTCACGGATTTCACCGATCAGGACGATATCCGGGTCTTGACGAAGGACGGAACGCAGCGCAGAGCCAAAAGTAAGACCGATCTGTTCTTTCGTCTCTATCTGAGTGATCCCTTCCAAACGATATTCAACCGGGTCTTCAACGGTGATTATATTCGTTTCGATGTCCTGAATCTCTTTCAAGGCTGCATGCAAAGAGGTCGATTTACCGCTACCGGTAGGACCAGAAACGATGATGATGCCATAGGGTCGATGAATAATCTTGCTAAAGATCGCCATGTCTTCTTCTTCAAAACCGAGTGTAGTGAGTTTGAAACCGAAATCGCCTTTGTCCAATAGACGCATAACGACTTTTTCACCCAATACAGTAGGAGTGATGGATACACGGACATCCACGCTCTTGAGGGCTGTCTTCAAAGCAATATGACCATCCTGGGGTAAACGACGCTCGGCAATATTGAGCTTTGACATAACTTTTACAATCGATATCAGGCCTGCATGCATTCCGATGGGTGGATTCATGACTTCTCTCAGAGCTCCGTCCACACGGAAACGGACTCTGGTATGTTTCGTCAATGGTTCTATATGAATATCTGTAGCACCTGCTTTGATCGCTTCGTTTATTATCAGGTTAATCAGTTTAACAATCGGAGCTTCGGCATCAGAGGAAGCCTGATTGATGGTAATCTCGTTTTCATCGTCATCCAGAGCGACAAAATCAAATCCACCTACTGCATCTTCTACCTGCGTAGTGGTACGAATACTTTTGTAATACTTTTCGATTGTATCATGCAGGACGGAGTCACCAATCAGGACGGGCTTTACGTTTCTGCCAACCAGCTTCTTGATCGTATCCAGCACGGTCAGGTTTTCGGGGTCTGCCATTGCAAGGACTACACCATCACCTTCTTCACGTAGTGCGATAACCCTGTTTTCAATCGCGAAGGGCTCTGGTATCAATGCTACGGTTCGGACATCAAGGTCCATTAGCTCATTGTCTTTTACGATATCGTAGCCCAACTGACTTTGAAGAGCAGCAAGCAGTTCTTTTTCCAGTATATGACCCAGCTTGATCAATGTCTCACCCAGCTTCAAGCCAAAGTTTGATTGTTTGATCAGGGCTTCCCGCAGCTGATCTTCCGTCACATATTTTTCATGTACCAGCACTTCACCGATACGGGCAAATTGGGGATTGAAACTCATTCAACTAACCTCTATATTATTCTATATTTAAACCTAATAAAAACCAAAGAATCTATACATTACTCCTTTAAGTCAGTCGGCGTAGGGCGTATCCCTACGCCGACTTCATAATATCATTTATTGGTTACAATCCTTTATCCCTGATTGTCAGCATAACGTCTTACGGTTACATTTGTATCGGTCAACATACCTGTACCCTGTAGGGTGACTAAGATCTGGTAGCTTTGTGACCCTGGTAAACCAGTCATTTCGTCAGGTGGTGGTACCTCATAGCGGTGACATCTGATTCTACCCTTTGCTTTCCCCTCCATACCTGATTGGATCAGGTGAAAGTCCTGAGTAAAGTAACCATTATGGTTTGGATAGGCAGGATCCCAGGGTACCGAGTAAACGAATGTACCTCTATCAGCCGATAGGAGGAATGTCGCTCCGTGTATTAGATTGCCTTGGGAATCCGTCAGTGTTACCCAGATTTCTGCCTCCAGATACAATCCCACTGGGGGTGCATTTTCGAAGAAATCCAAGTGCCATGGAACCGCCTGTGCTTCAAGTTGTGGTTCATTTAGTGGCAGGGTTACCGTAGCCATATTTGTTTGGAGGAGATAATCTCCATTGGAATCAAAACTTCCTGCACTGGCTACTATCTGAATCTGATCAAAGGTATAGATACCATGATAAATCAAAGTAGTATATGCCACGCCAGCAGTTGAATCACCCAGAGCACTGGCATTTCCAGTATAGGCGTTTGCCCGGATCTGGACATTGTAAGGATCGATATTTGACGGAAGTATCAAGCTAAAGAATACACTGGTACCATAATCAACCGGATTGTTGTAGACATCGCGTACCATAGCGCCAGCGATAACTCTCCACAAACCACCACCAATATTGGTTCCGGAGGCATATCCGCTGATGTAAGGCTGAATGATGCTCGGTGGTCCAGCATGAACTACGATGTTTGATTTGGTAGCCGTCACGACTATTGAATCCACAATGCAGGTGGCTCTGATAGTAACAGGTCCAGATAGAAATCCGCTATTGACCGATACTTGCGCTTCCCCCCCAGTGGACAACACAGTTACTGTGGAATTGGTGGGCTGATTATTGAGGTTGGCATCAGTTTCTGTGCTGATAATACGGAAATTGACTGGTTTGGAAGTATCGATCAAGTTTCCATTGATATCTTTCAGCTGTACACGTAACACGGCAGAAGAAGTTCCACCGGTATTAGCCACGTTCAAATCTATCTGACCAGCTTGGGTAAAGTTGATCGCATGAATGTTATCGGATTGTACCCGGAAGATTATCTGGGTGCTCAAAGTATCATTATTTGCCGTAGCAGTGATTGTGGCAGCACCAGCTTGCAAACCGGGAGTAAACTGAACTTGGGCTACACCACTGGCATTGGTTTGTTCTGTAGTTGTTTGAGCAGAATTGTAGAAAGAGCCAAGATCAGTAGTAAACTTAGCAGGAGTGCTGGGGCAGATATTGCTATAAGCATCCCTGATAATAGCTTTCATCAAAATAATGTTTGTGCTATTCACAGGGCTGGTATATGTCTCTGTTTCATCGCCATTGGATACGACGTACGCTTTGAGCTGAATATTAGCTGGACGGCCGGGAGATATGACAATGTTTGCCTGATCCATTGCGATAGGAGCACCATCACGGAAAACTGCTGCAGTGATTTGTCCACTTCCCGAAGATGCACCGGCTGTATAGTATACGCTGGCTCGTCCATTTACCGTTTTCGCAATGATTCTATCACCGACAATTTCTCCACCTGAAGTAAGGAAATCACCTTTGGTGACATTAAAAGTAATCAGGGTATTATCCGGAACATCATTCCCGAGTTCATCCAATACTCTGGTTCTGACCGTAATGTTTTGCATTACAAGCAGAGGTAGTACCTTGACGCCATTATGAGTTTCCATCTCAAAGAAACTGATCGATCCTACTTCAGGTACCGGGATCACGTTGATAGATATTGTAGCTGTGGCTTCCGACAGGATGGAATCTGCCACTTCTGTCGAGTAATTTCTTACCAGGGCTGTGATTTCCGCCACACCGACTTCTCCATTGTCCCAGAATGTTGTCGTAGCAACGCCTGAGCTATCGGTACTTGCAGTGGTAATAATCCTACCGAGCGTTGTTTTAAAATCAACCGTTTGTCCGGCGACGCCAAACTGATTTCCGTCTTTTACCATAACGGATACTTCGGAATAAGTATAGCTATTGTCTGCATAGATTGTATAATTCGTCGCATCCATTTTGGTAATATATCTTTCGGCTGATGCTGGAGGTGGCTCTGGAAGCGGTGGTATGACCACTGGAGGATTACGTTTGTCGCAAGACATCGTAAAAGTAGCCAATATCAGCATAAGGACAGTTATATAGGGTACAAAGGAGTTTAGTTTTTTCATTCGTCCTCCTCGTCTTCGTACTCGATGAGAGTTCTGGTAAGCCTTTCATCAAGCTTTGGTTCAGGATACTTTTGGTCGATTGAGACCAATCTGGGAGTGATCTCCATGATCAGATCTGTACTTTCAATCGATTCAGAACGGTGCTGGAATAATCTACCGATGAATGGAATATCTCCCAAAAGCGGAAGTTTGTTCGTTCTTTGAGTGATAGTGGTATTCAGCAATCCGCCTACATTGATCCGGTGTCCATTGGGTACAGTTACAGTGGAAGAAACCCTGCGAACCTTGGTACGAGGTACATATCCGCCTACAAGATCGATAACAGAGCTTACTTCAGGAGCTATATGAGCTGTAATTTGTCCCTGTTTGTTTACAACAGGAGTTACCTTCAAAATAATACCGACGATTTCCTTTTCGACTTTAACCTGTTTATCCGAATCGATCACCACAAAAGGAACTACTTCCCCGATGTGGATCTCAGCTTCTTCTCCATTCAGAGCAGTGACGCGGGTATCTGTCAAAAGCTTTGCAGCGTTATTCTCCAACAACCAATCGATAGTGATATCAAAGGCTGTCAATTGACGGCTAAAATGCCCTACATCGTTAAATCCATTGATTTTCTGGAAGTACTGATAAGCAGGAAGTTTTTGGAAGTCTGCTGCATTACCGTGAGGGAAGCTTCCCGTATCATCAAAGTAGTTGTAAGGCAAGCCGGCACCGGTATTATTCACTGGATCTTCTGCGATAATCGTGGTAAGCTGATTGAGGCGAGACCAGTCAATACCAAACTTCTTGGCATTGGTGATGGAAACTTCTATCAAGCGAACCCGGATTTCAATCTGGTCTTGGGCAACGTCGATCTGATTGATGACCTGTTCGATATGCTCAAATGTTTCAGGGTTGCAAACCATCAAAAGGGCATTCTGTCCTTCGATTGGGATAACCTTGTCGAGTGATTTTTCCAGTGCTTTACTGATTTTGTTGGCATCCACATTGTTCAAATAAACAATATGTGTACGCTCTCCGGATTCTTCCATGATTTTGGATTTCTCTCCGACTAAGAACGTATTCTCTCCAACGACTCGATAGGACAGCCCAACTGCTCTGGAAACCAAAGATACAGCCGATTCGACTGGCACATCTTTGACATTGATAGTTACACGTTTTTCTTCTTTTTCTTTATCGGCTGATTGTTCCGTCGCCAGGACGATGTTTGTTCCACTGAGTCTTGACAGCGCATTCAGCACGGAAGACAGTGTAGCATCATCTGCATTAAACGTTACTTTTGTAGTTAATGCTGCAGGTCTGGGGGCTTGTGCATTCAGAAACCCGACAGAAAGAACTACAGCCATGATCATGAACAAACACGACCAGCGAATTCTTGTTCTCAAATAATTCATGTTTTCTCCCACTACTCTATTAATAATTAAACTTTGACATGTCAAATTGGCCTGAATCTGTTTTAGGCATTGGAGGACGTGCTGAGATTGCCAGTGTATGGCTGTTTCCACCCAAAGTGTATCTAATTGAGCGGTCGCTTATCTCTGTAATCCTACGTCCTTCTATAGTATCTCCGACCTTGGCAGCGTGGATCCTTCCCAAAAACTCGATGTAGGCAATTTTATTGCCAAACTCATCAATAGCAGTAGTAGAAAGGCGGAAAGTATTCCTGACGCGTTCTTCATGCTCTTTGAGCAGATCTACCTGATCTTTGATAATGTTTCCCTGTCTGAGGGGATCACGTGTGACATTGAAGGCAAACATTTTTCTATCCTGAATCGAGGATTCGATAGATTTTATCTTACTCATGAGAGTGTCAGATACAGATTCTTTGGAATGTATCGAATTATCCGGGATATCAGTAGTTTTCTTCTGAACTGAGGCTAATTGCACACCCAAAACAAGTATCGCAATAAAGATAAGGGCGACGGCAAGATCTTTTACAAATCTAAACTGCATTATGCCTCCTTCTTCACTTTAAAGACAGATAATTCTACCGTTACTCTGTATTTGGAGGGAGCACCGGCGGCTGCATTAGGATCCTTGTCTCCCACATAAGATGGGGAGATATCCAGGAAGTGGATCTTTATAATGTTATCAAGCGCTTCGATATCGGAAATGAACTGCCCCATTTGAATAAACGAAGCTTCCAGCTCGATATTATACGTCGTTTCAATCAAGTTCGGAAGAGAAAACTTGTTTGTATCAACCAGCTTGTTGATTTGGATGCGACGATTGTGGGCGAGGGCTCCCAAAGTTTTTTTGAAGTCATTCACTTCATCAAAGGAAAACTTCCCGCTTTTTGTAAGGCTATTATCAATAATCAAGGCAAACTGACTGAGCTGCTCATCAAGTATTCTGGCGCTATTCAATTTTTCCTGTGATACCTTGATTCTTCTGTCCAGTTCATCTATCCGGTTGATTTTCTTCTCGGCTGTATCAGCAGCAAGCATAAAGAATCCCACAGATATCAGAATCATCACCAGGATAAATACTAAGTATTTCTCTCTCATCTTAATTGCCCCGATTCTTTACTGTAGCATTCGATTACGAATTCGAGGATATCGGTATCCTTAACCGTTTGCTTGGTGATCAAACCAGATTTGATTTGAGGGAAATCATTGCTAATCTCTGGATTAGCTTTGAGTCTGTCGATAAAAGCATTAATCAAATCAATCTCCCGGACGTTCTTGTCTATTGGCGTGATGCCATTGAGAGTCAAGACGCCATTGTTATATGAAAACTTCCTGACTGCCAGTTGATCATTGATCTCTGCGGCCAAAGCTACCAGTTTCTTAGCCCAAAAGATTCGCCCTGTAAATGTATTGGTCAGGCGATCAAGATCGTTGCTGGAAAGGTAATCTCCACCGGTTTGGAAGCTTCTGAGCTGACTCTCTGTTTCGGACAGAAATCTCTGGCGACTCTCAATCTTCTCATTAAGATTATCATTAATATATATAGCAGCGGCACTCAAGGCAATTAAACCAATAACAAATGCGATGATGGCATTGCGGAAGGTTTTCTTCTCCCGTTCAGCCTGTATCTTTATCTCACCGAATTTGTTAAGATTTATGCGAAAATAAAAGACCTGCGTCATATTGTTTTCTCTCCTCTCCTATTCCATGCGCATAGCAAGACCAATTGCCAATGATAGTTGCGGATCTTTCTTGTCATGGAATTTTTCCGGCATTTCGACGTTTATAAAAGGCATGTAAATCTCAGTAGGGATACTGATCTTTTCCTGTACATATTCTACCAGGCCATCGATTTTTGCTGATCCACCCATTAGGTAAACCTTCCTGAAATCGCTATTACCAGCTTCCTTTACATAAAAACGAAGCGAACGACGGATTTCTTCCACGATGACTTCTTCGGTGGATTTCTCCGAAATATCAAGCATGCTGATCGTTCTTTGTTCTGCGCAATTGGGATCGTCTTTTAGCCCCCATTTGAACTTATGCTGTTCAGCATCCTTGAATTCGAGCTGTCTCTTACGCATGATATCTCTGGTGAATTGGTAGCCACCATAAGGAATATCGCGGGCAAATATCTTGGAGTTTGGACCCCAGATCACCAGATTTGTCCGGTGGGCACCAAGGTTTAGTAATACATAAACTCCATCTTCGACAAACGAATTGAGGGCAAAGCTATTAGCCACAGCCAGAGAATCAATATCCACTATGTTTGGGCTCAAACCAGCTGTGGTCAGAGTATTGGTATGTGCATTGATTACATCTCTGGTAGTAGCAGCCAGCATAATGTTCATGTTGTTTGTCTTTTCTTCGACGCTCAAAACCTGATAATCCAACACCATATCAGTACCGCTGATAGGGATGTGTTTTTTGGCTTCAAAAAACAAAGCAGATTCCAACTCATCATCTGGAAGGAAGATAGTTTTGATCTGTTTGATGCTGGTATTATCACCACCAATGGACGTTACCAAGTGCTTTATTTTCTTTGGATTG
The DNA here is from genome assembly GCA_964634275.1 of uncultured Candidatus Cloacimonadota bacterium. GTDB lineage: Bacteria > Cloacimonadota > Cloacimonadia > Cloacimonadales > Cloacimonadaceae > CAZZCS01. The sequence continues at coordinate 14,107 of CAZWIS010000024.1, read as the reverse complement.
ATATGCAGTGTCTTCATCATTTCGGTCAGAATAGGTGCAAACCGGTCTGTCCTCAGATCCGAAGGTATGTATTCAACCCCTTCAGGGACGGTAGGTCTGATTTCGTAATTCAATAGCTTAAAGCCTTCGTGCAGTCTTTTCAAATGCACCATCTTTATGCTATGGGTACCAATATCAATTCCCACTGATTCCTTGAATCTTACCTGCTTTTTCTTCTTCATACTTCCTCTTTATATTCACATATGATTACAACGACTTTGGAACGTGCCTACGAACCCAATTCTGCCCTTCCAGTTCTCTTTGCCCCCCCTGAAGGTTTACATCAGGGAAATGGATTGGAGAAGTGTATTTGAATCTATCATCAAAATTATAATTCTTTTTGTAGCCAGTACCCGTACCAGAGGCTCCGGGGTAATTTATCGGCTGAAAGACCAACTGCTGTCCTCCCTGAACGACGGCTTCGGTCCAGTTTGAGTTTACCGGATATCCACACATATCCAGCGGAACATTCCAGACGCCACTATTGGAAGGATAATCACCATCATTACCACTACGGTGGACAAAGCCTCTTCGTCTTTGCGCCACAGATCCCCAGAGGTTTATTGTACCACGTTCGGTGAACGGTTGTCTTTCTGGCCACAGGGGGTTGTAATATGGCAGATCAAGTGCTTGTCGCCGGACGACCTGTGATCCGGGTGGCAGTGTAGGCCACGTAGTAATTCCATGTACTGCCGGGTATCTGTAACGATGCAGATCTATTCTGCTATATATCTGGCCATTCACATTGTAAGACGGGGTAGAGGGATGGGGGTGCTGGTATTCATAGCTGAAGACACCATCTTGAAAGCTCGTATCCCCTTGCCCCAAGGCACACAATGCCCCATATATATAAATACCCATACCATCTGCACCACAATTTGGATGGTAGCGCGTGGAATCCTCAGGATCTCTGTATCCATACTTGATGATAATGGATTTCTCGGAGACCAATCCGGTGATGTCTGATCTATTCCAGTTACCTGGTGTATCCGGAGGAGAACCAGGTGTAGTGCCAAAATATGTGATGTCTCCTACAAGGTACAATGTATCTGCACTGCCGATGGTCTGCATGCCACGGAAATTTCCCTTTAACCATACCTTGTTAAAAAAGAAAGCAGAACCATTAATAATGGAAAAGGATGGCCAGGATGTCCAGACCGTATCCCGATTTGTAAATACATTACGCAAGATTGGGGTTCCGGTAGGAGGAGGGAAATAGGGATAAACGTCGGCAAAGTCACGGTTCTCAGTAACGGTGCCCAGAGAGATATTGTAAGACGTACCATTGACTTGCACGTAGAATATCCTGTTGGTTTCATTTGGGAACCCGACTGGTTGACCAAAGTTTCGGATATTGTTCGCCAGGGGTGGATACTCGTAGGTGTGATAATTTTCGATGTAGCCACCACGAAACACTTGTTGGTATGGTATCTGGGGACCACCATCATACGGAGGTGTATTGGAATAGGACTTGATCTCTCCAGCGGTCGTTACCAAATCCCAAAATAGAGGCCAGTTACCATTATTGCCACCGCCTGCATTTTGGACATAGATATCGGTATTACTATGCACACGCCCGGAGATTACGTCCGGACCCCAAAACTTGACTCTGATATTATCGCCATGAACAGCAGATTCATTATCTGTGAAATAGTGAAACTCGGAAAAGCTTGTTCTTCTTAAACGGTATTCACCATATCTGCGGACAATGGAATCGTTCCTTCTGCCAAAGAAGTTGTTCCTGATTCCTCTGGATGGAGTGGCAGTTGTTTTCAGGGTATATCCACCAACACGGAATCCACCTTCTGCAATCTGAAAATCATCCTGTACCAGCTTGGATCGTAAAAAAACAGTCATTTTACTATTCGAACTGGCGACTTGGACATATCGGTCATTGAGGAAAAAGCTTGTCCCGGTCACTCCAGCTTTTTCAACGATGGTTTTTCCGCGCTGTGTCTCACTTCGCAAGCAATGCAAGGCTTGAACGCTATCATAGTCGTAGGTAAGGCCTACTGCATCGCGCATGGCAAGGCTGGACATCGTCACTCCGGACATGACTCCCATAACTGCCAGTACCAATGCGAGGGCAAGGTTACCTCTTTCATTGAGTAATAATTTCATAATACCTCCCATAGCAAAGGAGAACTCATCAAGCCTATCCTCACTGAGTTTTTCGCTTGATTGCCATATTGGTAGAGTAGTTTACGTAACGAAACTTATCCTTGGCAGTTTGAACTCTTGCCGATAGCCTTACGTTTACGACCACTAATTTTTGACCATAATAATGAAGAGGAACGATCTCAAAGTTCGTTAGCTTCATATACTCTGTCTTCTTAGGATCGGGAAAGATCCGAACGTTTTTGGACTCACCAGTTCCATACGCATAATAAGCGCGTACGAAATTACGATCCGAATAAAACTCGATCCGGTCGTTGGTATTTGCAATAGTTTCCGCCGGAGGAAATGCGATCAGCTTGTTTCCACCGAATCCAGAATAGCTCAATTCGAGTTTGTTGGCATTGGCTACACCAAAAAACTGTTGATTGCTACCTGATCCTACGCTTACACCATCTTTGATCGTTTGCATACACTCAAAAGCATCTTTCTGGAGCTCGATCCAGCGGGAAACTTCACGAAACTTCGCAAAGAACACGCTAAAAGCAATAGCTGCAGTAAGTATGAGAAATGTTGAGATAATCATTACGGTAGTGAGTTCGACCAGTGTATATCCGGATTCGGAACGGAGTATTGAAAGCTTCTTTATCACTATTTACTCCTATTACCAGTAGAAATCTTCTACCAAGACGATGTTTCTTTGTTTTTTATTCGCTGGGTCAAGCCACCTGACAGTGACCGTCACCGTTTCATATGGAAAAAATTTATCGTTGTACTGCTCGGTATTCGAGCGGATACCAATACTCATGGTACCCATCAACTTGCGACCACGTGGCAGATTGTCGATCAACACCTGCTTTCCCGGATGGGGTTCCAAAATTCTGTTGTGAAACACAAACAGATAGTTTTGTCTGTCCATCTCACCGGAAGCCAGCAGCAGGGCAACTCTGTCACGATAGTTGTTCAATACCTGTTTCTCGGCATAGACGACTCCGATGTAGATACTCAGAATCGTCCCGACGATGATTAAAGTAGTTACCAAAACCTCAAGCAAAGTTATGCCCTTCTGGTTTAACAGAAGTCTGTTCACGCTCACCCCTCTATCGGATGCAAGTTCAAGTTTTCGATTCAAAGATAATCCCGCTTCCTTAGAAACCTGCACCAGTGGCAAACATCTTTTGGTTTTCGGCAAATTCTTCTGCGACAGTTCGCTCGATCAGATTATTCATTACCAGGTTGTACAAAGACTGGTCACGCGTTTGCATTCCGTCTTTGGTACTGGATTGGATAACTGATGGTATCTGATATGTTTTCTCTTCACGGATGAGATTTCGTACAGCAGCATTGGCGACCATAATCTCGACCCCAGGTACACGACCTTTGCCGTCTTTGGTAGGCAGCAGGATCTGAGAGATTACTGCTTCCAAAGATTCTGAAAGCATGGATCTTACTTGCTGTTGTTGCTCTTTTGGGAACATGTCGATTACACGATCGATGGATTTGGTACAGCTTCCTGTATGCAGGGTGGCAAATACCAAATGCCCTGTTTCGGCAGCCGTCAAAGCCAGGGAAACAGTTTCAAGGTCACGCATTTCTCCCACAAGGATAACGTCTGGATCTTCACGCAGAGCCGATCTGAGCGCTGCCGTAAAAGACCAGGTGTCATGTCCCAATTCGCGCTGGTTGATCAACGAGTTTTTGCTCGAATGCACAAACTCAATCGGATCTTCTACCGTGATGATATGACAGTTTCTGTTTTCATTGATCGAATCAATCATTGTCGCCAAAGTAGTAGATTTCCCGCTACCGGTAGGCCCAGTAACCAGGATCAAACCCTTTTCTTTGGTGGTCAATTTCTTGATAATTTCCGGTAAATGAAGCTCGTTGTACGATTTGATTTCATTGGGAATTACGCGGAAAGCTGCTGATATACCATTTATCTGATGAAACGCATTCACACGGAAACGGACATCAGTGCTAAGCTTTGTGGAAAAGTCGATTTCCAGATTCTTTCGAAACATCTCTTGCTGAACCTCGTTCATAACGCCATAAACGAGATTCTCCATCTCCTCCAGAGTGAGGATTGGAAGGTTAAGTCGTTTCATACGACCATTGACTCGCACCATTGGATGCGAGCCAGTGGCAATATGCAAGTCCGACGCACCCGCTTCTGCTGTGAAACGGAGTAATTCGTGAATAGTCAATTTACCGTCCTCCCAATTAGTCGGTTTCTGATCCTCCGGTATCCGGATTGGTCCAGTTGTCAATTCCATAACCGTGGAACTTGGCTTCATCGACATCATACCATACCTGTTTGCCTTCACCACCGGCAAAGTCTGCAGTTGATGTGGCAATGTATCTTTTGGGATTGTTCTGGGGAACGGCATCAAATTTCCAGTTTTTCAGTGTACTATTACCGAGTCTGGCTTCTTTCAGTGCTTGATCAAGTGTAAACCCTTCGGTGCTTCCGGTAGTTTGGATCTGAATATCATAGGCTTTGCGAATCGTGCTGATTGCTGTCTGAGCTTCAGTAGAACGTGATCTTTCCACATAACGTAGATAGCGTGGTACTGCTATGGCTGCGAGAATCGCAACGATTATAACAACGACTAAGATTTCGATCAGGGTAAACCCTTTTTCATTTCTGATGTTCTTGAGCATTCTTTCTCCTCCTAAGGGAAGTTTTATTTTGTGTCTGTATTGCTTGCACGATACGTACCAATTGCGAAACTAATATCGGCAAACAAGCGATGAGAATTAAATTTCTTGACGGATAGTTTGTCAAATCATTTTTGGGAAATTGTGACTTTTAGCAAGTTAAAATAAGGAGCTATATAATGCCAAAGAACATTCGTATGATCCTGATTATGTTAGTCTCAAGCCTTATGGTTTGTTTGCTCGCTGCCAGCGAAGTTCAATCAGTAGTGTCAAATCAGAATAAAGTCAACGATAATGATATCCTTGCCGAATACAATGGCGGGAAAATCACTCGCAAAGATCTGAATGACAGGATCGATAAGCTTCCTCCCCAAGTACAGGGAAGATACAAGACGGTCGATGGTCAGACGCAGATTCTGGAAATTGTGGCTACGGAAGAAATCTTTTATGCCAAAGCCCTCCAGATGAATATCCAGAGCCTTCCCTCTGTCCTGGATAAGATAAATAATAGCAAAAGACAATTCTATATCCAGGAATATTACAAGCGCAACATCACCGATGCGATCAAGATTACAGATGAAGACAAAAACAAGTTTTATCAGGACAACATCAAAAGCTATTTCGTTAGCCCATATATATCGATATACTACATTCAGGCACACGATGAGGCAGAAGCCCTCAAAGCCTTGAAGGAGATCAATTCTGGAGTGGATTTTGATGCTGTTTCGGATAAATACAATACCAATACCTATGCCAAAGGGCTAAAAGGCAGGATCAAAAATATCCGCTTAAACGGTCACATTCCCGGAGTGGGAAACGATTCCGAATTGGATAGCTTAATCGATGCTGCATCTGCGGACCAGACAAAATTCCATGGCCCATACTTCACGCCCACAGGATGGCATATATTCAAAGTATTTGAAAGAGTCGAAGGCAGGCAAAGGCTGTATATGGAAGTAGAAGGCGAGATCGAACAGCGCCTGCGTCCTCAGATGGAGAATCAAACACTCCAATCCATAGTCGCTCAGCTCAAAACCAAATACAGCGTTGTGATCGATACTACCACCATCAAAATGCTCGACCTTCGTGACCGCAAAAAGAACTCCGCTTATGAAGGGATCAAAGTAGTTACATCGAGCGATCCTACGATGAACCTGACGGTGAAAGAACTCCTGGACAGATACGAAAAGCTAAGCCCTCAGGAGCAGCTATTTTACGTCAAGGAAGGGGGAGCTCTTCGGGTAGCTGAACAGGAACTTACTCGCAGCCTGATGTTTATCGATGCAGTAGCCCTCCGGTACGAAGATTATTTCAAAGACGATCCGGAGTATGTCCAGATGCAGAGATATCAGATCCTCCAGGAAGCATTCAAACAGCTGGTTCTCGATCGCATAAACGTGACAACCGAAGATGCACGTGCCTACTACGAGAGTCGCATTGATGCCTATACCACTCCCGAATCAAGAGCGATCGAAGTCCTCTGGTTCGAAAGCGAAAAAGCGGCGAAAAAAGCCCATAAGCAATACCAGACCGCAGTGCGGAAAAACCGCCAGAAAGATATCGACAAAATTATCAGCACAAAGTCCTTGAAACCGACCCGGAGCTTGCTGGAAAATCAATACGACAACGGCATCATCACCGGCGTCGGTCCCGACGAAGCATTTTCCAAAAGGGTCTGGAACCAGAAGCTAAACGAAGTGAGCCCTGTCTTTACAACATCCAAGGGTGAGATTGTCTTTTTCCGGGTGGTAAAAGAAACTCCAAAAGTAGTAAGGCCATTTACCGAAGTAGAGCCCCGAATCTATGGCATGATCAGAAAAGAAGCCGAAAAGACTATGCAGGAACAGGTCAAAGAAGAGCTATTCCTCGAGTTTGAAATGAATAAATACCCCGAACGTATCCGTCTCCTGCTCTCTGCTGAGGAACTCTTTAACCTGGCAGATAATGCAGCGCGTCAACGCAAGTTTACAGACGCTTTGGTTTACTATGATCAAATCATTAACAACTATGTAAATAACGTTGACGATTACAAAGCGTACTTTATGAAAGCATTCCTCGTAGCCGAAGAAATGAACGAAAAACAGACTGGACTCGATCTATTCCGAAACTTCCTGCGCCGTTATCCCAAAGGCGAGCTAAATGAATCCGCCCAGTTTATGATCGATGAACTGGAAGGAAAACATGATGCTACGTTTGATGACAGTATGGATGCCGAATAAGATAAACCCATAGTAACCTATTATTACAGGAGGAAAGCTTGCTTTCCTCCTTTTACGTTTGATCCAGATTGCTTTCTGTCCCGATAGTTTGGAAGTGAGCATTGCATAACTGGGGCATGGAGTAGCGTCCCATACAAAAGAGTGGTGGGTATAGAAGACTGTTCTTTTGCGCTCATATTGGCTGAAAACCCACCGCTTTGTTATCCAGAAAGACAGGTTCAAAGGTCTTGATATCTATACGAGTGGACTGAAAACACTGAATAGCTGTACAGGAAGATACGTTCAACAGGCATTGGAAAATGCCCCGGCTAAGCGTCGTTCCCGACCTGATCGGGAATCCGGATAGAAACCAAGATACATAGGCTACAAAATAGCGAAAGCCAGGTGTCCGTCATCCCCGGCTCGATCGGGAATCCAGAGAAAGCCAAAATGCCTGGGACTACATTATCACCAGATACCCGTCATTCCCGGCTCCGATCGGGAATCCCTAACTACAGCCTGGATCAAAGACAATCAGATCGACTCAGAATTGAACCCCGTAAGCGTCTCTGGAGCGCATACCCATTTTCATTTCATTGGAAACATATGAAGAGCACTTACTGAATCTGATCAAAATGAAGCTTGGAATGTGATACCAAGCTTGGAGATGAATTGCCAGTCATCCATGCAACCAATATCAAAATACCTACACACATCTGGGATCTTACACTTCTTTTTTATACTATCGGTTGGGTATTCTTTTGTAACAATTACTGCATTAACTGACCATGCATGGGCAATAACCCAAGGATCAGCCATTGATCTTTGCTTCCTACTATCGATTAGATTGGGAAATTGTAATAGGATTTGTCTGACTTTGGTCTGCACATCAGAGTTGATACCTTTGACAAATTTCGATTCGTTTTTTTTCAGCCATTTGTATAAATGGTCATCACCTTTCTTAATCTCCTGTGCCACCTCTTCCGTGCAGAATATCCTTTCTTCATCAATGAGTTGTTCTAGAATATCAAAGTAATTGGATATTTTTGGTGAGTAGTATTTATTCCAAGGCTCAATTAACGCATTTGAATCCAAACAGAAAATCATCTTCTTACTGTTGGGCATAATTACTCCTTAACGGAATGTTGTCTGATAGCTTCCCGAAATTATTGACTTTGTAATTCAATAAAGAAGATGCATCTCTACCAGACAACGAGCCAGTCTGATAGGCATTAAGGACAATCTGTGAGAACAAGTATCCATTTTTTAATGCTGCAATCAAAGATGGGCTTACAATACTGTCACTTTCTCTTTGCTTTTCTTTGTGCTTTTTCCATAACTCAATCCCAGTATCCCTAACGGCTTGATAATCAGCACTAGAGATTCTTTTACTATCTAATAGACTCCTAGCAACCATCTCTGGACTAATTACAAATTCCTTCGATATATCCTGGCAAGCCTTCACTATTGAGGTTACGTTCTTTCTTGAGTCCCAAAGCTTCAAAACCTCATCTTTATCTATCAGTACTGACTGAGCGACTCGATTACAGAATCTTTCTACATCATTTGAGTTTGAGACTCCATTAAAAACTAGCGGATCAACAATTCCTTGTTGATTAATCCATACATGAACAAGTTCGTGAACTAATGTAAATATCCTACTCGCATAACTATCATTAGTGTTCAAAAAAACGAAGGGAGCATAATCATTGATTATTACAAACCCTCTAAATTCATTGCTTTTTACTGAGCTATCCCTTAGCACATTAATGCCACAACGCTCAGATTTGTTAATCCATAAAGAAAGCGCTTTTTGATGATTCTTTGAGGCTATATGGTCTGATAAAGAAATATCTAAGGTATTCATTATGCTTGATACTACATCGTCAACAGGTGTGTCAGTATTGCAACTTCCAACGAAATCTAGCTTAGCCGATCCATCAGATTCAAGGTATTCTGCCAACCATTCAGCTTTCCACTGAGCATGGCGTATGAAGGACAGGCTTTTTGTAGAAATCTCACTTTCTTTGTTCATCCGAAAGTCTCGGAGAGGCTCAAAATCTTCCGGTGGTGCAGGTAGATAAAAAACAGCGAAAGCACGACCGTATAACTTGGCAGCATTTCTTGCTTGCGTAAGAGTCGGATAAGCTTCTCCATTTTCCCATTTTTGAATATCAGTGATAGTTCTGCCAAGTTTATCTGCAGCTTGATCTATGGTTAGCTTTGCTCTTTCGCGTGCCCACCTGATTACAGATGGGGTTATCTGTGCGTACTCTCTAGGCATTTCTTTCCCCAAAATATATGAAATTCTATAAATTCTACTATTCCAAAAAACACGATTACTGTCAATAAGATATGTGCAAATACTCATGCTTTGCAGCACAATTGCTGTTGATATCCTTGAAAAGCTCTTTAGACAACAAGTTGAATATCACCTTCTGAAACTTCTCATCATCATTTATATGCTCACAATTTTATCATTTTCTTTGAGGCGTTCATCATCAAGTCTTAGATGATCTGCTGAATACCCAGCTTAAATCTGTTTCATTGATGCCTCACAGTCAGATGTGTATTCTCCACAGAAAATTGTAAAGATAAATTCTGTCAATCCAAATATTTCTTGAATCAATATATATCCTAAATTCAGATGGAGAAAATCTTGGGATGGCACGCGGATGACGCAGATTGAGCGGATTCACGCGGATTATTCACAAGTAGGGGATCATTTCAGATACCAGTAGGTAGGCTGAAAAAAAAAGCACGCGGATGACACGGATTGAGCGGATTTACGCGGATTATGAACAAGTAGGGGGTCATTTCAGATAATAGAATCGCAGTGATGTTGCAAATCTTGTGTGGAGTAACAATTGATCGGAGGATCGGAATCCTCCGCAACATGGTAGCGTAGCTTTCTGAAGCTACGAAGAATCTTCAATTCGGAGGATCGGAATCCTCCGCTACTATAATCCATATCTGGTGGATATCTCACCTATATCAAGTGTATTCGTGAATACGCTTGATATAGGCTTGATATAGGCTTGATATACGCTTGACTACAAGGTTGACAGGTCTGAAATTTTGTTGACAGTTGTGTGTCGAACTGCCGATCTGAGTGGATAAAATATGATTTCTATACCCACCCACCGCCCTTTTTTTATGGGGCGCTGCCCCAAACCCCGATTGATAAATGGTGTTTTATGTTTATGGGCGCTGCCCCAAACCCCGATTGATCAATGATCTCTTTATATTCAAGGGACTATTGTATGTAAAATCAATTATCTATACCCACCCACCGCCCTTTTTTTATGGGGCGCTGCCCCAAACCCCGATTGAACAACGATGTTTTATGTTTATGGGGCGCTGCCCCAAGCCCCGATTGATCAACGATCTCTCAATATTCAAGGGACTATTGTATGTAAAAGTAGTTATCTATACCCACCCACCGCCCTTATTGTATGGGGCGCTGCCCCAAACCCCGATTGAACAACGATGTTTTATGTTTATGGGCGCTGCCCCAAACCCCGATTGAACAACGATGTTTTATGTTTATGGGGCGCTGCCCCAAGCCCCGATGTCAATGATCTCTCGAGATTAAAGTTGTTATCGAATATAAAAGTAGTTATCTATACCCACCCACCGCCCTTTTTGTATGGGGCACTGCCCCAAACCCTGATTGATCAACGATGTTTTATGTTTATAGGCCGCTACCCCAAACCCCGGTAATGCCATCGTTTTACTTGATTAGTGTTCAACCTCCAAAATGAATAATATAATATTTGTAAAATGGAATGGAAAATGCAAAACTTTATAATGTAAACGATGACGGCATGCTCGTGACTCGAGTAGAATTAGGAGGAAAAATGAAAAGGCAGATCTTTACTTTGCTTTTGGTATTTGTTTTGTTGCCTCTACTGGCAAATCCTGCCTGGGACAGCGCACTCACTCTACGGAAGAATTCAAATATTGAATGGACCGGTTCCTCGGTTGACTTTCTGGATGGATCATCGATGTTTGTATGGTCGGAACTATCTGTTATAGACAGGGATATATATGCCATGCACGTTTTGGCAAATGGGCAAAATGCGTGGGATGTTCCTCTGCGGATTACATACCTGCCCGGGGAGCAGAACTATCCTCAGCTATTAAAAATATCGGAAACTGATGTTATAGTGTTTTTCTTCGATTACAGCTCCTCCTCCTATGGTGAAGATCGAATCGGTGCCCAACGGATAAATCGGGATATGGGACTGGTATGGCCATCGGATATTACCGTGGCGGGCGAAATCACTGATTGGCAGCGCAAAATAGATGTGCATCTTATTGGGGCAGATGTATATTGCATGTGGAACAGCCATACAACTGCTACACATATCTTTGGCCAAAAGATGAGCATTGCTGGCTACAAATACTGGGGCGATAATGGAAGGCAACTGACTTTTGAGAACAGCTACGAGTATTTGCATTCTTTCCTGCCGCTTGGGACAAACGAATTTGCTCTCGTTTTCGGTAAAACGATACTTGGCCAGGTCGAACAGGTATATCTCCAAAGATACAATACCGAAGGTATAGCCCAGAATCCATCACCTGTTTTGGCATTAGATACACCATTTGGCCTTGGCTATTATGATGCTGTCTATGATGGTGAGATCAAGCTTCTGCTCGGGAAAGAATATCCGACAGAACTGGTCCTTGTGCGTTTCAATTCCATATTGGAACCGATATCTGTTCCGACGGTTATTACGAATGATCTCCCCGAATCTTTTTTGATAACCGCAAAACTGATTCCGACTGCTGATAATGGCTATTATGTCCCGCTTGGTATGATAAGCAACAATACGAGTAACCTGTATATGTGCCAGCTTTCAAATCAGGGACAGCTTGTTACGGGTCCTACTCTGATCTTAGCGGCTCCGGGAGAGAATCGGAAATACAAGTTTATACCGGATGGGCAGAATGGTGTGTTTTGCGCCTGGGACTCGAACGATTTCTATGCTACATTTAATAGTAAGGTAGGATCTGCACGGATCGGACCCGAGATGAATCTTTTGTGGCTCTCTGAAGAATTGGAAAGCGGCTACAATATACTGCAAAGCATTAGTATGATGAATGGATCATACAGGATGGCCTGGGAATTTGCAAATGCGCGTAGTGCTGGGATTGGTATCCAGAACGTCAGCATATCAGGATCCAATGCTTATCCAACCGAGGGAAACAGCGTTTGCAGCGGACTAAATGGAGAACTTTATCTGACGAGCCTCAAGATGTTTTGCTCAGCAGAAAATAAGCTGGCTTTTTGGACTGAATGGTCGCCGGGTGGATTAGGTTCCCTGTATTATCAGGTATTTGATTCAAATGGTAATGCCCTTTTGGAGCAAAATGGGCGTTTTGTAGCTTTTTGCGATTTGAGATATAAAGCAATTCAAACTCCGGAGGGGAACGTAGCATTGGTGTGGAAGTACTGCGATCCTGATGGCATCAGAAGTATTTCTGCCCAGATGTTCAATCCCGCGGGAGTACCACTGTGGGGGGATTCTCCTGTGATATTGTATCAGGGAATTGATGGTTTTCAGGATCCTCTGATATCCTATAGTGACGGGGCAGTATTATGCGCCTGGGGTATGGGGAATATCTCGATGGATGTGTACGTTCAAAAGATCGTAGATGGAAACCTGCAATGGGGTAATGGCTTGATTGTTACCGATGGGTTACAAACGACTGGACTCAGTTTGAAGGGTTTACAGGGTTTGTATGTGATAGTAGAAGTTTTGTCATTTGAAGACTACACTCAAACTATAGAAGTAGTCAAATTGAATAGTGATGGTACCCCGGCATGGAACCCTCCCAGTATTCAGCTATTGCAAAGTGCAAATTCATGGTACACAGCGCAATATTGCTCCGATTCGACTCTGCATAATGACAATCTATATGCCCTAATCCAGGATATTGATGAGGATTATCTACCGAGAACTTACCTGCAGGGAATTACATCCACGGGAGAATTGATTGCCGGTCAGGCGGGAGTGCCATTTTTCCACGATCTGCCAGGTGAAGCTTATGAAGCCGGAATCATATCAAATGGATCCAATCTGATTGTTTCGGCATTTTACAATCCTGGGAATGGTCTGCCACAAAACCATGGTATCTTAGCCGCTTACGATGAAAATCTGACGCCTGTATGGGATAATTTCCATACTATTTCGGATTTAATCGTAACTCCTCCCACGCCGGTTGTGAGTCTATTTGATAATGGAGCGATTTATAGCACCTATGCAAAGCTCGACGGATGGTATTTCGATGGTTTATACTATCAGTTGACCAATCCAAACGGCTCTGTTTTGGTAGCGGAGACTCCAATCTGGCACCGACCAGGAATAATTGTCTCAAACCTTGCTGCGGAGACCGATGGATCTGATTTGTATGTAGCATGGGATTCCTATACCGGGCGTAGATACAAAAATCAGTTTGGCAACGATTGGGATTTAACTGGTCTTTATGTCTCCAAATACGACTTTGGTACCATCGAAAACCAGGACGAATACCTTACCCCACCACAATCCACATTGCTGGCGCAGAACTATCCCAATCCCTTCAATCCCACTACTGCTATCAAATACAGCGTAGCAGATGCGGGAAAGGTAATGATAGATGTTTACAATCTGAAGGGACAGCGAGTGAAAACCCTGATCGACGAACACAAGGCTCCGGGTACTTATAGCGTTACTTGGGATGCTACGGATAACAATGGAAAGCCAATGAGTAGCGGAGTATATTTCTACAGACTTCGAACAGGAAAACACAGCACGACAAAGAAAATGATCCTGATGAAATAGTATCCGCTGTTTTCAATAACTCCCCCGCTTCCAGCAGGGAGTATTTTGATCGGGAGAATCCTGTTTTCATTGTAATAGATCGTTGATTAATCGGGGTGTGGACAGCGCTCCATACAAAAATGGCGGTGGGTGGGCATAGATGACTGTTTTTGTGCGCTCAAATTGGCTGAAAAGACACTGATTTGTTAAACAGGAGTACAGTTCAACGTCCTATGTTAGTATAGGTAGTGAATCCAGAAGTCAAAAAGTAATGCTAATAAACTGAGG
>CAZWIS010000023.1:0-45208 GCA_964634275.1 uncultured Candidatus Cloacimonadota bacterium | reverse complement strand
CTCCTCTTCAGCCATATGAAAGAGTATGGGAAGCTTCGTCTGTATTTTCACAATAATATCAGGGTCAGTAAATAGATCCTTCAGGTGTTTGTCCATGTTATCTCCCTATCATTCAGAGTGAGTCTTTCAACTTCACTGAATTTGTCAAGATAATCATTGGTTCGACAATTCAGCTTGACAAATTGCAGGACTTGTATTGACTGCGGAATTGATCTAATGCATAAGGAATGGCGATGAAAGATTCTATGACTATCAGTGATCAGCTCCGTACCGAACTCACGGAAGTAGTAGATAATATGTTTAGTCTGGATCAGGAGACGATTACTGCCAGATTTTTCATGTTTGAGGAGGCTGTAAAAAAAGGCCAAATTGACGAAACGGACAAGCTTTATATCCGAATGCATATGATGATGGCTCAGTTCGCATCGCTAAACAAGGATTTTGCCCGCTCTCATGAACTCTTGTCCCATATACTGGATATAGCTCATAAACAAGACAATCAACAACTTAAAATCATGACACGAAACAATCAGGCTGCCCTCTTGTCGGAACAGGGGAAGATATTTGAAGCTATAGATATCTGGGAAGACCTTTTGAGTAATGCCACTACTTTCCAGGACAAAATCCGGTATTATCGAAACCTTGGCGTAGCTTATGCCAAAGGCGATAAACAGGAAAAGGCTTTGGAGATGTTCTTTCGAACACTGGAAGAGCTACAGGACAAAGACCTGCCGGATGATATTGCCGATACAAATAACAGCTTGGGAAACTCATATCGAAGCACCAAAAATTATCCCAAAGCTATGGAATGCTATCAGATTGCCCTCGAAAACTATGAGAAGAGCGGCAACAATCAGCGCATGGCGATGGTGTATAGCAATATGATCGCCTGTAGCAATGATTCGGGAAACTCAGGTCTCGCTGATAGTTTTACCGAGCTTGCATTGGAATATTACCACAAATACCAGCCTCCTGGAACCCTGGCGACATTGTTAAACAACATCGGGGTTACGATGATCAATCTGGAAAGATGGGATGATGCAATATCGTATTTCACCCAAGCATACGAATATGCCTGCCAATATCCAGATGTTTATATTCAAATGGCCAGTTTGAATAATCTGGCTGATACTTACGTCCGGATCAATGACTATGATTCTGCGATCAAATACACCGATCAGGCACTTCGAATAGCGAGAAAAGAGGATCATCAAAACGGCATTCTAAGTTCGTTCTATATCTTAAAAGAAGCTTACCTGGCTCTGAAGGACTATCCAAAAGCCGCCGATATTATTGAAAAGGCTTTCATTCTCTATCAAGAGTTGGAAGACAAAAATCCAAAGCTATTCCTGGCTAAGGCTGAAGCAGATTTCCTGCAACGAAAGCTGGAGAAACAGCTCGAGATTTACCGGTTGCAGAATATTGAGCTGAATCACAGCAATAGAATGCTAAATGCATCAAACATCCTGATGAACCGCATGATCGCAATCATGTCTCACGATGTCCGAGGCCCCATTGGAGCCATTACTCAGATGCTGGAACTGATGAATCATGGACACGTCGATACCTCTGAACACCAGGAAATCCTGCACGAACTACACAATTCAGCAAAACAAACGTATCGCCTCGTCAACGAGTTACTCGATGTAACCAAGAAGTATGATGCCGGATTGGAAGACCAGCCGGAGAGGCTGAATCTTTGCGCTGAAATATCCGACGTAATTAAAATCATGGCTTCTACTGCATCCGTCAAGCAGTTAAAGCTGCATTTTGAGCATCAAACACACAGGCTAATGGTTCACATCAGCAAAAACAGAATCAGGCTGATTTTACGAAACCTGCTGGCAAATGCCATCAAGTTCTCGCATCCACATCAGGATATTGTCATCTCGCTTGTTCACGATGATAGCACGATCCGGATCTCTGTGCAGGATCATGGAATCGGAATGAGCAAAGACAAGATCGAACGAATCCTGAAAGGAAGCGCCTTTTCCAGCCCTGGAACCCAGGAAGAGAAAGGCTTTGGTTTGGGTATGGTTTTCGTGCTGGAATCAGTTCGGATCAGCAAGGGCACTCTTGAACTGACCAGTGAATTGGGAAAAGGATCGACTTTTAGCATCATCTACGAAAAAGCTGATCTGATCAAAGATTAAGTGCTCTGTCCTCAAGATTGACACTGCGATTACGGCCTAAGATACTTGAAAAGCCCCTTGAACGTATCTTCCGGTGAATCAAATCGGTGTGATTTCATAGCCTTTTTTACTGGACTGGATCCCCTCCTCCGAGGAGATGACGGATTGCTGTAGCTTTACTAAATAGCTCAATATGTTCCTCTCAATCCTGGCAAAGGTGAAACCACAAGAGTATGACTACCTTTCACATATAAAGACCGTTGCACGTGTCTTCCCGTAAAGCAAACCGGTGTGTTTTTCAGCTTATCTGAGCGGACAAAACTGTTATCTATACCCTCCCACCACCCTTATTGTATGGAGCGCTGCCCCATACCCCGATTATTCAATGGTCTTTATAGTGTTTCCTCATACCCGCGGAGGGCGGGTATCCAGACCATTCTATAAACCTATGCAATACCGAAGTATATGGTGTGTGAGATAGCATGTATTATAGCAGCGGATTAATGCTCTTCAGATAGAATTGTCTTAGTAATACAAAGAGAGGAAACCCGGGTGGATTTCCTCTCGATATTTGCTCGTCAAAGTCCTATTTATTGAGGTCTTTGGCTTTGATATGTTCTGTTTTTGGGGCTTCGGAGGCTGCTTCGACGAATTCGATGATTGCCATAGGAGCAGAATCACCGCGACGGAAACCAGTTTTCAGGACGCGGGTATATCCACCATTGCGATCCATCATTTTGGGTCCGATTTCATCGAAAAGCTTCTTAACCAGGGTTCTGCTTCCGAGGAAGCTGTAGGCAAGCCTGCGTGCGTGAACCGAATCTTTTTTACCATAAGTCACGATGCGTTCGGCAAAGCGTCTCATTTCCTTGGCTTTTGCCAGGGTGGTAGTGATTCTACCATTATCGATTAGTGACTTGACGAGGTTTCTTATCATCAAGTTTCGATGATCGGCTTCACGTCCGAATTTTCTACCTTCAACTCTGTGTCGCATGTTTCACCTTCTTTTTAGCGGTAGGAACCGGTTTTCTGGGGGGAGTTTTGGTAGCCGGAGTACTTACTTCGGAGATGGCGATTTCGTCGTTATCTGCAAAAGTTTTTACTCCTCTGCTCCGGGCTTCCTTGATTCTGCGATATATGGTATCGACATCCATACCCAGTTCCAGATCATATTTCGTTAGTTTTTGAACAATTTCTTCCAGAGATTTCTTTCCGAAGTTGCGGAATTTTAGCATATCGGCTTCGGTTTTGGAAACCAGTTCACCGATAGTTTCGATTTCTGCGGCAGCGAGACAATTAGCGGCACGAACCGTAAGCTCTATTTCCTTTACGCTCAGACTCAGGATTCTTTCTTTTTCTTCGAGTTCGGGATCGAGCTCCACATCCTGGATATATTCGGGTTCAGTTTCAAAGAGGCACATTTTGGCAAACATGTCTTTGACGATCTTAGCCGACAGGTAAAGGGCATGGTTTGGTTCGACAGCGCCATTGGAAAAGACTTCGATGATCAGCCGATCATAATTCATTCTTTCTTTTACGCGCTGGTGAGTCACGCTGAAATTAACCTTGAGGATCGGTGAATAGATCGAATCGATAGGGATAAATCCTACGGACTTGCCTTCGACATTTTGACGATCTGCCGGAACGTAGCCTCTGCCGATACCGATGATAAGTTCGAGCTTGAAATCGATATCTTCAGTCACCTCGAGGAGATACAGGTCTTTGTTGATGATCTTGATATGGGAATTATCCTGGATCAACGCTGCTGTAATCACTCCTTTGCCTTTGTGTTCGAGCACTACGGTGATTTCTTCGATGGAATTGGAGTAGATCACCAATTGCTTTAGCCTAAGGATCAGGTCGATATAATCTGAATTCGTCCCTGGAATCGGGGAAAATTCATGATGTAAACCTTCGATACGAACAAAGCGGATAGCTGCTCCCTGAATGGAAGACAGCAGAACGCGCCGTAGAGTATTTCCAAGAGTAGTGCCATAGCCGGGTTCGAGAGGACCTATTTCAAATTTGCCGTAGTTTTTGCTATAAGTCGATTTTTCATAATCGACTGACTCCGGCATTTGTAAGGGTTCGAGATACATCATAAGAGACTCCTTGCAATATGCATTATTTGGAGTAGAACTCAACGATCAGTCGGATATCCACAGTAGTAGGTATTTCACTTGCAGCAGGAATCGTCAGAAATTGACCGCGCATATGTTCTTTATCGGATGTGAGCCACGAATAAGGAGAAGTAGCTTCTGTTCTATCCATAGCTTCAACAAGCGCTTTCATTCCGCGGCTTGATTCGCGGACTTCGATAATATCACCGGCTTTGAGCAGCATCGAAGGAATATCTGCTTTTTTGCCATTCACCATAAAATGCCCGTGAGTCACAAACTGTCTTGCTTGCATACGAGTAGCAGCGAAACCGAGACGATAAACTATGTTATCCAGTCTTCTTTCCAGCATTTGCATCAGGTTGTCACCTGTTACACCCTGCATCTGAGCAGCTTTGTAAAAGTAGTTTCTGAACTGTTTTTCAAGCAGACAATAGGTGAGTCTGAGTTTTTGCTTCTCTTTCAGATGAAGCCCATAATCGCTAAACTTACGGCGTGGGTTTTTACCATGCTGACCGGAAGGGTAGTTCCTTTTAGCCAGGATGCGATCGTATTTGGCTGTCCCGAAAATGTTCTCTCCAAATTTACGACAGAGCTTTGCTTTTGGTCCTGTATATCTTGCCAACTTACACCTCCCTTAGATTCTTCTGGTCTTAGGTGGACGACATCCGTTGTGAGGGATGGGCGTCTCATCTTTGATCATGGTAACACGAATCCCGGCAGCATTTACTGCCCGGATAGCAGATTCACGTCCGCCACCAGGACCTTTTACGATCATGCCGACTTTTGTGATTCCCATTTCCTGTCCGGCTTTTGCCACTTCACCAGCAGCAAGCTGAGCAGCAAAAGGAGTGCTTTTGCGTGAACCCTTGTAACCGATTTTACCACCGCTCGACCAAGCAAGTACGTTTCCTGATTTGTCGGTAAGCGATACTATCGTATTGTTAAAACTGGAATGCACGAAGATCAGACCTTCGTCAAAAGCAAGGCGGACGCGTTTTTTCTTTACTCTGGTTTTCTTTGCCATTACTTTATACTCCTATTTCTTCTTCTTAATCGCACCGGCACGAGGACCTTTACGAGTTCGGGCATTGGTGTGTGTACGCTGACCGCGAACAGGTAAACCGCGCTTGTGTCTGAGACCACGGTAGCTACCGATTTCCATAAGTCTTTTGATATTCATCGCGATTTGGGTGCGCAATGAACCCTCGACGATGTAGTCATTTTGAATAATATCACGAAGAGATTTTTCCTCTTCGATGGACAGGTCTTGTACCTTTTTCATTTCATCGATATTGGCTTTTTGGCAGATCTGTTTTGCCAATGTTCTACCGATACCGTAGATGTAGGTAAGACCAATGAAGAGCCTTTTGCTTTTGGGAAGCTCAATTCCTGCAATGTGTGCCAAGTTGGTCCTCCTTTTATCCTTGTCTCTGCTTATGTTTTGGCTGAGAGCTGCAGATCACTCTGATCACGCCATGGCGTTTTATAATCCTGCAGTCTTTGCAGATGACTTTTACAGATGCTTTTACTTTCATTGTAATCTCCCTGCATTGTTCACGAGTAACAATGCCTCTTATTTATAGCGATATGTGATTCTGCCGCGGCTAAGGTCGTATGGAGAAAGCTCCACCTTGACTTTGTCACCCGGTAGAATACGGATATAGTTCATACGCATTTTGCCAGAACTATGGGCCAGTATCTCATGCCCATTTTCGAGCTCAACACGAAAAGTAGTATTCGGAAGTGCTTCCGTTACGATTCCTTCGACTTCAATTACACCGGCTTTAGACATTCGTAAACCTCATTTTACTGTTAAAATCTCAGGTTCACCATCGGTAACAACGATCGTATGCTCATAATGAGCAGAGAGAGAACCGTCGGCAGTAAAAAACTCCCAGCCGATCTCTTTTACACGATTAGTGCCGATATTGACCATGGGCTCGATCGCAAGGGTCATACCCGCTTTGATCCGGGGTCCTCTTCCCTTGACACCAATATTGGGAATTTGGGGCTCTTCGTGAAGGCTTTTACCAATCCCATGACCTGTGAGGTCATCAGCACAAAAAAAGCCCTGTGCCTGAACGAAGGAACCAATAGCTTCGGATATATCTCCAATCCTGTTTCCGGGCACTGCATTTGCAATCCCAATCTCCAATGCACGTATTGTGACGTCCATCAGTTGTTGCGCCTGTGAAGATACACAACCGACGGCATAGGTGTATGCTGCATCACTGTAATATGATCCCAACAACACACCTACATCGATACCGATGATGTCACCTTCGGACAAAATCCGCTTTTCGGAGGGTATGCCATGAACTATACCAGAATTCACAGAAGCACAGATTGCTCCCGGAAATGGTGGTAATCCATGGGCTACATAACCCTTGAAAGCTGGAATTGCTCCATGGCTGCGGATAAAATCATCTGCAAACTTATCCAGTTCGAGAGTATTTACCCCGGGAACTATCAGCTTTTTCAGCTCCTCAAAGAGCAAGCCGATAATCCGGCCACTGGCGCGCATTTTGATCTGTTCCGTAGCATTCTTGAGATATATCATACTATTATCAGGAGCCGGATCTTCCGCGCAGTTTCCCTTTCTTCATGAAACCATCATAATGGCGCATAACCAGATGGGATTCAATCTGCTGAAGCGTATCAAGAGCTACACCAACCACGATAATGAGACCCGTACCACCAAAATAGAACGGCAGATTGAAACTATGGCTCATGATCTCGGGCAGCAATGCTACAAAGGCAAAGAAGATCGCACCTGGAAGAGTAATTCTAACCAGCACGGAGTTTATATAGTCAGCTGTCTTTTTTCCAGGTTTTTTACCTGGAATATGTCCACCATATTTCACCATGTTTTCTGCCATTTCAGTAGGATTCAAAACAATCGCTGTATAGAAATAAGCAAAGAATATGATCAGGCCTACATACAATATAGTATATAGTGCTGCTCCGGGTGACAACCAGGTTTGGACAGTGCTCCAAAAACCACCGCTTTTACCAAATACAGCCGCTATTGTGGCTGGAAACATAATCACAGACTGAGCAAAGATAATCGGAATCACACCGGCAGTATTGACGCGCAAAGGAATAAAGGTACTCTGGCCACCATACACACGACGTCCTACAATACGCTTTGCATATTGAACCGGAATCTTGCGGATAGCTTCTGTGACAAAGATCACAGCGGCAGTTACGATTACCATTAGCGCTATGGCAGCTACGGCTTTCCAAAGGTATGAAGCATCCAGAGCTATATTCTGGAACATCAGCATAAATCCGGAAGGATAACGTGCAATAATACCAGCAAAGATGATCAGGGAAATACCATTTCCAATCCCATGTTCAGTTATCTGCTCTCCAATCCACATCACTATCATCGTACCGGTGATCAAAGTAACTATCCCCGTGAAATGAAAGAGGAAGGAGGCACTGGGAACGACGCCACCGCTAAGACTGGTAAGCCAGATGGTAATCGTGACGGCATTGAATGCTGCCAAGCCAACTGTACCATAGCGGGTAATCTGATTCATTTTCTTTTGTCCTTCGGCGCCTTCTTTTTTCAGCTTTTCAAAGTAGGGTATGATCCCACCAAGGAGCTGAATAACGATCGATGCCGTAATATAAGGCATGATGCCGAGGGCAAAGACTGAAGCCCGTTCAAAGTTTCCACCCACAAAGAGGTCCAAAAGACCAAACAGAGTGTTACCCTGGCTTCTGGCTGTATCAAAGAAAGCTTTCAATGCTGTGGCATTGACTCCGGGAATCGGAACAAAGCTTCCCATCCGATACAGAATCAGAAATAGCGCCGTAAACAGGATCTTCTTTTTGAGATCCGGAATGCGGAACATATTTACAATAGTTTTGATCAACTTACACTACCTCCGCCTTTCCGCCGTTCTTTTCGATAAGTTCGATAGCACGTTTTGAAAAAGCATTGGCCTTGATTTGAACGGCTTTGGTGAATTCTACTGATGTAGAAGCTAAAATCTTCAAAGGAGAATGAGACTTCTTACCCTTGGTAGGTATCAAGCCCATAGCTTCCAAAGACTGAATATCGAATGTAGTTTCTTCCAAATCCTGCAAACGGCTCAGATTGAGTGTGCGGAATTCGACGCGGAAGATGTTTTTGAATCCACGTTTGGGCAGACGACGCTGAATAGGCATCTGTCCACCTTCAAACCATGATGGAACCTTGCCACCGGCACGGGCTTTTTTACCTTTGTGTCCACGTCCGGCTTGTTTACCGGTTCCGCTTCCCTGGCCTTTGCCCAGACGTTTTTTGGCTTTTCTTCCAGCAGGTTTGCCAAGATTATGTAAGGTCAACATAGTTATTCTCCCTGCAGAGTTTCTACTTTTAGCAAGTATGAAACTTTGTTTATCATCCCACGGATGCAAGGATTGTCATCGTGAATCCGGCTTTTGCCAATCCTTCCCAAACCGAGGGAAGCGATAGTACGCTTGTGGTCATCCATACGTTTGATGGTGCTGCGAATTTGGGTAACCTTCAGCTTCATTTCTCCTCCCTGCCTGTCAGCTCTGCTACAGTCTTGTTGCGCAGTTTGGCAATATCCTGGATCGTACGCATGGAGCGTAAACCGTTCACAGTGGCTTTGACGACATTGCATGGTGTGTTTGAACCCAGGGACTTGCAGAGGATGTTTTCGATCCCGGCAGCTTCAAATATAGCACGAGTAGTACCACCGGCAATAACTCCGGTACCTGCGGCTGCTGGTTTCATCATTATCTTGCTGGCACCATAACGGGCAAACAGCTCATGAGGAATGGTTCCCTTTACCAATGATACGTGAAACATCGACTTTGTGGCTTTTTCTTTGGCTTTGCGAATGGCATCGACAATTTCATTTGCCTTACCGGTTCCGACTCCGACTTTGCCCTTGCGGTCTCCGACGACGACGATAGCGCTAAAGCTGAAATTTCTACCACCTTTCACGACTTTTGCAACACGCTTGGTTTCGATAATCTTTTCGACTAACTTATCTTCTTCGTTTATGTTATGATCGTAATTCAAGCTTTCCTCCCTTAAAACGATAACCCGGCTTTACGAGCACCATCTGCAAGTGCTTTGACTCTACCGTGATACTTGTACCCGGCACGGTCAAAAGCTACAGCTGTAATTCCTGCTGCCAGTGCTTTTTCACCAAGTTTGAGCCCAATCTGGAAACTCTGGTCGGTCTTTTTCAAACCCTTCTCCAGGTTGCAGTCTTTGGCTACCGTGGATGAAGAAACCAGGGTAATACCCTTGGTATCGTCAATAATCTGGGCATAGATGTTTTTCAGGCTGCGAAAAACTACCAGTCTCGGACGCTCAGTAGTACCGGAGAGGCGTTTGCGGATAGCGGCTCTACGACGCTTGCGCAAGGCATTTTTGATGATGCAATTTTGTTTTATCATATCATTCTCCCCGTTTATTTAGAACCGGCTTTACCGGCTTTGATGGTAACATGTTCATCATGATAACGAACGCCTTTACCTTTATAGTTTTCCGGAGGACGGCATTTACGGATTTCAGAGGCAAACTGACCCACGAGCTGTTTGTCAATTCCCTTGATTCTGATAATGCTTTGGAGATCACTGCGGGTACCCTTTGAACGTGGTACTGCTTCAGCTTCTACTTCAAGTCCTTTTGGAATCTCGAGCAATATATCGTGTGAATAACCCAGAGAAAGCCTGATCCATGGTCCTTTGACCTCGGAAGAGTATCCGGTTCCAATCACCTGAAGGGTGATCAGGTAACCTGTGCTAACGCCTGTGACCATGTTTTGAAGCAGGGCTCTGCTGAGTCCATGATAGGCTCTCATTTGCCTGCTGTCATCGCTTCTGGAGACGTTCAATATACCATCGCTTTCGCTAAGTCCTATACCAGGAAGGAGATCATAAGAAAGCTCACCGAGAGATCCTTTGACCTTTACCTGCGTGCCATTGATCGATACGTTTACGCCAGCTGGGATTTTGATGGGGGCTTTTCCAATACGTGACATAGCTTCTCCCTACCAAACCTTACAGATGTATTCACCGCCGACGCGGTTTAATCTGGCATCACGATCAATCATCACGCCAGAGCTGGTAGAGATAATTGCACAGCCTGTGTTGTTGAACACGCTGGGCATATTACCGGCTTTGACATAGACGCGGCGTCCTGGTTTGGAAATCCTGACCAGACCCTGCATGACAGGTTCTCCGCCATTTGTATAGCGCAGATTGATCAGAATTCTCTTATAATTAACTTTGTGCTCCGGATCTTTTTCCAAGATTTGGGAGCTGTTTACGAAGTTCTCATCGGCAAGTATCTTCACAACTGATTCGACTAATTTGTTGTGATTGACGATTACCTGCGTATGACCGGCACGATATGCATTGCGAATCTTTGTTAATGCATCAGCTATCGGATCACTTACGCTCATTTATATCCTCCATTATTTTACCAACTGGAACTGGTTATTCCGGGTATGTGCCCTTGGGAAGCATACTTACGGAAACAAAGGCGGCACATTCCAAAATCACGCATATAAGCGCGAGGACGCCCGCAAACCATACAGCGGTTGTACTTTCTTACTTTGAACTTGGGAGTTCTTTGCTGTTTTAAGATCATTGATTTCTTTGCCAAGATAATCTCCTTATTGGTTCTTTTGGAATGGCATACCAAGTTCTTTAAGCAGTTCACGGCATTCTTCATCGGTATGAGCCGTGGTTACTACTGCTATATTAAGGCCTCGAATGGCATCGATCTTATCATATTCAATTTCCGGGAAAACCGTCTGTTCTTTGAGGCCGAGGGAATAGTTTCCACGTCCGTCAAAAGAATTGGCAGCCAGCCCTTTGAAGTCTCTGATACGAGGAATTACGATAGAGATCAGGCGATCGAGAAATTCATACATTATTTCACCACGAAGCGTTACTTTACAGCCAATCGGCATGCCTTCACGCAGCTTGAAATTAGAGATAGATTTACGGGCTTTTGTAATCATGGCTTTGCGTCCGGTAATCTGTTCAATATCCTTGACAGCGTTATCCAGAATAGCTTTGTTTTGGGTGGCAGCACCCACGCCCATGCTTACAATCACCTTGTCCAATTTCGGTACCTGGTGTAGGTTTTTGTAACCAAAACGTTTATTCAAGGCAGCTATGACTTCTTTCTGATAATGTTCTTTTAATCGGTTCATTTCGCTCTCCTTACAATTCGTCGCCGCTTTTCTTGCAGACACGGACTCGGCGTCCATCTCTGGGAACGATGATCGGCTTGGTCACCGTAGCGAGTTTTTCGTTGAAGAGCATTACGTTAGAAGCGTTTACCGGAGCTTCTTTCGTGATGATTCCACCCTGAGGATTTCGTTGTGAGGGTTTGGCATGCTTTTTGATCATGTTTACTTTCTCGACGATAACCCGGTTTGTCTTTGGAAAAGCTTTTAGAACTCTGCCTTTTTTACCTTTGTCATCTCCGGAAATAACGACAACGAAATCACCTTTTTTCAGATTTAACATCTTTGTCATGATTTCTCCTACAATACTTCCGGTGCCAGCGAGACAATCTTTGTAAAGTGATGTTCGCGTAGTTCACGGGCAACCGGTCCAAAAATACGTGTACCTTTGGGCTCATGCTTTTCGTCGATAATGACGGCAGCATTATCCTGGAAGCGGATATAAGATCCGTCTGCGCGGCGTACTTCTTTTGCAGTTCGTACGATAACGGCTTTTTCGACGGTACCTTTTTTGATCTTTCCTCCAGGTGTGGCAGATTTGATCGCGATAACTATTACGTCTCCGATTGAGGCGTATTTCCTTCTGGTGCCACCAAGCACTTTGATACACATTGCTTTTTTGGCGCCGGAGTTATCGGCGATATTCAATATGGTTTGAGCTTGAATCATTCCAATACCCCTTACTTTCTTCTTTCTACTATTTTATGCAGAATCCAGCGTTTACGAGCGCTCATGGGGCGGTATTCCATAATCTGTACGGTATCGCCTTCCTGAGCATCGTTTAATTCGTCGTGAGCCATAAATTTCTTATGTCTGCGCACGGTCTTTTTGTATAATGGATGGATGAATTGGCGTTCGACTTTGACTACGATGGTCTTATCGCTCTTGTCGCTAACGACAACTCCCATTTTGATCATTTTACGTTGTGTTAATGCCATTTCTCACCTCACTGCTTTGGAGCTTGTTGCTTTATGATTGTCAGGATACGGGCAATATCCCTGCGGACAAAACGAAGACGGTCTGTTCTGTCCAAAAGGTTCTTTGCCTTTTGAAAGCGGAGGTTAAAGAGCTCTATTCTCAATTCTTCGAGTTTGTCCTGCATTTCGGCAAGGCTCATGTCGCGAATATCTTCAGCCTTCATAACTCAACTCCTTCTCTTGCAATCAAACGTGTTTTTATTGGAAGTTTGTGGGCAGCAAGACGCATAGCTTCTTTGGCAATTTTTATATCCACACCTTCGATCTCAAATAATACTCTACCCGGTCTCACGACGGCTACCCAATACTCTGGAGCACCTTTACCTTTACCCATACGAGTTTCGGCAGGTTTCTTGGTAATAGGTTTATCTGGAAATATGCGGATCCAGACTTTACCGAGACGTTTCATATGACGGGTAATAGCAATACGGGCAGCTTCGATCTGACGGCTGGTGATCCATGCATCTTCCAATGCGATCAATCCATAATCGCCAAAGCTGACGGTAGAACCGGTCCAAGCCAGACCAGTCCTTCTACCCTTCATCTGCTTACGAAATTTTATCTTTTTGGGGGCTAACATTACTCTCTCCTCATCCTAAAATATCGCCTTTGTATATCCACACCTTGATACCGATGATTCCATAGGTAGTCAAAGCTTCGACATGGGCATAGTCGATATCTGCTCTAAGGGTATGGAGAGGGGTTCTGCCTTGTTTGTAGCGTTCGGTTCTGGCTATTTCTGCACCGCCAAGACGACCCGAAACCTGTACCTTGATACCCTGTGCGCCATCTTTGGTGGCATTACGCATAGCCATTTTCATGGCACGGCGGAAAGAAACACGGGTTTCCAGCTGACGGGCAATTTCGAGTCCTACCAAACGTGCATCCAACCAAGCCCTGTCTATCTGTTCGATATTGATCGAGACAGTGATCGGCGACTTACGATTTTTGTTGATCAAGACGTTTAGTTCGTTGCGAAGTCTGTCTATGTCTTCGCCCTTTTTACCGATAACCAAGCCTGGACGGGCTGTGTGGATATCGATAACGATAGAACTGGTCTTGCGGGAGATTTTTATCTTCGAAACCATCTTTTCGGAAAGACGCTTGCGGATATAAGCCCGGATCTTTAAGTCTTCCTGAAGAAATTCGACGTAAGAAGTCCCCTGCGCAAACCATATTGAGTCTGTGTCTTTGTTAACACCAAGACGATACAGGATTGGATGTACTTTTTGTCCCAAGGGATCCTCCTATTTGATGGTTTGAATTTCCAGGGAAATGTGGCATGTTTGCTTTCTTATCAGGAAAGCTCTTCCCTGGGCTCTGGGCATATAACGTTTCATCTGAGGTCCTTCATCTGCTACAGCTTTGGTAACAAAGACCTCGTTCATATCCAATTTAGGCTCTTTGACATGGGCATTGGCAATCGCAGATTCCAAAAGCTTGAAGATCTGAGTCGCTGCGCGACGACGTGAAAAGCGCAAAATACTCTTGGCTTCAAGGACGTTTTTGTAGCGGATCTGATCCAATACCAGGCGTGCCTTACGTGCGGAACCACGGGCAAAGCGGAGTTTTGATGTTGCTTCCATAATCCTCTCCTATCTACCCTTTTTCTTCTTTTCTTTGTGACCGCGGTAGGTACGTGTGGGTGAAAACTCTCCCAACTTGTGTCCTACCATGTTTTCCGTCACATACACCGGTACGAATTTGTGACCGTTGTGAACGGAAAATGTATGGCCGATGAAATCTGGCAGAATTACTGAGCGACGAGACCATGTCTTGACCACGGTTTTCTTGTTGTCGGTATTCAAGGTTTCGACTTTGCTGAGGAGGTGACCATCAACGAAAGGACCTTTTTTTACTGAACGTGCCATTTTCTAATTCCTCCCCTATCTCTTCTTCTTGGTTGATTTCACGATGTACTTATCGGAGTATTTCTTGTTCTTACGTGTCTTTCCACCTTTGGCAGGTTTGCCCCAAGGGGATACAGGATGACGTCCACCGGAAGTCTTACCTTCACCACCACCCATCGGGTGATCAACTGGATTCATCACAACACCACGAACTGTAGGACGGATACCCATCCAACGTGTACGTCCTGCTTTTCCGATCTGGATCAGATTATGATCCGGATTGCTGACCTGGCCGATAGTGGCAAGGCATTCTCTGCGGATCAGATGTACATCATTTGAAGGCATCTTGACGTGAACGTAGTCACCGTCTTTTGCCACTACCTGTCCATAGGTTCCTGCACTACGGGCAATCTGTCCACCCTTACCGCGCTTGAGCTCGATATTGTGAACGAAGGAACCCAATGGAATCTTTTCCAGAGGCAAAGCATTACCAACCGAGATGTCTGCAGTAGGACCGGACATCAGCATAGTGCCGACTTTCAGTCCGTCCGGGGCAATAATATATCTCTTTTCGCCATCTACATAATGTAAGAGGGCAATACGAGCTGTACGATTGGGATCGTATTCGATAGTGGCGACTTTTGCCGGAATCCCAGCTTTGTCGCGCTTGAAATCGATTATACGATAATGACGACGAACACCACCACCGCGATGACGGCATGTGATGCGACCCCTGTTATTTCTTCCGCCTGTCTTGCGAACGGGTGTCAACAGAGATTTTTCCGGTGTATCGGTTGTGATCTCTTCAAAGGTATAGCCCGTGCGAAAGCGGAGGGTCGGAGTTACTGGTTTGTATTTTTTAATTCCCATTGTTTCCTCTTTATACCTCGAAGTCCGCAATCTTGTCGCCTGCACGCAGGGTCACGATGGCTTTCTTCCAATCAGGGCGTTTACCATTGTAACGACCAAGACGTTTTGGCTTTCCCATCATCGTGATCGTATTAACATTCAGAACTTTCACCGAAAAAATAGTTTCGATGGCTTTCTTGATTTCGATTTTATTGGCATTCATTGATACTTTGAATGTATAGGTATTATTGCTCTGCATCTGAATACCGGTCTTCTCCGTAATCATCGGAGCTACTATTATCTGGCGTGGATGTATCATGAGCTGAATACCTCCTCAACTTTATTAAGAGCGTCCTGAGTGATCAGGATATAGCTGCTCTTGAGGATCTCATAAGCATACAGGCTGTCTGCCCGATCGGTCATGACATCCGGAAGGTTTTGGAAGGATTTGACGGTGGGGATATGATGTCCATCAGTAACCACCAGCTTGCGTCCTCTTTCCGGAATCATTTTGGAGATCAGGTCAAGTGCCCTTTTGGTGCTGGGTTTGTCAAAATTAAGTGATTCTATTACAAATACTCTGCCGTCACGGGCACGATCCGTAAGTGCTACCAGGAGTGCCTGGCGTTTCTTTGTCCGCGGAATTTTGCGATACCAATCTTTTGGGTAGATTGCAAAAGCTTTACCACCATGGACGCGGACAGGTGAACGGCGTGTACCGACACGGGCGTTTCCAGTTCCCTTTTGCTTGAAAAGCTTGCGGGTGCTGCCAGCAGTCATGGAGCGGTTCTTCTTTTGGACATTTCCCTGTCTCTGGTTGCCAAGGTACATTGTCACGACCTCGTGCAAGAGAACTTTTGGGGAATTGACATCGATATCAAAGATGGCTTCCGGGAGGATCACTTCGTCAATTCTTTCGCCATTAGCATTGAATTTTTGTGCTTTTACCATTACATGTCTCCCGTTATTGCTCTTTCTGTATTAAAAGCAGACTGTTACGATGACCGGGAACGGCTCCCTTGATCATGATCAATCCGCGTTCTGCATCCACTTTTATCACCTGAAGGTGTTTGATAGTGTTGCGCTTATTA
Source organism: uncultured Candidatus Cloacimonadota bacterium (assembly GCA_964634275.1). Lineage (GTDB taxonomy): Bacteria > Cloacimonadota > Cloacimonadia > Cloacimonadales > Cloacimonadaceae > CAZZCS01. The sequence goes on along the minus strand of CAZWIS010000023.1, from coordinate 28,957 downwards.
CCATGCTGACCAGCCATTTTTACACCTTTGAGCACGCGTGAAGGCTGGGCACACTGGCCTATGGAACCACCACCACGAAATGATTCGTGGACACCGTGGCTCTGTTCGAAACCGGCAAAACCATGACGTTTCATCACACCGGTAAAACCGCGTCCCTTCGAGACTCCGGTAACGCTGACAGTATCTTCTGTTCCAAAGATATCAGCTTTGAGTTCGTCACCGATATTATAGTCACTGGTTTCCTGTCCAAAGGAAGGACGGAACTCACGGACGTAGCGATAATTTGGGCTGCCATTTTTCTTGAAATGACCACGAAGGGGCTGGGTCGTCTTTTTGTCTGCGATTTCTTCGTAGCCGAGTTGCAGGGCTTCATAACCATTTTCTTCGATAGTGCGCTTACAGATCACACGGCAGGGACCGGCTTGAATAACCGTTACGGGTGTCACGATACCGTTTTGATCAAAAATCTGCGTCATTCCTATTTTCTTACCGATAATTCCTATCATGCTTAGCTCCTTGTATTTGCCTTGATCTCGACGTGAACTCCGGCGGGTAGGCTGAGCTTCTTGAGGGCACTGGTTGTCTGCTGAGTAGGATTCAGGATATCGATCAAACGCTTGTGTACAAGCATCTGAAACTGATCCTGAGATTTCTTGTCGGCGTGGGGGGAACGAAGAACCGTGTAGATGGTTCTGTCTGTCGGTAATGGAATAGGGCCTACTACCTTGGCTCCGGTATTGCGGGTGCTATTCACGATTTCACTGACAGATTGATCCAATAGACGGTGGTCATAAGCTTTCAACTTGATACGAATACGATTGTCTAGTTTACTCACTGGATCCTCCATTATTGAGACATAATGATCCTATCAATACACGGACGCAACTATCCTGCGCCGGCAGGAGATCATTCTGCTTGAAATTCTTTGTAATTTGCGGGTCGTAGTAAAACACTCGACCACTCTGGTGCCTGAAACAGGCATCCTTTGAGTAGGATGTCATGGTTCCTCCTAAAGAACTATAAGTCCTTGCAATATTTAGGACTTGTGCTGTGCGATAAGTCGCTTTTTCTTAGTAGATGACACAAAATATCGAGAGCAGGAATTTGTCAAATTCTTTTTTATCACTCTGCCTTTTCGACACTTGGAATAGTGAACTCCGGCACCGACCTCTGTTTTGCTGATTTTAAAGAGCATAATCGAAAATTATAGTATTTGCTTAGGATTATCGTCCGGGGATAGCGAAAAATTCGACTGCTCAGAAATTAAGAAACGAAATAAATGCCTTTGAGACAGAAAAGATGCAGAAGAAAATACAGGTCACATATCTGCCGTTTAGGCTCCTTCGCTACGTAGCGTAGCTTTCCGAAGCTACGAATTGGCGGTTTGGAAACCGCCACAACTGTCCGGAGGATCGGAATCCTCCGCTACTGGTAAAAAGAAAAAGACCAAAGTCCAAAGTACCAAAGCCCAATCATTGGATAGCCCTGGAAACCCGAACCCCGAAGAGGCCGTAGCTGCTAACGGGATTGTTGCAGTTGCGATTGGCAACCCGCCAGTCGGGACCATTGTAGAACCAGCTACCACCACGCAGCACACGGGAGGACCCGCTTGTAGGACCAGTCGGATTGCTACTGGCACTGCTGCTTTAGCTGCCATACCAATCCCAGCACCATTCCCATACGTTGCCACTCATATCATAAAGTCCCAATCCATTGGGTGCTTTCGTGCCCACTGGTTTGGATCCATAGGGTGAGTTATTATCACTATACCAAGCCACAGTATTGATATCATCTGAGCCGCTATAGATATAATCAGGAGTGTTCGTAGCTCCCCGAGCCGCATATTCCCACTCTGCTTCAGTAGGAAGCCTATAGCCATTGGCATTCCAATTGCATATTGCTGCATTCCAGATTTTGTTATCGGATGTGGGTACATTTCCCCATTTGGCCGGATTCGTAGAACCAGAAATTGTATAGACGGGAGTTAGCCCCTCTGCCATGCTGCGCAGATTGCAATACTTCAAAATGGCATACCAGGATACATTATAAACAGGATAGTTATCACCAACTCCATATCCTGAGGCAGGATTATTACCCATTATCTTCTTCCACTCCGCCTGGGTCACTTCATACTTTCCCATATAGAAAGAGTTCAAAGTAACGCTATGCGTAGGAAGTTCATTACTATCCCCACTACCCTTGGTTCTGCCCATGGTAAAGGATCCCGCGGGGATGAGTATCATGTTTGCAAGTGCATTAGAACCCTCCTCCATCACCAGATCCAGCTTTGTATCTTTGTCTTTTTCGATGTCAAAACTCTGCTGTTTATCCTTATACCCTGCCATAGTAGCTCTTATCGTATGGCTGCCCACCGGCAGGGAGATGATCTTTGCCCCTGTCCATGTTGTACCGTCTGAAAGATTTATGTTGGCATCGATAGGTTGTACAGTAAACATCAGTTTTCCCTTTTGACGGTTGAGTTTCAGGCTAATGTTGCTGTCTTTGCCTTTTTGAATTTCTACTTGCTGCACCAAGTCATCAAATCCGCTCTTGCGAGCTTCTATTTTGTATTGCCCTGGTGCCAGTTCAATACTTTTTCCCGTATGCTCTTTATTATTAATCAAGAGTGTGGCATCCGGAGGATCAAGGCTTACTGTTAATAGTCCGGTCGATTTTTGCAGTGTATAGACAAAGCTGTTGTCTCCGCTGTCTTTTACGGTAATATTCTGTTCTATGGTTTCAAAGCCTGTCTTTGATAGGCGCAGCATATAGCTGCCGGGATAACGAAAAACTTGGGTGTTTGTCTTACCCTCTGCCACGCTGTCCAGTGTAACATCAGCTTCGGTGGGTGTACTGCGAATGGTTACCGTTACCAGTTCCTGTGCTTTGAGAATTACTTCGAAAAAGACTCGCTCCGCACTCACAGTAATCTGTCTTTGCTCGGTTATGTATCCCGATTTGCTCACTTCCACGCTATAGGTTCCAGGTTCCAGGAGCACGGGCTTGGCAGCAGGGTATTCTACGTTATCCACTTTCAGGATGGCATCAGCCGGATTTACCCTGATAGTAACTGGAAAAGCCCTTGATACATTTACTCCGCTACCGATCAGCTTCATCTCGTACACTTTATTGCTTTCAATAGTGATGGGCAGATCATAATTCAAGCGGGCATAGCCATCTTTGCTAAAAACCAATCTGCGTTCTCCGGGAGATAGATAGAGCCATACCTCTCCACTGCGGTTATTTATCTCCACCGGTGTTTGATTGGAATCGATTTTATCAAAGGGAGCCAGATCGGTGGAAATCTTGATCAAGGCGCAATCCCTGCCGCTAAAATCTTTTTTGGGAGTGCGGATGAGAGTAAGGTCATTAGTATTAACCCTTAGCTCTTCCTTCACTACGATTTCCGCAGCAGAGAGCAATCCCACAAAAACAAGCATGATAGACAGATAGATAAAACGCTTCATAAACCAATGTCCTTTATTCTGAATCTTTGTTTAGGAAAGACTCCTGAAAGGTTTTCCCGAGGAGCCAAGTCCGATTTTTTGTTTTATAGAAGAGGTGAATCATCATTATTATCCCAACCCAACGCGATAAATCTACTGGACTGCCCTGCAGAGCCGGAAGCCGATGCTGTAGAGACTGCCGCTCGATGAATTCTGATACCGATACGCTACCCGGCAGAAGTGGATACTATAGCCCCAATCACCACCTCGAATCACACGGAAAGACCCGCTTGCAGGACCTGTCGGATTTGATTGAGCATTGCGTCGATATTTTTCATACCAATCCCAGCACAATTCCCAAACGTTTCCGCTCATATCATACAAACCCAAGCCATTGGGAGCTTTTCTGCCAACAGGTTTTGATCCATTGGGTCTGTTGTTGTCACTATACCATGCTACAGCATTGATATCATCAGAGCCACTGTATAGATAATCTGGTTTGTTTGTCGCTCCTCGGGCAGCATATTCCCATTCCGCCTCAGTCGGTAAGCGATAACCGTTGGCACTCCAATTACAGATAGCTGCATTCCAGGTTTTGTCATCGGATGTGGGTACATTTCCCCAATTTGCTGGATCTGTGGAACCGGATATCGTATAAACAGGAGTAAGCCCCTCTCCCATACTGCGTAGATTGCAATACTTCAGAACAGCATACCAGGATACATTATAAACAGGGTGGTTGTCACCAACACCATATCCTGAAGCAGGATTATTACCCATTATCTTCGTCCACTCCGCCTGGGTCACTTCATACTTCCCCATATAAAAGGAACTTAGCGTAACTTTGTGCGTAGGAAGCTCATCACTATCACCTGAACCCTTGGTTCTGCCCATGGTAAAGGATCCCGCGGGGATGAGTATCATGTTTGATGATGGGTCACTCTGTTTCTCCATAACTATGTCGATCTGGGAATCCTGATCACTTTCTATTGTGAAGTCTTGTTCTTTATTCTTGTATTCACTAAATTTAGCGCTCAGTTTATATTCACCCGCTGGTAGCGAAAGCATCTTAGCACCGGTCCAGGAATTTCCATCACTCAGGATGATTTTTGCTTCCATGGGCTGAACGGTAAAGATCAGACGGCCAGTTTGTCGTTTCAGGGTGACACTTTCTGTTACATCCTTGCCACTCTGCAGTTCAAGCCTCTTATCCACTGTGTCATAGCCGTTCTTTTTTATTTCGATCTTGTATTGTCCAGGAGCAAGCTCATAGCTCGATCCAATCACTTCAGCATTGTTTATCAGAACTGTGGCATCCGGAGGATCCAGGATCAAGCTGAGAGTCACAGTCGATTTTTCCAGTGTATAGGTAAAGGTATTATCTCCGGATTCCTCTACACTTATCTTTTCATTGATGGACTGATAACCTGTTTTTGTAATCCGAAGATTGTAGCTTCCAGGGAAACGATAACTTTGGTGGTTTGTTTTACCTTCATTAACGTTATTAATCATGATATCAGCTTCAGTAGGTATGCTGCGAATGCTTATCAAAACTGGCTCCTGAGCCTTAAGAGCTACTTGAAAATAAACTCGATAAGCACTCACCGTAAACTGCTGTTGCTCTGTTATGTATCCCGTCTTACTCACTTCCATGCTATAGGTTCCAGGTTCCAGGAGCACTGGCCTGGCAGCATCGTATTCTACGTTATCCACTTTCAGGATGGCATCAGCCGGATTTACCCTGATAGTAACTGGAAAAGCCCTTGATACATTTACTCCGCTACCGATCAGCTTCATCTCGTACACTTTATTGCTTTCAATAGTGATGGGCAGATCATAATTCAAGCGGGCATAGCCATCTTTGCTAAAAACCAATCTGCGTTCTCCGGGAGATAGATAGAGCCAAACCTCTCCACTGCGGTCAATTATATCGACAGGTGTTTGATCGGAAGCGATTTTATTAAAGGGAGCTATATCTGTGAAAATCTTTATCAGGGCGCATTCTCTGCCGTTTAAATCCATTATGGGATTGCGGAAAAGAGTAAGGTCATTGCTGATTACCCTTAGCTCTTCCTTCACTACGATTTCCGCAGCAGAGAGCAATCCCACAAACAAGAGCATGGCACACAGATAGATAAAACGCTTCATAAACAAATGTCCTTTGATCTGATTCTCTGTTTTGTAAAGACTCCAGTAGACTTTATATAGTACAACTATACTGCGATACTCAATCTCATCGACCCAAGGCTCAATGTAAGCACCAACAGTTAGAATTGATTATTTTAGACTATGAACTCTTCAAAAATCAATTTAACCTAAACTCAATCGGAATTATTACCACAGTGTCCACAGCTTGTCCACTACTCCTTCCTGGTTTGAATTGTACTTTTCTAACTGCTTGCTTGGCTGCCTCATCCAAGCCTTTTGGACCGGATTGAACTGATCTTTTTACTCGTATGTCGCCGATACTTCCATCGCGGTAAACTTCCACTTCTAATACGACAATTCCTTGCACTCCTGCTCGTTTAGCAAAGTCTGGATAAACTGGAATCAGGCTTCCAACCATAACTGGCGGGTCATCGTATTGGACAAAGATTCTCTCTGTTTGCGCATCAACAGTTCCAGTAGCAGCCTTGTTTTCACTTTGTTTTAGTGTGATAATCTCATTAATGTCCCTACTCTTTTGCAGTTCAATCCTCTTTTCCACCGTGTCATAACCGCTCTTTTTTACTTCGATCTTGTATTGTCCGGGAGCAAGTTCATGGCTCGTTCCAATCACTTCAGCATTGTTTATCAGAACTGTGGCATCCGGAGGATCAAGGCTCAAGCTGAGAGTCACAGTCGATTTTTGCAGTGTGTAGGTAAATGTGTTTTCACCGGTTTCCTTGACAGTTATCTTTTCTTCGATAGTATCATAACCATTCTTTGATATCCGTAGATTATAGCTGCCTGGAAAACGATAGATTTGACGGTTAGTTCGACCGTCATTAACATTATCAATCATGATATCAGCTTCTGTGGGAGTACTGCGGATCGTTGTTAAAACTGGATCTTGAGCCATGAGGCTTACCTCAAAGAACACTTTTTCCGCATTCACTGTAATCTGTCTTTGCTCGGTTATGTATCCCGATTTGCTCACTTCCACGCTATAGGTTCCAGGTTCCAGGAGCACGGGCTTGGCAGCAGGGTATTCTACGTTATCCACTTTCAGGATGGCATCAGCCGGATTTACCCTGATAGTAACTGGAAAAGCCCTTGATACATTTACTCCGCTACCGATCAGCTTCATCTCGTACACTTTATTGCTTTCAATAGTGATGGGCAGATCATAATTCAAGCGGGCATAGCCATCTTTGCTAAAAACCAATCTGCGTTCTCCGGGAGATAGATAGAGCCATACCTCTCCACTGCGGTTATTTATCTCCACCGGTGTTTGATTGGAATCGATTTTATCAAAGGGAGCCAGATCGGTGGAAATCTTGATCAAGGCGCAATCCCTGCCGCTAAAATCTTTTTTGGGAGTGCGGATGAGAGTAAGGTCATTAGTATTAACCCTTAGCTCTTCCTTCACTACGATTTCCGCAGCAGAGAGCAATCCCACAAAAACAAGCATGATAGACAGATAGATAAAACGCTTCATAAACCAATGTCCTTTATTCTGAATCTATAAAAAAATTATGGAGTCCGTAGATGCTGCCATCCGGATTTTTTTCAGGTTGCCAGGTGCGGACGTATATTTTGGGATTATCGACATCATTAAGGTCAAACATCAAAAAGAGATATCCGGTATCGGCGTAATTTTGTGAATAGTAGTTCTGGCGGATCTGGATACCATATATCTGGCTATTGGGATCGTTAGTCCGAGTAATTACGTTATCCTCGAGGCTGAGGTTGACAAATTCATTAGCAGCAAAGACTCGCCGAAGGTTTGCTACATATTCTGATTTGCTGTATCGGGAAGCGCGCCAGTTTTGACCCAATTTTTTGTACATGCCATCGATCGGAGTAGGATCGTCTTTTAGCATCGAGCCCACGATAATTATAGCATTTTCGCTAAAAACCTTTTCGATGAAGCTGAGGTCTTTGAGGCTATAGGCTGTTTTGTAATCTTCCACAAAGCTGATGATCCGCTGTTTTTCGATCTGATCAGCTTTTACGCTCTTCATGATATCCTGCACTGCACTTTGGCTCAGTGCCAGATTGAGACGTTCGATTTTTCCCTCTGAATCATAATGGATCGCAAGGCTTTCATTGAAACTTCGTCCGCTGCGGGGAAAAGAAAACTGCAAGGGGATACCGCGGATGATGCTCGAATTACCTTGCTCTTCGATACTGATCTGAAAGCTCTGGGAAGAGGGACGCGCATTGCCATATTGCAGGATTTTTTTGATGTATTCTTTCCCATTCGGAGTGCAGAGCTTTTCCAGAGCAGCGTAATCTTTGTTTTGGATCAGGGTGCTTAGCTCTTTGGCTTTGTCGATATACAGCTCTTGTTTGGGGACAGCGGTAATAGTACTTTCAGGCTTTAATTCAATTTTGGGCTGGAATGCTTTGTTGGTTTCCTTGACAGTGGAACTGAGTTCAATTCGTGATTCAGAAAAGAGGGGTAGCTGAAGATCTTGTCTGATTCGCACAATTTCTTGATTTATATGGGCTTTATAGGTGTAATCATATACTATGTCTATCCGAATCCTGTTTGGAACATCTTTCCCCAAGCAGTAAAACTCCATCATAGCAGAGCCTTCATTCACGCTAATGGGAACAGACCAATTATTGCCATGATAGTATCTGAAATCGAGGTTTTGTACCGCTTGCTGCTGATAGAATACTCTGATCCCGAGTTGAGTAAGTTTTTCGGAATCCAATTCCAGACGCTCGGTTACTTCAATCTTCAGATTTCGAAAGATTATGCGATGCTGCTCTGGAAGCCAGGTAACCAGTTTTTGAGGCTTTCCGTCTATAACCTGCTCCATCCGGTTTACTTCTGGATGGGTACGCAAGAGCAATAGAGCCCAATAGTAGTAATTGAGAGCATCGCCGATACGCAGAGATTTTTCCGCGTCCATAGCGTGGTTTATAAAGTTCTTTAGCATCTGTTCGCGTTCTTCAAATATCCGGGTGTAATCTTGCCGACGAATAAAACGATAAACTGTATAGCGATTACCGGATTCAAAAACACGACGTTCTGCACCTTCCAACTGAGTATTGGAATAGGTCTTGATGGCACTTTCCCAATATTCTGCAACGCTGCCATTGATCTCCGTCATACTCTGGGTACTGCTGGCCTGGACTTGAATGGAAATTTGCGAGAGTAAATCCATGATTGCTGCTCTGTCTGCCTGCATATCGCTGTCTGCTACTCCTTTTCCCACGATCCATCCAGAATCGTTGCGAAGTTCTTCCAGTTTTGACTGCGTAAAGCAATGCAAGCCATGTATTAGCATGATAAAATAAAGAAACAAGAGCATTTTACGCATGTTATCATCCTCAATAACCGGTGTTTTTTGATTGTGACTCCAGTAGTGATTGATCAGCCACAAACACTCCGTGCGCAAGCTTCACTAAAGCGAATATTATGTCAAGTTTTTAAAGGTCGCTACATTCTCAGCGAAAACAAAACATAGAAAGCCATGCTTTGTTTAAAGGTCTCACAAGTCATAGTATGGAGTTCCTTTTTGTCCATCAATTTACACTAATGGGCACAAATGGAAAAGAAACATGACAGCCCACGTGAATCAGAGCTTATTTTGCACTCTCTTGATATTTATCTTTTTGTTGCGTTGTCAGATCAGCCATATCGACCATAGGCATGATATATGCCCCAAAAGGAGAAAAAGCAGTAAGCGTCTGTAAATATACTCTTGCCTCATTGATCAAGCATGCTACTCCTGTATTACTCAAATAGGCGTTATATTCTCTACTTTCGGGCTCAATATCCTCTGAGAGCAGGTATTCTCCACCTACTTTGAGCATGAAGATATAGCCTGGCACCGTTTTCTTGGTATTTCCCTTGATTGTCATTACAATCCTGAAGATGTGTCTATCGGTATCGGTTTTGAAGTATATGTCATAATCAATATCAAGCGGAATTGCATTCAAATCGACTTCTTTATCCGCCTTGCGGACATTAACTGCTACGGAAGACTCCAATACGGCAAATTGAGTCTGTTGGATAGGTGCATTTTTTGGTATCAATTTCTGGCTCCTGCAATACATTTCTCGTAGCCTTGCTTAATCTGGTGGAAATGAATGGCTTTCTGAGGCTTTGCTATGTTTAGAGCAGAATCAAACTGCTCCTTGTCGCTTTCTATGCCTCTATCGAAACAGACCTCGATATTGGTATTCAGAGCTTTATTGACTTTTACCAAAAAAAGCAAGTTGATACGTTTGTCACCCCTCAAAACTTGTGTCACATAAGCGGGAGATGTTCCCATCAGGTTTGCAAGTTCCTTCTTTGTAATACCTCTTTCATCGATAAGCTCTTTGATGGCAATGGCGGTTTTTAGGCTGAGCATATCAGCTTCGTGTTCAAGCTTTTCTTCCTCGTTCTCAAACTCGAATAGCTTGTTCCAGTTTACATTATTCGATGAATTCATAACAGTATCCTCCAATTTTATCCACCAGTTCTCTCAGTTTTTTGTCAAGCTTTTGGGTTTTCTTTTCCACTAATTTAATCAGAACCACTCTTTTTAGATTGTGCTCGTAAAACTCTTTACAATAAATTCGGTAATTACCCAAAACACAAATCTTAATGGCATAAACGTCTTTTGATTTGGGACTGTTCATTTCGTGCCTGTAAATTTCGTCATCATATCTGTCGCTCATTATAAATCCTGCTACGGATCTGAATTTCTTCTTGATTTGTGCTCTTCCAAGAAACACAAATAGGCTTTCTTCAAGCTTGAGATCGACATACAAGATAACCTCTCGTCCTGTTTTTGATCCTAAAGTCTCACTAATAGACCCTAAGGGAAGAGGTTTTGCTAATCTCATAGACAAATTAACCCCTGGCTTAATTCTGTCAAGTTTTTTTTCCGTGCATGATTCAAGATCTCCTCCATACTCCGGGTGTTTGTCGCTTTTTTCTTCATGATCATTTGTTACATAAAGGATTCCTTCTCTGGCATTACTTTTTTCGAGCTTGTTTATCTGTCAATCACAAACTCTATACATACTATTACATCCTAATCTCTGCTGATGCAATGTGATGGAATACGATGCCATCGGGAGAGGAGATGATAAATCACGAAAGACACAAAAATACACGAAAAGGGGATGGATAACAAAGGAAATACCCGATTATTCCACTATAATCATAACCTTTGGATACTTATCTCCCTCTGCATCATGAGCTTGGAACACCTGTTTCAACAGGTCGGCACTCCGGATTTATCCGGTTTTTTAGCGGATTATTAGAGAAAATTGCCAGATACATCAGGCACTCCCGTCCGAAAGAATTCGGTGCTCCAGTGCTCCCGGGATGTGCAAAATTCTCGAATTGGAGGATCGGAATCCTGCTCTACTATAGCGCATATTTAGCCTGTATCACACCTATATCAAGTGTATTCGAGAATAGACTTGATATACGCTTGATATACGCTTGATATACGCTTGATATACGCTTGACCCCAAGGAAAAAACATCAAAGACGGAATTATCAAAAGTTGGGAGTGAGTCCCGAAAAGCCCGGAACAGATAGACTGCTCTGAGGGGGCTGATCCGTGGCTATGAGGGTAATGCCTTAGCTATTGACCATGCCGATTCTCCGGAAGATATTGGTAGGCAAGACGCTGAGCAGCATTGCGCTCAGGATCATCAATGCTCCGATGACAGTATTTGTCGTAATTGCTTCGCCCAATAGCAGATATCCTCCGAGCAGGGCAAAGATTCCTTCCGAGCACAAAATAATTGCAGCAGTAGAGGGTGCCGTTTTCCTTTGGGCATATACCTGGAGTGTGTAGGCGATCCCGACGGAGCATAATCCTCCATAAAGAATTGGCAAACCTGCCGATAGGATGTCCCCGCCCAATTCCGGACTCGCAATATATGCCGGCTTTTGAAAAAGGTACAAGGTAATGACTCCGACAAAGCTGAGACCGGCACAGGTGACAAATTGGCCAAAGGCAAGCTCATAGGGTGAATTTTTGTGGACGAGATGATCGATAAATTGCACATGCCAAGCCCAAAATATAGCAGAGATCAGGACAATGGCATTGCCAAAGCTGACTTCGAGAGCTTGATTGTTGCTGATATAATACATGCCGATGATAGCGAGTCCGACGGCTCCCCAGAGTTTTAGCTCCATTTTTTGCCCGCGCAAAAGCCCGATCAAAGGAACGAATACGACATACAAACCTGTGATGAATCCGGCGTTTCCGGCAGTCGTCCAGACCAAGCCATACTGCTGAAGTGTGGCTGCCACAAAGAGCAATAAACCCAATACGAATCCGGATCTGAGTCCGCGATATACATTCACCCTTTTTACCATGCCCAAAAACACAGCTCCGAGGGCAAATCTAATCGCATTAAACATCAGCGGATCCAGAGATTCCATTCCTTTGCGTTGTGCTACAAAGGCAAATCCCCAAATGGCGGCAGTGACCAATAACAGGACAGAGGACATTTCACTTCCTTAAAAATACCGTGGCAGTAACGCATCAGCTATATAGACTGCTGCGATATCAGCAATTTCCATGCGCTATTTGGGATTAGTTCTGATACAGGAACCTCTTTATCTTTTTGGTGGGGGTTTTTTCGAATGGTTCTTTCTGCTCTGTGATTTTGTGGATCACCGAGAAGGAAGAGACGTTTTGATTGACCTTTCGTCTGATATCCTCGAGCATATTTGAGATATGTTTTTCGGCTGAAACGCTGCTCATTTTACTGATGCCATACAATTTGTCGATCATTTCGTAGTTCAGGAATATTTTGGCGCATATCTTACTCTCGAGTTCATAAACCAGTGATTCGAGCACCATTTCCTGTTCGTTTAGCTTTGCTTCGAGCTCTTCGGGATAGATATTTTCTCCGCTGGGACCTACGATAACGTTTTTGAGCCTGCCCATGATATAGAGGTATCTCTGTTTTGTGAGGACGCCCAGATCTCCGGTTTTGAACCATCCATCAGGGGTGAAAGCTTCATCGGTTCTGGCTTTGTCCCGATAATAACCTTTCATGACGGTATCGCCTTTGACCTGGATTTCGCCTTCGCCGGTCTTTGGATCAGGATCAGCAATGCGAACTTCGATACCCTTCAATACTGTACCTGTACTGCGGAATTTTACGACTGACGGAGCACAGCCCGCAATCAGTGGAGACGTTTCTGTGAGCCCATAACCGATGGCGTATGGAAATCCTGCTTCAAAGAGGAAGCGTTCTACTTCTGCGGAAAGCTTTGCCCCGCCGATGCCAAAGAAATGTATCTTGCCGCCGAAGGTCTTCATCAGTTTTTTCCCTGCTACTTTGTGCAAGGCTTTGCGTATGAATGGAACGCTGTACAAGCCCTTCATCAATGCGTTTTTGGTCAATTGCGGATAGACTTGGAGCTTGAATATCTTTTCTATGACCAATGGAACGGACAGGATCATGGTGGGTTCTATTTTTTGCATAGCCGGAACGAGGACGCGCGCCGTAGGAGGTTTATCCAGATACCAAACGCAAGCACCGGTCATCATCGGGATGATAAATCCGATCGTACATTCATAAGTATGAGCCAATGGCAGGATCGAGATCAAACGGTCGTATTCATCGACTTTTTGGATACCAAGTGTGATCCAGGCATCATATACCAGATTTTTGTGGGTCAGCATCACCCCTTTGGAACTGCCGGTAGTGCCGGAAGTATAGATAATGGCTGCCAGATCGTCTTCCTGGACTTCGGCAGTGACCAATCCCACAGCCTTTAGAGCGATCCCTTTGAGGCGGGAAAGTGTGTTGTTGGCATCTTTGACAAAGTCCTTTAGAACGTCCTTATCTGTATTTGCCGGGATCAGGCTAAAGCTTTCTATCAAGACCATTTCGGGACGGACATCAAAATCCTCATAAGCGATTACATCATACTGGGTGGAGGAGATAAAAACAATCTTTGCCCCGCTATGACGCAGAATATGATTCACTTCATTACTATGAAAATCTGTCAGAATTGGTACTGCTACAGCCCCCATGGTTGTAATCGCCAGATATGCAATACCCCAGTTTGGGCAATTCTCGCTGAGGATCGCGACTCTATCACCTTTGGTAATCCCCTGCTGATGCAAAAATACTTGGAGAGCAGTGACACGCTGTTGCAGTTCCTCGTAATTGAGCGGTTCCTCATCTATCATGGAAAGAGCGTTCCTTGTAGGGAAATTCATCACCGTACGTCGCAACATGTGTAGCAAAGTAAATTTACTAAGAGTATCCATATTCAGGCTCCTTTATCTAAGTTTTACAAGCTTATAAATATACTCAATATAGTCAAGGATAATAAGTTCGGGTATGGAATATGAAGCATAATCAGCAAAAATGAATATGAATAATACTCACTAATGATACCCAAAACTTCGCTGTCTTTTGCATTTAGTCATATCTGTCGAGCCACTCATCAAGACCATAAGTTAATCCGGGTATGGGGTAGCGCCACATAAAAAAAAGCCGTTGAATAATCGGGGTATGGGGCAGCGCTCCATGCAAAAATGGTGGTGGGCGGATATAGATGACAATTATTATACTCCCTGATAGGCAATGAACTTCATAAAGGTATGTGCCTGAGATCTGGCGCGAACCCTGGGTGAAGTCCCCCGCTGCCCCGCCAGATCAGGGGCACATGTATCTGGACTGGATTTGTCGGAGCGCTACCCGATGCCCTAAAAAATGCAATGGTCGGTGGCAGCACTATCACCCCCTCTGAGAGCTTCAACAACTCGCTCCTTGCATCACTCAAGTTTGTGAGTATTATCTATGTAGCGAGGATGGAATGATTATGTTTGATTCTACTATTATATTTGCATTTGGGCTGACGGTTTTTGCCGGATTGGCTACTGGGATCGGCTCTCTGATGGCGTTGACATCCAGGAAGTTCAGTCCAAAGTTTCTCTCTGCGGCTTTGGGACTGTCCGCAGGAGTGATGATTTATGTATCCATGATCGAGATTTTTCCAAAAGCAAGGGAATCTCTGGGTGTTATGTATGGTGACAGATCCGGATACTGGCTCACCGTGCTGGCTTTTTTTGCAGGAATGGGAATAATAGCACTGATTGACAATCTGGTGCCCTCCTACGAAAATCCGCATGAACTGAAGAACGTCAATTGTGACCAGAAAAAGAAAATCCCGGATGACAAAAAACTGATGCGGATGGGCTTGTTCTCTGCCCTTGCCATTGCGATCCACAATTTCCCGGAAGGATTGGCTACCTTCATGGCTGCGATCAAGGATCCTACCCTCGGGATCAGCATTGCCATAGCAATCGCCATTCACAATATTCCAGAGGGCATAGCTGTTTCCGTCCCAATCTATTATGCTACCAAAAGCAAAAGAAAGGCTTTTGTATATTCCTTCCTATCAGGATTGGCAGAGCCGGTGGGAGCATTATTGGGCTATTTCATGCTAAGAAGCGTAATCAACGATGCAGCCTTTGGAATGGTCTTTGCTGCCGTAGCTGGAATCATGGTTTATATCTCTCTGGACGAGCTATTACCCACGGCAGAGGAATATGGCGAACACCATGTGGCAATCACAGGACTGGTAGTGGGAATGGTCATTATGGCTCTGAGCCTGGTTCTGTTTTCATAATGACTTCTTGACGGAAACACAGCCCAATATTACTGTCGCGCTCCACTTCATGAAAAGAGGATAGAGATATGAAAAGATATATACTTATGATACTGATGCTGCTGCTGGCATTGGGAGCTTTTGCCCAGTATTATGATGCAGTGATAAACATGTACGGAACACAGCTCTTCCAAGGTTTGCGCACCTTGATATCGACCAATACAAATACCAATTATATCGCAGCCAAGGAACAGATGTTTGGCTATTTTGACAACAATGGCGGATTTGTCCGCTGTGTATATACCGGAGTGGATTGGAGTGTTCCCTATGGTGGGATGCCCGACCAAAACCTCTTTAATACCGAACACACCTATGCCCAAAGCTGGTTTTCTGCTCCGCTTACATCGGTAAAAAAAGCTGATCTGCATCATCTCTTTCCTACCAATGCCCAAGTGAACTCCAGCCGGGGCAACCTCCCCTTTGATATCGTGGCAAATCATTCCTCGGCTACGACTTATGTCTCTGCCAACGGCTACCATTCCTATCGGGGAAACAATAGCAGCGGAATCCTTGTCTTCGAACCTGCAAACCAGCACAAAGGAAACCTTGCCAGAGCACTTCTTTACTTCTATACCAGATACGATGATACTCTCACCCAGGCAAATGTGAATATGCTGCCGGTACTGTTGGACTGGCATACGCTTGATCCTGTTGATGCTGCCGAAATAGCCCGTAACCAGAGTATCTATCAGTATCAAAACAACCGCAATCCCTTTGTCGATCATCCTGAATTTGTCCAAAGAATATGGGGTCCCGTATCTACCGAGGAAAATACAAATACACCCTTGCTCAATATCGAACTCTCAAACCCCTATCCCAATCCCACCTTAAACAATGTCCATATTGCTTACAAATTGCCCCATAGCACCAGAATCCATACTGGGATATACAATATCAAGGGACAACTGGTAAAAAGTATCGAAGATACAGAGAAATCCAGCGGAAATTATGAAGTAATCTGGAATGGAAATGTGGATAACGGCGAAGCTGCTCCACGCGGGGTATATATCATAAAAGTACAGACAGAGCGCGATGTAGTAATGAAAAGGGTGCTAAAGCAATAGATTATTTAGCCCAGGATTTCGCCTACTGTATATAGCGAACCCCCGCAAATAATGATATCCGTTTCATTTGCCTCTCCGAGCGCCATCTCATAAGCCTCTTTGACGCTACCAGCCACCTTGCATTCAATCCCCTTTTCCCGGATCACACTGCTCTGCTGTTCAGTAGTGGCTGCACGGTCGGATTCGTTTTGGGCAACGTAAAATACATCAGCCATGTCACACAGCATGCTTAGCATTTGCTGATAGTTTTTATCGGCAAGAATGGATATTACAAAGCGGAACTTAGCCCCGGGGAAGATGCTCCGCAGGTTTTTCACCAGTGCTTCAATTCCCTGGACATTGTGTGCGCCATCCACTAGGACATAGGGTTTCCTGTGGATCAATTGCATCCTGCCCTGCCAGCGGATCTGTGATAATGCTGTGCGGACTACTTCTTCACGGACTGGAATTGCTTGCTTTTCACAATAGAGATGGTATGCTGTGAGGGCAATAGCCAGATTGGATGCCTGATGCTCTCCGATCAGGTTCGAACACAGTTTTTTGTAGGAGTACTCTGCAAAAGAATAATCAAAAGCCACGCCCTCGATCGTATTTGATACCATCCTGACGCTGTAATCTCTGTCATAGAGGTAATAGGGAGCCTGGCGTTCGGTGGCTATATCGGTAATCACCTTCAATGGAGAGGCGGGAATGTTTCCCAGCACTACCGGAATATCTGGTTTGATGATGCCAGCTTTTTCCGCAGCGATGATTTCAACGGTTCCACCAAGGGTTTTTACGTGATCCAGTCCTATGGTTGTAATCGCTGAAACGTCCGGAACAAAGAGGTTTGTGGCATCAAGCCTACCCCCCAGACCCACTTCGATAACGGCACTTTCTATCTGTTGAATGCGGAAAAACTCAAAAGCCAGAGCGGTGGTGATTTCAAAGAAGGAAGCATCCCAACGGTCAAACATTTCCTCATGCTTTTGGTAAAGAGCGAGGATATCTTCAAAACCGATATCTTTGCCATTGATGCGAAATCGTTCTGTATAGTCAATCAGATGGGGTGAAGTATTGAGGCCTGTCTTGAGACCTGTGTGAATCATCAGAGATTCGAGGGTGGCGCATACGGAACCCTTGCCATTGGTACCGGCGACATGAATCCCACCATAGGCTTTCTGGGGGTGTTGCATCTCCTCCAAAAGACCGACCATCCGGTCAAGCTCGAGCTTGACGTTGCCGGAGTACTTTTGGTAGATATGCTCTAAAAATTCGTTGTAGAGCATTCTTTACTTCTAAACCAGGCTAATTCTATGTTTATTTGGCTGGGGTATAATTTGGGAACAGCTCAGGGAATAGCATAGCTTTCAGAGAAATGCTATCAGCACGGCGTTTTTGGAATGCATTCGCATCGGTCTTCCAGATTTCGATATACTGGAGCACGAGTTCCTTTTTCCTGGTGCCGTTTGAACCGGTGTTTTTGTCTATATAATCCAGGTCATCGATCATGTAGTTCTGGAGCTGGGTCGGATCCATGTTTTCATAGAAGATTTTGGGCAGGAAGTGTTTCGGGTATTTCTCGAGGTTTGGGCAAACAACGATGACACCATAGTTGTGTTTTATCTCATCGCCAATTTTGTCCGCTATGTATTTGCCAAATACGATGTAATTGTCTTTCTGACCGCGGGTTTCGGGACAGATGGGGACTGTCTCCATATAGTAGTTCTTATTATCCTGTAGCTTCCTGGTCTTTGTGAGAAGCTGGAGGTCACCCTCAAAGTCAGCTTTGGTATCACGGACATAATCCGTAGAGGCAACCCAAATTGTCTTCATATTATTAATACAATCTTCGATGTTTTTTTCCTTGTCCAAATTAAAGAAATTCGGCAAAGCCAGTACGAATACCAGCATCAAAAATAGTATTATGCTTATTATGGTATAAACCGAGAATCCGCTCTGATTACGCAACATGAGTAACTCCTGTTTGTTGATGGATAATATGGTTTTGATGATGCATTTCTCGTCAAGTGATTTTTCTATCGAAGGATAATATCAATGTAGTTGTATGTTTCTTTGATGTCCCGGAAAAGCTCCTTGTAGTTTTTTCTGGGATCTATCTGGATGTCTTTGGTTCGGCGGATTACGTTTGTTTCACCCCAATTGTAAGCTGCCAGACTCAGACTCCAGTTCCCATTGAACTTTTGCAAGAGATACAGATCATATTTCGCCGCCAGGCGGAGATTGTAGAACGGGACAAAGAGGAGGCCACGCTTGTGCTTGTCGTGGATATAAAAAGCAGTCGATTCACGCATCTGTCCCAAGCCTATTGCCTGCTTGCCGGAAATGGCAAAGCTCCTGAAAGCGCTTTCTGCCTTTATCTGACGGTAAAATATCTCCGGTTCGAGGCCATAATAGACCGCTACTCCCAAAGTCATCAACCGAAGTGAGAGCGGGTTGTATAATAGGATTATCAAGATCAGGAGCAGTCCAGATACGAGGATTAGTGGACGCTTGATCCCTCTTTTTACATTCGCTTTGCGCATAATGACGTTACATCCCAAAAATGGGATAGCATCACCGACCGGGCACGGGAAACTGCCCGATCCGCAGTACTATCCCAATATTAGAAAATCGCAGTATAGCTTGTCTGCTATTTTAGATTGTTTCTTTTGAAGTCGTTCAGCTTCAAAACGTGTGATACTTCTTCGTTGATGATCCGACGTAAAGCGGATTTTGCCTTTTCATTCACGGTGATGTCATTGATCGCATGAAAATAGAGCAGGGTATCTTTTTCAAAGGTGATGGCATTATCTACGATCTGTGCCAGATCCTTTGCATCGGTAGCAGCCTTGATGGCGGAGTATTCATTGTTAAACAGCCTGCCTTCAATAATGGAATTCAGATATGCGGATACCATATCCCAGTCCGTTGAGAGCTCCAGAATCTGGTTGTCCATATCGTCCCGAAGACCCATAAAGGTTTTTTCGTGGTTCAATTCCTGATCGCGGAGAAAGGCAAGGAACTCACGCGCTTTGTCATCCAGATCTTTCCTCTTTGTGGCTTCATGATAAAAGGCATAGCCGTTGCGTTCGATCTGAACTGCAATTTCAATGATTTCGTTTACAGAATATGTGGACATTGTTCCTCCTGATAATACTGATATTCATTTTCATGATAATATCTACCGTTCTGGTGATTTGTCAAGCACTAATTGCGCTCATACTATTCGCACACGAATATGCTCTGCCACTCTGCGATCGAGAACATACCGGGAATCTCCTACAGCGACGATCAGATTGGGCTCCGTCAGATCATTCCGCATTACCTTTACCTGTACTCCCAGGTAGAGACCACGCTCGATAGTCTTGATATCATCATTGCAATACACCATAGCCTGCATATCTTTTGGAACATCGGACAGGCTGATGCAATCACCGGAAAATCTTCTGCAATGCCTGGGACGGTTAAAAAACATTCTGCCAAAGCGGCGAAGTCTAACTCTGTTTCTATCGGATAACATTTTGTTCCTTCCTTCCCATATAATTCATGCTCATATAAAACGCAATCGCGATCGCTACGCATATCCCTATCCAAACGATGGATCCTGCTCCGAAAGTACTGATCTGGTAAAAGAGTGTGGCTACCATCCATGCCAGAATGGTCAGATAGATCAAGCTAAAGATCAGCCAGCGGATGCCATGTTCCTTGAAAAGCATCCCCATTGCCGCAATACAAGGAGCATAGAGCAATACGAAGAGCAGATAGGCATAGGCAGCCTGCCAGCTTCCAAACCCGGCACGGATGTTTGTCCCCACCTCCTCTTCCTCTCCTCCGTAGAGAGACTGGAGCGATCCAACCACTGCTTCTTTGGCAAAGAGACCACTTAGCAGAGCCACGGATGCCTGCCAGTTTTCAGCTTTGATCCCCATCGGACCAAAAACCGGAGCGATTACTTTGCCCCCGAGTTCCAACACTGTAATCCTGGAAGGGGGTTCCTCGTTGGCATGCGTTTTTGTAAAAGGATCTCCCACATAGATTACTTGCAGGATATTGATCAGGATTATTACACCCAAAATCGTCTTTCCAGCCCGGAGGACAAAGTCCTTTAGCCGATGCCAGGTGTGGAGCAGGATCCCATTGAAGGTGGGAATATGATATGGGGGCAGTTCCATCACAAAATTCCCCGGCTCGGTTTTGAAGAGGGTCTTCTTTAGCAACAATGCAGTCAAAAGAGCCATTAGTACTCCACCCATATAGAGGCTAAAGATCACAATATCCGCCTTGGATTCAAAGAAATACATCACCAAAAAGGCATAAACCGGAAGCTTTGCCCCACAGGACATAAAGGGAGTTAATAGCGAGGTAAAGACACGATCTCTTCTGCTTTCCAGAGTCCGTGTAGCCATAATGGCAGGGACAGTGCAACCAAATCCTACTATCAGGGGGATAAAAGCTTTGCCCGGGAGCCCTGCTTTGCGCATAAATTTATCGGCTATAAATGCTGCTCTTGCCATATATCCCGAATCCTCCAGGATCGAGAGACTCACAAAGATAAAGAATATGGGAGGGACAAAGGTTCCGATCGTCGTAATACCACCCCCCAAGCCTTCCGATATCAGATAGATCAACCACTCCGGTATTATCGTAAGCGATAAAAGAGCTTCCATCTGCTCCACCAATAGGAACGACAAGCCCATATCGATCAGTTCTATCAAAGGCTGACTGAATCGTACTGCGATCAAAAATACCAGATACATGACGAAAAAGAAAACCGGCAAACCCAGAAAGCCATTCAGGACTACCTTGTCTATCCTGTCCGAGACTGTATGCCGGGAAAGCTTTTTGCGGCGTAAAACGTCTTTTGAAAGTCCCCGGATAAATCCATATCGGTCGTCGGCTATTACTGCTTCGCTACGTTGTCCGCGGTGTTTTTCGATGGCTTTTATCTCTTTCTCGATGCTTTCCATTACTGATGCGGATGCTTTGCCGCTCTCTTCATGATCGCGTTCCAAAAGCTTTACAAATCTCCAGCGTTGCAGACCTGCTGGTGTGGCATCATTTGCAGAATGCGTGGAAAGCAGGTTCTCGAGGCTCTTTTCCACGATCTCGTCATAACGGATTTCGCAGGATGAAGGAACCTTGGAAAGGCTCTGATTGATGGCTTCTTTCAGGGCATCAGCATCAAACTTGCGGTTGAGAGTTACAGGAAATACCGGATACCCCAGATGGGACTGGAGATGGTCACTATCGATTATGATTCCGTTTTGATCCGCAATGTCGATCATGCTGAGCACCAGAAGGATCGGAACCCGCATTTCCATCAATTGAACCGTCAGATACAGGTTTCTCTCCAGATTGGCGGCATCAACAATGTTGACGATCAGATCCGGCTTTTCGTTGATGATAAAGTCTCTTGCCACAATCTCATCCGGAGACGATGCAGAAAGCGAATAAATCCCGGGGAGGTCGATCAACTCGTATTCTGTTCCCTGATAGCCAAACGTGCCGGCTTTGTATTCGACGGTTACTCCAGGCCAATTGCCTACTCTTTGTCTTGATCCGGTCAGAGAGTTAAAAAGGGTAGTTTTCCCCACATTGGGGTTTCCAGCTAAAGCGATTACAGGATTCTTTTTCATATTTTATTGATTCTCATTCTCAGCTGTTTGACATTTCCAGCATGTCCCACGGATGTTAAATTTGAAGTCTTCACTCTGAAACTTCAATTGCCTGGCACCGCGTTTGATGAGCGGCATAAGTTCCGACATATCAGTTTCAATCACATTCCCGCAACGATTGCAGATCCAGTGAAGGTGTTTGGGATGTCCATAGATATGCTCAAAAACATCGCGTGAAGCGTTTCTGACCGATTGCTGAATCAAACCCGATTCAATCAATAACGGTAAAGTCCGGTAGATCGTAGCCCTCGACACATCACTGGCAATACCCTTGATATGATCGTAAAGCTGTTCCACATCAAAGTGCTCGTGCAGTTCAAACACCGTGTTCAGAATTATCCGGCGTGACCTTGTAAGCTTCAAATCCCGGCTTTTGAGATAATCGACGAATATCTTTTCATGCTCTTGCATAGCTCTTCCTTATTGAGAATGAGTCTCATTAAATTCAGGGTACGATTTTCGTCAAGTGAATTCGGATGAATTATGCAATTCTAATTATGTGAAAGTGAGGGTTCATGAGTCACTGAAACCTGCAAATGACAACTGCCTGAACAGATCCCGGCACCAAATCTTCCTCATTGTAATAAACAGAGAAGACTGTTGATTTATCGGGGCATGGGGTAGCTCTTCATAAATAATTAGTGGAATGGTATGGATGACTCTTTTGGAACGCTCAAATTGACTGAAGACACACCGATATAATCCACCGGAAGACATGTTCTACGGCTTATGAAGGTCAAAAGCTACACGAACCCCACGAAAAAGGGCGGACATAAACCCGCCCATGTAGCTAACATAAAAACCGTGAATATGATGAAGAGTATTTATTCAACCGAGCAGATAAGCATCCATTTGGTTCCAAACTTATCGGTCAAATTGCCAAAATAGTCTCCCCAGAAGGCTACTTCCGGTGGCATACCAATGGTTGCCCCATCCGCAAGCTTTGCCCACAAGGCATCTACCTCTTCCTTGCTGGATAATCCTATCATCAGTTCCACATTACCACCAATAATCGCTTTCTGTCCGAATGTCTCACTGACATCCGAACCGCAAAGAGTAGTCTCTGCATTTATCGGCAAGCCAATATGCATGATCAATTCTTTCAATTCGTCCGGTAGTTGTTTTCCTTCTTCCATAGGCATATCTTTGTATCTGCCGATATAAGTAAACTCGCCGCCAAACACGCTTTTATAGAATTCGAAGGCTTCCATGCAATTTCCATTGAAGTTTAAATAAGGATTGATGCTTATCATAATAATTCTCCCTGATAGTTTATAAAATACATGATAATCAACCCAACCCTTAAGGCAAGCTGGGGTTTCGACTCCCATACAAAGACCGTTGAATGTGTCCTCCTGTTTAACAAATCAGTGTCGTTTCAGCCACTTTAAGCGCACAAAAAGCATTCATCTATACCCACCCACCACCTTTTTGTATGAGGTGCTGCCCCATACCCGGATTATTCAACGGTCTTTATGAATTATCAGGAATAGTACGCATTTCATCCTTGACAAAAGAGCACTCTGTACCAAATAAAGTCAAAACGTTTTTGGATGGGAGATTATGGATTATACATTTTCAATCCGTTTTGGCCGGGAGCAGTCTCCGGACTATCAGTCTGTATTGGCTTTAGCCACAAAGTTCAGGATGTTTCTTCCAGCCAAGGAAGGAATGCCTACCCATGTGATCGAGACCAGCAACCATGAAGTAATGACGAAGTTTGAATTCTTCACAAAGCTGATGGACATTATCCAGGAATGGGATTCCACCCGGATAGTCATCGACAGGATGGAGATCTTGCCCTCGGATTTTATGCTGGAGGAAAAGAAACGGATTGCTGCCTGTTACCATAGATATCTGGCATCCGTGGATCAGAATAGTTTCTGTGACAGCAAGGATCCCGCCTGTTGGGGATGCCGGATGCTGAAAGGCATTGTTTTGCGTCATGAAAAGGCTCCTTACAGCAAAGATGCCCAATACTGGTACCAATATGGCTATTTTACCGACAAGAGTACCTGGCGCATAAAACGTGAGGAGCTAATCCATGCCCTGGAAGATATCGTGAAGCGGCATTGTGTAGACTTTTGTCCCATCTTTGAACAGGTCTTCTACCGCAGATACATGTCTGCTCTCCCAGTCCTGATCCACATGGCGGATACCAGCAATTGGGACTATGTGTATATGGAGGATTCCATATATCATGCCAAGCGTTGGGAACCGGTGAACATCAAACACCTCCTTCCAGAAACCATTACAGATGGTCAGGACAGCTCCGGCTCGAATGATCTCTCCAGCCCCAAAGCAAAGGATGAAAACTCTTCCGATGCCTTGAACCTGAGGCATGTACCCAGTACTACTTTTGCAGATATCGGAGGTGTGGACGACATTATTCAAAACATCCGGCTGGTGATCGAATTGCCGATCAAAAAACCGATGTTGTTTGAATATCTGGGGATCCAGCCCTATCGCGGTATCCTGCTATGGGGTGATCCCGGAAATGGTAAAACCCTGATCGCAAAAGCCATTGCCCACGAAGTGAATGCCCACTTCATCCCGGTAGCGGGTCCGGACATCCTGAACAAAAACTTTGGCCAGTCCGAACACAATCTACGCCAGATCTTTGAAGAAGCCAGGCTACACCAGCCAGCGGTGATCTTCATTGATGAAATCGATTCCATTGCCCAAACCAGAATCTCCGGAGAATCCTCCAAGTGGTATGCCACTTTGGTGAACCAGCTACTTTCCTTGATGGATGGGATCAGTGAGTTTGGAAACGTTACCGTTCTGGCATCCACAAACAGACCCGACCTGCTGGATGCATCCCTTTTGAGACCCGGACGCTTTGATTATAAGCTGGAGATCAAAAAGCCCAATCTCCCCGCCTGCAAAAGAATCCTGGAAATCGCTACCCGAAATATGCCACTTGCAGACGACGTGGATCTATTTGCCTATTCGGAACTGGTGGTCGGTTATTCCGCCGCCGAAATCACGTTCCTGGCCAAAGAAGCTGCCATGGTAGCTCTCCGAAAGGCAATGGAAGCCAGAACGATCTCCCTGGAAGACGACGACCAAAGCGACTTTTCCTTCATCAGGATCAATATGTCCGATCTCCATGCTTCGCTCCACATGCTGAAATTGCACCGCCGCTATGTGAACCTCAGCTACTCCCTAAAGGATAAAAAACTGAGCACTTGATAGATGGGAAAGACCGTTGCACGTATCTTCCCGTAAAGCAAACCGGTGTGTTTTCAGCTTATCTGAATTGTATTGTATGGGGCGCTACCCCATACCCCGATTATTCAGCGGTCTTTGGGATATTCATCCCAGGAAGATACTCATCACTTATCGGTTAATAACTGCCAGATCATGATCAGGAGAACATAGATGGTACCTCGGATTTTCATTATTATCAGATATGGGTTCTTCTTTTACATTATGTTTCGCGTTGTATTGGCGATTACCAGAATGCTTGCAAGGCTTCTGTTTACCGAGCAAAGCAAAGATTATGAGATCTGGCGAGATCGCTTTGCTTTGGTCAGCACAAGCCTGATTGTAGCCATTAGCGCGATTCTGGTGTTACAAAACTACTGATGGAATGTTCACTACCAATTGCCAATGCCCATTGAACGGCTCTTCCGGCAAAGCAAACCGGAGCGTTTTCCGGCTTTCCATACCCAAACACATACGGCGGAGATATGGCGGGAATGCGGGCTGAAGACCCCTCCATCGCCCCCATATTACCTGCGGAAAGCAGTAAGCGCTTTGCAAGAATTGGTCACTGCCAATCCCCGAGTTATCAGAGGCGACAGAGTCGTCTGTTTTTCCAGCTTTCAGTGGCAAACCAGAGATATCCGTCTACCAGTTTGAATATACGACCATCGTCCATACATCCCCACCACCCTTTTTGTATGTGGCTTTACCCCATACTGTAATCATGTAGTGGCATTGGATATTTAAGACCGTTGAATAATCGGGGCATGGGGCAGCGCTCCATACAATAAGGGTGGTGGGTGGGTATAGGTAACTGCTTTTGTCCGCTCAGATAAGCTGAAAACACACCGGTTTGCTTTGCCGGAAGACACGTGCAACGGACTTTATTTGTGCAATAATAAGCCTTGACGGAAAATAAAGCTGGGATTTGAATCCGCCCATGAAAGTTTTAGTGAGGAATGGTTTATGGATAATGAGCTGATCGAAAATCAGTATTACAAGCTTGAAACTATGGCTCTGAACGAACCCCTGCAGTTTCTGGATCCACTTCGCAAGCCAAAGCCAAAGTCTGTTAGCTCCCCTCTGATCCTGACTTTGAACACCGTGTGTGCATATTTGGTGAACAGCAAGCTATTAAAAGCTGCAGAAGCCTTTGAAAACCTGGGTGATATGTGTGATAAAAGCCAGAATCCTTTCTTTTTGTGCAAATACCATCTTTTGAAATACAAATATTACCTGCTATCGCACCACACTAAAACGGAGGCTTGCCAGGAACTGGAAAAAGCAGAGCAATATCAGAAAAAATGCAGAAGCCTTGTTTTGGAGAGTGAAATCTTGCTTGCCCACTGCATTAGGAACATTCCGGATAGAGAACTTACCGAAAGCGAAGATGCCTTTCATGAAGCCATGAAAGTAGCTGTCCAGGCTGGATATACCGAATCAGTTTACGACGTCCATCTGGGATATATTCAGCTATATCTGATGAACAATCTCCCCCAGCAGGCAAGCGAGGAACTGCAGGTCATCAAAGATATGATCAATCCCATGGAACACCCATATAAATATGTAATGCTGAAAAATCTGGAGGGTGTGGTAAATGTACACCTCAAGCTTTATCAGGAAGCGCTTCGTTGTTATGAGGATGCGAGTCTTGTAGCAGAGGAAAAAGGATATATACTCCAGCTTGCTCAGATATATACAAACAAAGGCATCGTCCATGTAAACACGCAAAACTATGATGAGAGCATCAAGATGCACGACAAAGGTCTGGCTCTGATCTCAGATAGTGGAGGTGTGCGGTTATCTATAAAAGATTTACTTATCACAAACAAATCCAGAGCCCTCAGTATTGGAGGTCATTTACTCGAGTCGATAGAATTGATGAAAGAAACGATCCAGGATGCCATACAGACAGGAAACGAGAAAAGCCTGAACATATTAAAGGTAAATCTCTCAGATGCTCTGATAGAAACAGGAGATTACGACACTGCGTTACAATACATCGAGGATGCAATGCAGTATTTCTCCGAAAACAAACTGTATGATATGCTGCAAAGTGCCATTCTATGCAAGGCAAGATTATATGAGGTAAAAGAGGACTATCAGACAGCCTTTGAATGTATGGAAAAACTCTATAGTGTGAGCAGAATGTATTTTCAGGAAAACTTCAGCAAACGCACAAACAGATACAAACAGCGGATTGATGACCTCAGAAACGAGTATATGGTACTCAAAAGCAGATTCCAGAGCACTGGCAGAAGCACAGACGGAGGAGGTCGCTTTGAAATGATCGGAGAAGATCCATTGATCAAAAAAGCTATCTCCAATGCACTGCGGGCTTCAAGGTATCCCTATGTAAACGTTCATATCTATGGAGAAACCGGAACAGGCAAAGAAATCATCGCCCGTATGATTCACGATGCGGGGAACCTGGATAAACCCATGGTTGCGATCAACTCGTCAGCAATTACTTCCAGCCTCGTCGAAAGCGAACTGTTTGGCCACTCCAAAGGTGCTTTTACCGGTGCCATCAGTGATCACAAAGGTAAATTCCTGTTGGCAAACAAGGGGACACTCTTTTTGGATGAGATTTCAGAGATGTCCTTGGCATGCCAGGCGAAGCTTTTGAGAGCAATAGAGCAGAATATGATCGTCCCGGTAGGAAGCCAGAAGGAAATACCGGTTACATGCAGAATCATCAGCGCTTCAAACCGGAAATTGACGGATCTGATCAGGACAAACAAATTCCGGCTGGATTTGTATCACCGCCTGAACAAAGTGGAGATCTATCTGCCTCCACTACGAGACCGAGGAAGTGATCTGGATTTACTTGTAATGCACTTTGTCAAGCGCTTTGCTACGGAATTCCATAGCCCAGTCCCAGTCCTTGAAGACAGCTTTTTTCTGAGATTAAAGGAATACAGCTTCCCCGGTAATGTAAGAGAATTGATGAACATCATCGAGCGGATCTTTATCTTGAATCCCAAACCAAACTGGACCTCGGAACAACTGGATGGCTTGATAGAAGAGACAGATCCACTCCCCAAAACAGAAA
The DNA here is from genome assembly GCA_964634275.1 of uncultured Candidatus Cloacimonadota bacterium. Classification (GTDB taxonomy): domain Bacteria; phylum Cloacimonadota; class Cloacimonadia; order Cloacimonadales; family Cloacimonadaceae; genus CAZZCS01. The sequence goes on along the minus strand of CAZWIS010000023.1, from coordinate 716 downwards.
TGCCAATTCGTCACAATTTGAACCAGAAAGAAGCTCAGTTTATCCTTGATACCCTGAAGAAGGTGAATTGGAGACAAAAGGAAGCCGCTCTGATATTGGGCATGACGGAAAGCACTCTCTCACGCCGAATAAAAAAATATAATCTGGAAAAGTAGCCCATCGCAGGCAAATCACAACATTGCAAGATTGCATTGCAATTATGAAATTGCAATGCAATTTGCATAATCTGCACCAGCTTTCAGATGTTCCAATCAATACCATATATACATATTCAACAGATATTTAGCTTTGTTCAATCAAATCTGCTCACAATTGGCTTTCGTATTGCACCTATATAAGAGACCGTTGAATAATCGGGGTATGGGTCAGCACCTCATACAAAAGCTGGAAACCCATCGATTTGTTATACCGGAAGACACGTTCAATGGTCTTATAGAGGTATTATGAAAAAGGATGCAAAGACTGTAATTCGCGTTAGTGACATATTTAACAAATCGTCTATCCAGGGCGATGGATCCGGATATCTCGGTTTTGTGATCACTTATGCCAATGGTGAGATCGAAAACAAGATCCTGGACTATGATCAGATGAGTTTCAACGATGTAAAAAATAGAATTAAGGTACTTCGGCTCAACATTATCAACTACTATCGGATAGAAGGCAATTTAACCCAAATAATGCAGTAGGATATTGCCAGTCCTTTTTTATCAACTGTT
>CAZWIS010000022.1:0-49410 GCA_964634275.1 uncultured Candidatus Cloacimonadota bacterium | reverse complement strand
ATATATGCAACACTTTTCTTTAATGGCTGGGAGCTACTGCATTATTTGGGTTAAAAGAAAGGGCACGATCAGAAGATCATGCCCATAATTCTATCGTTATGATGCCGGCTAAATCCGTTTTAAAGAAAGGATCAAAGGCATCCTATCGTTACACGATACTATTTCATCATCATCATTTTCATGGTCTGTGAACTTTGGGGAGTTTTGATCCGGACAAAATACAACCCCGAAGCTACACTGCGTCCGGAATCATCTTTACCATTCCATTCGATCTTCTGTTGGCCAGCCTTTAAAAATCCTTTGTACAGGCTTTTCACTTTTTGCCCTCTGACGTTATAGATATCAAGCTGGGCTTGATCGCCTTTACCCATGTAAAAGGCTATATTTGTCGAAGGGTTAAATGGATTTGGATAAACCTTCATCCCAGATATGGGAGGCATGACGTTGTCTGAAACTCCTACTTCGTAGTTGCGGACTATGATCTGTCCATGATAGACACCCGGTTCTGATGCCATGAAGGTATATGTATCACCGTTATACAAGTGATGCCCACCTTCTCCGATCAGAACGGTAATCGTGTAGTTTTCTGGTACCAGACTTTGATCAAAGGTGAAGTTAACCGGGTTTGCTGATGGTATCTCCAAGGTGAAGTCCCAAACTTTGGATAGTTCATTTGTGGTATCAAATACTTCTCTAAACTCGCGCTTTAGTTTTCTTTCTACAAAAGCCGAATCTGCCTCCGCAAATCTTGTTAAATACAGATTTACGCTTTCAAATGGTTTACTGATCGGTTGGGGTAGATCAAACCTAAAATCATAAGTATCTGTGCTTAAGGGATTAGCCCCAATTGTTACAAAAGCTGCATCAAAATTATCTTGACCAGCCCTCATTGTTAACTGCCAGATCGGCGGTTGTATAGAGATGGAAGGACCATCGAAGTACGGTACGAAAGTGATCAGAGTAGAACCGCTGGAGGAACCGTAATACTTTAGCAGAAAAGCTTCATGCGGTTCGATTCTATCTGTAAGTTCGTAGATACCATTACGATAGACATATACCCCTTTTGAAACAAGTTTTTGCGATAATGCTTCACCAAACTTGTACCGAATTCCATTGATCCAGAATTGCAAATCTTCCACACCGTATGAACACACATGAGGGTTAGCTAATAAGTTCCATCCATTGTATAGGTTGAAAGACAAGCTGTCCCTTTGGATAGCATCAACACCGATTAATGCGTTTTCTTGAGGGTTGTTCACCCAATATCCATATCCAAACTCGAATGGAGTATAATACATCCATTCTCCCTCGTAATCCAGAATTAATGCCTGAGCATCGTTTCCAAAGACACCTGAAATTGTGTAATTGCCTGTTGTAAATGCATTTGATCTCATTATCCAACCTTCGGGGTTGTTGGACATCAGGACAGAAGGTACTAAACCAAATGTATAGTTCGAAACATATCTGGTGCGAATTCCATCCACAGCATAAACGTCAACGAACAGCTTCGCAGCTTGAATATCAGCATCAGCCGGCACATTCAAAGTGTGGCTGACTGTATTGGATGATAGATTTGTAGCGATAAGGAGGCTATCGACACCATTTGATACACCTACATCAAAATAATCCACCAGGAATGGGAACTGTGTACCCCAATAGAAGGTAGCATTAGTACCTCCCTTGTAGATTCTGTTGGGTAAAGAACTGATACTGACTACGGGTTGGACATTTCCCCAGTAAATGGTAAAAGTACGATTGTTTGAGTCTGTATTCATATACACATAATCACTATCCAAAAGATCATGCCATGTGCCATTTCCACCGTCGTACAAATACAGCTTCTCGGAGCGTGGGAAGGTATTTGATACTTGAATGGTCAAAGGCTGGCTAACTTGATCTGATCGCACTCTCATAGTCCATGTATTCAAGGATGTTGCAGGATCATATTCAGCCTTGATTTCTCGTGAAAGATGTGTACCGTTTGTGCTCCAATTGGGTTGCCAGAATGCATTCCAAACCCATGTGGATCCCGATGGGGTAGAGGTGGTAACGTCATAATAGACATCCTGTCCGTTACTTGCATTTGGGTTATTGCCAAAAGAAATGGAGTTGTTAAGATTTCCTATGCTATTTCGTATCGTTATAGTATGTATTACTCTTGGAGAGCAAGTCGAGGGATAATTGTGGTAAAACTCGATACCTTCGGTATTGGTAGCGCTGATCAGGTAAGTATAATATTCCCCGTTGACCACATCATTATCCCACCACTCAAAGCTGTTTGCACTGGAATTTGTCAGGTTTGGATTTATCTCCCATGAATCAATCAGGGCAAAATCACTATCATTGGTTCTTCGATAAACATTGAAGCCATTATTATTAGTCTGGCCCGAAACCTGCCAGTAGACGCGAACAGAACCGTTCATCCCAAATGCTGTCATTGAAGTAACATTTGCAGGAGCTGGTCGGGATGATACTTCATTTGAAAGCTGGGAGTAGTTTCCATTTTTATCTCGTGCTCTGATCTTGAAATAGTAGTAGTTTGAATTTGATAAACCAGTTACATTGATCTGTTCATAAGCTTGGGAAGCCAGAAGATTGTTTTGAGTTCTGGAAAATATTTGATAATCTCCCATATCGATTGGTTGGGTGCTATAAAGGATTTCGTAAGAATCAAAGTCGTATGCATAACTTCTGTCCCATTTAAGAGTGATGTGGTTCAATGATTGGCTGTGAACTATAAGATTGGTAGGATCTTCAGGATTTGTGCCATCATTCAATGCAAACATGGCATCAAGGATATTGTCCATGTCCTCATACCAGCGCGAATAATATGCAGTAAAATTCGCAAAAAGATCAGAGTAATTCCATCTACCGCTGATTTCGTTCCATCCGTAGAACCATTTGAGATTGTTCACGGTTTCGTCATAACTATTAGGTAGCTCGTCCATCTCGATATGAAAGAATGGATCATAAACATCATAATCATTCCATCCGGCAAGAGTATAAACCTGTTGTTGATTCCCTTCAGCTCCCGGGAGACTGATACTGTTGTTAACTGGGTAGCTGAGATCACCTTCTTCGAAGATAAAGTCATGAACATTATTGTAAACGGCATAAAAATCATTCAAATAGACATCCTGATGGGTGCCATGTGTATTGGCAGGTATCATTAGATGATTGCCCTGGTTGATCAGATCAAGTTTCAGATTTGAAAGATCGCGAGTGGGTAGGTTTATACATTGACGGGCGTTACCCGCAGAAATCTGAACACTGGCATAACCAACATGGCGGTTCCAATCATAGGTGTGTATCTGGGCTGAAAACTCCCTCATGCCAAACTCACCTCGAATCAAATCACAAAACATCTGGTATGATTTGTTAAATGGGTGATTAGACACACGGGTGGGATCACTAAGAGATTTTGAATTGTAGAATGGGGGAACGTTGTTCCATTTTACTTCTCTTCCAGCGCCGTTGATCAGGAGAAACTTAGCATTCCAAAGCTTAAAGGTTTCATAACCAATCGCTGGGGATGGATAGTCGTCGTTTGGATGCGGTACAGTTATGATAATTGGCCTGTTCCCTGATGGATTGTATATAAAAAGTCCCCAACCAAAATCAAAAGCACCGTGTTCGTCATCGTAAGTTTCTGGAGTACCATTATCATCATAATACTCCATATTTGGTAACTCTCTCAGCATGAAGAGTGTGCGTCCAGTATCAGTATCGTTAAATTGAAGTGCCTGATATGGGTATTGATACATATCTATCAGATCTTGTGTAAGAGCCATATCCTGCATCAAAAATGCTTCGGTGATATATCCCCAATTTTGCATATCAAGGGCTGTGGGAATCCGAAAATCACCAAAGCCATTTGTTTGCCTATCGTAGGGGGCATACAGGTTATAATTAGCCGAAGCTATTCCTTCAGAAACATGAGAAATCCATCTGTCATAAGTAGAGTTCGGTTCTTCCCAAAAAAGAAAATTCTTGAGTGAAGCAGTTTCTATCAACTGGGATAGAAGCTGTCCACAAAACAGAGCTAATATTATAAAGAGAATTATCTTACGCATTGTTACTCCCATACTTTTGTATTATTTCATAATCGCTAACACTGTGTCAATACGTTGAGTTTGACGTCAAGTGAAATCATCGCTACACCTTACTTTACTTATCATGAACAACGAATAAGTTTATCCAAGAGAAGATTATTTTTGCAAGCAAGCAAAAAAAAGAGGCTAATCTGAATTAGCCTCATTGGATAAATCTTGTGATCAAGTTATTATTTCTTACCAAGTTCTATACCAGTTTTTATGGCATTCAAGTTTTGTTCGAGTAACCCGGGGTCTTTTGCTTTTAAGAAAGCTGTCAGGTCGTCCTTGATTGTATCATACTTGATGATTCCAGTCCTGCCGATGATGACACCAATGGCAAGCATATTCAGTACCCGCATACTTCCGATTTCTTTGGCGATATTGGATAGTGGAGCAGCTATTATCTCGACATCTTCTCTTTTAATACCATGAGGACACATCCCAGTATCCATGATGATCAAACCATTGGGACGTACAGTAGGGCCGAACTTGTCCAAAGAAGGTTGATTCAGCGCTACCAATACATCAGGGAAACTAACAATTGGAGAGGCGATCGGGAGGTCAGATACGACTGTGGAAACATTTGCTGTTCCACCTCTCATTTCTGGCCCGTAAGACGGTAACCATGAAACATTGTTACCCTCTTTCATCCCGGCTTGGGCAATAAACTTTCCAATAGTGAGGACACCCTGTCCACCGAATCCAGCACATATAATCTCAGTCTTCATTATTGCACTCCTTCACCCAAGTCTCTGAAGCAATTAGGCTTAAAGAAAGGTATCATATTCTCTTTTGCCCATTCGCGAGATTTAACAGGATCCAAACCCCAGTTTGTAGGGCATGTACTAATAAGCTCTACGAAAGTAAAGCCTCGTCCCTCTTTGTTGTATTGGAGGGCTTTGCGGACAGCTTTTTTGGCCTTTATAATCTCAGCTGGACTCAGCAACGATACCCGTTCAATATAGTATGGTGCAATCAAAGTGGCTAATAGCTCGCTAACTCTGATCGGGAATCCGATATCGTCGGTTTTTCTGCCATAAGGAGAAGTAGTAGTTTTCATATCTGGCAGGGTAGTGGGAGCCATCTGACCACCAGTCATGCCATAAATTGCATTGTTGACAAAGAATACAGAGATGTGCTCTCCGCGATTTGCAGCATGAATAATTTCAGCAGTTCCGATCGCAGCCAAATCTCCATCGCCTTGATAGGTGAATACCTGCATGTCTGGACGAGCTCGTTTCATGCCAGTTGCGACAGCAGGGGCTCTACCATGGGCAGCTTGAGCCATATCAAAGTCGAAGAATTTATACGCGAATACAGAGCAACCTACGGGAGCTACACCTGCAGCGCTGTTATTGATTCCAAGCTCATCTACAGCCTCAGCAATCAATCTATGAGCAACGCCATGCAGACAACCGGGGCAATAAGTAAAGGGGGTACTGGTAAGGGCATTTGGTCTTTTTGCAATTACTTCCATCATTCTCCTCCCATCAGAAACAAGCTTCAAGCTTTTCTTTGATTTCGGCAGGAGTAAAGATTATGCCTCCAACCTTGCCCCAGAAATCCACCGGGACTTTTCCATTCACTGCAATTTTCACATCGTCCAGCATCTGCCCACGATTAAGCTCGAAGACATAGATCTTCTTTACTTTGTTGCCAATGGCTTTTGCCACTGCTTCGTAAGGGTAAGGCCATACATTTATAGGACGAATCATTCCGATGTTTTTACCTTCGGACTTTAGCTCATCAATAGCTGATTTGACGATTCTGGATGCTGTTCCCCAAGCTACACAGAGGATTTCATTATCGTCGTTTATGTTGTATTTCTCGTATCTCAGCTCTTTTTCCTCGATCACAGCATACTTTTCATAAAGTTTATTTACATGGCGTTCCAATACCGCAGGGTCGATTTCGAGGGAATTAATCTCATGATGATGATGTGTATCCCCATCCGAATTTGGACAAATACACCACGATTCGTGTTGATGACCCAGTTCTTTTATCTCCTCATCAGTCTTCGCTGGTTTGAACTCGACTGGTTCCATCATCTGCCCCAGCATTCCATCAGCAAGGATCATTACAGGATTGCGGTATTTGTCTGCAAGAGCGAAAGCTTCATCAGCCATATCGGCAAATTCCTGGACAGAACTGGGGGCAAGGGTAATCATCTTATAATCTCCATGACCACCACCTTTAACTGCCTGGAAATAATCACCCTGAGCAGGTTGAATGTCTCCCAAGCCAGGACCACCGCGTTGGACATTTACTATGACTGCAGGTAACTGAGCACCAGCGAGATACGAAATACATTCCATCTTCAGGGATATGCCTGGTGACGAAGATGAGGTCATTACTCTTTTCCCAGAGCCCGCTGCACCATATACCATATTGATCGCGGCGACTTCACTTTCCGCCTGCAAAAAGGTACCATTGACCTTAGGCATCATTTTTGCCATGTATTCGATCAGTTCACTTTGAGGTGTAATGGGGTATGCAAAATAGAGACGGCATCCAGCTCGTATCGCAGCCTCTGCGACTGCCTCATTTCCTTTCATCAGTATTTTTGCCATCTTTACCTCACTTTTCGATTGTTATTGCTACATCCGGGCATGTGTTGTAGCACATTTTGCATGCGATGCATGCGTCTTGATTGAAACATTCGGCATAATGGTAACCTTTGCTATTGATGTTTTCCGAAAATCTGATGATTTTCTTTGGGCAAGCTTCAATACAAAGGCCACAGCCTTTACAATAAACCGGGTCAACCGTCATTTTCGGCATGGTTGCGCTCCTTAGTGTGGTATTTTCATTTTCGAGATACTGAGATTTTTCAAGTGATTTTGTCAAATCTTTTCTTGCTTTATCCGTTCATTATTTAAGCAAAACGCTTAGTATCTTTTCTCTGCATTGCTCTCTGTAGTGTTCAAGGTGATATCGATCATGCTCACGGCTCAATACCGTATTCATTGATTCGGGATCATTGCTCATTATGTAAATCCTATCTGATAGGGTAAATGCTTCTTCCAAGTCGTGAGTCACCATGACGATTGTCAGGTTTAGCTGCTCTTGGATTGATTTTAGCCAGTTTTGTAATGTAATCCTCGTCAAAGCATCCAGATTTGCAAATGGTTCGTCCAATAGCCATAGGGTAGAGCCAGTCATACAGGTTCTTAGAAAGGCAGCCCTTTGTTTCAAGCCTCCAGAGAGCTGGTACGGGTGATGTTTGATGTGGTTTTCCAACCCGAAAATCTCTGCCAGCTCATAAATCCGCTTGGTTGCGGATTTGAGATCAGATTTCTTTATCCTTACTGGGATGAGGGCATTATTCAGAATGGAGTACCACGGGAAAAGCAGATCCTCTTGAGGCATATATCCCAAATATCCGCTCTTTCCCGTGATATTCATTCCCCGGTAGTTCACTATTCCGGAATCTGGTTTTGTAATACCTGCCAAAATCTCCAACAAGGTTGTTTTACCGCATCCACTCGCACCGACAATACAAACAAACTCAGATTCAGCGACACAGATATTGACTTGCTTCAAAACTGTGGTTTGCTTGCCTTGAAACAAAAATGATTTTGTGATCTGATCGGTGCTGAGGATGCAATTGGTCACGGTAAAAACTCGTTGGTAAACGCTTTGTTTACTACCACTGCATTTGGGATAAGTCGGTTTTGGTACATCCAATCAGAGAAATCTGACCATACAGATTCTTTTTGGATACCCCACTTTGGAGCCTCGGCTTTGTATTGGCCTTGCAGATACATCTGGCTGAGTTTGACTAATTCAGGATCCAGCTCTGGAACCAGTTTGGTCATGATTGCCGCAGCTTTTTCAGGATCGGAGATACAGAATTCGTAGCCCTTGTATACTGCTCGGATAAACTTGGTGATCAAATCAGGATTTGTAGTGATCATATCTTCATTTGTGATGATCACCGGGGTATAATAATCAAATATGGGGTTTAAATCCCTGAGGGGTATGTAGTTCAGTTCAATGTTTCTTCGCTGTGCCTCTACTCCATCCCAACCGAAATAGATCCACTCTAAATCAGCTTCTTTACCAATCGTAGAGAAGAAATCATAAACTCCTGAAACGATTGTAACTTTGGAGATATCGGCTTTGGCGCTTTTCATCACATTTTGCAAGATAGCCATTTCAGATGGTGAATCCCAGCTTCCATAGCGTTTCCCCTCAAAATCTTTTGGAGTCTTGATCCCAGCTTCCTTTAGTGATGCGAATCCAGATGTATTATGCTGGATCACTGCTGCGACAGACACGATTGGAATTCCTTCACTCCGTGCTCTGATTACGTTTTCCTGGTAACTGATTCCAAAATGAGAATTCCCGGCTGCTACCACCTGATCTGTTATAGCTTGTCCGGGTTGCATTATCTGTACTTCCAAGCCTTCATCTGCGAAGTAACCTAATTCCTGCGCAACATATAGACCTGTGTGATTCGTATTTGGCGTCCAGTCCAGTGTAACTATTACCTTTTCGAGCTCGTTAGCCTTTTCCTGCTTGGGTTTACATGCTGCAAAGCTAACAAGTAGTAAACAGGCAATCAGAATTAATTTGCATGTCTTTTTCATTTGATCTCCCTATATTCATTTTTCTTATTTAGTATCGGTTATCACTTTGATGTTTGGTTTATTACAGTTTATGCTCTGGGATGATACATCCTGTGAGTTTCCACGAGGTATTTGGTATCCACATGAGTATATATCTGGGTAGTGTTAAGACTGGAGTGCCCCAATAGCACCTGAACAATCCTGAGGTTTACGCCGGCTTCCAGCAAGTGTGTAGCAAATGAATGCCTAAAAGTATGTGGGGTTATCTCCTTTTTGATTCCGGCATTTATCACAGCAGCTTTGAGGATTTTCCAAAAGCCCATTCGACTAAGCTTCGAGCCCCTGGAATTGAGAAACAGAATGTCTGAATTGTTAAACTTCAGAATCGCAGGCCTTACTTGATGAATATAGCTATCCAGCAATAAGGCTACACTATTTACAAAGGGAACATAACGCTGCTTTCTTCCTTTGCCTCGCACCAGTGCAACGTTATCCTTCATGTTCAAATCATGCAGCGACAATCCCAATAGCTCTGATATACGCATTCCAGTGGCATAAAGGAGTTCCATCATTACCTTGTTTCTCTTTTCAAGAGCCGATTCCAGCGGTATACTATCGAGGAGGATAAACATTTCCTCCACGCTCAACACATCAGGCAGATGCTTGCTTAGCTTGATTTTGGGCACCTTGTCAAAGTCGATGGCAATTGGGACGTCCTGATCGCTCAGATACTCAAAGAACTGCTTGATAGACACTCTTTTTCGAGCCAGGCTTGTATTTACCATACCCAGTTCTTGCAGAGTGATAAAGTATGTAGTAAGATCACATTCTGAAATATGCGAAACATCGTCCCTGGCAAACAGTAGAAAGTCCTGGATATCCGTAATATAGCTATCCACAGAGTTCTCCGCCATGCCCCTTTCTACCTTCAAATGGTATTTGAAGCTATTCAAAAGGCTTGTGGATTTGTTGTTTAACTTATCGCTATTCACTGCTATAGTAGTTTGGTGTTTCCTTTGTGATGCGTATGTCATGAGGGTGTGATTCTTTTAATCCGGCAGGAGTAATCTCTATGAATTCGGAGTTCTTTTTAAGCTCGTTCAAATCACCCGCGCCGCAGTATCCCATTCCGGCTCGAAGACCACCGATCAGTTGGAAGAGGAAATCTTTCAATGGACCTTTATAGGGTACCATTCCCTCGATTCCTTCTGCTACCAGCTTTTTATCTTCTTCGCCATCCTGAAAGTATCGATCTCGTGAGCCTTGTTTCATTGCGCCGAGAGATCCCATCCCACGATAGGACTTGAATCTTCTTCCATTATAGATGATGAATTCACCCGGGCTTTCATCCGTGCCTGCAAACAGGGAACCGATCATTACTACATCGGCACCACCAGCCAATGCTTTGACTATATCACCGGAGAATTTGATTCCACCGTCAGCAATGATTGGAATTCCAGACTTACCGGCAATTTCCGCACAATCCATAATTGCGCTCAATTGCGGTACGCCAATCCCCGCTACAACCCTCGTCGTACATATCGATCCGGGACCGATACCCACTTTTATTGCGTCCACTCCCGCATCTATCAAGTACTGAGTTGCTTTGGCGGTTGCTATGTTCCCCGCCATTATCTGACAATCAAGAGTCGCTTTGATTTTTTTGATGGCGGTAAGGATATTTTTATGATGTCCGTGGGCGGTATCGATTGTGATGAGGTCACAGCCAAAGTGAATCAGCTCCTGGGTGCGTTCCAGATAATCTCCGGTTACTCCTACTGCAGCACCTACCAGAAGGCGGTTTCTATCGTCCTGGACTGCATTGGGATAGTCTATCCGCTTCATAATATCAGCTACGGTGATCATTCCAACGAGTTCATACTGATCGTTGATAATGAGTAGCTTTTCGATTCGATGTTTTTGGAGCAGAGCTTTTGCTTCATCCATATGTGTGCCAACAGGAGCAGTAATCAGCTTTTGTTTCGGAGTCATCAGGTCTTTGACCTTTCTTTTGGGATTGGTCTCAAACCGGACGTCTCTATTCGTGAGAATGCCCACGAGCTTGCCCTTTTCTATCACCGGGAATCCACCAATTTTGTGGATTCTTTTCAGTTCGTTTACTTTCTCCAGTGAATCTTCCGGGCTTACGGTATAAGGTTTTGAGATCAGTCCACTCTCAGCTCTTTTTACCAGACGTACTTCATTTGCCTGCTGTTTGATACTGAGGTTCTTGTGGATGATTCCCATACCGCCTTCTCTTGCCAAAGCTATTGCAAGGCCAGATTCGGTTACGGTATCCATAGCCGCACTGATAATTGGAATACGGAGTTTGATTCCATTAGTAACATTCGTCTGAAGGTTCACATTCGAAGGTAAAACCCTGGATTGCTGGGGAACCAATAATACATCGTCGAAAGTGTATGATTTGCGAATACTTTTTTTCAATGTTCCTCCATGTTATTGATCCGTCTGATTTCTCGTGTGGGCTGCTTTGATGAATTCAAAGAAAACCGGATGCGGACGGTTTGGCCTGGATTGAAACTCCGGATGGAACTGAACTCCGATCATAAATGGATGCTTCGATATCTCGATAATCTCTACCAGTGTTTGATCAGGAGACATACCGGACAGCTTCAAACCCTTATCAGCCATCTGTTGTCTGTAGTTGTTGTTAAATTCGTAACGGTGGCGGTGTCTTTCGTTGATTGTATCGCTTTGGTAGATTTTCGCAGCCAGGCTTTGCTTGTCTATTATACATGGATAAGCTCCCAGCCTCATTGTTCCGCCCAGTTTTTCCAGATAATGCTGATCCTGCATCAAATCAATCACTGGATGGGAGGTCAATTCATCAAATTCGGAGCTGTTTGCTTTTGGTAGATTACATACATTGCGGGCAAATTCGATTGCCAATACCTGCATCCCAAGGCAAATGCCAAAATAGGGAATCCCTTTGGTTCTGGCATAATGTGCAATAGCGATCTTGCCTTCGATACCCCTCAAACCAAATCCACCAGGGATGAGGATACCGTCGATTCCCATCAGCTCTTTCTCCAGATCATCCGGATTGAAGTTTTTTTCGGAATCCACCCATCGGATCGAAAGTTTCAGCTTTTGTGCCGAAGCTGCATGGTGCAATGCTTCTTCCACGCTTTTGTATGCATCCTGATGTTTAACGTATTTGCCACAGACTGCGATGTTTACTTTTTGAGTACTCTGTGTACTATTCACCAAAAACTGCTTCCAATCTTCGAGATCCATGTCTTTGATATCCAGGTTGAAGTGCTGGCAGATGGTTTCTGGCACATTAGCTTTTTGGAATGTAAGCGGTACTTCATAGACACATTTTACGTCTATGGCATTGATTACCCTGTTCTTCTGGACGTTTGTAAACAATGCCAGCTTGTTGTAAACATCATCATCAAATGGTTTCTCTGATCTGCACAAGAGCATATCCGGCTGAATACCGATCTCGCGTAGTTTGTATGCACTATGTTGGGAAGGCTTGGTTTTCAGCTCTCCCGCAGCCTTGATGTAGGGTATATAGGTCAGCAGGATATTAAAGGTATTCTCCGCCCCAAGGTCAAGCCTCATCTGACGAACTGCTTCCAAAAAGGGCAAACTCTCAATATCACCTACTGTTCCACCAATCTCTGTAATCACGATGTCATAATCAGCACTCAGTCTTTTGATCCGTGATTTGATCTCGTTTGTGACATGGGGGATGACTTGAACGGTTTTGCCCAAATACACTCCCTTTCTCTCATTTTGGATCACGCTTTCGTAGATTTGTCCGGCAGAGCAACTGGAATACTTGTTCAGAGCAACATCGACAAATCGCTCATAATGTCCCAGATCAAGATCGGTCTCTGCTCCATCATCCGTAACAAATACCTCTCCATGTTGAAATGGGCTCATAGTGCCAGGGTCGACATTCAGGTAGGGGTCAAACTTTTGTAATACTACTCTGTATCCCATCCTCTTGAGCAAAAACCCAATGGATGCAGTGGCTATTCCCTTCCCCAAAGAGGATAGAACGCCACCCATCACGAAGATATATTTAGTCATCGGCATCGATCCTTAGTATAATGATTTGGTTTCTGCCAGGGATTCGCGGATTGCGTTAACGGTATAAGCCAGATCCTCATCTGTATGACGATAGCAGATATAGCCATGATGATAAGGCTGGAGGAATACCTTACGGCGGATCAATTGCGTATAGAACTCGTTTCGGACCTTTTTGTAAAGACCACTTTCATCTTTGGGGAATGTGACATAAGGCATCCAGGGTGCACCGGAGAATCTGGCATTCACTCCCGATTCCGAGATAACTTTTTCGAGCTCTTTTCCAAACTTCATCCCCTTCTCGTATATCACATCGAGGACTTTGTCTCTTTCCAATACTTCGATAGTCTTCAAAGCTGCTATCTGTGCATCACTATTTGGGAAATATGTGGAAGATAAGAATACCTTGTCCGCCAGGACACTCATGAATTCACGTTTTCCTACCAGAGCGCTGATCGAATATCCATTTGCCATTGCTTTACCAAAGGTGGACAGGTCTGGAGTAACTCCAAAGAACTTCTGTGCTCCACCAATTGAGCAGCGGAAACCGCTTCTGATTTCGTCAAAAATCAATACGCAGCCATATTGATCTGCCAGTTTTCGTACACCTTCCAGGTATCCTGGCTTGGGATATTCGACGTCATTTGCCAGAGGATGCCCCATCGGAGTAATGATTATCGCCGCCATGTCGTTGCCGTGAACTTTCAGCATATCTTCGAGCTGGTCAAGATCGTTGTAATGAAATTCCAGTACATCTTCGTAGAACTTGGTAGGAATACCACCTTTTACTTCCACACACCAATCGTGCCAGCCGTGATACCCACAGCGGGCTATTTTTGTCTTGCCAGTATATCCACGTGCTACCCTTATTGCAATAGTCGTGGCATCAGAACCAGTTTTGACCATGGCAGCCATTTCGCAGGACGGGATAATCTCTGTAAGCTTTTGCACCAGTTCATTTTGAACCGACTGAGTTAAAGAAAAACAGAAACCTTTTGATCTGATCTGCTCGTATACAGCTTCATCGATCTCTTCTTCACGGTAACCGATGATTATCGGGCCATAGGCACAAAGATAATCGATATATTCATTACCATCGACATCGATAATCCTTCCACCCTTGCCGGATTCGAAGAATATGGGGTATTCGCCAACTACAAAATTGTATGGGCGACGGATTCCCGCTACGCCACCAGGTACGAGTCTTTGTGCTTCTTCAAACATTGCGAAGCTTTTGTCCAATTTCAATTTATCTGCCATTTTAATTCTCCTTTCTTTGCCACAAGGTAGCTATGCCCATGCCGCCACCGATACATAGTGATGCCAATCCTTTGTTCAGGTCTTGACGCTTCATTTCATGCAAAAGAGTTACAATAATCCGTGCTCCACTGGCTCCGATAGGATGCCCCAAAGCGATAGCTCCACCATTGACGTTGATCTTGTCGTCTGCTATGGGAAGTCCGGACTCTGCCAGACCTTTTGATACTGCTATCGATTGTGCGGCGAAGGCTTCGTTTAGCTCTGCCAGTTCGATCTCATTACTATTCCAGCCGGATGCCTTCAAAGCTTTCTGAATCGCGGGTACAGGGCCAAATCCCATAATCGATGGATCCACGCCGGCAGAAGCTGATTCGACGAAATAAGCGATCGGAACCAAACCAAGTTCCTTTGCCTTCTTTTCACTCATCAGCATTAGCAAGGCTGCTCCGTCATTGATTCCGGATGAATTTGCCGCTGTAACGGTACCATCTTTTTTGAATGCCGGCTTTAGCTTTGCCAGGCTATCAATGGTTACGCCCTTGCGTGGCATCTCGTCTGTATCTATTACAATGGTATCACCTTTGCGCTGGGGAATGCTGATCGGAACGATTTCATCACGGAATTTACCGCTTACCATTGCTGCTTCTGTCTTGTTTTGCGAAGCTGTGGCAAATCTATCCTGATCTTCTCTGCTAATAGAGTATTTTTCCGCCAGATTTTCGGCTGTCATACCCATGTGATAATTGTTGAAGACATCGCTCAAGCCGTCTCGGATCATCAAATCTACCAGGTTTTTATCGCCCATTCTGGCGCCCCACCTGGCATCAAATGAGACATAGGGGATCTGGCTCATGTTTTCTGTTCCACCAGCTATGATAACATCAGCTTCGCCACTCATTATCATTCTCGCTCCGAGGGCTACAGTCTTCATCCCAGAGCCACATACCTTGTTGACGGTAAACCCTGTAGTGGAAACAGGTAAGCCACTCTTCACCAAAATCTGCCGGGCAATGTTTTGTCCCATACCCGCTCCGCAAACATTACCGATTATCACCTCATCAATCTCATCCGGTTTGATGCCGGTTTCTTCGATCATGGCTTTGAGTACATACACTCCCAAATCCACTGCGGAAACATCCTTGAACACTCCACCAAAATTACCGATAGCAGTTCGTTTGGCACTTACAACGACGGCTTTTTGCATGATTCCTCCATTGATATATTTTTTTTCTCCAAGTGTTCCGAATTGGTGTTTTTCGTCAATAGCTAAATTGAATACTTTGACTATTCTTTTTTACAAATCAAATCAGTGTCAATAGTAGCTTGATGGTGTCAACTTAGTAGTCAAGCCTATATCAAGCGTATATCAAGCCTATATCAAGCGTATTCACAGATACACTTGATATGGGTATGATATATGCAAGGTATGGGGTTTAGTAGCGGAGGATTCCGATCCTCCGAAAAAAACGTAGCTTCGGAAAGCTACGCGACCAAGTAGCGGAGGATTCCGATTGTACAGGTGGTCGCCGTACCGTCTTAATCCCTGTGTAGAATTGGGCACTACAGCGAGCGCCGTATTGTCTCATTGGAAAAGCTAAACTTCAGGTAGAACTACAGCGTTGCCTATACCAGATATGCAATACTGAGTTTTTGCATCTATATTACAAAAATCTTTGCTTGACGACAACTATAGATCAAAAAACATTTGCCAAAAGACCCATAAAGGAGAGAATGATGAAGCAAACCATACTCCTCGCAATTTTTATGATAACAGCTCTTTCCCTTTGCTGGGCAAAGGGAAAAGAACAAGCCAGGGCTGAGGAGATAACTCCTCGTGAAGACAAAATGGGCGAATTGATCATGGTGGGGCTGGAGATCACGGATACTATGGAACAGGAAGCCTATATGAAGCTATGGGCAAAGTTTTTTGAAATATCAGAAAAAATACCCAATGCGATTGGTGATGCATACTATGGCGTTAGTTTTTCCTCCAATAATGCGGAGGGAAAGGACGCCTGGGGGTATATGGTCGCCGCAGAGGTGAAGAGCCCGGAGGGTATCCCGCAGGAATTTGTTGTCCGCAAGATTCCTGCCAGACGCTACATCGTGTTTGAACACAAAGGTCCAATCCAGACAATTAGCAACCTTTACCAGTATATCTATGGGGTATATAGCCAGAGCGGAAAGCACAATATCCTCGCTGCAGAAACTCTGGAACGCTATGACCATCGCTATCTGGAAGATTCCGAAAACTCCCTGATGGAAATATGGGTCCCGATTCATTCCGAATGAATCAACCATCAGAATTGACTCATTCATACTCAGAATTGTTGATCGTTTGTGTGTGATGGATAATGTCAATACACACTTTCTTATCAGAATAAATTATAGAACAAAGTAGATATATCAGGCCATTGTTTTAATAGCACGGGGCAGCACTCCATTTGTCATCGGTGTCGAAAAGGTACATATGAATGATTTTTGTCTGCTGATTCTCGCAGTAAATCCTCCTATGCTCTGGGTAAATATGCGTTCAAATATCTTTATCGGTAATTATGCTGAGGAACCCAGGGTAGTAATCAGCTTGAAGTCATATTCTTTTTGTTTAGGGTGTAATCCGTTTATCAGGGCATAACGGTGAAAATAACCACAGATGACAACCATAGTTTTGAGTTCATATTTCTGGTTATAATACAAAATGTTACTAATCATTGCTTTGTCTCTTCTGGCATGGAAGTTGTGCCTTTTCCAGAAGTCTTTCTCATATTGTGAAAATTCCGGTACCAAGGCGAAGAGAGCTTTGTTGACTTGATGCATGAGGGATATATACGTTTGTACCTGAACATCGCAGAGATGGCTATTGATATCATAAACTGACCGCTTGTCTTTGGTTTCGTGAAAACCAAATCTCCTGCTTATACTCTCGATCAATTTATACAGGTAGGTAGCGGTTGAGTCGGCTGTGGGTTGGTTAAAATAGGCACTGCAGGCTTCACTATATGTCTCTTCCTTCTCAAAGAACTTCACTTTGATAAAGTAATCGTTCCTGCCCTTGATGTCGTAGGGTAATACATCCGCTTGATGATCCGCAATGTATCTCAGAACAGCAGCGGCTTCACCACCTCCGCGTTTTTTGTAATAAATGGCTGCCGCCTGTAACCAACCCATTATCCCGATTTGGTTATCAATCGGAGATTCATCCAGTATAACGTCGGGCTTGATGTCACACAGCAGCTTGTAGAGGTCGACTATCTTGAATCCGATTGTATCGCCGTGACAGGTTCCGATCACATGGATCGTATTTTTCATATCGTCTATCTCCCTTTGTGAACGAACTTCGATCTCCTAAGCAATAGCCTGCATTATTTGTCAACTATTTACTCGTGGTGGATTATCTGTTCTCCATCTGCATCAACTATCAGGAAGGCAGGATATAATGAGCAATTGTGGCAATACTTATTTGAGCAAGGCATAAAAAAACTTGACATGGTTAAAAAGAATAAATATAATGCACTTAATAATTTGAGTGTCACATGTTGTGATTGATGAGAGTTTATTGATACTCTCAACATAATTGAATAACTATGCGTTGGCTATATGCCGCCACAAGTACTTCTTGCGTAAAGGAATAAGATATGAAAAAGTGTTTAATCACGCTGTTACTGGTTTTCGTTTGTTCCCTTGTTTTTGGTCTTGAGTATCAAATCAGTGGGGGATTTGACATGGCAAACGCCATATATACTAATAGTGTTCTGGATAACGGAGCTCTGATCATAGGATCAACGTATGAACCGGGATTCAGCATCTCGGCAGAAGCCATGAAGAACATCCGCGAGGTTGTATTCGGGCTTGGAGCAGAATATCAAGTTAAGCGAAGACATAGGCCGATGGGTGAGGGTTGGTCAGTTACATTGAAAGAAATATCCTTCCTGCCTGTTTATACAAAGCTGGGTTATGCATTCCCTGTTACTCATGGTCCGATTCCTGAGGTCTTTACCCATTTGGGCTATGGCTTTTCTTTGATGGAAGATGCTAAGGAATCTAACGATTTTCGATCTGAAAAATGGTCGTTTGATGGCGGAATGTACTTAGCCTTTGGTTTTGGCATTGAATATAATCGAACCGTGTTTCAAGTCCTCATCCGTTATAACGACATGAAGTCTCACGTTACTGAAATTAGTAGCAATGGAACTATTGGGAAAAATTCTTATGATCAATTCCACCGCCAGATTAGCTTCAAGATAGGACATCGATTCTAATTTTATATCGGTATTAGTCGCGAGTGCTTTGCCCTGCTGGTGAATCGTATCTGCCGAAACGAATAGTATCGGGAGAGCCAGGTATTGCCTTAACCACTCACCCCCTTATAGCATAAAATGCTACCGCATGCCCACAGGTAGCACGACAGCCTTATGATGCTATAAAACAGCTACTTATGCGTAATGTAACGGGAAGAAATCCATATAAATCTTGACAGACTGTCAACTTCTTTTACAGTGGGTATGTAAACCTTAGCTCAGTGAGGTGTATATGCCAGAGTTACTTTACCAGACGATGAATAGTTTTATCACGGAGAGATTTGCTCTTTCAAAGATACTTGGACTTCTTAGGGACAAGAGCAGCAGTCACTTAATTGAGATTACCGGCAAATCCGGATCGGGAAAGTCGTATCTGATCAAGCCCATTATCAAGGCGATGGAAGATACCTATAGTTCTATCAATTTCTTCTCTCCTCACCCGCTTTTTTACAATCATTTCACCGAAATCCTTAGTCTTTTGACGGGGATAGACAAAGATGAGCTGATAGAGCAATACACACATCACAAAGAGCATTTTCGTACCGGACGAAAGTATGACTTCTTCTATTTCATCACCGAGAGTCTTTTTCAAAAAGATAAGATCCCATCCCAGTTACTGATTATAGATGATTGTGATGTACTGGATGAATATACCAGAGACTTTTTGCAATACCTGGTGCAATACGCAGAGGATAGCGGAATCCAAATCATTGTGCTATCTCAGAAGAGATTGTTCCCCTTTTCTATCGTGGAGTATATCCCGGTTTTGACCGCAGATGATTTGCAGGACCTATTGGCGAAGTCCTTTCAGGATCATGAGATTGGATATATTACCGAAAGTGAGATACTGCACAAGATTACGGCTGGAAATCTGATGATCATCGAAAAGATTCTGACCGAGATGTTGAATTCCAAAAAAGGGAATAAGTTCGATTTATCACCCTATCTGGACAAGACTTTTGATGCCGACGAGATCTATCAGCAATCCCTGGCATCGCTATCCAAGAGTGAACTTGACCTGATCATTGTCCTGTATGTATTGGATGGGATTACCACGGAAGCTTTGCTAAAGCAATTGTTAAGCTCCAAAACGCTGAAGCGGGACGAAAAGAAACTGTCGGAACTGGGATTGATCGGCTGTTTTAACGATAGCTGCATTATACAAAAGAAGACAGCATTCGGAAACTGGCTCAAAAAAAACCCCCAAGCTCTTGATAGCACACTTCTGGATAAGCTATTGAACCTCCTTACAACGGATGATCTGATTCCCCAGGGTAGGGTCCGGCTGATGATCTTTGCCGATAAATATGATGAAGACCTCTTCAAGAGAGTGATAAAAGACTTCAAGCTCATTACCGATAATGAAAGCCTGCAGTATTTGTATGGCTATATGCTGAAGAACACAAAGGATGCCAAAAAACAGCTTTCTTATACCCAAAAAATCGGAAAAGTATATTCCGATATGAATCAGAAGGACAAGGCAGTCGACTATTTCCGTCAGTGCTTACACATCTGTTCCCAGCATCAGTTACCAGCCGAAAAGGTGGTGTACCTCCTTGCTTCAAATCTGTTTGCGGTCAATTCGTCCAATTTTGCTTTGGAGATCATAAAAAAATATAGTCCCGCATCCATAGACAACTATTGGAAGAACAAGATATTGTTGCTAAAAGCCGATATTCTGGCAGAATCTGAAGCATTCGACGAAGCACTGCAGGTATTGGATGAAGTGATTCGCGGAATGAGCATGATCGAAGATAAGCACAAAAGGTATATCGTCCAGGCAGACTGCAAGAAAACCAAAGGGAAGATCCATTACTACATCAACGAATGGGATGCTGCGGAAGAAGCTTTCAAAGATGCTGAATCATTATACTCTGTCGCAAGCGATCACAGTGGACTGGCAGCCATATACAATAACCTTGGAGTATTGTATATGTTTCAGGGTGACTGGGACAAGAGTGAGCAGTTCTTTTTGAAAAGCCTGGGATTGGAAAAAGAGCATTACAATCTGAACGGGATATCGGTTTGTTACAATAATCTTGGTGGTTTGATGGATGACAAGGGTGATCAAAACCGCTCTTTGTATTATCTTGAAGAAGCCCTCAAAATACAGAAATTGCTGAGTGAACCATACAACATCACCAATATATACAATAACATCGGTGTCACATGGATGGATCATAACCATTTCGACCGAGCCGAAGAAGCCCTGATGAAATCCTTGGAGACGGCGATCAATTTTGGCTTTTTCCGCAATACCGTGGCATCACTCAACAATCTGGGCGCTCTCTATTTCAAGAAAGGTGATTGGTCAAAATCTATTGCTTACTATGAACAGGGTATTACAAAGTCCGAAGAAAACAATTTCGCGGAAGGATTGCTGCGCTCCTTTAACAATTTGGGAGAAGTCTATGAAAAGCAAGGCGAGCTAAACCTGGCTTATGATTTATATTTCAAAGGTTTGGAGCTGCTTGCATCTGTCAGCGACGAGTATATCAAAGCGGAGTTGTATGGAAACCTGGGTTCTGTTTTGACCAAGCTGCATAAGTTCAAAGAAGCATATAGCTATCTGGTGGAGAGTTTTGATTTCTTCAAATCACTAAATGCCCGGGATAAGATTATCGAGGGATGCCAAAAACAAGCTTATTATTTTATTCTGACCAGAAACTACGAGAGTGCCGAGTATTATATCACTCAAGCGGCAAAACTGGCTACGGAACTGAATCATATGTTCGAGCTGGGTAGGGCAAACTATCTGCGGGCACTATTGGAACGTAAAAACCTCCAACAATCCCAATCCTATCTGAATGA
This sequence comes from uncultured Candidatus Cloacimonadota bacterium, assembly GCA_964634275.1. Lineage (GTDB taxonomy): Bacteria > Cloacimonadota > Cloacimonadia > Cloacimonadales > Cloacimonadaceae > CAZZCS01. Next base: position 28,314 of record CAZWIS010000022.1, on the reverse strand, counting down.
TGCGATAAAGCTGTTTATTGAGACTAGTAACAACTACGAGCTATCGCTGGCAAATTACGAGCTGGCAGGAGTACTATTCGATCTCAAGGAGTGGGAACAGGCATTACAGATATTGAAAACCAACAAAAAGATTATCCAACAGTATGGATCCATCAAACTATTGGAACAAAACGACATTTTGATGCAAAAGATCTCCCGCGAGTATGCTGCTCAGATGAAGGATGTAAAGTTTGAAGAAAACCTTCTGAATCAGTTCTATGAGATTACGCAAAATCTGAATACGATATCCGATTTGGATATTCTGATCGAAAACGCATTGTCGTCTCTGATTGAAATCTCGGAAGCTGATGGTGGAATACTATGCTTGCATCACAATTCCTCGGTTCCAGAATCTTGGGAATACAAGATATACAATAGCTTTTCCCATGACGACAAACACTACGAAACGTTCATGAATCTGATACTGCAGGTCCAAACCAGTAACAAGCTGGAGAACTATAAGCAACCACACTTTGCCCCAGAATACAATAATCTGCTACTTATACCATTATCCATCCGAAAAGCGACCTTGGGAGTAGTATTGCTATACTGCCAGAGCGGATCGCACTATTTCTCGGAGCGGGTGATCAATTTGTTGAGTGCATTGGCAAATCAGATAATCGTGATCGTAGATAATATCCGCTCCCAAAATCTGGAAAAAAGCCATGCTATTATCCGTGAGCAATTGAATTCTGGTAATCTCTACGCCAACATCATCGGTAAAAGCCCGGGGATGCTAAAGATCTTTGAGATAATAGACAAGGTAAAGGATACGCCTACTTCGGTATTACTGGAGGGTCCGAGTGGAACCGGTAAAGAGCTGATAGCCCGGGCTCTGCATTATAGTAGCAACCGAAGTAACAAAGCTTTTGTCGCCCAATATTGTGGAGCTTTGCCAGAAACACTGCTGGAGAGTGAACTCTTTGGCCATGTAAAAGGCTCATTTACCGGTGCAGCATACGATAAAAAAGGGCTTTTCGAAATTGCAGACGGAGGGACATTTTTCCTCGATGAGATAGCGGACATCAGCCAATCCACACAGGCAAAACTTTTGCGTTTTCTCCAGGAAGGTGAGATCAAAAGAGTAGGTGCTACCAAGACTGAAAAAGTAAATGTAAGGGTGATCTGTGCTACAAATGTATCGTTGTTGGATAGGGTCAAGTCCGGTGATTTTCGTCTGGACCTGTATTATAGACTCAATGTGATCAAAATCGAAGTTCCATCACTTAAAGAGAGACAGGGAGATATCCCTTTGCTTGCGATTCATTTCCTGGATAAATACAATAAGAAGATAAACAAGAATGTGCCAGGTATTACGGAAGAATCCATGCATACTCTGGAACGTTATGATTGGCCAGGAAATGTGCGCCAGTTGGAGAATGAGTTCGAACGAGCAGTTACTCTGGCGGAAGAAGGTTCCTTTATCAAACCTACCGATTTCTCGGAAGAGGTTTGTCGCTTTGTAGAAAACATACGTACGATAAACCTGTTACAACAAAGAAAGACACTCAAAGATGCTATTGAGGATTTGGAGAAACAGATGATCAATGACACCATGATAGAGTTCGATTGGAACCAAACTCAGGCATCCAAAGTGTTGGGTCTTTCCAGGCAGGGTCTGATCAAAAAGCTCAAGCGCTACAATCTCTACAAAGATGACGAATAGTCTGATGAATGCGGATCACCAAACCAATATTGAGCGCTTTTCACACAAGCTTAAGTTTGTTGCCATTGATATCGAGACGACAGGCTTGAACCATGAAAAGGATGAGATCATCGAAGTAGCTGCCATCAAATTTGAAAAAGGTGCAGCTATAGAAAAGTATGAGAGCTTCATCAAACCCAAAAAGGACCTGCCCAAGTTTATCCAGTATCTAACCCATATATCACCTGCGCAGCTAAAGAATGCCCCTCCTGCCGGGGTGGTACTGAAGGAGCTACGAAGCTTCATCGGTGATAGTACTATAGTGGGTCATAATATCGGTTTTGATACTGGTTTTATCAACCAGAACCTAATTCGTACCGGTGAACTTCCCCTCGCGAATAGAAACTGGGACACGGCAGATCTTAGCAGAATCTATTTCCCTTTTACAAGCGATCATAAGCTTTCTACAATGGTAGATGAATTTGGTATCGTGTTGGAAAATGCTCACCGTGCCAATGCCGATGCGGAAGCAACTGGAATTCTGCTGATAAAGATGGTGGATTATATAATCGAGCACTATTCTCTGATACTGAATGCCAGATTGCTCGATCTGAGCAGGCAAGCTCAATATTCCAATTCCATCTCTGACCTGCTGGCAATGGTTGTAGAGCATCAAAGACGAAATTCGTTGATTGGAATCAAACCCAAAGCACCTTTGAATGAATATCGAAACATTATTGAACACGTCACTCAGGATACTACTGCTACCCTTGATGAAGTATTTGGCATAGGTGGCTTGTTCGACAAAAAGTTTCAAAACTACGAGTATCGCCGGGGTCAAATGGATATGGCAGACCAGATTCAAACTGCTATGAACGAGAAGTCCTTCCTGGTGGTGGAAGCAGGTACGGGTGTCGGCAAATCCTTTGCATACCTGATTCCTGCTATAATGTACTCCCTCAGGAATAATTCGAAGGTTGTGGTATCGACAAATACCAAAAACCTTCAGGAACAGCTTTTCTTCAAGGATCTGCCACTGCTGAAGGACATCATCCCAATGTCTTTTAAGGCTGTTCTGGTAAAAGGTAGAGAGAATTACATCTGTGAACGAAGGTGGCAGGAACTCCTACTCGAACAAACCAAAGGGCTGAGTACTTATGATGCCCAAGCACTCTTAAATCTACTGGTATGGAAATCTCTTACTCATACGGGAGATGTATCGGAGAACTCCTCCTTTGACAAATCCCGAAATAGCATCAGTTGGCGCAAGGTATGTTCTGATAGATATTTATGTCACAATCGGAAGTGTCAGTTTTTTGGTTCCTGCCATGTAATGAGTCTCCGCAAACAGATCGAAAACGCATCAATAGTAGTGGTGAACCATTCTCTATTACTTGCAGATCTCAAAGCTGATAACACTACATTGGGAGAATACAGCCATTTGGTAATAGATGAGGCACACAATCTGATGTCCTCTGCTTCCAAGCATTTGGGATTTGATATCAGCTATGCTGATATGATCACCTTACTCAACCATATCGGGAGTGCTCACAAAAGAAAGAACACCGGATTTCTACATCTCCTGGAGCAAAATATATCAAAAAGCTTGATCGCTGATGCCGCCAAAGAACAAATAGCCAATCTGGATAAAAACATCTATGCACATATCGAAGCTCTGAAAAAACCAATTACGGAGCTATTCAATCAATCTTCCAAACTGGCGGATACACCAGATAGCTATGGAAAGTTCCGGATCAAAGACTGTAATTCTCATAGGCTTATCTTTGATGTATTGGCAGATATTATAAAGCTCTGGAAAGAGTTTATCAAAGACATCAGGGCTCTGTCCAATGTATTGGGATCGGTTAGCAGTAAACAAGTACCAAACTATGATATGCTGAAGGAGAGCTTGGAAGGATTTGAATTGCGAGCTTCTGATATGGAAGGTTTGTTACTGATACTCAAGGACCCAGATCTGGATGAAAATGCCCTTTGGGTGGAGAGCAATCAATCTTCCGACAAGAACTACCCCTCTTCACTTATCTGCTATGCCCCTATCGAAGTAAACCGGCATCTCAATAATATATTGTACAAAAACGTTGCATCCGTAGTATTCACCTCTGCCACCCTTGCCTTGAGGGGGTCATTTAAGTATTTCACAAACCTCAGCGGACTAAATCTGATCGAGGAAAAGAAACTAAAAGAATCTATAGTAGAGTCTCCATTTGATTTTGAAAAACAATCAAGGCTCATGATTGCCAGCTTTTTGCCCGAACACAAAGACATGTTTTATACCAATCAGGCTCTTAGCTGTCTGGAAGAAGTAGTAGGAGCCACCGATGTCGGGACTATGCTTTTGTTTACTTCATATCGAGATTTAAATAGCGTTTACGAACACTTGGGCGATATGCTTTATCATAAAAACCGTCCCTTCTTTGCACAGGGAAAGGGCGGTAGCAGAACATCTATATTGAAAGAATTCAAAAAGAGTAGTAATGCCGTTTTACTGGGCACCAACTCATTTTGGGAAGGGGTGGATATTCAGGGTAAGTCATTATCCCTGTTAATTCTATACAAGCTTCCATTTCTTGTCCCTTCAGAGCCAATCGTAGAAGCTTACATTGATAAATTGGAAAGGGATAATCACGATTCATTTATGCATTATATGCTCCCCAATGCACTACTAAAACTACGTCAGGGATTTGGCAGATTGATTCGTAGCAAAAGTGATACGGGTATCGTTCTGATTATGGACAGCAGAGTCTCAAAGAAGAAATATGGAGAATACTTCAAACAAGTACTACCGACGAAATGTATTGAGCTCAAGGATCCTATCCAGCTTGTAACAGAGATCTCAACCTTTTTCAGGAGGTAATCATCTCTTATCAAATCCAAATACTAAATTCCTTCCCAGAACTCTACGAAGCTGGTATCGTAGTCTTTGATGAGCCAATGAAGAAGCATACAAGCTTCAAGATCGGTGGTGATGCGGATGTATTCTGTTGTCCCGAAAGCATTTATCAGTTTGCTGTGCTTGTAAGCTATGCCATTAAAACTCATATCCCATACTTGGTTATCGGCAAAGGATCAAACCTTCTGATCAGTGATTCGGGAATCAGAGGTATGGTACTGAGTACAGAAAGGTTGAATCATATAACCCATCGGGACGACACAGTGTATGCAACGACAGGTTGCAGCCTCAAAAGCGTGTGTGATTATGCAGCCCAATATGGATTGAGCGGGCTTGAATTTGCCTGTGGTATTCCTGGGAGCCTTGGAGGTGCGGTTTATATGAACGCCGGAGCTTATGAAGGTGAGATATCAATGGTTTTGGAGAGTAGTCGTTGCTTCTCAATCCAGGATATCAGTGGTTCATATCCGCTTAATATCATCCGCTTGAACAATCATCAGCACCAGTTTTCGTACAGAAAAAGTATCTTGCAAACAGACAAACTGATTCATCTTTTATCTATATTTCGTTTGAAGTATGATGATCCAGAGGCTATATTGGATAGGATGGCTAAATTGGATGAAATGAGGCAGGATAAGCAACCACTTGACCTTCCAAGTGCAGGTTCTGTTTTTAAAAGACCTCAGGGTCACTTTACCGGTAAGTTGATCGATGATTGTGGCCTGCGTGGTTTTAGAATCGGTGATGCTATGATATCAAACAAGCATTGTGGATTTATTGTCAATTTAGGCAATGCCACTGCTGCTGATGTAGTCAACCTTATTGAATACACCAAAAGCACTGTTTTATCCAAGTACGGAGTAAATCTCGAACCGGAGATCAGATTGATCGGGGATAAATGAAGAACCGCACCGCTGAGATATTCTATCCTACTATCTTCTTCATTTTGTTGATCTTATTCTGGCAACTGATTAGTCAAAGAGATGGGATGGCTTTTTGGATATTGCCTTCTCCACTCAAGGTAGTCAGGGTGTTTTTTACTTCTCATGCGAATCTCTGGTTTCATACGAAGTACACTCTACATGCTACATTAGCTGGGTTGGGTATCAGTATAATCTTAGGTACTATTACTGCGATATTGATGGATTCTTCACGTTTGGTCAAACAGACTCTATATCCCTATATGGTTGTTTCTCAGACCATTCCAATCCTGGCACTGGCACCACTGATTATAATCTGGTTTGGTTATGGAATGGCTTCGAAAGTGTTTACCGTGAGTCTGATTTGCTTTTTTCCCATTGCCCTTAGTTTGTATGATGGCTTCAGACTGGTCTCTGTAGAGCATCTGCGATTGATGAAATCTATGAATGCGAGTTCGTGGCATGTTTTTAGATATCTAAAGTTACCCTCAGCCTTACCAAACCTGTTTACAGGTTTGAAACTCTCTGTTACCTATAGTGTTATGGGAGCCGTAATTGGAGAGATGTTAGGTGGACACGCTGGTTTGGGTATATACATGAGCCGTTCCACCAAATCGTTCCAGACGGATCATGTCTTTGCCATTATTGTTATGATCATCGTGATTAGCATGTTACTTTTCCTATTGATCAGTCTTTTGGATAGGATACTATTGAAATGGCACTACCGCTCCGTCGAGGAATACCTTGACGTAGGGAAATAGTAAAGGTCCCACGACAGTAGTCGATACTAATCCAATTTCTTCTGATTATCTTTAGCTTGACGATTCATACACAGATGAAATCTTGACCAGCTAAGAATGAATATCTGCTCCGAGAAGAAGATGCTCATTCTAAATCAAAGAAAATAATGGAGATATCCTAACCATGAAGATCTATAACACTATTAGTCGTAGCAAGGAAGAATTTGTACCCATAACTGCTGGGAAAGTGTCTCTATATGCTTGCGGTCCTACAGTCTACGACTACTTTCATATTGGTAATGCCAGAGCTTTTTTGTTTTTTGATGTCGTTCGTCGTTATCTGGAATATCGAGGATATAAAGTCACTTATGTGCAAAACATTACCGACATTGATGACAAAATTATCGCCAGGGCGATCGAAGACAACGTTCCATTTGAAAAGATTGCGTCAAAGTATGTGGATGCTTTTTTGGAAGATACAGCTCGTCTTGGTATAAAGACTCCAGATTTTCAGCCCAAAGCAACTGAAGTAATGGATGACATTATATCCCTGATAAAATCTCTTGAAGACAGAGGCTTTGCATATGAAGCCGGTGGTGATGTATATTTTGCCCAAGAGCAACTAAAAGATTATGGCTCGCTTTCGGGTAAGAAAATTGAAGATCAAAAAGTAGGAGCCAGGGTAGAAGAGAATACCAAGAAACAGCATCCGGCTGATTTTACACTATGGAAAGCCAGTAAACCTGGAGAACCATCGTGGGATAGTCCTTGGGGTAAGGGTCGTCCGGGATGGCATTCTGAATGTGTTGTGATGTCTCAAAAATACCTTGGCGAGACATTTGATATTCATGGTGGAGGAATTGACCTTGTTTTTCCTCATCATGAGAATGAACTTGCCCAGGCAAAAGCTATTACTGGAAAACCTCTGGCAAATTATTGGATGCATAATGGATTCTTGAATATCGAGGGTGAAAAGATGTCCAAAAGTCTCAAAAACTTCTTTACCGCCAGAGATATCCTCCGAGAATACGATGCGGAAGTGATACGGTTTTACTTTTTGACAAAACATTACCGTAGCCCGATAGATTTTAACCGTGAGTTGGTTATCGAATCTCAAAAAGCTCTGAAGAATATATATCAGGCATTAAAGGATATCGACTATCTCCAGCTTGATAACGACATCGATTTGATCGAATTGGAATCCTATTCACGAGCCTTTGTCGAAGCAATGGACGATGACTTTAACACTGCCAGAGCTATTGCTACGCTATTTGATCTGAGTTCATTGATCAAAAATACTTCTCTTGATCTGGCCAAAAGACAGTCTGCCGCCATCTTACTGGTAAAACTCGGTAAAAGCATCGGATTTTTTCAGGATCTATCAAACAAGCTGAGCAAAAAATACGATGATCTGGCAAGAGATTTGATAGACTTGTTTATCGAGTATCGTTTGGAAGCCAGAAAAGAGAAGAATTGGCACTTGTCAGACAAAATTCGAGATGACTTGCAAAAGATTGGTATCACACTGAAGGACACCAAAGACGGTTGTGAATACAACATAGAAGACTAACAAGGAAAGACAGATGTTACATGTTAAACTAAAAAACCATAAGAAGCTGTTTATCGGTCTTGGGATAACCTTCATAGTTATACTGATAACATTGATTTTTGGCAAGAGTCGCACATTATCCCGACCGGAGAGCATTGTTTTTGATGAAATCAACGAACGCTATTTGATATCAAATGTCGGTTCAGGAAGTATAGCTGTAATGGATATGAAGGGTAAGATTCAACCCTTTATCGATTCTGGAATGACCAATCCCCGCGGATTGTTTCTGAAACATCCCTATCTGTATGTCGCAGATAATACAGTAATACATGCAATTGATTTGATGAATAAAAGAATTGTAGCCACATACCCCATCGAAGGTTCTGTAATGCTCAATGATATAGCTGGTGATGGTAGTGGTAGCCTGTATGTTACAGATACAGAAGCAAACTGCCTTTTTATTTTTAATCCGGATTCAAAAGGTTTGCAAAAGATAAGTAATCCCTTGCTCATCAAACCCAATGGACTCGTCTATGACAGCCCCAGACATCAAATGCTGATCGTAGGGGCAGGAAACCAGGCTTCAATCCTAATATATGATATTCGTTCACAGGAGATCAGTACTTTTAAGGAAACTGTTTATTCACAACTGGATGGAATAGCCATAGACGATCTTGGAAGGATATTTTTCTCCTCTTGGAAGGAAGAGATGATCATAATGATTCCTCAGGAACAAAATCGTTTTGAACCGCTGATCAAGAATATAATCTCACCTGCCGATTTTATCTATAATCGGCGAACAAATGAACTACTGATCCCTCAAATGAAGAAGAACAAAATCCATATCCACAAATTTGACAAATAATAAGATAGATAAAGGAAGTCCAATGACACACGTAAATCCTCTTTTAGACAGGGAAAACAAGCATCGTCTCAAAGCGATACCTTTTGACCTGTTCAAGACCGAGCACTTTTTACCGGCGATAGAAACTGCTTTGGAAGAAACAAAGGCAAAATACGATATCCTCAGAGCAGACAATAACGCTCCAACATTCGAGAATACGATTTTGTATATGGAGCATTCATCCGAGCTCCTGGATTATGTTTCTGGAATATACTACAATCTTCTCTCCAGTGAGTCCGACAAGGAATACAAAGCCCTGGCACAAAAGATATCTCCCATGTTGGCGCAGTTTAGTTCGTTCATCGTAACTGATCCAATTATATTCAACCGGATCAAGGCTATATATGATACTGAAGTTGCAGACAAACCGACCCCAGCAATCCCCAGTGATTTGAATGATGTCAATAGTATGAAAGCAGCAGAAAGATACAGATTGATAAAAAAGACCTATACCTCCTTTATTCGTAATGGAGCATTGTTATCAGATGATGATAAGGAAAAGCTTACTGCGATTGATATGGAGCTGTCTCAGCTTAGTCCCAAGTTTGCGGATAACCTCCTTAATGCCACAAACTCATTTGAACTTCATCTCACAGAACCATCTGAAGTAGAAGGAATACCAGAGGGATCACTAAAGGCTGCTGAATTCCAAGCCAGGCAAAAAGGAAAAATGTCCGGATGGCTCTTTACTCTTCAGCCCTCAAGTATGCTCCAAGTCGTTACTTACTGCAAAAACCGGGAAGTACGCGAGAGAATCCAAAGAGCCTATGCATCCCGTGCCTTCATGGATGACTTTGATAACCAGGAAAACATCAAAAGAATCATAGAGCTCCGGATCCAAAGGGCGAATCTATTGGGATTTTCCACTCATGCAGAATATGTCCTCAGAGAACGAATGGCTGAATCCATAGAAACTGCGAGGGAGTTCCTGGAACAAGTCTATAGCGTAGCATATCCAGCCGCTATAAATGAAGTGGAGGAAGTGAAAGCTTTTGCACTGGCGACTGATGGTCTGGAAGATTTCAAAGCGTGGGATTTGAGCTACTATTCAAACAAATTAAAAGAAAGCAAGTATGAATATGATCCGGAACAACTGCGTCCTTGGTTCAAGGTGGAAAACGTTCTGAATGGTCTTTTCATCCTTGCCAACAAAATCTATGGAATCAATTTAAAACAAGTTTTCGATATTCCCGTTTATCACAAAGATGTGACCACCTGGGAAGTATATGAAGATGGTGGAAGATATCTCGGATTGCTGTATTCCGATCTTTTCCCTCGGGAAACAAAAAGAGGTGGAGCTTGGATGACGACATATCAGGGACAGGGTTTGCATTCTGATGGAATGCGCCGCCCATTTGTATCGATAGTCGGTTCTCTAACGCCATCTACTGATGACAGCCCATCATTGCTCCGATTGGATGAGGTTCGCACTATATTCCACGAATTTGGACATGCGATACATGCCCTGTTATCTGATTGTACTTACAAGGGACTATCCAGCCCAAAAGTATTATGGGATTTTGTCGAATTGCCTTCTCAGATTATGGAAAACTGGCTTTTGGAGGAAGAAGCTCTCCAAATCTTCGCCAAGCATTATCAAACTGGAGAACCACTACCAAAGGAATACTTGGACAAAGTCATTGCGGCTAAAAACTTCCAGGCCGGAATCGCAAATATAAACCAGATTCGTTATGCTATGCTTGATTTTGCCTGGCATACTGCTTCCAAAGGCGAGATAGACGATGTAGATGCTTTTGAGAAGAATGCTACAGAGAGGTACAGATTGATGCCTCTTGTCGAGGGAGCCAATCTCTCTTGTGGATTTGCACATATATTTGCTGGAGGATATTCGGCAGGATACTATTCATATAAATGGGCAGAAGCTTTGGAAGCAGACGCATGGTCACTATTTGAAGAAAAGGGGATTTTTGATTTGGACACGGCAAAAGCGTTTAAGCAGTATATTCTAAGCCGTGGTAATTCATTTCATCCTATGGATCTTTTTGTCGCTTTCAGAGGCAGAAAACCAGATCCAGACGCATTGTTAAAAAGAGATGGCTTGATCCCAGCGTAATCCTGTAACAAGATAGTTAACGCGGGTCTATTCCAAACGATAATAAGGAGCGTGAATGATGTTCATTACGAACGTTGTTCACGCTTTCCATTATACTACCGTTCAAGATTTGTGTCTATTGCATGACAACTGGATGGCTCATCCAATAGTAGCGCACTTCAATACTCAGATGGATGTGGCAACAATACGGCGGTACATTGGGCGATATTTACGGTGAACTCCCTCACAAAACCTGCACATATCTTTAAGGATATACTACGTAAGACCGTTATGGAGCAGCGCTCCATAAAAAAAGGTGTGGGTATAGATGACTGTTATTGTGCGCTCAAATTGGCTGAAAACTCACCGATTTGATATACAGGAAGACACATTCAATGTTCTTTATACGGGAGTTATCGAGCATTGCTCATTACATTCTGCTTGACGAAATTGTATTGTGTGCAAGGGTAAAACCATGAAGATAACGAATACGAATGCAATCAGGCGATTACTTTTTATTCTGCTGTTTATGGGAGTATTTAGCTATGCTCTTATTTCTGCAAGACAACTCCAGAGCTTCCTTGTTGAAGACATGGAAATTGATGAGGCTTCAGGTTTGGTAGCTTCCAGGATCAACCCAGGGATTCTATATACTCATAATGATTCAGGTGGCAGCAACTCTGTATTTGTGATCAATACCCGAGGAGAAAGTTTGGGACGCATTGAGCTTTCTGGAATCAAAAATCGTGATTGGGAGGAGATAGCCGTAGGTCCCGGCCCACAAAAGGGGATTTCATATATTTATGTAGGAGAGATCGGGGATAATAGGGCGATGCATAACACTGTGTTCATATATAGGTTTCCAGAACCAAAACTGACAAATGATAGGAGGTTTGTTTTACCTATCGAAAACGTCGATAAACTCGAATTCAGATATGAGGATGGTGCTCGGGATGCAGAAGCTTTCTTTGTATGTCCAAAGACAGCCGATATATATATTATCTCAAAGCGTGAAGAGAAAGTTGGCATCTATCACCTCCCATTTCCCCAGAAAACAGCAGAAGTTATGACTGCCAGGAAGATGGGCACCATTGATCTATCAATGGTTACAGCGGCAGACATCAGTCCGGATGGAAAGCATATATTAGTAAAAACTTACACGGGGATTTGGCAAATGAAGGTAAAAAGGAATCAGAGTATTCCCCAAGCATTACAAGGTAAGATGAAGAGTTTGAAATACAAAATCGAACCTCAAGGTGAAGCTGTATGTTGGGATTCTGAGGGAAAGGGATATTATACCCTCAGTGAAAGGCATGCCGATAACCCACTATACCTGAACTACTATAGATAGCTCAATAAAAGGAACAAGATAAACATGAGACTTTCAGAAATAATTAGACATTTAGAGATAGTTGCGCCACCAGGATTGGCGTATTCTTGGGATAATTCCGGGTTGCAAATCGGACGGATTGATGCCGAAATATCCAAAGTACTGGTAAGTTTGGATGTGACTCCCAATACCGTAAACAAAGCTATAGAAATCGGTGCGGAGTTGATAGTATCGCACCACCCACTAATATTCGATGCCCAAAAAAGTTTTACAAATCCTCTTCATCTGCAATTGATAGAGAATCATATTGCCGTGTATAGTATGCATACCAATCTGGATGTAGTCAATGATGGAGTTAATCATTGTCTGGCACGAGCATTGGGTTTGGAAATAGTCCGCTCACTTAGTTTGGAAACCGGAAGCAAGTGGTATCATCTTTCGGTCACTGTTCCCAGTGAGGCATTAGAGTCTGTGCGTAGTGCTGCTTTTGCTGCTGGAGCAGGAAGAATTGGCGTATACGCTTCATGTTCAACATCACATCCAGTCAAAGGAAGTTTCATGCCTATGCAAGGTTCAGTGCCTTATCAAGGTAAGCTCGGGACCTATGAAGAAGTAGAAGAATTGGAGCTTGAAATGATGGTAGATTCCATTTATCTGGGTTCCGTTCAAAAAGCTATACTAAACCTCCATCCATACGAAACTCCTGCTATGTACTACTACAAAGTTGATACCAACAATCCTGCATATGGATTGGGCTTACTATGCAAATACAAAAACCCTTTATCATTGATGGATCTGAAAGGTATCGTTGCTGATAAGCTTTATAATCCATGTGTGAGGCTTTGGACAGCAAGCAAAGGCGATTCTACGATAATCGAAAAGATTGCCCTTTGTGGAGGATCTGGGAATTCGATGATTAATGAAGCAGCAAAGCAAGCCGACGTATTGATTACAGGCGATATAAGCTATCATAATCTCCTGGATAGTAAGGTTCCGATTATTGATGCTGGTCACTTTTATACCGAGTATCCCGTCTTGGAATATCTCGCAGAAAAGCTGCGGGAAAGTGGGATACAGGCATCTGTACTAAACATATCTGATCACGAATATTATCAGAATATGCATTGAGTAAGGTATATTCAACGGTTCAAATCAATACCAAATTGACGCTCTGCTTTGATCCTGAAGAAGGATTTGTCCCATTCAGAACTTGGTATTAGATGCTGAGGTGCAATAGTAGTGGATAACACACTATCAAATTGTCCGTAGGGAGCGAAATCATGGTAAATGACAAATCTATCCACATCAAACGGATAGCTCCATGAAATCTGGACATTGTCATCATCGATATATGCTATACTAAGCTCGTTTATATTTGGTAGGATAAAACTATCCCGTTCAAAGAAATCGATAATTCGATCGAGTAATTCATATCTGGTATTGGGGCTGTTACTATCGACTAACTCCCTCAGGGCATAGGAAAAAACAAAACTTCTCTGACCATAAAATCCAATATTCTCTATGGCAACTGCTCCATATTCACCCTCTACAAAGGAGACCACAGAGTTTTGATTGGGAACAAAGGTATCAATATATTGGTTAGTTGTCTGCGTCGAGGATAAAAACAACAGGGGAGATGTGTGCCATCCATTTTCTGAACTGAGGTATTGAATCGCCCTTGTGCTACCATCTGATGCAGAGGAGATTCCCAATAGCGGCCAGAGTATTTCATGCGCATCATGGTTATCTTCTATATCAGGTAAATAATAAGCCATGTCATAACCAACTACATCACAACCTTCTATATATACTTTTCCCCCCGATAACAGATAGTCTTTTAGCGCAAAATACATTTTAGGGTCGGCAAAGCGAATAATATCTGAACCCACCATACCAAAGCTGAGAAAGACTGCATCAAAGGTAAGAAAAGAGGCAGGGAATGAAGTGCCATATACCACGCTTTTGCCCATTGAAATCAGTCTATCTCTGATATAGGCTCCACTCATATTTCGTGCAGACGACTTACCTTCCCAAACCAGAATTCCTCCCGCATTGATCAGAATCGTAAAGGTAAGGGAGTTTCCAATGACCACGGGAATATCTGCAGAGGAAGTAAGCATAAAAGTAACGTACTTTGAAACAGCCGATTCCGATACGCGGATCAAAAAGGCATCTTCCAAATGTACAAAACCATCTGCAGGAATATCTGCTAAATGTGTGTTTTGGAATACGGTGACCATCGGGTCTGTTGAAGATAAAACAAATGTAGCATTTTGAGCAGATGCTCCATGGGTATAGTTTCTTAGAATCAAATTGAGGGAAAACTCTTCTCCTGTTTCGATGGCTAGATTTCCATTTTCATCATTTGGTGTTCCAACTTGGTGAATTGCCAGCTTGAGTTCTTGGATTGGGATCGGATTAACTTCATTCAGTGCTCTAAAGGCATTTAGTTTACCTTGTCCAAGTCTCTTCACGTAGCTGGGATTCAGAAGATCAACGTTATCACAGGTGGCGATTAACTGGTTTATTACCTGTTCTCTTGTCCAGGTGGGATTATATGATTTGATCAAAGCAGCCAAAGCAGATGCTACAGGGCTGGCATATGAAGTAGCGTGGCTAACTGTGGTATAAGAAGAACTTGATGTGGTATACATGGTGCCCGTCGGAGCTCCGACATCGATATAGGCTCCAAAATTCGAGCTACTCGCTTTTACTCCGCTGTTTTGCAGGGCAGCTACAGCAATTACATTCTGGTATGCTGCTGGATAGATTGGTGTGCTATTATTGCTGTTACCTCCGGCAGCAATAATTATCGAGCCCAAGCCGTAAGCGTAATTCACGGCATCCTGGTTTATCTGCGAGGAAGCTGTTCCCCCCCAGGAGCAGTTTATGATATCAGCTCCATTTTCAGCAGCATAAATGATAGCGTTATAACCACGGTAAACAGTACTCGTTTGTCCTGGATGAGCGCATGAAATTGGCATCAAAACGATGTTCCAGCTCAGGCTTGACGTCCCGATCCCGTTGTTGGTTCTGGCTCCGGATATGCCAGCAACTGCGGTTCCGTGAGTTCCAGGATCGATGGGATTATTGTTTTGATTGCCTATGGCATCCAGCATAAAGTTCCATCCAATCAGATCGTCTGTAAATCCATTCCCATCATCGTCGATACCATTAAGGTCACCGGGATCCATTACCCACGCAGAACCGTTGTGATACATTGTGTATCCATTACCGTTGGCATCCTCACCAACGTTTTGCCAGATGTTCTCAGCAATATCAGGATGCTTCCAGTTCACTCCTGTATCTACAATGGCTACTATGACAGGCTGAGATCCGTTTTCTCCCTTATGAATAGCCCAGGCATCTGTTGCATTCAAAGAATTGAAAAACAAGGAAGTCTCAAATCCTGGATCATTGGGATTTTCGAATGTCTTGTCGATATAAACCGGTTCTGCGTATTGAACATTAGGATCTCTGAGTAACAAACCTATTACAAAATTCGGATCCATATCTGGATCAAAGCTAAGCTCATAGATCAGAGACAAATCTGGTAAATCCTGTCTCTGATACTTTGGGTTAAATTTGAAATGATGATTTACTTTTGTGACTTGCAGCTTGTCTAGTATCCTATCAAGAGACTCCAAGCCTGTCCTCGCTCCGTTGACAGTAAGAGCTTGTTTCGAATCGCTGGCCACCTTAAAAACAACCTTTCCGTACTCGATACTTTGATCTGTCCATTTAGTAGCCGGAAGAATAGAGCATAGTAACAAAGTGAAACTGAGGAGAGCATACTTCATAATCATAAAATCTCTTTTATGTATTCCCGAAGTCCCTTTCGTCCCTCATCTTTTGAATATCGAGGTATCACGTGGACATGGAAATGAAAGATACTCTGTCCAGCGTGTTTTCCACAGTTCATGCCAATATTGTATGCTACTGGTTTGTGAAGCGAATCAATCATATCTTTGACGCTTAGGATAATCTTTCTGAGGTCATCCATCTCTTCTTTGCTGATGCCAAAGAAATCCTCGTAGTGACGTCTTGAGATTATCAGGATATGGCCTTTTGATACAGGATGCTTGTCCTTGATAGCATAAAAGCTATCATTGGCAACCAGATATTCAGATGTGGGGATGTTACAAAAAATACAAGACATATTCTACCTCTATGGATATACTAACGACTCAGAGCCCAAAGACAAGATATTGTATGATGAAAAAAATACGCCACGTCAAACCGTGGCGTATAATAGATATCTGTTACAATTAATAAGAAGAGGTTATTCCTTCATCAATGCTTTTCTTTGCAGAATTCGATTAGAACACCCAAAGTAGATCTGGGATGCAAAAAAGCTATATCCGCACCATGGGCTCCCGGACGGGGTTCTTTGTCGATGAGAGTAATCCCATCCTCTTCCACTTTGGTTAACTGCTCGGGTAAATTATCCACACCAAATGCTATGTGTTGAATTCCCTCGCCTTTCTTTTCGATGAATTTGGCAATTGGGCTATCATCTGAAGTAGGTGCAAGTAGCTCTATCCTGGTATCTCCACACGGGAAAAAAGCTACCTTCACTTTTTGACTGGGAACTTCTTCGATAGCTTCAAGTGTGAGGCCAAGCTTCTCGTAAAAAGCTATACCAGCATCCAGATCTCTGACGGCGATACCAATGTGACTGACGTTTTTGATCATGCCATTATCCTATCTTTTATAGCTTTTAGCCAAGTCAAAACCGATCTGCATAGCTTTCAGATTCAAGTCAACAAAAGCTGGCTTAACTGTTTCTGAAATTGACATTTTGAGTGAATCTTCATTGACAACACCAGTAACTTTTACCATGAAAGCAAGGGATATGATATTTGTGGTGATTGAGCTTCCAAGCTGTTCATTAGCTATTTCGGTAAAAGGAACTTCATAAGAATTATCCATGGATATTGCTAGGTTTTTGACAAATGTAGTATCAATAATCAATATCCCTTCTTCCTTGAGATCAAAGATATACTTGTCACATGCTTCCTGAGTCAAAGCTAATAGGCAATCGAAGTTAGTAGCTTCGGGATAGTAAATATCCTGATCACTGATAATTACGTCAGCCCTGGAGTATCCTCCCCTGGATTCGGGACCGTAGCTTTGCGTCTGTGTGACTTTTTTCTTATCGATCACAGCAGCTCTGGCAAGAATGATACCGGCAAGAATCAAGCCCTGGCCGCCACTTCCACTTAATCTTAGTTCAAAGCTCCTTTGCATCATTCACCTTCCTTTACACGAATACGTTGGATTAGTTTTTCATATTCGTCGCTAAACTCTGGCCGGATTTCCTGTCTAAGGATTCCGCGGATGATCTTGCCTTCTACTTTTTCTGGAGGCAGTTTTTCTACTGCAGTCAGAGGGATGGAGTTGTCTCTCATTTCCTTCATCATCTGTGGCGCTCCACCTTTCTTGTTTAATCTGCCATAGATTACCGGGCAGGCACTGACCACTTCAATCAAAGAAAAACCGGGATGATTTATAGCTTCGACAAAGTATTTCTGCATTTCCTGAGTGTGAAAAGCTGTGGTTCTGGCTACAAATGAAGCACCTGCACCCATGGCAAGATTGCATACGTTGAAGTCTGGTTCAATATTGCCATAGGGAGCGGTTGTAGCTATAGCTTCATGTGGTGTAGTGGGTGATGCCTGTCCACCTGTCATTCCATAAATATTGTTATTGATCAGGATAACCGTCAAATCAATATTCCGTCTGGCAGCATGAATGAGATGGTTACCACCGATTGCAGTGCAATCTCCATCACCTGTGACTACTACGACCTTCAAATATGGTTTGTAAAGCTTCACACCAGTCGCATAAGCAATTGCACGTCCGTGTAGAGAGTGCAGAGTATTCAAATCGATATATACCGGCATCCGCGAAGAACAACCAATGCCAGAAACCATTACCATGTCATCACGATCAATGTTCATTTCAGCGATAGCTCTAATGATAGATCCCAGAACGATGCCGTTGCTACATCCAGCACACCACACATGAGGAAACTTCTTATCATGACGGAGGTATTGATGAATTGTCTTTTGTGGAATTGTCGCCATAATCAGCTTACCTCCTTGATTTTGCGTAAAATGTCGTTTGGAGTAAAGAGCGTACCATTTACTCTTTGTAAGGAGATTACATTACCATCACTCTTATCTTTGGTGAGGCGCTGAATCTCATGAATCATTTGTCCTTGATTGAGTTCGGGTACGATGACAGTATCCACATTACGAAGCATCTTCCTTACCGCATCATCAGGGAAAGGCCAGATAGTCAAAGGTCGTAATAGACCAACCTTGATTCCTTCATAGCGAGCCATAGCTATAGCTGCTTTAGCTGCTCTGGACATGATTCCTGCAGCAAAAATGGCGATTTTGGCATCTTCCATCTTGTGACTTTCAATCTGTACCAGATCACGAATATTGAAAGAAATCTTTTTTCTAAGTCTCTCCATCATCTCTTGTGCTTCAGTTGCTTTGTTGGTGGGAAAACCGTGAGCGTCATGTGTGAGTCCTGTTACGTGGAACCTATATCCTTCACCATAACTGGCGAGCGGAGAAAGGTATTTCTGGTTTTCATCATAGTGTTTGTACCAGTGGGGCGGGACATTGGGTTTAATCCTTGAAATTACCCGTACATTTGCAAGATCAGGGAGACAAACTGCTTCCCTCATGTGACCTATCACCTCATCAAGAAGGAGAATCACACAGGTACGGTATTTTTCGGAAAGATTAACAGCCCGAATCGTGAGTTCATAGCTTTCTTTGACTGAATCCGGATATAGTACTATAGCAGGAGAATCGCCATGTGATCCCCACTTGGCTTGCATAATGTCACCCTGAGCAGGGCTTGTAGGCATTCCAGTGCTGGGACCCATTCTTTGTACGTTTACTACTACGCAAGGAGTTTCAGTAATTTTTGCAAAACCAATACCTTCTTGCATGAGGGAAAAACCAGGTCCGCTGGTAGCAGTCAAAGCTTTTGCCCCTGTAAGAGATGCACCTGTAATTGCACAAATACTGGCAATTTCATCTTCCATTTGAACAAAGACACCATTGCGCTTGGGTAGTTCTGCTGCGAGGATTTCAGCGATTTCGGTAGAAGGAGTTATCGGGTAACCGGCAAAGAAATCTACTCCTGCATCCAATGCGCCATAAGCCACCGCTTCATTACCTTGCATAAGAACTGTTTTACGTTCGCGTTTCTGAGATAACTCTGTGAGAATAGTCTCTTTTGGTTCCTTTGATTCGGATACGTCTTTGAGTGGTTTTTGTTTTTTTATTGCCATAACAGCTCCTATTTTTCCTTTGCTCCGGTAATGGCAAAATCCGGACACAAGCGATCACAGGTTTCGCAATGAATACATTTCTCTGGTGCAAGGACATAAGGAGATCCATCAGGTTTCCTTCCCAAGCATCCGGTTGGACAAAAAGTTACGCATATTCCGCATTTTTTGCACCAATTATAATAGATCAAAACCGGGGAGTTTGCATCACCTGCTGTGGTTATCTCAGTGACTTCCACTTCCATTTTTTCAGGTGAGTCTTCCTCGTGAATGATCATGCCCATCTTGTCTTTTTCGACTTTCTTGGACATCACTCCTCCATGGGATTTATATTTTTTGTGTACAAACTTATAAAGCAGCTGTTTTAGTTCAAGGTTTTTTTCGGGGTTTGACCCAAAAACAGCCAAATCATCATCGAAAACTTACTGGGATTTGGGGTATTCATAGCCATAGAGCAAAAAAAGCCGCTACATCGAATGTAACGGCAATATATCTGTTTATCGATAGCTATTCATATTTGTGAAGGAACTTACCAAGTCTTTCACAACCTTCCTGGTTCTTTTCGACAGTTTCATACGAGAAGTTCAAACGCATGGTGTTCTTACCCGAGCCATCGCAGAAGAATGATTCACCTGCTACATAAGCAACCTTGGCATTTTGAACACAATCCATCAGAATCTTGTTTGTATCAAGAGTTTCTGGTCCTTTTGCCATCAGGAACAATCCCCCGTCCGGTTTCGTCCAGCTAAATGACTTTGGCATATATTTTTCCAAGGATTCAAGCATTCCTGCCCGTCTGCCACGATACATCTCTACAATATCAGCAATCTTTGGATCGAGTAATCCTTTTTCGATATAACGAGCGGCTATCCTTTGAGTAAATGGAGGAGTGCAGAGGTCTGTAGCTTGTTTTGCCACTACGATTTTATCCAAAACATCAGGATGTCCGACGACCCAGCCAATTCTGAATCCCGGACAGAATATTTTGGAGAATGTTCCCAATAGGATCACGTGTCCCGTACCATCCAATTCATACATGGTTCGCTGATGTTCACCTTCATACCGAAGCTCGCGATAGGGACTGTCTTCGAGAATGAGTATATCATATTTGTGTGCCAAAGCGATTATTTCCAAGCGACGTTTCTCCGTCATGGTGATACCGGCAGGGTTTTGGAAATCTGGAATGATATAGATAAACTTTGGCTTGTTACCTGCGGCAATCTGTTCCTTGATTTTATCTTCCATAATATTTGGATCTTCGCCTTCGTCGTCCATCGGAATACCTATCATTTTGGCTCCGTACGAATTGAATGCAGAAATACCACCCAGGTAGGATGGAAGACCCAATATTACGCTATCTCCTCTGTTGATGAATACCTTGGCGATCAGATCCAGTGCTTGTTGAGAAGCGGTAGTAATTATCATATTGTCAATAGACATATCTACACCGCTGGCTTTGTATCTGTTTACCAGCAATGTCCTCAGCAAAACATCACCTTCTGTAGCTCCGTATTGCAGAGCTGAGGCTGCTTCTGTGTCCATCACTTCTGCAATGATTTCTTTTAGCTCATCTATCGGGAAAGAAAGTGGGGAAGGAAATCCCCCCGAAAATGAGATCAAACCTGGTGTACCGAGAAACTTTAGCAATTCACGAATTGCTGAACGCTTCATCCCTTTGATACTTACCGAGAGGATGTCATTGAGATCGGTAATCATTGTAATCCTCCATATTCCTTATTTATTTTCGTATATTAAAACTTTTTTGTTTGATTTGCGCCATTCACGATATGCATTTTTGATTTCCATCTCCCAGATCAGGCGTTTGTCATTGTCCTCAAAGCTGATAATGTCCATATAATAGGTCTTGCGAGTCTTCCCTATGAAATTCTTCTTTGGAAATTCCACTACTGTCTCACCCTCAATATTGAGGATCGTAATCTCATTTATAAAAACGCCATCGGCGATTTCAATTATGGCTCGTGCTTCAACGCTACCAGTTTGGACATCACGGAAATGTATCTTCATTTTATCTCTCCAAAAGATCATTATGATCACCCTTAAACAATCATATTGATTGGTCAAGGTTTTTTTTGCTTCTTTCAGTGCTCTGTAATAGCATAATTGATCGTGTGCCTGCCAGATGACAAAAACACAAGCACAAGAGACTTGACAAATATCGATGCTATTTTTGCATTCCCGAAACGATATAAATGGAGAGATTATGTCCGAGTTAAGATTGGATTTAAGTAATTTAGGGGAAGTGTTTTCCGGGCTGTTTGACCAGGAAAAAAAAGCAAAGGCGCAGACGATGTTTCTGAAGAAACTATCAGAGATAATGCACATTCATTACAAAGGGAAAATGCAGACTCTTCCCAAAGCCGGTTTATATGGTTTTAACTGGTTCAATGTATGGTATACTCCTGGGGTTTCATCTGTTTCCACATCTATCAGAGACAATAATGACCTGTCCTATGAGATGTCCAATCGTGGAAATCTGGTTGCGGTGGTTAGCGACAGTACAAGAGTATTAGGAGATGGGGATTGCAGTCCCTCAGGTGGTTTGGGAGTAATGGAAGGCAAAGCTATGCTGATGAAATACCTAGGTGGTATTGATGCTGTGGCTTTGTGCATAAATAACAGAGACAAAATGGGCAAACCAGATCCGGACAAAACGATTGAATTCGTAAAAATGTTGGAGCCGTCATTTGGCGCCGTGAATCTGGAAGATATATCACAGCCAAATTGCTACCACGTATTGGATGAGTTGCGTAACAGTTGCAACATCCCTGTATGGCACGACGACGCTCAAGGAACAGCATGTGTTACATTAGCCGGATTGATCAATGCGCTAAAGCTTACAAACAAAAAAATAGATTCCATACGTACAGTTCTATTCGGAGCAGGCGCTTCAAATACGACCATTGCCAGTTTCTTGCTTCAATCGGGATTAGCACCGGAAAACTTGGTATTGTTTGATAGCAAAGGAGCATTACACAGGAAGAGAAGCGATTTGGAAAGCAATCCCACGAAGTACAAACAGTGGGAATTGGCTCAAAAAACCAATCCGAAACTGCTTAACACAATGGAAGAAGCGATGAACAAAGCTGATGTTTTGATCGCTCTATCTACTCCAGGACCTGATTCTATAAAGCCCCAATGGATAAGCCTAATGAACGAAAAATCGATTGTGTTTACCTGTGCAAATCCTGTTCCCGAGATATATCCTCACGATGCAAAGGCTGCCGGGGCATATATAGTTGCCACAGGCAGAGGGGATTTTCCAAATCAAATAAACAATTCCTGTGGTTTTCCAGGCATTCTGAAGGGAGCCCTATTGGTAAAGGCAAAGAAGATCACGGACAATATGGCAATCCGTGCTGCTCATTCGTTGGCAGACTTTGCAGAAAGACGTGGGATTGATCCTTTGAATATAGTCCCAACCATGGATGAAGCAGAAGTGTTTCCTCAGGAAGCTGCGGATGTGGCTATGCAAGCTATCAAAGATGGAATAGCCAGAATCACTCTCAGTCATGAAGAGGCATTCAAGATGGCTCAAAGAGATATCAAGGCAGCTCGGGAAAGCACTCATACACTGATGAACTGTGATCTAATCCCAAAACCTGATCAAGCTCTGATTGAGAGTGCGCTTCAGTATACAATAGATAACATATAGGATATTTGCAGTATAGCATACCTATATCAAGTCTATTCGTGAATACACTTGATATAGGCTTGATATACGCTTGATATAGGCTTGACTACTAAGTTGACACCTAAAAGACATGGTTGACAATTGTTCTGTAGCTTTGGAAAGCTACACTACAGGTAGCGTAGGATTCCGATCCTCCGAATAGTATTTGTTCCGTAGCTTCGGAAAGCTACGCTACAGTAGCGGAGGATTCCGATCCTACGAATTGACACTACTGAATAACTAGCTGTGTTAGATGATCAATCCTACTGACGGGTCTGTGTTCTATAGTTGGCCAGCTAAAAGACTCTGCATTGATTGTAACACAGATTTGGGATCAATCTCCAGCATACACTTGAAGTGTCCCAATGGGCAAGTATCAAAACCGTGAAGACTACATGGTTGACAAGGTAGATCCCTACACAAAACCACAGCTTTTTTGTTTAGAGGTCTGAACCCAAGCTTGGGATGCGTGGAACCAAATATAGCGATCTGGGGTAACCCTAAAGCTGCTGCAATGTGCATAGGTCCTGTATCACCACTCAAAACCAAGTCACAGCTATTCATAACAGATATCAGCTCCGTCAGGGAGTAATGCCCACAGCGGTTCAACGTCCTCAATCCAGTCTCACTTTGAATTGCTCTCGCAAGATACTCCTCTTTCTGTGATCCCAAGAGAAGAAATCGAAACTCAGGCGGTGAGTTCATGATTAAGTCGATCCAATACTTTGCAGGATAAATCTTGGTTTGGTGTGCTGCACCAGGAAACAATGCAATCAATCTTGACGTGCTATACTCATCCGAGTTCAAACTGAAATCATTTGCCAGTACTTTTTTGAGGTTATCTGGATTAGATAGATCAACCTGAGTTTCCGCTTGTGTTTGAAGATCGTTAAGTTGATTCGAAGGTAGCAACAAAGGCAAAGGGGGATCATTTATATCGATCCCCATTTTTACCAAGGCTTTTGTGTAAAGATACAGTACACTGTCGATCGGCTTGATAAATCTTTTGAAATAGGATATGAACCCAGTTCTGCCAAGCATCAGTTTACGTTTGAAATGCATTTTGTCATAGCGTATTTTATGGTGGCTCCGGCATATCATACTCAGCAAAACTGTAGAGAACTTGGCATGAAGATCCAAGCACACATCGTAGTATTCACTTCGTAAGTATCTGTGAAAACTCAAACTCTTTTCATAAGAGAGAATTTGGTCACAAGTGCCAAAGGCAGATACGAGTTCTACGAAACTTGGCTTTGTCAGATAGTGAATCTCTGCCTGAGGATAATGAGATCGGATTAACGCAGTAACCGGTTGAGTTAGTACTATATCACCAAGAGAACTCAGCCGGATAATCAGGATCTTCATATTCCAAAGATTATCGAAGGGACTTGAGCTATGGCGGATTCAATAGCAGAAACGTTTTTCCCTCCAGCCATGGCAGTATCAGGTCTTCCACCACCCTTCCCATCGACAAGTTCAGCTATCTTTCCGACAATCTTACCGGCATGAAACTCTTTGCTTAGTTCTGGACTTATAACGCAGAGTATGGATACCTTATCATCAATAACAGAGAAGAGTACTGATATGGTATTTTTCGTCTTGTCCTTTAGAATATCACCAATTTGTCGCAGGGTTTCTGTATCGACCGATGGAACACTTTGGCAGATAAGGAATCTGTTATTGTATTCAGTAGAGGATTTGATGATGCTGTTGATTTCTGTCTCAAGGGATTTGAGCTTGATTTTTTCGAGATCCTTTTGACATGAGTTCAGATTTGAAAGCAGGTTTTCTACTTTGCTTAAAATTTGTGCTTCACCACAGTTTAACATAGAAGAGAGCTGTTTGAAACGATCCTCCATCCGGATAATATATTCCTCAACCGCTCTGGAAGTAATAGCTTCGATCCTTCTAATTCCGGCTGCGATTGATGATTCTGATAGGATTTTAAAACTTCCAATACTACCTGTGGATCGAACATGAGTACCACCACACAGTTCTTTTGAAATTCCCAGGACTGATACAACGCGCACCACATCCTTGTACTTTTCTCCAAAGAGGGCTATAGCACCTTCTTCACGAGCCTGGTTGATAGGGATGTGTTTTGTTTCTACAGTAGTATTTTGCCTGATTTCAGAATTAATGATAGTTTCTATCTGCCTGAGTTCGTTTATGTTCAATGCAGAGTGATGAGTAAAATCAAAGCGCAGGTAATCCGGTGATACCAAGGACCCTTTTTGCTGAACATGTTCACCGAGGAGATCACGTAATGCTTTATGAAGTAGATGCGTTGCGCTATGGTTTGCCTCAATATCGAAGCGCCGTTGACTATTAATCGTGGCCAACACAATCGGATTGTCTATCACACCATTCACAAGAGTTCCGACATGGATATAGTACTCATCGATCTTTTTGACCTGATTTACCTTGAAATTAAAGCTTGAGTTACTAATCGTTCCGGTATCTGAAAGCTGTCCTCCCGATTCGGCATAAAAGGGTGTTTTATCGAGTTGGATGCCTACTGAACCATCATTTCCGATGTAATAGCGCAATATGGAACACGATGCCGAGTGCATGTCGTATCCTACAAACTCGGTAGGAGTAGGTGGGCTTAGTTCAATCCACTCCTGGTCGTTCAGTTCAATGGAAAACTTGGAAGCAGAGCGTGCCCGCTGTTTCTGAAGTTCCATCTCTCTGCCAAAGCCATCCAGATCGATGACCATCCCTCTTTCTTCGGCCAGTATCTGTGATAGATCAAGTGGAAATCCATAGGTGTCGTAGAGCATGAATGCATCTTTACCGCTAATGGTAGTCTGGCCAGAGTTGGATGCGATTGTTTCAAACAACTCCAGACCTTTGTCAAGAGTTTGGTTGAATCTTTCCTCTTCCGCTTTGATGACCATTTTTATGTAAGCGCTCTTGTCTCTTAGTTCACTATAATGATGCCCCATAATATCTATTACTGTATCTACAAGTTTCCACATGAAAGGTTCGAGGAATCCAATCAGTCTGCCATGTCTGGCGGCTCGGCGTAAAATTCTCCGGAGGACATAGCCTCTGCCTTCATTAGATGGGAATCCACCATCTGCCAAAGCAAAGCACAAAGCTCTGATATGATCTGCTATTACTCGATGTGAAACCCCTGTCTCCTCTGTGTATTCCACTCCCGATAAATCGGCAACCTTGAATAAAATGGGGATGAAGAGGTCTGTATCATAATTGGAAGTCTTTCCCTGGATTATCTGGCATATTCTTTCGAGTCCGGCACCTGTATCCACGAAACGGTTTTTGAGAGGAGTCAGTGACCCGTTTTCGTCTCTGAAGTACTGAATAAATACCAGATTCCAAAGCTCGATGTATCTGTGGCAGTCTCCATTTACACGGCATACATGATCTTTGTCATTTGTCAGATGGCAAAATTCTGCTCCCCGATCAAAGTGAATCTCAGAGCATGGGCCACAGGGACCGCTTTCGCCCATTTCCCAGAAATTGTCTTTGTCGCCATGATAGCTAATGTGTTTGGGGTCGATGTCCGTTTTTATCTGCCATAGTTCAAAGGCTTCACTATCTGTATCATGCACGGTAGCGTGGAGTCTATCCTTTGGCAGTTTCCATACTTCGGTAAAGAGTTCCCAAGCCCATGTGATGGCTTCTTCCTTGTAATAATCTCCAAAAGACCAATTGCCAAGCATTTCAAAAAAAGTGTGATGATAGCCATCTTTTCCTACTTCTTCGAGGTCATTGTGTTTTCCTCCCGCCCGTATGCACTTTTGGCTATTGACAGCTCGTAAGACATCAGGGTTTTTCTGTCCCAGAAAGATGTTCTTGAACTGGTTCATTCCTGCATTTGTAAAAAGAAGTGTGTTATCATCCACGGGAACCACTGGGGATGATGCTATATGTGTGTGTCCTTTGCTGAGAAAGAACTCAATAAATTGCTGCCTGATTTCTTTGCTGTTGTACATTAATAATCCTTTATTCATCGAATGCATCGGTATATTCTATCAACCACTTCTCTGCAGACCATGCGGCAATTGCTCCATCGCTTGTAGCCGTTACAACTTGACGGAGGAGCTTTGATCTGATATCACCGGCAGCATAGATTCCGGGTATATTGGTGTGCATGCTCTCGTCGGTTATCACAAAGCCTGAATTATCCAAAGTCAAGCGGGATTCTACCAAAGCGTTATTTGGCAGTATGCCCACGTAAATGAAAACGCCATCCACAGGGAGATTACTTACTATCTGAGTTTTTCGATTGTAAAGCTCCAATTCCCTTACTTTATTATCTCCGCGTATTTCTTGAATCACAGTATCCCAAACGAATTCGATTTTTTTACATGCTTTGGCACGTTCCTGGATTATGTGTTGTGCCCTGAGTTCGTCTCTGCGATGGATAAGGTATACTTTTTTGACAAATCTCGTAAGGAACAAGGCTTCTTCCACGGCAGAATCTCCACCTCCAACAACAGCTACGACTTTATCACGATACAAAGCTCCATCACAGGTAGCACAATAGGAAACGCCACGTCCTGTATAAGCTTCTTCGCCTGGTACATTCAGCCTGCGAGGATGGGCACCTGTACATAATATGATCGACTTTGCCCGGTACTTTCCTCCATGTGTCTCAATTATCTTACATAAGCCTTCCATTCCGATGGCTGTAATCTCTTCATCTATGAAATTGGTTCCAAATCGTTCGGCCTGTTTTCGCATTTTATCTGTAAGTTCAATACCGGAAATGGTATCTTCGAAGCCTGGATAGTTCTCCACTTCACTGGTTACATTGATCTGTCCTCCAACGAGACCCATTTCAAAAATAGCGGTCTTTAATCCACCTCTTGCGGAGTATATTGCTGCGCTTAGTCCTGCTGGTCCGGCTCCGATAATAATAATGTCAAAACACATAAATACCTCTGTACTTAATAACCTCAATTCAATTTTTTACCAGACTGCTTATCGTCAAGCGAAATCAATCCTATCCATAGATGCTTTCTTGACTTATGATATGCAAACAAATGAGTAAGGGATGATGTATGGGTGCTTGCTCTACAATCCTCTTGCTCAATTCTATTGATGGCATACAGATCGCAGATTGTGCATTTTGTCTGCGATAATTCTGCAATGCCCATGCAAATGACTAAAAAAGAGCGCTGAATAATTGTAAAGACCGTTGAACAATCCTATACTGGTGTCGGTTGAATTGAGCCATACGGGCAG
>CAZWIS010000021.1:0-49604 GCA_964634275.1 uncultured Candidatus Cloacimonadota bacterium | reverse complement strand
TTCAGATTGTTATTTATATTTGGTGTCCATTTTGGGTTTTTGCCACAGAGTCACAATGAACAATGAACAATGAAGAGTGAAGGGTGAAGAGTGAAGAGTGACACGATGAGATAGTTCGCTTTCCCAGCGGATGCGGGAATCCAGGGTCTTTATCCCCTTGTAGTACATAAAGATATGGTGTGTGCAGATAGCCTTTTTTCATTGGTCTGGATTCCCTTCTCCAAGGGAATGACGAAAGCTAAGATCGTTGATTAATAGTGGAATGTGACACCGCTCCCTACAAAAAGGGCGAGGTGGGAATAGCTGGATGTTTTGTATGCTCAGACAGGCTGAAAACACTCCGAACAGCTAAACTGGAAGACACATGCAATTGTCTTGAGAAAGAAAAGGCGACACCGCTTGTACGGCATCGCCTTATGAGACTTTCTTTATGAGAACAGGTTAGTGAGTAGGGTTATAAATCACATTTTCGTTGTAGTTCAGATACCAGTCCTGATAGCTCCAGCCATCGCTAAGAGCCCACTGGGCAAACTGGGGAAAGACGTTCAGGATTGATCGCTTTTCCTGTGGGTAGGGAACGCTTTCGGCAATATAAAAAGCCCATGGACAATAGTTTGCATTCTGGTATGATTGGGGCCACTGTGGATATGTAACATCGCTATTATCGTCGAATGTGTTAAATTTTGCCATATCGGCATAACCGGGAATAACGGGATAATGCTTTAGATGGATCTGGTAGCTATCATCGTTGTTAATGTATATAAAGGGATTGTAGGGGGCAGAATACCAAGGAATCCATACAACTTTGGAGTTATCTCTCTTGCCCCAATTCTCTGATACTGGCATATCAATCGTATGGACTATTTCAGCACGATTATCGTAGGGATCGGAGTGTTCTGTATTAAAGAAATTTGTGCTATAGGGTACGACGTCTCTGGCATTGTTGAAGAAAACTACAGTATTATAATCCGCATTAAAGGTAGCCAAATTATTGGACGATACTGGGATCCCATTACCGATGATGTACGATGGCAGGGTCGTGGCAAACCCAATAATACGTGTAGCTCCAACAGCTCTTACTTTGTATTTGAAGATTATATTCGTCAGTTCCCAAGTATCTTCATCGTACTTTTCTTCCACATTAATATCAATTACAAGATCATTTATATCGTAGTCACCATTCTGAGGCCACATATCTTCGTAGCAAATGGAGGCAAATTCGTTTTCTGCCGGCGTAAAGTATGAATAGACAGCTACTACCTTTGATGTGTTTCCAATGAAGTCTCGATTGATTACAGCCACTTCATTGGCAGAACTCGTAGCTGGGATTGGGAGGGTAATGCTTTGTCCATCGGACTCCAAGTACAAATTCCTCTCATAAGAAGGAACTGTAAGGGTAAAAACAAAACTGCCATCCTTTTTGGTTTTGGCATTGAGGATTGTTTTGTCTCCATTTCGATATATCCGGAAACTGGCATTTGGTACTGGATTGGACGCTGCATCCACTGAATTGAGCACCAGTCTTACTGCTCGAACTGTTTGAAAGGTAAAATCTTCGGATACCTTCAGATCCTTCATGGAAGTAATCTCTGTTTCGCGTTTGTCGCAAGCCGCAAGGGCAAGCATCAAAATTGCAATAATTGCGAAATACACTGCTTTCTTCATCGTATTCCTACTCCTTTGGGTATTATCATATACAGATATCTAATGCAAGCATTGTTCCAATTGATCATATCTACATAATCCCCTGCTGTATATACTATTAGCATTCGAGTATATACGGCATCCAGTGTAAAGACTGCAACATATAATACTTAAAAACGTTGTATATTATACACTATAGATAGCGAAGCATCTCGCGATCTGTAACTCCTGCGTATAGCTCAATGTATTGTTTTACGGGGCTGAAATTGATCTTTGGAAAGAATACTTCCTCGATCTGGAAAAAGCCAACCGAGGCATTCATTTCCACCGTAATGTTTATAGGCTTTTCCAGTCCTTTGCTGATTTTCACTTTTTGGATTGCACTTGCGGATGTCCGATGAATATCTCCCGCCCGTGGCTCATTGGATAATATGGTAGGGATCCGGGCTCTGCCCTTTTCCATGTCGCTACCATCGCCGATCAAGACTATGCCTGCTTCGAGGGAATGGATTTTACGGGTTGCCATGTGTCCAAAAATCCCTTCAATAGCGAGAGACTTGACCGCCATTTTGATCATAACGTCTTCGGGAGCATATACTTGTTCGAGGATTTTATCGATAAATGGGATGGCGAGTTGGATACTGAGATATTCATGTTGCTCACGGGTAATGCTCATTCCCAGGTCGTGCAGCATCGAAGCCATAAAGACAGCGATCAGAGAGTCGTCTGCTGTGCCCGAATGCTCAATTTCCAGATTCATCTGGATATCCGCTTCGTGAAGCAGCTTGAACATTTTGATCGCATTATATGTGGCTTTTCGCATGTGTACGGGGCCATGATCGTTGTAACCCAATCTTTTGATAGACACCACATTGGCATATTCCTGAGCAGCCTGGAGCTGATCATCTGCAAAGAGAAGTTGTGCGGCTTGTAAGGGTTTTCCTTCGAGTAGCTTCAGGATGCGTTCTTCCATCCGAAGCTGTTTTACTGATTTATTCATAGAGTAAACTCCTGTTTTAAAAGACAAGATAAGGGATTTTAAACAGAATCAAAGGTAAAAGAATGTAATGGCTTGCAATAGTGGCTTCTGCATTGATCCGATCCTTGTCTATAGAATTACTTCCCCTCGGAGATATCCTTCTTCGGGATACGTTTCATAAGGGATGAGCAATATCTCTTCACCTACCCGGCAAAATGAATCGGATACCACATGAACCTTTAGATTCCATCTGTGGAGCAAAGCTACAAATCCATTTTTGACCCTGCGCGTCACATCTGCCTTGAGAGTTTGATCCAGATAGTTTTGCCCCAAAAACGCCAAAAACCAATAGCGATTGGAAAGAGTAATTACTTCCCTGTGAAGCAAAAGCGTCTTTTCGATCTCAGTAATCATGGACTGCAGGTCAGAGATGCCATATATAGGACTACCTGTAGTAAGGTATGAACTGAGTTGGTATTGATTGATCAAATCTGTAAAGCGTCTGATAGGAGATGTCGCATGCATATAAGCTCGAACTCCTACACCCGGATGATAGTCCGGTTTGGTGGATAAAAACGCCATCGAATTTACTACTCCAGAATCGGGATCTGTAGAATCCTGGAGGTATTGTTCGATATTGCGATAGATTATAGGTATCCCCTGCCGCAGTGTAAAATCTGCAAAACTTCGATTGTAAAGGATCATCAGTTCACTTATCAGGGATCTGGCTGGACTGTCATTATCGATCTGCTTGATCTCCACTTTGGCATTACGAACCTTGAAATGATAGCTGAAGCGATTGTGGGAGGTATCGTTTCCATTGATTCTGTTGCGCGTCAAAACCATCTTTAGTTTGTTCATCTCGGACCAGGGGCTTTGACTAAATAGCCTGTCCACTTCTTTGTAGCTATAGTTTTTTGCAATCTTCACCCGGGTTAAGACAAAACGTGATTCCTGGATTTCAAAAGATTCATCCAAATCCATAAACAACGACAGAGCAGGGCACAGATTCCCTTCCTTCAAGCTCAGATCTTCTGCTGTCGTACGCTCCGGAAACATTGGAATGTTCTCTGTGGGCAAATACAAGGATGATACCCGTTTTGCCGACTCAACAAAGAGCTGGGTCGATACTCCTATCCTGGATGTTACATCGGCAATATGAATCCCCAGTCTGAACCCATTTGCAGTCTTTTCCCAACTAAGTGCATCATCAATATCCATTGTTTCTTCGTCATCAATGCTAAAGACAAAGAGATCGGATGTTTCGGAATGTCCCGGGAATCCATCACTGGTAGGGATGGCGTCCGCTATATTGAAGCAAATCGGCAGTCCGGAAGCGGCTACAAGGGCATCTGTATTTAGTGTTACATCATTCAATGCCAAGCGGATAGCCCTTATTCTGTTGTTCAAATCCAAATCTGTTGAATGTGCTTTGATAAGCTTTAGCAGTTCCGAATTTGCCTTTTCCCTCAGATCCTGATTCAGTCTGTCCAAAAAGGAGAGCCGAAACTCTGCGGAGAATTGCTCTTGCGATATCGGCGTATCTGCATCAGCCAGGATAAGCGAAACCAGTTTTCTGGATTGATCGATGAAACAAGCTGCCTTGTGTTTTTGTTCTTGAAGCAGGCGATAATTGCCTCTGTTCTCTTCGTTGCGGATCAATACTTCATTGTGCTTTAGGGAGAAGTAATCCGGGTTTTCACGGATTACCCTGTGCAGGATAAACAAACTCCGATCGTCAACCAGACCCAACTGATCCATCAATTGGAGCATGCTGTAGCGTTGATCTGTATTTGCTCCGTTGATGATATCGTGAAGGTTTGGCACTGCCGAATCTATGTCTATACTCATAACAAAATCGCGGAGTTCATCACCTTCAACGCTATATACATCCTTGGAAACGAGAATCAGACGTTTGGCAGGTAGTGAGAATTGCTCCATAGAGATAGTTTTGATGCTACACGACTCTCCGGTAACTTCTGTGATGATTCCAAAGCATACTTCGTTGTGGTGATAAAAGGCAACTATCTTCCCGATCCCGGTTTGATTCATAATAATCCAATAGAAGAGAATTTGGCGCCCCTGGGATGACTCGAACATCCGACCAACGGTTTAGGAAACCGCTGCTCTATCCTCTGAGCTACAGGGGCAAGCCACAGCGTAAGGAATTGGAAGTATGCTTTTCTGTCAAGTTTTGCATTGACAAAAGATTCAATTTTATAGATCATGGCTGGCACGACAAAAGAACATGAGGTAATAATGAGAATAGCAATAGTAGGAGCCACTGGAGAAGTAGGAAGGATGATGATCAAATGCCTTTCAGAATTCAATATCCAGGTTTCAGAGCTGGATTTGTATGCATCCGAGAGATCCGCTGGCACCGTAATATATTACAACGATGATGCTATAACCGTCCGGCAATTGGACAATTCTTCCCTATTGAGTCACTATGATTATGTGCTCTTTTCTGCTGGGGCTGGAGTGGCTCTGCGCTACGCTCCTCTGGCAGTAGCCGCCAATAGCATTGTGATCGATAATTCATCTGCTTTCAGGAAGGAACCAAACATTCCATTGGTGGTGCCTGAGATTAACGGCGATTTGCTGGCTGGATATCAAGACATTATTGCAAACCCGAATTGCTCCACGATCCAGGTAGCGCTACCGCTGTCTGTCCTGGATAAACGCTATGGCCTCCAAAAAGTAGTGTACTCGACCTATCAGTCTGTCTCTGGCTCCGGTTATGCAGGAGTAATCACACTGAAAGAACAGAGAAGAGGCATAGACGACAAGGGGCCATATCCACGATTGATAGATCAGAACGTCATCCCTCAGATAGGCGGATTCACAGATAGTGGCTATACCCAGGAAGAAGAGAAAATGCACAACGAAACCAGGAAGATATTGCGCAAAGATGAGATAGCAGTATCTGCTACTGCTGTTCGAGTCCCTGTCTTTTATGGACATTGTGTATCGGTCTATGCAGAATTTGAACAGCAGATTGATCTTGGTGAAGCTGAAAGACTCCTGTCTGAAGCGGAGTCTATCGAGTTCGGAGCGAATTCTTATATCACACCATTGGAGATTGGTAATTCAAACGACAGCCACGTTTGTCGTTTGCGGTATGGAACCGGCAAAAACTCTGTAACATTTTGGAATGTGGGACACAACGTCCGCATTGGTGCTGCTACAAATGCCGTACGGATAATGATCCGTCACATGGAATACAATAAATGAGGATCGATCCTGTTCAAATCCGGAGGAAGCTACATCAGATCCCGGAAATTGCTTTCGGAGAACACAAAACCAAAGCTCTGATCCTATCCGAACTGGGTCAGCTTTCAGCTATTAAAATCCACGAATTTCGGAATAGTCCTGCAGTTTTGGTCGAGTATACCAAAGGTAGTGGAGCGTACAAGCTCTTTCGTGCTGACATGGATGCACTACCGGTCTTTGAAAAGACCAGCTGTAACTTCCAATCTACCCACGAGGGACTAATGCATGCTTGTGGTCACGATGTCCATATGGCTATCCTGCTTGGATTTATCTCTGAAGTCACAAAACTGGCTGTGGAGCAAAACCTGTTGTTCCTGTTCCAACCTGCGGAGGAGGGGAAAGGGGGAGCTCAATCCGTTCTGGAAGAAGGTATTATCCAAAGCTTCGAGATCGAAGCTGCTTTTGCGCTACATGTCAATCCAAAACTTGGGCTCAATCAGGTATCGACCAAATCTGGGATATTCTTTGCCATCCCCCAAGAGTTTGATGTTACTTTTTATGGCAAAACTGCTCATGTTGCCTTTCCGGAAGCTGGGAAAGATGCCTTGAAAGCTGGGATCAATTTTTACCAGAGGATGCAGGAATCCATAGCTGTAATGCACTCGGAGGAGCGTTGCATCTTTCATATCGGAAAGCTGAATTCTGGACTGATCCGCAATATCATCGCCGATGAATGTAAGCTGGAAGGCACTCATCGAACTCTATCCAAAGCTATGAGTTCAAGACTCAATGAACTCATCAAAACTAATGCCAAAGCCTGTGCAGAAGAGCTCGATCTCTATTTTCG
Source organism: uncultured Candidatus Cloacimonadota bacterium (assembly GCA_964634275.1). GTDB lineage: Bacteria > Cloacimonadota > Cloacimonadia > Cloacimonadales > Cloacimonadaceae > CAZZCS01. Next base: position 42,921 of record CAZWIS010000021.1, on the reverse strand, counting down.
GGTGGACTTTTTGTGCAGCTATGAACCTGTCGTGAATGATGAAACCATATATAAAGCCTTTGTCCAAACCTGCAATACCATAGGGATTGAGTTTATCGAATCTGCTACCTATATGACGGGAGAGGATTTCGGATACTTTACCAGCCTCTATCCAGGCTTACTATTCTGGTTGGGAGCCAATGATCCGGAACACGACCTTCATTCAGAATTTTTCCTTCCAGATGAAGCTTGCATCGAGACGGGGATCAAGATGTTTATGGCTCTGGCAGTATCGAAGTGATATACCAGCATAGATTGTTGAACGTGTCCTTGAGCGAAGTAAACAGGTGAGTTTTCAGCCAATCCGAGGGTAAACACACTTATCTATACCCACCCTCCACTCCTTTCGTATGGGGCGCCGCCCCTTACCCCGATTATTCAACAGTCTTTCATATCTCTTTTCGATGGCTAAGTACCTGAAAATTAAAAAGGCTGTTCAATACTGAACAGCCTTTTGTTTTTGTAAACAGATTAAAGTTTAGAATTTGTAAGTCAAGCCAATGTTTCCTGATAAGGAATTGGCATTGTAAGTTCCTGCCAGATTGTTCGGTGTGGCATCGGTAGCGGCAATTTTACGTTCTGGGAAAAAAACAAATTGGAAATTTGCATCGACGGTAATGTTTCCAAATGTATGTCCCCACCCAAGATTGGAGCTAAATTTGGTATTGATATCCGATATTGTGGGAAGCTGAGTATCTTCTGGAATAGGAGATTCATCCATAAAGAAACCGGCACGAAAAGCGTTGTTATTCAAGACATATTCAGTACCGATACTGATGCGGGAAGTATTTTTCCAATCGAAGATAAGCTCACTGCTTGTGACACCAAGAACTGGAATGGGTGTGTCCATTTTCACGACTACTTTGTCAAGACGATCCCACATGGTATAGGCATAATCCATGCTGACAGTCCAATTTGGCTTAACTTTGTACGCCAAGCCTATTCCAATTTCGCCCGGAAGCTTTAAGGTGGCATCGATATCAGACTTTCCACCAAGCTTCATGGCAGGGATTTCTGCACTCTGCGCTGGTTTCCAGAGAAAAACCTCGGCATCACCTTCCATCTTCACTTCGCTTGCCAGCTTTCCTGAAAGACCGACTGATAGGCATTCTGTTGGCTTAAACATCAATCCCATATTTGCTCCATATCCCCATCCACTTCCTTCAAGATCTGTGGTTATCGGTGTATAGAGGTATCCTGTTTCATTGGGGGTGAGAGCAGGATTGAAGCTGATTTTGTCGATTCCGATGGTGCCATACATAACGCTGAAACCAATTCCAGCCGAGAGATTCGACAAAATCTGGTAAGCCACTGTGGGATGAATATCGATTACTGCGATACTACTACTCATCTCATCAGACGGGAACCCATCCACATAAACCATTGGTGCGCCGGGAAGCTTGTAAGCATCCCAAGTAGTTCCAAGGCCATAAGGGACATAGACTCCCAAGCCATATTTAATCCTGGAGTCCTTTGCCAATGTGAGAAATAGGTTTGGAAACGAGCGTAGGCTTTTTTGGGACTCGTACTCCTGAGCTGAGTATCCGGGAACGTTGACGATAGCTGTGCCAGTGGCATCCCAGGTGACAGAGGGAAGGATAAAAGTTCCACCCAAAGCGATGGAGTTTTCATCCATAAAGGTCAAACCTGCTGGATTCCAGAACATAGCGCTTGAATCGTCCGCTATTCCACGAAAAGCTCCACCCATAGATGTAGCACGGGAACCGACTCCTGTTAATGCAAAACCACCGGCAAAAAGAGAACCGGTGAGACCAATGAGAACTGTGAGCAGCATAAGCATGCGTAAATTCTTCATTCTTGACTCCTTGTACTTTAGTTTTCACATTTGTGTACGAATAAAATGAACTATATTCAGTATGCAGATTCGGTCAAGAAAAAAAAATAAAACCTTTTCGTCTTACTCTTCAATCTCTTTTAAGCCACTTTACAAACTGATCAATACCATCATCAAAAGTTGTCTTGGGTTCATAAGCCAGGAGTTTATGTGCCTTGGATATATCAGCAAATGTTCGCTGAACATCTCCGGGCTGAAGCGGTAGCTTTTGGCAGTGGGCTTTATTTCCCAATGCTTTTTCCAGTGTTTGGATCATTGTTTGAAGACTGATGGGGACTGATTCACCGAGGTTTACTACGTCGTAAACGACGTTATTCTCCACATATTCCATAGCTCTGCAGATACCATCGATAATATCAGATACATAAGTATAATCCCGGTATGTATCTCCATCTCCAAAGACCTGGATCGGTTCCTCGCGAATGATCTTTCTGGCAAACTTATGAATCGCAAGATCAGGACGCTGCCCGGGACCATAAACGGTAAAAAACCTAAGGCACAATATGGACATTTGATACAAATGGTGCCATGTGTGACAGAGAAGTTCTCCCGCCTTTTTTGTGGCAGCATACATTGATATGGGATTATCTACCGGATCTTCCTCGCTAAATGGAACCTTTTCGGCATTTCCATATACAGACGAGGATGAGGCAAAGATAAAACGTGAAATCTGATGACTTTGGCACGCCATCAACATGTTTAAGGTTCCTTTGATATTAACCTCATTGTATAATGCCGGATACTGTAGCGAAGGCCTTACACCAGCCATCGCTGCAAGATGAATCACCATATCGAACTCGTTTTCAGCAAAGACTCTATCGAGACCTGCCTGATCCCTGATATCGACTTCGTAGAGCTTGAACATAGGATTGTTCAAATGGGCTTTGATATTATTCTTTTTCGTTTGGGGATCATAAAAATCACAGAAGTTATCAAGGCACACAACCATTAGCCCTTTATTCAACAGAGAAGTACAAAGATGAGAGCCGATAAATCCAGCACCACCAGTGACTAATATACTCCTTGATTTCATGGTTTATACGCTTTCCCGGATAATCCTGGCACCCAAACCGGATAGCTTTTCTTCGATTCTATCGTAGCCTCTATCAATATGATAGATACGGGATACCGTAGTCGTCCCATTTGCAGCCATACCTGCCAAAACAAGTGCCGCACTGGCTCGCAGATCTGTAGCCATTACTTCCGCACCACTGAGCTGTGGAACTCCTTTGACGGAAGCTATCGCTCCATTCATTCGGATGTTTGCCTGCAAGCGGTTCAGCTCCGCTACATGCATAAACCGATCGGGAAAGATGGTGTCCTCAATATAAGAAACGCCGTTGGCATGTGCCATCAGTACCATAAACTGAGCTTGTAGATCGGTTGGGAATCCCGGATATGGTAAGGTGATAATATTCACCGGTTTGATCACTTTGGGAGGCATTACAGTAATCTGATCCGTCTCGGTTTTGATCTCACATCCTGCTTCCATCAGTTTATCAATCAGAATTTTGAGGTGATCGGGACAGCAATTTGCCACCGTGACGGGACTATCACTAAGAGCCCCGGCAATCAGGAAAGTACCTGCTTCTATTCTGTCCGCTATCATGTTCATTTCTACAGGAAATAGATGCTCCACTCCTTCGATTTCGAGGCTGGTAGTCCCTTTACCTTTGATTTTTGCACCCATTTTACAGAGGAAATCGATCGTGCTATCCACTTCCGGTTCCATAGCAGCATTGTGTAGCTTTGTGGTTCCAGAGGCATAAACAGCAGCCATCAGGGTATTGATTGTAGCTCCTACGCTGGATTTTTCAAACCTGATTTCCGCTCCTCGCAGTTTCTTTGCCCGAACGTGAATATATCCGTGCTCGATCGTTACCTTTGCCCCCATCGCCTCTAAAGCCATCAAATGAAGATCCACAGGACGAGTACCGATCGCACAACCCCCAGGAAATGAAACCTTTGCCTCTTTGAGCCTTGCTACCAGAGGCCCCAATACATAAATAGAGGCGCGCATCTTGCTGACAAGTTCATACGGAGCTTCAAAGTAACAGACATCCGTAGCATCGATTGACATGCTGGATCCACTATATTCTACTCTCGCTCCCATAATCCTCAGCAGATGAGCCATCGTCTTCAGATCAATCAGATTTGGCACATTTCTCAGGATGGACTTTCCTTCCGCCAACAAGCATGCAGCCATTATTGGCAGAATTGCGTTTTTTGCCCCACTGGCTACGATTGTACCATTCAGATTGCGGTTTCCCTCGATCAAGAATCTATCCATTATATTCCTCGCAAGTTTTTTGCTATATTTATCGCTTCAATTGCTTTGTCAAACATTATCTCTGATTTTCTACCGATCCACTGATGATATTCATTTACGAAGCAGCAGCCACACAAAAAAGGGACAGCCGATGCTGGCAGTAATAATGCCTACGGGCAGTTCCAGCGTCGTGATACTCTTTGCGATCAGATCACTGATGAGGAGGAAGGTACCACCCAACCAGAGGCTATACAGGAAAATCTTCTTTTGTCCGCTGGGAACTATGAACCGGACAATATGGGGAATAATCAGACCGACAAATCCTATGATCCCTGCATAAGCTACGCTAATCCCGATCAGCAGCGAGGATATCACGAATATTTCTTTGCGGACGTGGCTTACATGGATTCCTACGCTGGCGGCATATATATCTCCGCTACTCATTATATCGAGCACCATGGATTTCCTGTAAAGCCTGAATAACAGCAAGATACTCAAGATTGCCAAGCCAAGAAACACACGCCATTCCAGTTCGCTGAATATCCTGCCCAGATTTCCCATCAAAGTGCCAAGGATGATGAGTGTATCCTGATGAAAGAGGTACATGATCAGAGATATCCCCGCCGAGAAGAACATCCCCGCTATTATTCCGGAGATCAATAATCGTGTCTTATCAAATTGACCTCTTTTCTGGGCAAGAGCCCATACGATGATCATCGTGAGAATAGCACCTATGAACCCGCCCAACGGCATCAATATCACAAGCCCCGTCACACCTAACAGGATAGCCCCAAAAGCTGCTCCAGAGGAAATCCCCAGGATATATGGCTCTGCCAGCGGATTCGTCAGCATGAGTTGATACACCGAGCCAATCGCTGCAAGGCTCATACCTGTTACAACTGTCAGGATCAATCGGGGAATCCTGATATTATAGATGATAAAATTATCCGGTTTTCCGATATAGAGATAGAGCCATACTACCAAAGCAGTAATCAAAAGCATTACTATCGTATAGAAGCCGGTCTTCCTCATCCCTTCTCTGCCGTGTGCATACTGCCAAAGAGTTCGTTTAGACGTCTCAAGCCAAGGATTACCCTTGGTCCAGCCCTTTGGATCCAATCCGGATTTATGTCTTCTTCAAAGAATACCATCTTGTTCCGGATCGCCGGAACTCTCTGCCAGCCTTTGCGGGAAATGATATTTGCCAGGCTATCCTGAGAATAACAGATGATAATCTCCGGAGCTGCTTTTACGACGTCCTCAGCTTTGACCCGGGCATAGTCTCGTTCCAATGTAGGAAAGATATTATCGCCTCCAGCAGCTGCGATCAGTTCACCGACGAAAGACTGGTCGGAAACGCTCATCAAGGGATCACGATAGATTTCCAGGTACACTTTGGGCTTTGGCTTCCCATCGCTTTTTGCTTTGATCTGTTCTATGGCGGTATACAGGCTGTCCGCAAGTTCATTGGCTGCCTTGTCCAGACCGGTGATCAAGCCGATTCTCCGAATCTCTGAAAGCATTTCAACAATGGATTTGGGATAGACGGTTTCGACGTGAAAACCCAGCTTGCCAAATTCCTCCGCCACAGACTGTTGCTCCAGGGCAGAAGCAAAGATCAAATCAGGTTTCAGTCCGATGATCTTCTCCCGGTCCAAAACACCGAATTTGCCCACCCTGGTTTTGGAAGCAAGAACTTCCGGATAGGTGCATTCTTCCGTTACGCCAATGATCCTATCCTCTGCACCGATGGCAACAAGGATTTCTGCTACCTCGGGAGATAATACCACAATTGATTGTGAACCTCTGGCAATGCTGCTGCTACATTTACTACAAGCACTCAAAGCCACACAAGACAATACCAGAAGCGAAATCCACAAATATCTGTATCTCATTGATCCTCTATATGATTATGATGGCGGATAAGTACAAATAGAGATAAGATATGTCAAGGACAATCTGTCTCTTTGGTAGAGGCAAGAGCCTTTTGTAGGATTATTGAATTGAAACTGCACTCCATAAAAAACGTGATGGGTGGGTATAGACGACTGTTATAAACGCTCAAATTGGCTGAAAACCCACCGATTTGTTATACAGGAAGACACCTTCTACCGTCTGAATAACTGATCCGGTCATTCCGAGAGGCAAATCTCTACTTTCATCCTTTGGGGATCTTCGAAAAACACGGCATAATAACCTTTTCCTCCGGCATAGGGGTGTCTGTCTTCATATAGGATTGTCACTCCTTTCGAGCGCAGCTCATCTGTAATCTGGTCGATGAATTCCTTGCTATCGGCATGAAAAGCCAGATGATTCAATCCGCTATGGCAACGATGATATGAATCATCCTGAAACCGGGCTTCGGTCTGGACAAAGACGATGTACGTCTCTCCCCTGCGGTAACTGATCCCCTGCTCCCATTTTTGATATTCATAGTATCCAAGCCGGTCCAGCAGCCAACCCCAGAATTCCCTGCACTTTGGCAGATCATGGACATAGATTTCGACGTGATGCAAAGCTCCTTGCATATCGTAACTCCAGGATCGAGGAATTATTGCGGACCCTGGATCATTTCGACCCAGGCAGATAGTTTGTCGCTCAAATCCTGAGAAAAACCATTTTCAAAGAAGCGGATGTATCCATCTTTGTCGATGGCACAGATATATGGGATACCATCAAAGCCATATTCCTGTGCGAGCTCATTGTAGCCCATCAGCAGAGTCATCGCATAAGCTTTCTCTGCCATAAAGTCCTTTGCTTTTTGTGGATCTCTTTCCCAGATGTTGATCGAGAACACTTGTACTCCTGCAGGCATTTTATCGCGCATCCACTTGTCGATGACGGGCATTGCCAGACGGCAGGGATTGCACCACGTAGCCCAGAAATCGAGGATTACTACCTGTCCGCGAAAATCGGATAGCTTCACCATTTTGCCGTCCTTATCAGGCAATTCCCAGTCAAATGCGGGTTTACGGATAGCAGAAGAGAGAATTTCAGCTCTTCTTTTGTCTGCTTCGTTGTCCCATTTGAGGCGGGCTTCGTATATCAGGCGCAGCCATTTTTCTCCACCTGCTATGCTCTGCCATTCGGAATTAGATTCGATATGACGGATGTTTATTACGTCTTCTCTAAGAAGAGTAGCGATATAGTCCATTGCCCGTTCGTTGTTTTTGCGGGCGATATTGAGGCTGATCAATAGTGGATAGCGATCCCGATTGTCCAATTCAGCAGGATTTTTCCGGAAATACTCGTCCACCTTGTCCCAATCCTCGAGTTGTTTGAGCAGATCGAGATAATAAAAAGTATAGGCTCTGTCATAGTCGTCACGAGACATTCTTCCAGCGCTAATCCATTGATTGAAGATCATGGGGACGAGCTTCTCAAATACCCCAAATGACTTTGATTGGCGGGTAAAGGATACTATCAGATTCATATCGATAAATTCAAGGCTGGCTTCTTTAGCCCCCAACAGGAGCTTTTCGGCATCTTTGTAGCTCTTTTCGTAGATATGCAGATTGATCAGGACAAAACGGTTGAACTCATCCTCCGGAAAGCGTTTGAAGGCTTCAAGAATAATGGCTCTATCCTTCGGAAGATCATTGATCAGGCTTTCTTTGTTATATGTACCACTGTCGCTTCCTACAAATAGCCCCTGATTGTATGTAGAGGTTACCAAACGGTAGCCCCACCGGAACTTAGGATGACTCTTTACCAGCTTTTTGCCCTCGGACAACATCATCATATTGTCGCTCAGGGTCCTCACCCACAGATAATGATACTTCTCAGATTTGGGATTCTTCCGGAATAACTCGCTGAAGTATTCATTGCAAGACTTTGGATCAATCCCAATCCATGGATTCTGGATGATTCGCAGATCGTCCAGGTCTGAGGTCTTCACGACGTATTCGTTTATTATTCCAAGGGCTTCTTTCTCGCTTTTGGCTGTTTGGATCTTTTGAATGAACTCATCCGCTATCTGAGCACTCAAAACCATGCAAGCCATTAGCAGGAACAAGAGGATCGTGTGTTTTTTGAATCTATCCATGTCTGTCTCCATTCATTTTTCGTTGTCAGCAGAGCTTTTTTATCACAAGGAAATCCGTCAACAAAAAAGGGGATGTGGATATCTTAAGCTTCTCCGCTGGATGCAATAGCCCCTAATCACTATCATGCTTCGGTGGCAAAGCAAAGTAAAGTTCTGACCTATTCGGAGCATCGGAATGCTTATTAAGGTAGTGTAGCTTTCTAAAGCTGCATATTTCGTAGTAGAGCTTGCCTCATGCGCCAGGAAATGAAAGCATTGAAATCGCTACTATGATTTGGATGACTGGAATCCTCCGTTATATTGTATAAGGTAAGAAAGGACAATAGCCTTGTATCAAGGAAATCTCCTGGCGCAACGCAAGCCATGCGATCCACCGAATGAACGATACCAAACCGTGCAATGACTGTGAGTGCTGTTATAACCCCCCCCCCCCGGAATATTCGGCTACTACCAGTTGCGGGACCAGTTGGATTAGTCCAGTTATCTCCGGGATATGGTGACATTGGATAGTCAGCTTTATCCCATACCCATTCCGAGACATTACCACACATGTCATAGATACCAAGCTCGTTGGCGGACAGACTGCCTACATCCCAAGTACGACCTTCAGAATTATTCCCATTCCTGGCAACGGTATTCAGGTAACTACTACCACTGTAATGATATCCCTGTGAATTGATTCCACCCTTTGCGGCATACATCCATTCCATCTCAGTAGGGAGGCGATAACCATTGGCGTTCCATTGACAGCTTACTTTTGTATGGTCATTCCACCCTGCTGGCCAATTATCCGGATCTGTACCATATGCATCGTAGCTATAGCATGGTGTAAGCTTATCCTTCATGCTGCGGCGATTGCAGTACTCGATCGCTTTAAGCCAGGAAACCTGTTCCACAGGACGTTTAGGATTACCGGCAAAGATCGAAGGATTCGTCCCCATTATGTTTTGGTAGCTGGCTTGCGTCACTTCGTATTTATCGATGTAAAAAGATGAAAGGGTTACATAGCAGTTGGAAGGGGTTCCGTCTCCATTTTCAGGATTAAAAGTACCTCCCTGAACAAATATCAATCTTCCTGGTTGACTATCAGGTTCGGTGGTCTTCTTGCTACAACTATTAGTGATTATCACTATGAGCAGTGAGGCAACGATAACAAACAAGAGTTTGTGTTTCATAATTTCTCCATTTCTATATATTGTGTATTGAATACTGTTTTATTAGAATATCTTAGCATATTCATTTCTTTCTTATATCATGTCGATCGGGAGAATACTTATCCTCTACGAGTGATGAAGAACCGAAATTGGCTCTGGAAATTGATCAAATCCTCTTCAACCGTTTTTCCTGCCCAAGGCGAAGCGTGAATTATTTTTCCTGCCTCGGAATATATCCCCATGTGATATACCCAATATGAAACATCACCTTCGGTTACGACTGCTTCATCCACTATTGCCTTGTAATCTACTACAAAATAGACGATGTCTCCCGGCTGCAACAATTTGATCATATCCTCGGAATAGATATGCGCTCTATTATCGATGGGATAGCCAAGATCACCAGCTTTTATCAGCTTGGACGGAATTACAGAATACCGAGTCCATCGCTCTTTATATACCGATGCGTAGGCTTTGAAACAAAGCCCCATACAATCCATATCTGGCAGCGCACTGGTCTCCCGGCCATTGTAGCGATAATCTATTCCGATCTTCGATCGGGCATAATCTACCAGTTTTTGCTGGTTTCCATAAAGAGATACAGTCGATAATGCTAATAGTAGCCCAATTAGTAGCACAAACTTCTTCAGCTTACTTAGTGAGTTCATAAGCTCCTCTTGATCTGATGTATAATAAACCCATTTGACAGCTGCTTAGTATTCCCTATTCATCATGGGCTTAACATCAAAGAATATACTTCGAAACATCGAAGCTTTTTTCTATCGAGTTCCCCCCATTTTCGTATAGTACTACAGCTATAGATATGGGAGGGAATCAGCCTACCGCCAGCTTTCTCAACGCAAGTACATAGTTGACACAAGGAAACATGTTGTCAACGAATAAATCGGGTAGTCAAAGCATTATGTCGGAAAAGATCGTTATACAAGACTGTTGCTCGTATCTTCCCGTAAAGCAAACTGCGTGTTTTCATCCCGTTTGAGCGCACAAAAACAGTAATCTTTGCCATCAGCCTTCATTGTACGAGTGCTCGCTGTAGTTCCCAGTTTTACAAAGAGATAAAAGTTTATCAGAGTATATAAAGGAGAAGGCGTTACAGCGACGGCCTGTACTGAAGAAGTCCTCAAAGCGACCGGTATCGCGGTCGAAACGCACTAAGATCAAACGACACAGAGATCACTTTAATCACAGTCGGAGGATCGGAATCCTCCGCTACATTTAGCGTAGCTTTCCGAAGCTACGTATCACATAATGCCGCAAAGCTTGTATGGATCAACAAAAGATCGGAGGATCGGAATCCTCCACTACGTAGCGTAGCTTTCCAAAGCTACGTTTTCGGAGGATCGGAATCCTCCGCTACTCACATTCATATCTGGTGGATATCTCACCTATATCAAGTGTATCCGTGAATACGCTTGATATAGGCTTAATATAGGCTTGATATACGCTTGACTACTATGTTGACAGTGTGTAAACAAGTTGCGTAGGATTCCGATCCTACAGGCACTAATTGTGTTGACAATGGGGGAAAAACGTAGCTTCGGAAAGCTACGCTACACTGCTACTCTACAAAGCTACGCTACATAGTTGTGGTGTATTGACCCAGTAAAGTAGGATATTACAAAAAACGTAGCTTCGGAAAGCTACGCTACATAGCTACGTTACACAGCTACGCTACACTGCTACGTTACACTACTACACTACAAAGCTACGTTACTGAGTAGGATTCCGATCCTACAAGATAGGCAGAATCCATCAAAAACTGGGTTTTAATCCTTGAAATGTAGCCAGGATTGCCATAGGATTCCGGTTTAAGATGTTATGTTTTTTTACTTGTCAGAATTTAGCATCTATTTTTAATGAACACAAAACTCAAAGGAGGATGTGGCATGGCGTTATATTTAGTTTTGGCTATCGCTATCCTAGTGATTGTTGTTATCTCCAAGGGGCTCATAGTAGTCCGTCAGGCGGAAGTAGTAATCATCGAAAGATTAGGAAAGTATTACAAGACTCTTCCTTCAGGATTGCACTTAATCGTCCCAATTTTTGATCAGACCCGTCCCATCCACTGGAGATACAATCGTGCTGATTATCGTGGAAACGTAGTCGTCGCTCAGAAAATTGAGCGCAGAATAGACCTCCGCGAAAACGTGTATGATTTCCCCAGACAGAATGTTATTACCAGTGACAACGTATCTATCAACATCAACGCACTACTCTACTTCCAGATTACAGATCCATACAAAGCTGTATACGAGATCGGCAACCTTCCGGAGGCAATAGAAAAGCTGACTCAGACTTCCCTGCGTAATGTGATCGGTGAGCTTACACTGGATAAGACATTTACATCCAGAGACGCAATCAATGCCAAGTTGCGTGATATACTGGATGATGCCACCGATAAATGGGGTGTAAAGGTAAACCGTGTCGAGCTTCAGGAAATCCTTCCCCCGGAAGAAATCCGCGCCGCCATGGAAAAGGAAATGAGAGCCGAGCGCGACAAGCGTGCCAAGATCCTGCAGGCAGATGGTGAACGCGAATACAACATTCGTACTGCCGATGGTGAAAAACAGGCAAAGATCGCCAGAGCGGAAGGTGATGCCAAGTCCAAGCTCCTTGTAGCCGATGCGGAAAGAAAATCGATCGAACTTATCGCTGAAGCCGTTAAAAATACTGGCACCGATCCGGCTCAATATCAGATCGCACTCAAATATATCTCTGCTTTCAATGATATTATCCAACACGGCGACAAAACAGTAGTAGTCCCTTACGAATCCAGCGCTTTACTGGGCTCAGTGAAGACCCTGGAAAAGATTTTTAAGCAATCTTAAGGGCATAATCCTCCTCTTTTTTTGCAGTTTGCTCCAGACATTGCGTTTGGGAGCAAAGGGGAGCTTGTGCCTTTGGAAGTATAGAAAAACATGGAGGAATAAATGTCCGAAATAATTTACATCAAAGGTCGTGAAATTCTCGATTCAAGAGGGAATCCGACTATCGAAGCCGATATCCATTTGGAAAGTGGCATTATTGCCAAAGCTGCTGTTCCCAGTGGCGCATCTACAGGAGAGCACGAAGCTGTCGAACTGCGTGATGGCGACAAAAGCAGATACCTTGGCAAAGGCGTTCTCAAAGCTGTCAATAACGTCGATGAACTCATAGGTCCCGAACTCATAGGGATGGAAGCAACATTGCAGCCAATCCTTGATAAGATGATGTTGGAACTCGATGGTACACCAAACAAAGCAAAGCTTGGAGCCAATGCTATCCTCGCAGTTTCAATGGCAGCTGCCAGAGCTGCATCATTCGAGCTCGATCTTCCCCTTTACCGCTATCTTGGCGGAGTAAACGCCTGCACTCTTCCCGTGCCAATGTCCAACATTATCAACGGTGGTGCACATGCGGATAACAACGTCGATATCCAGGAATTCATGATTATGCCGCTTGGAGCTACCAGCTTCCGTCAGGCATTGCAAATGAATGCAGAGACCTTTCATGCCTTGAAAGCGATCCTCAAATCACGCGGGATGGCTACATCAGTCGGTGACGAGGGTGGCTTTGCCCCCAATCTCGAATCAAATGAAGATGCCCTTATCGTTATCTGCGAAGCTATCAAAGCGGCTGGCTATACACCGGGCAAAGACATTTACATTGCCCTGGATTCTGCCGCCTCCAGCTTTTATGCTGATGGCAAATACGAAATTGACGGCAAGAAACTAAGCTCCGAAGAAATGGTGGAATACTATCAAATGCTGATCGATAAATACCCGATAGTATCTTTGGAAGACGGTTTGGACGAAAACGACTGGGCAGGATGGAAGAAGCTATTTGATGCTCTCGGTTCCAAAATCCAGATCATGGGTGATGATATCTTTGTTACCAATCCGGAGCTTATCAAACGCGGAATCAAGGAAAAATGTGCAAATTCAGTCCTGATCAAGCTAAATCAGATCGGTAGCGTCACCGAAACTATCGATGCCATCAATACAGCCCACAAGGCAGGATGGACATGCATCGTTTCCCATCGTAGCGGTGAAACCTGTGATACCTTTATGGCAGACCTTGCCGTCGCCATGAACACAGGCCAGATCAAAACCGGTTCGATCTCACGTTCCGAAAGAATAGCAAAGTACAACCAGCTTCTACGGATCGAAGAGGAGCTTGGGACTGCTGCATACTTCCCTGGAAAGAGTGTAATCAAACAGCTGAAAGACTAAGGCTCTTGGGGATTCAGCCAATCTGAGCATACTGAGACAGCCCTCTGGCTAACAACCGATAAAAATAGTAAACATAAGAAAAGCCGTCAGTCATGACGGCTTTTCTTTTTGGATAAGATTTTGCTCTTATTTGGTAGCTGCTTCCAATTCCTGGAATGCCTGCGAAGCTTTGAACTGGTTGTAAAGAGCTTCTTCGTTGCGGATCTGATTGGCGAGGTTTTTGTTTACCTCTTTCTTGGGAATTCTCATTTGGATCCAGGTTTTGAAGCGTCTTCCGCCTTCTTCCTGGACTACACGAGTTTCCATCAGACCTGGTACAACGCCCGAAAAACGTGCTGAGGATACAGCTTTCACTACTTTCTGGGACAAAGCGAGAACCTGTGGATCCTTCACTCCGGCTTCTTCTTCGTAATTTTTGATCATACCTTTGACTTCAGTTTCGACAAACTGAGCAGCCTCGAGCAGGGCATTAGCCTTTGCAGCATCCATAGATGCGGTTTCACTCACCTTTGTAGATTGTCCGTAAGTGCAGACATAAGCCTCATCAGTTTGTGAAAACCACCATGATGGACGATAGATCACATCTCCATCCGGTTTTGGACTGGCGGGTTTATTGCCACCGCAGCCAATCAAAGACAGCAGCAGAAGCGTTACTACAAGAGCGATAACAAGCTTTGTTGTTTTCATTGTAAACCTCCATTTTTCGTTATCGTATATCACGTTCATTTTGAATCCATGAAACTGTGTTTATAGGTTTGATATTGCCATTGAGATCAATTTTGAAGACTTTCCAGAGCGTTCCATTTTGCCCTTCGGGAATGCTAAAAGTTTTCAGCAGCCGATTTTGGGCATAAACCTGGACGGTTGCTCCACTTCTTGAAAGCCCTTTTGAAGCCGAGTTCTGGCGGTTGCTATAATCGTGCACACTATACACATACTCTCCTGGAGCCGGTTTGTAGATCGTAATCGTCTCCGGGCCATAGCCATCGGTATCATCTCGATCCAGAAAATCTCTCCCACCGATCGGTATGCGATTTCTATACCAGATATGAAAGTTTCCGCCTTCAGGTTTGGGACCCGTCAAATGGGCATCCAAATCCAAGGGACGCGACCCCCACGTCAACACTATTCTATATTCCCTTACTTCCGGAGAAAGTGCTATTACATATTCGATGGGGTTTTCATCAAAGCCCATTTTGACCGGATAGCTACTGCTGATAAAACCGGGCTTACTAATTGACAGAATATAAGAGCCTATTTCCAGAGGAAAATAGGCAAAGCCGTCGGAATCCGTCTTTAATGGCTGGTAATGCTCATCACCGCCAGTAATGGCAATGTCCACATCAGGAACTGGATTACCGTCGAGAGCATTGACAATCTGAACCAACACTACTTTGGTACGGGGATAAAAGCGGATTTCCTGATCTATGAAGGAAGTGGCGGCATCAAGTGTAAAAACTTTGCATGTAAGACCCATCCCCCGATCAATATTAAAACTTCGCAGGAGCTGATTTCCCTTGAATACGGAAACTCGAGGTTTAGCAGCTTTGATCAGGCTCATATCTGGATTTACATCATCATCGGCAAATTTATCCCGGATCCAGAAAGAGAAAAAGCCCTCTTTGGAATAAATGTCAAAAGCTTGTGAAGCCCCATCTATCGTGCTCTCACCCAGAGATGCAATCATACCACCCAATCCAATGGAACGCGATATCCCCTGGATATATGCGATCTCGCCATTCAAATTGGCGCTCAGGATACCATTGAGTTCACCGCTCATTTCGTCCCATTCGAGTTTTATCGTGTACTCCGGCATAGGTGTCTTGGACCAGAGCCCTACGCAAATCAAAAGCAGAACAAGCATTATGATTCTTCGCATATAATCTCCTAACGCTATGCTGAAAAATGTCAACAGCATGTCAAGCTAATTTTCGTGATTACTTTCGACGATATCTCTGCTGTTTGGCAATATGCTCTGTGTAAGTAGTAGAAAAAACGTTCTTTCCCTGTTTGTCGGCAAAGAAATACAGATAACGGTGCGAAGCAGGTTGCTGAACCGCCTTTAGTGAATTGATACTGGGATTGCATATAGGCGTTGGGGGCAATCCCGAAACCAGATATGTATTGTAGGGAGAGTTGATGTTGGTGTCCTGGTAGGTCAATACCGCTCTGCGGATACCTCTGCGTTCAAGGATGTAATCCACCGTCGGACATGATTCCATCCTCATCCCCAACCGTAACCTATTCAAAAAAACCGCTGCGATTATAGGTTTCTCCTCCACCAGGACAGCTTCTTTCTCGACAATCGAAGCCAGGATCATTTTGCGATAAAAGCTTTCCTGATCGGATATATCAAAACCTGCTTGCTCCACTTTTTGGAAAAAGAGATTCACTTGGACAGCCAGTATCTGTTCGGGAGTATAGCCGATATCAAAGCGATAAGTTTCCGGATAGAGAAATCCCTCCAGACTGTTGAGGTTGAATCCCGTAAGCCTGCGTACCAATGAAGTATCGGTCGCAGCCTTGTAAAGCTCCTCATAATCTGCCAAGCCACTCTGATCTATCCTTTTCAGTACCCTGTACATCGACCATCCTTCCGGGAAAGTGAGATCGATTGTAGCGCTTTTACCTTTTCGTAGTTTGTTGATAGTGTCCAATAGGCTTACTTTGCCCTCCAGGACGTAAGTGCCTTTTTTCAGGTATCGGTCCGAACGCGACAAGCGTACAAGCTGCACAAAGACAAAACGATTGCGGATCAGGCCAAGTGAATGGAGTTTATTCGCTATGGATCTGGCAGTATCACCACTTTCAACTTTCAGGATTTGACTCTCGGTATGAACAGGCTTGAGCGCAATGGACATTGCTATAGCCAGGCAAAGGATAGCAATGACCACAATAATGATTCCGAGCCTGATCTTGTCCTGCATTTAGCTAATTGCTCTCCAGATAGCTTTTCAGGATCATGCACGCTGCCATCGCATCGATCAGACTGCGGGATTTCTTCCAGTCATAGCCCATACTTTTGAGATGTTGATTTGCCTCATTGGTGCTGAGACTTTCGTTCCAGCCGATCACAGGTACTTGAACCGATGCCTCCAGAATGGTCTTGAACAGCAATACTTCATCAGTTTTGGGGGTATTTTGGCCTTCCAGAGCATAAGGAATGCCCAAGATTACCAATCCTACTTCGTGCTCTGCTACCAGATTGTTTATCCCGGCAAGAACATCCTCTTCATTGGTATTGGGAATCATCAAAAGGGGTTTTGCAAACATCCGCAAAGGATCACTAAGGGCTATCCCAATCCGCTTGCTGCCATAATCTATTGCCATTATTCGGCTGAGGGTCTCTAAAGGTTTGATTCGTCTCTCCAGATCACTATGTGCCAGACATTGTTATCCGGGCGCAGATAAAACCGAGCTATTCCGCTGGCCGTAAGGGAAGAGCTGATGGCGTTGTATTGAAGCTGCAAACTAAATGGACAGGGAATCACAACCCAGGATTCGTGTCCCACCTGCGGATCCTTTTCCCAAAACTCCTGGGAAGGAATCTGCAAACGTAGCTGGATCTGATCAGGAGGGGGATAAACGCCATCACTGGAACCATAGTTAAAGAGGTTGTCGGTAAATTCAATCTCCTGATCATAACCCCACCACGAATCCGGGATACCATCGTTGTTCAAATCCAAAGCAATCTGATTTACTTCCGATGAGATGAGTTCAAAGCGAAAGTCGGGACTCAGAAGCTGCTTGTATAAATATATGTTTTTTTGGCGATATGCCATCTCCAGATTTTCCAGGACTTCGATGGGAGTGCGATTTAGAACTACTACACGGGGATCATCCTTTAGCTTGGGATGAAATGGATTGACGCAGCTTATCAACTGTGCCCCCACAATCAATAGTAGCAGTAGCTTAATGCGACACATCATACTTTAATTTTCCCCATGTAGGATATGGATTTACTCTGTAATCGTACCATCTTCTAATCCGCCAGATGCCATTTTGTTTGCGGAAGTGAATTTCGAGATTACCACGATAGGCAGAAGGAACTGAGTTCCGTACCACATTCAAAGTGTAGCTACGGTATATCTTTACATCATTTTCCCCGATAAAATCCTGAGTACCGGTTTGAGCAAAGGCTACATTCATTGTATCTGCCCAGCTATGCATGGAATACAAGGCATCACGTTCGGTCGTACGATTCCATTCGGTACCCGTACCATATTCATGGATATCTTCCGGTGAGAAATAAAACCGAAAGTCATCTGTAAACTGGCCTTCATAACGGTTCCAGTTTTGAAAACTACCAGTGGCATACTGTAGGTTCTGAAAATTCTGTTCCCATGTGATGCACGGTTCATTCCAATCCGGTGGCTTTGCCGGATCTTCAGCATCGCGTAGCCTGAACATATTGCAGGCTACCAGCGAGACAAGCATCAATAGCAATAGAATTCTTCTCATGCTCGCATTCGAACAAACAATGGATATACTGTCAATGAAAAAGGCAATTCGAGCAGAGTAAGCTACAACCTGGCGAATCGTAGAATACCATTGTTCGTCCTTTCCAAGGTGCTTCCAGATTTTAAGTGCCTATCTGCAAACGGAGGGCTGATAATTGCAAATACCGTTGAACGTGTCTTCCTGTGATGCTAATCGGTGTGTTTCATAGGCTCTCTTATCTATACCCACCCACCACCCATTGTTTTTGTTATGCGATGCTTGGATTTATGTTTATTTATTGAATGGAATGTAATTCTTCAGCCAAGAACAATCATTGAGAGCGAGATACATTGTTCTCGCTCTCAATACCGCAAAATGGAAAGAGTAATGTGCGATCTTTACGGTTTTCCATCTTCGAATTTAGGTTTGGAGATTAGCGGGCTGGAGGGAATTGTATGATCTTCCCTGCTGCCATTCTTACAAGCTGTAACCCGATAGAACTTCATATCAGCGCCAGCAACATCAGTCCAGTTGGGTAAGATTACGTTTTCTGCTAATAGAGTCCAAGTCTCAAAGCAAGCATTGGGATTGGGTGAACTATAGACCTTGTAACTATCTGCACCCTGCACAGCATCCCAAGATAGGATTGCTTTTCCGAACTGAACAGTAAGTATCAGGTTTTTGGGCGACGTTAGTCCCAATGAGGGAAGAGCCATAATATAGGGTTGAAGCGGATTTCCAAGTACCTGGTTGTTGATGAATGGAAGAGTGACAGAGATACTCACCTCGGTTCCTGAGGCTGGAAAATACGCTTTGAAGCTAAGGGTTTCATTTATAGTATTGGCATAAATGGTAAGGAAATACATGGGCTGCCCCATCACATCTATCGCCTGGGCAATACCACGACACTCGGAACCCACAAAGGCACCAAGGATCACCTCCTGTTCGGGCGGCTGCCCTTCCCACTGCAGAATGGTGGTAATATTCGAAGAATATTCATAAGCTAGGGGATCAAGCTCCCAACCAGCGATGGGATCTAGAACTTCTGGATCGTCATAGCGTTTCCAGCCACGGGTCATGGTATATTCCGGATAGGTGAAGGTACCACTATTCGCTGTTTTAAGCATGTATGCTTCTCCAGGATTCATAAAGCGCAAGCTCCCGATCCAGCCATGTCCATCAACGTATTGGGCAAAGGCTTTCTGACTTTTCAACATGTCTCCGGTGCCAAGGTTATGGATATTGCCCAAAGCCTCGCTAACGCTGATGCTCACATGTGGCACATAGCTGATCCAGTTCCAACCGCTGCCATAGGTGATATCGGTGGCATCGGGATCTTCCAGCCCTCCCGTCAGGGTAAGGATGTCATTACCGGCCAGCTTGATCTTATATCCTTTATCTGTTGTGATGTTTGCCAGCGATCCGACCCAACTTGTTCCGGTGTATTGAGAATATTGGGTTTGGCTTTTGATGATGTCATTTACCGCAGGATCAAGACTGCCCAGAACGTTGTTCACCTGCATTGAATTTTCGTTTTGCAGATTGGTGGAAATCCAGTTCCAGCCTGTTTTCAGAGAAATTTCCCTGATCAGGTTGTTGGAAGTGTGAATAATTTCAGGGGTAACCGGAGTTCCATGTATGCCTCCTTCCATAAACACATACTCCTCTATGATGCCATAATATTCCTTACATTGGGAAGCATCCCATATTCTGAATTGGATTGGTTCACCGTACTCGGAATCGCTGTAGATTGTAAGGAAGAACTGGTAGCTATCATCCAGGATTTGCACATATTCGGTTTGAGCCACCCCTCGGCACTCGTATACTCCATCGCCATTGAGGATGAAGGCGCCAATGACGTCATTCAAGTCTTCCGAGACCGCGCCATCAATGACCATTTGTCCAGTAACAGTCATTGTGTTGTCATAGTTATAGTTTAGAATGGATGTCCAGGCAGGAGGATCAAGCAGAACACTTACCACCACTTTTAGTGGTTCCATTCCTAAACCAGGGATGTTTGCATACAGAGTTCCATTAAAGGATCCAAAACCAAGCTGGGAACTGATCGTGAAAGTAATGATCTCATCATCCAAGGGCATCAGAGTACCGTTCATTGGTGTGGCACTGAGCCAGGGAGGCAGGTCTTGAATAGCAAATGAGGATTGCTGGCCACCGGAGTTGATCAGCCTGGTGCTGAAGCTCATGGCGTTGCCCAGCGGCTTGATGAGCTCAATCTTGGAGGTCTGCCAATATACTGGATTGGCGTTTACATAGAACTCCCACTCTACAGGAGCTGTCATCTGATTGCCGTGGAGATCTCTGAGATTGGAGACTGTGACCTTGAAGGTCTTGTTTTCCATCCAGTAGTTGGCCACCTGAGGAACGATGTAGATGGCGTTGACAGAGAACTGGATCTCAATATCCAGATTCAGGACTCCGCCTACTTCCATCATGGTCACGCATCCCGGCAGGATGGAAACTGGATCGATCGCCTCGGTGAATCTCACCGAGATCTCATCGCCCAGTTGCAGAATCCCATCTGAAGGCTGAGGTAAACCGGCCACCATAGGTGCGGCACGGTCTATGACTCCTGCCAGCGAAGTGGTGTACCAGTTCGGCATAACGTTATCGGTTGTGCAGGCCCGGATCTCATAGAGCCCGTCAGAAAGGCCGTCAACGCTCCAGGATACATTGATATAGCGGGGGTGGTCTTCCAGTTCGCTGCGCAGGATTTCCAGAGCTGGTAGCCAGGTATCACTTGAGATCAGCTTGTATTCCAGCTTGATCGAACTAAACTCGGGTTTACTGAGATCGTAATCCGTCAGCATGACTGTGAGGGTATTGTCGGAGGCCTGATTGATCAGCCAGTTGTTTTGAGGCTGGGCTATCCTTACTCGGCTAAAGGGTGCTTCCCAGAAGATATTGAAGGATTTGAAGATATCGAAGTAATGTCCGGCCGGGCCATCGTATCCACGGTCGCCGTCGGCATAAAACTCCAGCGTGAGTCCTTCCAGTTCATAACCCATGGGGCCTGGTTCCACCGTTAGCACAGCTGTTACTGTCTGACCATCGTCGAGATCGAAGGCCATTCTTTGGGCCAGGGGAATACCGTTGATTTTGACAGTGGCACCTATGTAATTGGTGGCGTGCATCACTTCCAGATAGTATCTTCTGGGTTCATTGGTCTGGCTGGTGTTGGACAGGTAGAGCAGGAATACAGCCGGTTGCCCTTCCTGGATATCTGTAGCTGTATATGAGTTTGCAGCCATCATCACACCGTCACGGGGCATGGTGTTCGGTTCCCAGTGATTGGAAGAAGCACCAGAGATGAGATTGAATACAGGAGTTCCATAGACCGGGTCTTTTTTGATATCGACGGTGAAGTAATCTGAATTGAAGGTGAGATCGGAGGCTATGTCGTCATCTGCCAGAACGATTGTGGTAGTGGTGGCCTCCTCATTTTCGGTGCTATTGGACCGTCCTACCGAGATTCCGGCCTTGAATGTGAATTTGGCCCCAACTCCTACTCCATCTACTTTATGCCCTATTTTAGTACCAAACTCCCGGCTCACCTCCACTTCCCACTCAAATTTTCTGGTGTTGGATGTGCTGGATCCTGAGCTTAAGGTATAAGAAGGTCCCCCGCAGAATGATACATTGGCGGGAAAATCAGGATGTTCTTCTGCATTGAGTTTGTTTTCCTCATTTGCGTCCAGGATATCCTGCCACATTTCAGCCGATGCGGTATCGCCAATCAGAATCAGATTGGGAATCACTATATTGCGTATCTGGCTGTCTGTATAAATGTATTGGGTGTCAAAACCATCGGGATGCACCATAACACTTGTGTCCAGAACCACATCATCTTCTTCATAATCCCAGTATAATTCTTCGGTCACCCCCCAGACGAGATTTATTGCCGCCCCCATAAACACATCCGCTCCGTCCCCGATGATATCGTCGCTGTCCGAAGTTGCCAGTTCTGAAGAGGTGGTGAAGGTCACTTTTTTCTCCCAGCTATTATCCTGCTTGGCTGTGAAGCTCCAAGTGTCACTAAAATCGTTCGTTACCTCGATGTTGGTTTCTTTGCTAAAGAAAGGTGTACCTCCGGACCAGCTGAACGTGGGGCCCAAGTGCATAGTAATTGAAGCACCCAACTCTTGGTTTGTGACCACACTGGTGGATAATGTGGTAGTGTGGGTATTGGTCTGATTGAACGTGACCTGGCTCTTGTCTCCGGGAGGGTCATGTAGAACAAGGAGAGGGATTTCCGGCGAGGTGGTGGCAAAAGTGCTTTCAGTGGGCCTCACACCCTGAGTTATAATCCAATCCCCCTGAGTGGCAAATCTGTTTCTGGCCTCATCACGCACCGTGATCTCCAGTAAATTCTGGTATTGCCGGTCATATCCGTCCAGGGTGTTTGGCAAAAACGGCGCGAAGGTATAGGTATATTCGGTTTCACCTTCAAAGGCACTGCTCTGAGACCCTCTGGAGCCTACCTCATCATTGATGGCAATGCTACAATCATTCAAATATGTTATCTGATTTGGGTGTCCTTCATAACTGTAATCCTCAAACGCCGTTACGATAACAGAATACCATTCGTTTTGAGTGAGTACCCTGAACTGGTTGTTCGGATAAGCGGCAAAGGATTTGAGCGAGAGGGAATCATCCCAGGCGACATTAACATGTAGGGGGGCTCGCCATTCAAATCTCAGGGTATCGAGCTCCGCCCCAGGATTTCGCATATCGATAGCCTGGGTCTTCAAGGATTGGAACTGGTTGTCCACCGCAAGATCAAAGGGATCAAAGGCAGCGGGGTTGACGGTCACGTTGTAGTTCAAAGGAGGAATGTTGGCTACCATTATCCCTCCGCTTGACCAATTCTGGCCGCTTACATCTTTCGTATAGCGTCCGCAAACCGATACTGCCGAGACATCGAAATCTCCGATGGGATAGCTATCCACACCTCCCACCACATCGAGCTTGAACTCCGTGCGCAGGATGTCTTCAAAGTTGATATTGCTGCGGGGGTAGGAAACTGAGCCCAGATTCCAGGAGCGGTTGAAAGGATGATCATTGTATTCCACCGAGATAATGCAGTTTGAGCCATGCTCCACTTCCAGCACATAGTATCCCTGAGAGTTGCTGGTGACAGGAGGCATGGCAGGAGAGCCATTCAGGTAAACAACTGCACCTTCGACCGGAACGATAGTGCTCTGAAACTTCACATAGCCGGTAATGGGAATCAGTGAGTTGTCGATGAAATCCACGTTGTTTGCGGCAATAGTGCTGTTGCTGAGAGTCACAAGCCGCTGTTCAGGCTGAAACATATGTCCAGAGAGAGATGGCACCACCGCAAAGGTTGTAGCGCTGCCATAAGATATCTGGGTGATCACATAATCACCCCAGGCATTGGTGATGGCTCCCAGCTTGATGTTGGGATCTGCGGAAGACCAGGTGGCCCCACTGATGGTACCAATCACGGAGTTGTTGGTGGCGTCGTAAATTCTGTTTCCAGTTCCTTCGTTCATAGCCCAATAGCCCTTTAAGCCGGGTGAGTCATAAGGCACTACGATGCCCATTGCCGTTACCACTTCGCTGGAATCCCTGGCCGCTTCCCATATCCTCAGATCATCTATGTATCCGGTGAGCCCAGCCGGGATATTAAAGCTGGAAGATACATAGTTTCCAAAGATATAAGCGCTCGAGGAAGCCGCGACTACATCATCCAGATACATCTGCACCTGGTTGTTTGTAAAGTCATTCACAATGGCGATGTGGTGCCAGTCCGCGTCGTTGATGTTTACACTCAAATCTTGCTGGATCAGCGTATTCACGCCATCCGAATACTTCACTCTGCCATTGTCGATGGATAGAGTATGAGTGCCGGAGTAGAATAGAATGACATTCGAACCAGTGGTTTTGGCCCACAACTCGAGGGTGAAGTTGAAATTCATATTCGCGTTGGGGCTGGGAATACTTATCGAAGCCGAATTACCGCTGCTAAGGTGCAGGCAATATCCCACCGATGGGCTGATCGAGATCTTGACACCCATCACCGGGTTATTGTTGGGAGTCTTGATATTGCCGGAAATGATCCCATTCGGTTTGATGTAGCCACCGTCCTCGTGTGAATCTCCCGTTTCATTGCTGCTATATGCCTGAACCACATAGGTATAGATAGTGCCGGGTACCACGTTGTAATCCGAAAAAGCCCTCAATTCACTGCTTAGAGTCTCCAAGTGAGAGCCGTTTCTGATAATCTTAAACCCGTTTATCGTGATATTGTAATTGGGGTTGTGATCCCAGGTCAGACGTACATAACCTGGATAATCGTTGTTACCATCCGATGCCGCAAAGGGTCCAGGAGCATGCATGCCGGGATATTCATAGGCACCGATATCCACCCTGTCATAAGTAGAAGTCGCGTGAGCATGGATCCTGGAATTACCAAGGAGGTCTGCGGACGGCAGGTCCAGGCCTGTGACGTCCGGGATTCCGGCATTAGTGCAGAATGAGTAACGCTCGATGTTGTAAGGATGAGTAGTTCCTCCTGTAAAATGAGGGTTGACGTCGATGTTTCCGGTGCCACTGTAGCCACCTTCGATGTTGCAGTAGCTTACATCGGAAAAAGTTACGCCGCTTTCAGCATACAATGGCGCGGTGGTATTGTTTCCCCAAACGATGCAATTACGGATCACAGGCTGAGTGGATATACTATTGAAATATACGGGCGCAATATATCCAATATTGCTCTGACTGCCGGTCTTGGAATTGCCGGTGATGGTGCAGTTGATCAATCTAACCGTGCTGTTGTTGCAGTAAACACCGGTTCCCCTGCTTGAGCATACGTTGTCGCTGATCACCGTATTAAAGAAATCAATAGTGGAATTTCTGGAGTAAAGCGCACCTCCTATGCTGGCATCTCCATCCCTGATTATACTGTTCTTGATCGTCAGTTTAGAATAATACCAGACGTGAATGTTGCCACCCCAGGCTTCGTTGCCGGTATCGCTTACGCCCCTTTCGACGATGCAATACTCCAACCTGCTTTCAGTATTGGGATATCCATCCGTGGATAAGAATGAAAGTCCACCCCAGCGACTGAATCCGCTACCGGTAAACTTCACCATTTGGGTTGGTGTTCCCACCGCGATAAGATTGCCATGGATGACACCTCTGGTATAGCGGAAGAAATCGAGGGTGACACCCGGGTTTATCGTCAAGGTCCTCCCCTGATAGAGATACAAGTCGGTGACTATATCTGTATTGCTGTTCAGGACTGTACCGTCTGGAATGATAGCGAAGCCATTCTGATCCTCGATGGCACCCACGTCAATCTTATCCAGAGCGGTTCTTAGTTCGCCATAATGTAGGGTGTTGTTGTAAACTCTGTTATTGCCGTTGATATCAGTCAATTCTGTACCTGTGAGTTCGGTGGTCGGATCTCCGGCATTTATACATGGCGAGATTTCACTGATCATATAGCCGGTACCGGGATTGGAGGCAGAATAGGAAATCTGGGGATCGAGGTTAAAACAGGCCACATAGTTGTCTGTGAGAGGCGTGCCAGAGAAAGCAAAGGCAGCCAGGCTACCCTGGATGTTGCAGTGTCGGAAGTTCATAGTCCCGGCACCGCTCACGTAAACCTGATTCCCGCTACTGGCACTGTTGCCCCAGATAATGGTATTCAGGATGTCTTTTCCGGTTGGTGTGGCAAGATATATGCCACCTCCATAGGTTGTGGCAGTGTTATTGATGATGGTGCAGTTTATGACTTTGGGAACCACCAGGTTGTCTGTCCAATAGCTGATCGCTCCTCCCTGATTGGCTGAGTTGCCATCAAGGATACAGTTGGTCAGACGAGCACTATTATTCGAACTACCAGTGAAATAGACACCCCCGCCGCTATTCTGAGCGCTGTTGTTTCGAAACACACAGTTAGTGATTCTGGCTTCTCCGCTACCGATTAAGATAGCCCCTCCCGATCCAGACAATGCTTGATTGCCAATAAAGCTGCAATACTCGATTCTTGTAGCTCCCCCTCCTCCCGTATAAATGGCCCCACCAGAACTTTCCGTCTTGTTGTTTTTAAACTCCGTGTTTTGGATGAGAATGCCGGCATTGCTCAGGAAAACCGTGCCTCCAAAACCGGTAGGATCGGAGTTATGATTATCACGAAAAGAGCAGTTGGTGATGTTGACCTTATTGTAGTTTGAGACATAGAAAGCGGTGCCCCGGTTGTCCGGATTTGCAGCACCCGCCCCGGCAAAGGTGAAGGAGCAGTGGTTGAATGTGGATGCGTTGTTTGCTGAAGGTGTGTCCACAAAACGGAAGCCATTCCAACGGTTGGTGGTGCTTCCCTTAAACTTTATGGAATCCTGGAGAGCCCCATTGGCCAATACTCTTCCTTGCACACTGATCTTGTAGTTGCCGGGGATATATACCGTTGTACCGGGATTGATCGTCAGCGTGACGCCATTGTTAACCGTAACGTTGCCATTGACTACGAGCAGAGATCCACTCCACGTTGTATTGGTTGATATGGTGCCACTGAATGTGGGCCCCAGATAGGCTCCGGATGGTACTCTGCTGGCATCGGACATATTGCTCATGATGCCGTTGTTGCCTCCGGCAACGTCATAAACCACGTTTCCGCCAGTCTCGTTGAATTTGTAGTAGGCAGCCAGTCCGGATTCTGTTCCTGTCCGGAAGGTACTCATATACTCACTCACCTGTGATCCCGATAGAGCAATGTTCCAGATACAGATTTCGTCCATTTGGCCGTTGAATCTTGCGGTAGCATTGCCACTGGTGTTTCTATGTGCCCCTATAGTCACCTGGTCTGCCGTATATGCACCTCTCGTATAGCTGGCATCGGAACCGTTCTGAACGCCATCAATGTATAGTTTGCAGGCTCCGTTGTTGTCAACCCAGGCAATGTGGTGCCAATCTCCATCCAGGACAATCGAAGTGGAAGCCTTTAGAACCCAGACAGTTGAAGCATCCGGACGCATATCCACCAGAGCTTTTCCGTCTGTCATGCCACTGATTGTCAGGACTCCGGAGCTCAATCCTGAATTTCGTTCTTTATAGAATGTTTGTGTATATGATTGTGGATAGCCTTTGACCCACATGGATATGGTGTAGGCATTACCGGTTTCGATGTTCCAGGCAGGCAGCCCACTTCTGAGCTGGACATCAATGATATCATCCACCCCATCAAAACTGATGGCATTGCCCACGTTATCACTCACCGACGGCACTCCCGAAGCCACCCAATTGGCATCGGTCATATTGTATAAGGTGCCGTTGGCAGTACCTTTGGAATCTGTGGCCGTAGTTCCGTTGCTGGAATTGAGCTTCCAATAATGGGCCAGACCGGTAGAACCGGTGGATACTTCTTTGAACCGGTTGTCCCTGATCTGGGCCTGGGTTCTGGCAGTGCTCCAGACCCGTATATCGTCCATGTATCCACGAAAAGCTTCATTGCCACTGTGGCTGAAGTTAAACTCACCATTCCACCCGGAAAAACCACTTCCAGAAGTAGTATTTGAACCCACTTCTCTGCCATCGATATACAGCTTCAAAGTTGTCCCATCGTAGGTGCCAGCTACATGCATCCATTCATTTGCAGTTAATACAGTTGCGGTGACACTGCGAATAGTTCCTGCAGAGTTTTTGATGTAAAACTTCAGAACTCCACCCGCTTCGGCCCTAATCACTGCCGTTTCGCTTTTCAGGCTCACATAGCGTTGATATCCCGAAACAGGTAAAAAATCGTGCTTTACCCAGCATTCAATAGTTACGCTGCTCATCGAGGTGGAGATACCTGTTCCTTCTACATAATCTCCTTGTTCAAAATAGAGGGCATTGCCCGGAAATTGTGCTGTAAGAGGGATAGCAATTCCCACAATCAGCAGACATAAAAAGGCAAGTTTGTAAAAGTTTCTCATGTTTACTCCTTTACTTCTGAGATACTTGTTTTCTGTAAGCAGATTTGTGATTTAAACTTATCCGGCTCGGAATGGTAGATTCTTCCAAGTCCAAAAAGCCGATATTTGATACATTAGTTTTGGAATATGGGGTTAGGAGGTAGTTACCCAAATTATCTCCTATCTTTTCATA
The DNA here is from genome assembly GCA_964634275.1 of uncultured Candidatus Cloacimonadota bacterium. Classification (GTDB taxonomy): domain Bacteria; phylum Cloacimonadota; class Cloacimonadia; order Cloacimonadales; family Cloacimonadaceae; genus CAZZCS01. Next base: position 14,756 of record CAZWIS010000021.1, on the reverse strand, counting down.
ATAATACAGCTCAAGATCATCGCGTGATAGAGGCAGATCAGACATTAAGCCAGCTAGAAATGTCTTCCGGTCAGTGATTATGATGAGTGGTCTGATCTCAGCTAATATCCTCATTGTCTCATCGGTGGATAGAGAAAGGTAAATGCTGGTTTCAGGTAAACTAACAAGTTCATCCAGCAAAACCTGGTCTATCGTAGACTTCATATTAAGTAGAATATTCATCTTATCACCTCGTACCCATAGAAGAGCATGTAACGTGCCACGGTGCTATCTTGCAGTTATAGAATGAATTGGATAAATCTGATGTTGCTATATTGGCTAAATATTGGCAATAATGCCCGATATCGACCAGAGAGGAGATAAAGAGTGTTCGATGATTCAGTAATGTTAATGTGTGTATGTGACTTATCTTTCTAATCTTTAATATGATAGGAAATTGGTCAAAAATGACCATGCAATAATGTCTCGTGATCTCTGGGTCGTACTGATTCTTATGCTAATGTGTATCAGTCATAATCAAGCAACAAGTTTCATTGGATAAATGCAGAGGCATAACAATTATAATGTCAATCTGTTAGACTTCTTAGTAGAACAAATATTAGCAAATATCAAATAAACAAATGGTCAGAAATCACTGAATTTTGAAATGCCCGAAATCAACCACAGGTTATAAGTCAGGAAGGCTGATATTGTGTTTCACAATTTTACGTTCGACAACCTTCCGGTCAACACCAAGCAGTTTAGCTGCTTGGACACGATTGTAATTGGTGTTCTGCAGAGCTTTGATCAGCATATCGCGTTCAAGAGCATCTAGGGGAATAATCCCACCGGAGGTAAAGGATTCCACATCCGTGCTTGGGATCAGGAAATACTCTCGACGTAGCGTTGAGCTGTCAGCTACCAATACGGCACGCTCAACCATGTTTCTCAGTTCCCGCACATTACCGGGAAATTCGTAATCTGATAAGAGGTTGATCACACTCTTATCTACCTTATTGATCTTTTTGTTCATTGTCTGACAAGCGGCACCGACAAAGTGTTTCAGCAAGGAAGGGATGTCTTCCCGGTGATTACGCAAGGGTGGAATATTGATGACGAAAATAGCCAGACGGTGATACAGATCACGGCGAAACTCATCTTCTTCGACGCTCTTCATCAGATTGACATTTGTCGCACTGATAATGCGCAGATCTACCGGTATCTCGCGATGTGAACCAACTCGGACAATGCATCTTTCTTCCAGTACCCGCAGCAGCTTTGCCTGTTGATCCATGGATAGAGAGCCGATCTCATCCAGAAAGAGGGTACTTCTATTAGCGATCTCAAACCAACCGATCTTGGCAGTATTTGCTCCGGTAAAGGCATCTTTTTCATGGCCAAAGAACTGGCTTTCAAAGAGTGTATCAGGCACTGCGGAGCAGTTCACTGCATAGAAATGCAGCTTGCCACGCTTGCTACAGGAATGGATGTTTCTGGCCACAATCTCTTTACCGGTTCCGGTTTCTCCCGTGATTAGAACATTGGTTTTATCTGATTTGGCGACCATGGCGATCATATTGTTGATGTTTTTTACCACTTCGCTGGAACCGATTAGAGTGGTTTTGATGGAGCGGGATAGCTCTTCCGATACGAAGTTATAGCGAATCTCGCTATTTTGTAGCTTGGCAAGTGTATCTTGCAATTGGGATTTTTGTTCCTCAATCATCCGGTTTTTCTCTTCCAGTTCGATGTTTTTAAGACGGTATATTTCGGCTTCCTGTTCTTTTTTCTCGGTCTCGTATTTGGTCTTCATTTCCGTGATCTTATCCAGCAGATCTATATTGTATCGTTCCTTGGTAGTTTGGCAATGCTTCAATAGGTTTTCCCGGGCTGAGGCAAGGTCTCCCAAAGCAGCATATGCAAGATCATAGGCTTTGTATATGTCGCTGAGGAGTTTCTCATATTTGTTTTGTTCTGCTATCCTGTGGATTTCTTTCAGCAGATCAAGAGCTTCCTGTGGACGGTTCACCTCTGCTAATGCTATAGCGAGATATGCTCCATAGCTTACATAGTGATATAGGTCTTCAGTTTCATGAGCCATCCGGTGTGCTTCCTTTAGCAGGTTCAATCCTTTTTCCACGTCGCTTTTTGTATCAATATAGATCAGACCCAGGTTACCTTTGATGGTTACAGTGTCCTGACTGTCCTGAGATTCAACAACCAAAGGTAAAGCCTTTTCAAAGCAATCCTTTGCCTGTTCGTAATCCTTGCGGTTTTTGTAGATGTTCCCAAGGTTGTTGTAAACCTTTGCGGCACAGTTTTCATTGCCCAAATGAAGATATCTTTCCAAAGCCATTTTATAATAGACCTCAGATTTTTCGCTATCCCCCGTATCCAGATAAAAGATACCAAGATTCAACCATGCCATAGCCAGTCCCGTATAATCGTTCAGTTTCTCTTTTATTGTAATGGATTTGTGGCAATACTCTATAGCAAGGTCTGAGTGATTCATCTTGTGGGAGATAACAGCCAACGCATTCAGTTCTATTGATTGCTGCCTTAGATCGTTTACTGATGCAAAGAATTCTTCGCATTGCTTTTTGATTGCCAAAGCTTCTTCCAACCTGCCCATTGCACTCAGAATGTTGCCTTTGGTGCTGGTGGCTACTTGCAGCATTTTGGGATTCTCAAGTGCCATAAAACCCTCTGATGCCTGCTCATTCCAGTGCAATGCCTCTTCCGGCTTTCCCAAACACGAATATAAACTGCTCAGGTTCATACACATCCCTGCTACATCCAAATGTAATCCTGCTTTTCTGAATAGTGGCAAGGCTTTCTCATAATCATCAATCGCCATCTGATAATGCGATTGCAGCCAATGTAAGCGTCCCCTGACATTGTATGCCTTATGCAAGTTTGGGTAATCCAGACCCTTTTCAACAATCTCAAACACATGGTTTATGTGCTGCCAAGCCAGAGCGGGATCAGAGTGGCTAATGGCACAAGTGCACAGTCTTAATAGGAAATCTGCCTGTTTTGCCGGCAGGGAATGCTTGATGGCAAGTTCAAAGGCTTCGGAAATTCGCTGTTCGCAGCTTTGGCACTCATCCTGGCTTACTTTCATGGGATCAGCACAAGGTTGGTACAGATTCTCTATCTGAACCAATATCTCGCTATCAGATAATCCATTCTTAGGTCTGCTCAATTTCATCGGCAGTATCTCCTGTTCCTTGTTAGTGTGAGCAATAAAAAAACATGAAGAGCTTCGACAACTTTCTGATAGAAATACTCGACAATTACTCGCTGAATAACGCTATCAATAATAACAGTAAACTCACAAATCCACAAAACTAATTGCGTCAAGAATTATACTTACTCTGAACACATTTTTGAGCTAATCAATCTCAGATGATTTGTCCAAAGCATACCTCGCACTCATTGGAATGTCGCGCTGTACAGGACAGTTGAAAGTATCTTCTCGCTCAGCAATTCGGTGTGTTTTCAGCCTATTGAGCGTACAAAAAACAGTCATCTATACCTTCCGCCCTGATTGCATGGAGAGCTACCCCATGCCCCATTTATGCATTGATCTGTGAATGTAAGTTATTCTCAAGCTCACTTGATTTTGAGGATTTTTTGTGTCCTTACCGTCGTGTCCCCAATAGATTTTAGCAGGTATATGCCGGTAGCTACCTGGTTGCCATAGGCATCAGTCCCATCCCATTGTATTGTATGGTTCGAAGCCAGAGAATGGGCTTTGAAAGCTTTGATCTCCTGTCCTCTGAGGTTATAAATCGCCATACTACGCAATCCTTTGCTATTTTGCACTTCAAAACTAATCCGTTCCCTAAAAGGATTTGGATAGCAAAGGACATGATGGGCTACAGGCGTCATTGTATCATTATTGATCTCTGTAGTTTGGATTTCGCCCCTGGCAAGATAGAGCTTTGGAACCTGATCCTCGGCATTCCGGAACCAAATCAATACGTATATGGAGTCCTGAACCCCCTTCTTGATCGCAATTGAAGCCTTGTTTGAGTAAAATGATACACTACTGAAATCCAGAACTTGGGGATTCCATTGCTGCACTTCTTCGATTGACCCAGTATTATTGATATGCACAAACTCGAATATCCCACTCTGATTCATGGAGGTAAACACGTAATCTGCATCTATCCGGTTAATACTATTCATACTGCTTGGATAGATTTGCTGATGAACCGGAGTGACAATGTCCAAGCCATGATGGACTTTTACCAGCTGGATGGTTGCCAGGGGATTGGCAGCAAGCTGCCAAAGCTGGAGACTCTCCTGATTTGACAGAAGCTTTGCCTCTTTTAGATGCCAGGAATCGGCAGCAGGTTGGTTCAAAGAAACGTTATCTTTGTAGAGGGTATTATTCAGATGATACAGATAAGACCCGGAATTGAAATCGAAGGACTTCTTTAGGACAGGCTCTTCGGTATATATTGCTTCTTCAAAAGAATACTGACCCGATGCATCATAAAATGTCCTTCTGATGCCCAATCCAAATGCCAGGTTCAGTTTCGATGGTGGATTTGTCCTATAATCATAGTGGTAATTTTTGAAGTACCCCACTCCTGTCCCAGTCGCACCCGGAAAGTTCACCGAGGAATATGAGATCCCTGTGGAGGGGTCTGTATAGCTATCATATACCGAAGAACCACAATGATCATTGTCGACATCCCACAGGTTTGTCGGAGGATAGGAAGGATCATGAAGAGCGCGGTTTGTATAGCCCATTCGATTTTGTGTGATGGATCCCCAAAGGTGAATTGTGCCCCTCCGTCGATATGGTGTTTTTTCTGGCCACAAGGGGTTGTACCATGGATAATCCAGGCTCGAGGGCCAGAGATTTCCTTCCGTTTGAGGATAGCGGAAACGGTGTAAATCTATCTTGTCATATAGCTGTCCGTCTATTTCTCGTGCTTCCATCGAAGGATGGGGATGCTGGTATTCAAAAGTAAACATGCCATCTTTTCTGGGATTGCTACTATTACTATTGGGAGAGATCATATCCGCATAGATAAAGATCCCTCCAGCATCCGTTCCGCAATTTGGATGATGCCTGGTATTTGTAACGGGATCCTTGAACCCATATTTGATGATGATCTGCTTGCTGGTGATCAGTGTAATCCGATCTGCATTGTTTACCGGTTCCACCATTGGAGAATCCCCCAGTTGGGTACCAGCCAGCTTGATATCGCGAATCAGGTATATATCCGAATCGCATGATATCCCGATGTTACCACTAAAATCACCCTTGAGCCATAGTGTATTGTGCACATGCAAGCCATTGTGGATCAAAATATCCGGTTCCTGTACCCACAAGGTGTCTGCGGTGAGGTATCTGTTTGTAAAAATGGGTTCACCCACTGGGGGAGGATATGATGAATATACATCAGTGGTGGTGTTTCGGGATATTATCTGTCCTTTGAACACCGTCGCATGATTGCCATTTACCGTAAGCATATAGATCAAATTCGGGTTGTCGGATTCTCCAATGTTTTGCCAGTGTGATCTTGTAAAACCCATCATATATTCGACATCTGCTTTCAATGGCTCTGCATTTTCGTATAGACCATTCAGAAATATATCATCCGCTGGATATGCTCCAGACAGTGAGATTATCGAACCGGTCGTGACTACCGGAGCATTGAAGATTGGCCAGCTTGTATAGGAGGTGCTGCCTCCCCGCTTGATGTAAATATCAGAGTTTGACCGTACTATACCGCCCATCATATCATCTGCTGAGTAGGAAACGACTGTATTATTCATGGTAGAGAAAGTATCTACAAAGCTCTCATATCCGTATCCAAAAGGATCGTGACGAACGTTGAACATCCCTATTCCCTGCTCTGTCCGGAGCATCTGTGGCAGATGATCATTCGCATTCCGAAACGGTGTCCATTCTGTTTCTCTTTGCCAGGTGAGCCCATAATCCGATGAAGACATCCGGTAAGTCTGCGCTCCCTGACAAAACATGATGTACAAGACTCCCTCGAGGTTTACGATCGAAGGACTTCCACTTAGCAGCCCATATACAGATTCCTCGGTATCCAATACGCTTGTTTGAAATACCCCTTCCGCTGTCAGCATTCCAAAAACAAGAATCGGCTGCCCATGCGATATCGAGCAATATGCCAGATAGACATCGTGACCATTTACTTCCACTCCATACTCACCAGACCATTCATACACCGGAGGGATATCCTGAAGCTCACTCAATTGGAAGATTTGCAGAGCTGATAACATTGAAACTACAAAAAAGAAAAGACATACACAATAGTACTTCATCAGGCCTCCTCAACATGGTCTGAATTGTATTCACAAGGAAGGGATACACTTTTGCACTATGCATCAATTCCATTTCTAAGACCGTTGAACCTGTCTTCCTGTATAACAAATCGGTGGGTTTTCAGCCAGTTTGAGCGCACAAAAACATTTATCTATACCACCCACCGCTCTTTTTGTATGGGGCGTTGCCGATACCCCGATTTCTCAACGATCTTTATCTAATAATTGAAAACCATAGAGCAAATATTGTTCCATTATTACAAAAAGACTATGGAATATCGGGGAATGGGGCAAGACCCAGTACTACGTTTGTTTATAGTCGTTTAGCTATGTATCCGGTTACTATCAACCCGTCACCACTTTTTGAAGATAAAGAAGACTGCCAGTACGATCAAAATGAATCCGATAATATAGTTCCACCGTAACTGCTCCTTGAGGTAAAACACAGAAAACAGGGAAAAGATGATCAGGGTTATCACTTCCTGAATGGTTTTCAGCTCGACGGCATTATATTGCAAACTCCCGATCCGATTGGCAGGAGCTTTGGTTTTTTTGATTGGCTCCTACTTGTAAGCCTTAATCAAGCGTTAATCAAGCCTTAATCAAGCCTTAACTATTAAGGCTAAATTAAGGCTTGATTAAGAAGTGATAAACGCTCTGCTCCAAGGGTGAAAAGTGGAAAAAATTTGAGGTGCCTATATCAGGCAAAGGTCATAAACAGGTTTGTAACACTGAGCAGAAGAACTGATTTCATTTTTTATTCATCCCAATCTTATCCAGCCAATGTGTTACAGCCTCGCAAAATCCATCTTCATCATGATGAGAGACCGAGTAGTATTTGTCTTTTAGCTCCTGCGGAGCGTTCATAGTTACATAGGCATTGGGACATATCTTTAGCATATCCACATCGTTAAAATCGTTCCCAATTACCATTGCCTCGGAGATATCAGTTCCCAACCGTTTCATCAGATGCTGAATGCTTTTTCCCTTGGTAACCTCCGGGGCAAAAATCTCTATCCACAAGGAGCTAAAATCTATTGGGGAGGTGGTCCTGATCGTATTCAAGGGCTGGAGCTTCTGTGCCAGTGCACTGTAGATATGCTCCTCGGAACCGGATACGATAGCCATAAATTGGGTAGCGCCATCGATTTCCATAATGGAAGCAGGATCGAGCTCTTCCGCAAAATCCCGATAATATGAGATTCTTTCCCAAAAATCCGGACTGCCATGTTTACTGCGGTAATGCATGTAGTGAGTATCCGGGACGGCTTTGTGAAGCATATAATCGATATTCATCCCCTCGAGGATTTCGAAGGCGAATCTGATTTGGCTCTTATCCAGATCACAGCTATAGATCAGCTCTTGTGTCTTCCAATCCATTATCCCTGCACCCGTCGCAAAGATTACATAGTCCAAAGGTGCATCTTCCTTCAAAACCCTGCGCAGACTCCACAGTGAGCGTCCAGTAGCCAGAACTCTGGTAATCCCGATGTTGCCAAGCCGATCCAGCATTGTCAGATTGGGAGATGAAACTTTACGGTCGCTTCCCAGCAGTGTTCCATCCAAATCACTAATACATACATGGTGTGGCATCATGAATGCTTCCAGGTTTGAAGAGCCTGTTCCAATACTACTCCAGTCCTGATATCATGGAGGTATTTCTGGCTTTCAAGGATTGCGTGTTTGATAAATCCAATCGCATTTTCAATGGCATCGGATAGATCAATGCCATTCATAATGTCCGCTACAATCATCGAGCAAAAGATATCCCCCGTACCGGGATAGGTATAGGGAAGATACTCGCTGGCAAAAGTTTTGCCGCTGCCCGTCTCTGAATGGTACAGATAAACACTGCTACCCTTGGGATCGGTGCTTGGAACGCTGGTAATTATGATGCATCTGGCTCCGCTGGATTGCAACTGCCTGCATATCCGTGATAGTTTATCTGCAGTATGGGCTTCATGGTAATCGATTCCCGAGAGCATACATGCTTCGGTATAATTCGGTGTAATGATGTCTGCTTGCCGGATCAAATCCCTCATTGCCAGCACCATCTTTTGATCGTAACAGCTATAAAGCTCGCCTTCATCTGCCAGAACAGGATCTATTATGACCATTCGATGCTTGGAAGCAAAGAGCTTGATCGCTCTTTGCACTATTTTTACCTGCTCCGGACCACCCAAAAAACCACTGTAGATAGCATCAGGCATTATGGGGATTGATTTCCAATGCTCCAGACACCGCTCCATAAACAAAGTGGTATCGAGGCATTCGTAACCTTCATAACAGGTATTGGCAGATAATATCCCTGTCGGTAGTGCATAGACACCTATCCTATTGTGATACATAACTGGCAGGACAGCCATCAGGGACGTGTTTCCAAATCCCGAAAGGTCGTGTATTGCCAAGACGTTTTTCTGATACGATTTAACCATATATTAATCCCATGAATTGTACTTCTGGTGCGGATCGCTTATTGTGTCAATAGAGATCGTTTGCGTTTGCCATTGTTTCTCTTTGATTCATCGTTCCCTGCCCGGGATACAGTATCTGAAAACGTGTATCGTCAAAGAAAGAGCCAAAGTCCAAAAGGGTCATACCATAGATTTTTATCTGATCAAAGAAATCCTCTTCTCCTGCATCCAGAAACACTTTACGAATCATTTCAGTACAATAAAGCCTGGAGCTGTCTTCAAGATCAAAATTGTGATCAAAGGGTGGGTTTTGTGATAGCAACTGCGTTACGTTGTCCCTGATCAATCGTTGGTTCCTGATATTACGGCTTCTAAGGATATAGACGTTAGCTTTATCCGCCCCCAATACAAAGTCCTGTAGCGTATCCTTTCTAATGCCATCCTGCTCAGAGATGCTTCCCGAGATTGTATGTACCACCTCATAGCCCCCGGCGCTATTCAGGATTATTCCACAATGAGACATTCTGCGGGAGTTTTCGAAACTCCTGGCGATCAAATCCGACACCATTGACCTCCCCTTACGCAGGATGATATCTCCATCTTGAAGGTCATAATCCGTCCACTGGGCATACATAAGTCCAGGATCAAAAGAAAAGGCAGATCCAGCTTTGTAATAGCTCGATCCGCCCAAAATAAGCAGTATTATGGAAAAGGCTATAAGCCTACTTTTGCATACCATCTTTCTCGATATGAACTTTCCATTTACCATCTCGCTTGACCAGGGTCAGCACTTCTTCCTTGTTCTCGTCATCGTTGCTTTTGTAGTCTTCATTCATTTCCACTGTGTAGGTAACCTTTGCCATTTCATCGGTAGTTTCGGTACCCAGAATTTTGTAGCTTTTGATAATTCTTGATTCCTGCTGGATCATACCGATAAACTCGATAGCTTTGACAGATTCCTCTGTGGATAAGGATTTCATGGTTTCTACATCGTTCTTCTGCATGGCAGAGAGAAACTTGTCTGCAACGGAACTGGGTTTTTCAGCACAACCCAGGATTAGCATTGCCAAAAGGGCTATTGCCAAAAAGAGGATAGTTCTTTTCATTTGATACTCCTTCATCAAAAGATGCCCTGATACAGGCACTTTATTCAGTTTGGGCATTATCGTTTTTGATAGAATCCCGTCAAGCAGTATTTTAGGAAAGCTGATATTTCCTTTGACACTTGGGATTCGAATTTAAAACTGGAAAAAAAAAGAAACGAGAGGATAGGACAATGTTGAAAGTAAACCAATACTTCGAAGGTAAAGTAGCATCCGTTGCTTTTCAAAATGAAGAAGGCACTGCCACTGTTGGCGTTATGGATATCGGCGAATACGAGTTTGGAACCAGCACAGTAGAGTATATGACCGTAGTTTCAGGATGCCTGAGAGTTCTTTTACCGAACGAAACAGAATGGAAAGACTATGCAAAAGGTACTACCTTTGTAGTTCCTGCCAATGCGAAGTTCAAGCTCATCGTCAAAGAACAAAGTGCCTATTGCTGTTTTTACAAATAAGCCCACAGGCACAGGATAGTATAGCAGAATAACTATTAGTTTCGATAATAGGTGCGAGTGTTTCATTTGCACCTGTTTTTTTATTGGGCGTTGAATAATTGGGATGTTGTTCTCGTAGGATCGGAATCATGCGCTACGGGGTTTGTACTTGTAGGATCGGAATCCTACGCTACGGGGGTTTGTACTTGTAGGATCGGAATAATGCGCTACGGGGTTTTACTTGTAGGATTGGAATCATGCGCTACGGGGGTTTGCATTCGTAGGATCGGAATCCTACGCTACGGGGTTTTGTACTGCAGTAACCAGCGACGGTTTTGATCTGCCTCCAGGGCATTCTTCCGTTTCAGTTTTACAAATTCCTGGCGCCTGTCGTCAAAGCGCTTGATGTTTTTGTGGAGGCATTCACCAAATCTATCGTAGTCTATCGTTATCATCCCGCTATACTCCACAATGAAACGCTGAACCAAATCGCAAAAGACAGATATACGGTATTCTTCTGCCCAAAACAGCAATAAATGAGTGATGTCGTGCTCGATAACTTCGTGGATAGAGTCCGAGAAGTCGATCAGATAATATCTATCCCCATCATAGAGAATGTTTCCGGGCTGATTGTCATGATGGCACAATGCCCTACCATCCTTGAGGGTACAAAGGTGAAAGCCGGCGATTGTTTTTGCCAGCAGTTGCGGATCAAAGCCTCCCGGATAATCAAAGTACGGCACCCCGCTCACCAGTTCCAGCTTCAAACCAAGAGGTTCCACAGCCTCTATCAACCGCGGGACACAATCCAGTCCCAGATTGTAAACATACAGTTCACGCTCAAAAGCCAGATTGGTCTTACACTGTTTCAGATAGTATTTCTGTGCTTTATCTGGATTCATCAGGCTTGATAATGGAACAGGGCTTTGATCTCATCGAGGCTCATGACGCGAAGGACTTGCTGTCCATCCTCCACCACATTTTTGAACATATCGAGTTTGCTTTGTTGCAGGGCTGCGATCTTTTCTTCCACAGTCCCCTTTGTAATCAAGCGAATTACCTGCACTTTCTTGCTCTGCCCTATTCTATGAGTACGATCGATAGCTTGATTCTCGATCATTGGATTCCACCAGGGATCAAAGAGGATGACGGTATCGGCAGCTGTCAGATTCAGCCCGACGCCTCCCGTCTTGAGGCTGATCAAAAACAGCTTGAGTTCCGCATCAGCATTAAATCTCGTGACAGGTGCCAGCCTGTCTTTGGTTTTCCCATCCAGATATGCATAGCTTATCCCTTGCTCGTCAAAAGCTTTGCGGATCAGCTTTAGCATCTGGACAAACTGACTGAAGACCAATATCTTGTGTCCGTTTTGAATTGCTTCGGTTACCAGTTCCAAAAGCTGTTCCAGCTTTGTGGAGACTTCGATCTCGGCTTTTACATCCGGGTTGATCAGAGATGGGTGGTTACAGATTTGCCGCAATTTGGTAAGCGCAGACAACACGTGGATATAGTTCATCTCTGCATGTTCGGGATTGAATAGCTGTTTTTTTACCTGTTCGATAATCTGGAGATACATCTTTTCCTGAACTGGAGATAGCTTGCACCAGGAAACCTGTTCCTGTTTGTCCGGAAGCTCCAAAAGCACTTCTTTTTTGATCCTTCTCAATAGAAAAGGTGCGATCGCCCGGTGTAAACGGCTCTGACTATCTGGATTATCCGAAGAAAACTCTTTTTTGAAGCGGTTCAAACTTCCCAGATAACCCGGCATCAGAAAGTCATAGATAGACCAGATCTCCGTCAGCCGGTTTTCGATCGGAGTACCCGATAATGCCATTTTGTGTTTGGCACTCAGTTTTTTAATCGCTGCGCTACGCAGGGTCGAGACGTTTTTGATGTTCTGTGCTTCATCCAGAATTATCCAGTTAAAGTGGATTTTCCTCAGCTCATCAATATCATTTGTCGCAATGCTGTAGGAAACTATAAAGAGCCGGATGTTTGGGCTATTGATCAGTTCCTTCCTCGTCTTTCGATCTCCTTCGATGACGCAAAACGGGATGTTTGTATGAAACTTATCGATCTCGGCAGCCCAGTTGTATAGCAGAGTTTTGGGGCAGATCACCAAAGACACGCTGTTGGCAGGTGTTTCTGCGATCAGGCTAAGTGCCTGAAGCGTCTTTCCAAGCCCCATTTCGTCTGCCAGGACACCGTTCAAGTGGTAATTTTCCAACATCTTGAGCCAGCTATACCCGCTCTTTTGGTAGCTTCTCATAATCGCCTGAAGATACTGGGGAAGTGCCTCTGTTCTATCCATTTTCCTGGACAGCAGGTCGGTAAACATCTTGTCGATATACTCGTCCCCGAAGATTCTGAACGCTGGATTGCTCTGCCTTAGCTGCATATAATAGGGCAGGTTTTGCACTCTCGTCCGATACAAACCATCCTTGAAATGCTCGCTCTTTGTCAGCAGCCTCTGGGTTTCGTCAAACACCTCGCGGTTTGAAATAAACACCAATCTGCCATCAGCCGTCTGCAAAAACTTCTGCTCGCTTTCAAAATAGCGCTTAAGCTCCTCGTGGCTAAAGCTAAAGTCTTTGTAACGGTAGCGGACATCATAGCTAAACCAGTCGATTTCATCTGAAGTTCGGGCATTGATTTCTACTTGCAGAGGCACTCGATAGATAAAGTCGCGCCGTAATTCTTCGCTGATTTCGATTTCCCAGTTTGTCTCGCTTAGTTCATAGACTGCTTTTTTGAGGCGGTCGATATTATCCTCGCCTTCAAACACCAGCTGGGAATGCTCTTCCAATCTATGCATATCCGCATTGGGCAAAGCACGAAGGAGCAGCTTTACCTGCTCGAAAATCTGGGGCGGGATATAAAACCAGGCATAACGCTTGTCGCCATCGCTATCCACATACTGCGTCTTGATAAGCGGAGAATTGAAACGGATAACGGACAAAGGGATATCGACTCTGGTACTGTACTTTAGATAACCCTCGAGGACTACGACATCATCCATCTTCTTGAATACCAGGTGAATCAAAGGATCGTCCGAAATGATCGTAGGGAGCTCGATATTATCTTCGAAATCGAGGTAGATATCTGCTTTTTTCAGTTCGCGGTGAACTATCGTCCTGAAGTACACCAGATCCTTTTCTGTAAGGCTCATCTGCCTGCCAAAGATCCGGTCTGTCACCTCATTACTAAATGGCAAATCTATACTGCGAACCACATTGCGAAAAAAAAGCCAGGTAGGTTTGCCGGCAAACCAGACCGATAGTTCGTCGATGATCACCGGGCTTAGTAGATAGTGCCCTGGTGAATACATTTCCACCCTCATGCTAAGGGCCAATGGATGCCGGATGAATTCCAGCTTTTCGCCACTTTCGCGGATTACAAAAGCCACTCCCTGAATTTGCATTAGATTGATTACCGAGGCAAAATCCTTTTTGTAGATGGAAAAGAACTTACCTTTGGCACTGTAGGCACTTCTCTTCTCGACCAGAAATTGGAACAAAATCAATTCACTATCGCTAAAGTAAACGGAGTAATCCCTACCATAGGCAACGTGCCTGTCCTCCGAACTGTGGTTCTCTTTTGTTTGCTTGGGCTGCATCATCTGAAAGATATCTACAGGAGCGTAAGCATTCATATAAAAGCGGATTTTGTCCGTCTCCGGATTGAATATCCCCTCTATGGAAATCTCCCGTTCCTCACTTTTCAAAAGCCATGCTTCATCGGCTCTCAAGACGTTGCCAAAACAAGTCTCCACAATCTCGGTATCGAAAATATCCGTCGTCAAATAGTTGTATGCATACCGAAGGATGGAGAGGTAATGCCGACAGTTTTCGTCATCCTTGCATTCTGCACAATTATGGCTCACAATGCTTTGGGAAAGGGGATCGTAAACTATGTCCACATGCCTGCAAAACAGTTCACTCCTCCCCATGGCAGGGAAGAAGTGCAGGTGTATCATGTCCTTTTCGTCTACCGATTTCCAATACAGGAGATCTTCCCGATTCAAAGGTATGATTACATGATTAAAGTACCAAGTGCTCGATTTCTCGTGATAGTCTTTGCTAAATAGTTTTGCCATTTTACCTCGGATTATTCTGTGAAACTTGTCAGATTGATACAATGTCTACATTTTTGTCAATGTTTTTCGTCATTTACACTTGTTTCGTCAGTTATAACCTCGGATCTTCTCGACTGCTCATACTATTTCATCAGGATTATCTTCAGCGTTTTATCCTGTCCTTTATGGTTGATGTGGATAAAATAGATCCCTGTAGATAGTGCCCTTCCCTTGTCATCATTACCATTGAAAACTATCTGATGCAGACCGGACTTGAGACCATAATCAATAAGCGTCCTTACTTTCTGTCCTTTCAGGTTATAGATACTCAGCCTAGTATGTCCCTCCTCAGGAAGAAAGAAGGAAATCGTGGTTTCCGGATTGAAGGGATTGGGATAGCTGCTGAGAGCAAGAGGAGATAAAGCCAGATCAT